>NZ_JBIBEP010000028.1:0-66196 GCF_042955185.1 Streptomyces sp. NPDC012474
GACGATGTCGCCCTCCGCCTTGCCGAGGCGGGAGGCCAGGAAGCCCTGGGTGTCGCCGTCGGCGATGAAGCAGATGTCGTGCGAGTCGGGCTTCTTGGCCACGGCCAGGCCCCTGCGCTCGGCCTCGGCGCGGATCTCGTCCTTGGTGGTGACGGTGTCGCCGAGCGGGAACAGCGCGTGGGCGAGCTGCCGGTCGTCCAGGACGCCGAGGACGTACGACTGGTCCTTGGCCATGTCGGAGGCGCGGTGCAGCTCGCGGGTGCCGTCCTCGCGCACGATCACCTGGGCGTAGTGGCCCGTGCAGACCGCGTCGAAGCCCAGCGCGAGCGCCTTGTCGAGGAGGGCGGCGAACTTGATCTTCTCGTTGCAGCGCAGGCAGGGGTTGGGGGTGCGGCCGGCCTCGTACTCGGCGACGAAGTCCTCGACGACGTCCTCGCGGAAACGGTCGGCGAGGTCCCACACGTAGAACGGGATGCCGATGACGTCCGCGGCGCGGCGGGCGTCGCGTGAGTCCTCGATGGTGCAGCAGCCCCGCGCGCCGGTCCTGAAGGATTGGGGGTTGGCGGAGAGCGCGAGGTGGACGCCGGTCACGTCGTGGCCCGCTTCGGCCGCGCGGGCGGCGGCTACGGCGGAGTCGACACCGCCGGACATGGCGGCCAGGACGCGGAGGGGGCGGGGGCGCTGCGGGGTCTCAGTCATAACCCTTCCAGGGTAAGGGGGCGCGGGAACCACGGCCGCCGGGTATCCGTTGACGATCACATGGGAGAGCGGAAGGCTTCGAGGGACGGCGACCGGAAGGTCGGCCGCCGCGCGCTGCTGATCGGTGGCACGGTGGCCGCGGCGGGCTCCGCCGTGCTCGCCCGGGACGAGCTGGCGCGGCTGTGGTGGCGGACACCGGGCGTCGAGAAGCCGCGCGAAGAGGGCGCGGTCGACTACACGGGCGCGCGCTGGGTGGCGGCCTCCGAGGCGAACTGGCGCCGCGCGGACCGCCCGGACGACTTCGGCATAGACATGGTGATCGTCCATGTCACGCAGGGCAGCTTCGACAGCGCTGTGAAGGCCTTCCGGGACCCGGGGCACAAGGCGGCCACGCATTACATCGTCCGCCAGGACGGGCATGTCGCGCAGATGATCCGCGAGCTGGACGTGGCCTACCACGCGGGCAACCGCGACTACAACGAACGCAGTGTCGGCATCGAGCACGAGGGCTTCGTGGACCGCCCGCAGGACCTCACGGACGAGATGTACGAGGCCTCGGCCCGTCTCACGGCCCGGATCTGCGCCCGCTACGACATACCCGTCGATCGCGAGCACATCATCGGCCACGTGCAGGTCCCGGGCACGGACCACACGGACCCGGGGCCGCACTGGGACTGGGACAAGTACATGCGCCTGGTACGCCGGGCGCGCACGACACCGGCCTGACCGCAGGGGCCCGCTGTCTGAAGCCCCTTAGGTCAGTCCAGCCGCCCTCGCCCGTTCCACTGCCGGGCCGATGGCCTTCGCCAGGGCCTCGACGTCGGCCTCGGTGGAGGTGTGGCCGAGGGAGAAGCGCAGGGTGCCGCGGGCCAGGTCGGGGTCGGTGCCGGTGGCGAGGAGGACATGGCTGGGCTGGGCGACGCCGGCGGTGCAGGCGGAGCCGGTGGAGCACTCGATGCCCTGGGCGTCGAGGAGGAGCAGCAGGGAGTCGCCCTCGCAGCCGGGGAAGGTGAAGTGCGCGTTGGCCGGGAGGCGCCCCTCCGGGTCCGGGTCGCCGCCGAGGATCGCGTCCGGCACGGCGGAACGGACCGCGCTGACGAGGGAGTCGCGCAGGGCGCCGATCTCGCGGGCGAACCACTCGCGCTGCTCGGCGGCCAGCCGCCCGGCTACGGCGAAGGAGGCGATGGCCGGGACGTCGAGGGTTCCGGAGCGCACATGGCGTTCCTGGCCGCCGCCGTGCAGGACCGGCACGGGGGTGTGCTCACGGCCGAGGATCAGCGCGCCGATGCCGTAGGGGCCGCCGATCTTGTGGCCCGAGACCGTCATCGCGGCGAGTCCCGAGGCGGCGAAGTCCACCGGGACCTGGCCGAAGGCCTGGACGGCGTCCGAGTGCAGCGGCACTCCGAACTGGGCTGCCACGTCGGCGAGTTCACGGACGGGCAGGATCGTCCCGATCTCGTTGTTCGCCCACATGACGGTGGCGAGGGCCACGTCGTCGGGGTTGCGGGCGATCGCCTCGCGCAGGGTGTCCGGGTGGACGCGGCCGTGGGGGTCGACCGGGAGGTACTCGACGGTGGCGCCCTCGTGTTCGCCGAGCCAGTGCACGGCGTCGAGGACCGCGTGGTGCTCGACGGGGCTGGCGAGGACACGGGTGCGGGCCGGGTCGGCGTCACGGCGTGACCAGTAAAGGCCCTTGACGGCGAGGTTGTCGGCCTCTGTGCCGCCCGAGGTGAGGACGACCTCGCTGGGGCGGGCGCCGAGGGCTTCGGCGAGAGTCTCGCGGGCCTCCTCGACGGTGCGGCGGGCCTGCCTGCCGGATGCGTGGAGGGAGGACGCGTTGCCGGTGGCACCCAGCTGCGCGGTGAGCGCCTCTGCCGCCTCCGGGAGCATCGGGGTGGTCGCGGCGTGGTCGAGGTAAGCCATGGTGAGCCCGATTCTACGGCTCCCCTTCGACCGGCCTCAGAGCAAGGCTGGCCGAGCGTGAACCGCTTTCCGGCGCGGCGACGGCCCGTCGCCCTCGGGCCCGGCCGCGGCGTACCGGCGGACGGTTGTCCGACGGCGGCTCAGAAGCTCCACGAGATCGTGCTGTCGAACTCCATGAAGGCAGCGAGGACCAGCAGGTCGGCGATGCCCAGGCTCAGGCCGAGCCATGCGCGGCCGCGGCGCTCGGTGCCGCGCCACAGGGCGACGCTCGCCAGCGCGATGGCGATCGGGCCGAGGAAGAGGTTGAGCACGAGCAGGCCGAGCAGGCCGAGGACGAAGGACGCGACGGCCATGCCGTCGGTGTCACGGATGCCGGTGCGGTGCGAGGCCGGAGCGGTGAGCTGCATGATGATCGACTCCCGGAGTCGGTTCGAAGGGTGGCGGACGGTGTCAGTGGGCCTGCGTGTGGCGTCGGCGGCCGCGCTCGCGGACCGCGAAGATACCGAGCCAGACGGCGATGACGGCGCCTGCGGCCAGGGAGAACGTGAGCGGCGCGTGGGCCACGGTGCCCAGGACGACCCCCAGCAGCAGGAGTGCGGCGACGATGAACAGCATGGGAAACAGCCCCCAGAGTTTCGGTGAACGATTGCGGTTACAGTTGTTCACTGACTTCCCAGTCTAACGTCTCTCATGACTTTCCAATTCCAGAGAACAGTTGTTAACTGCATGTCATGAGTCACACCCTCGGCATCCGGCAGGCCCAGAAGCAGAAGACCCGGCAGGCACTCCTGGACGCGGCCCTGGCGCTGCTGGAGGAGCAGAGCCTGAGCAGCCTGGGACTGCGCGAGGTCACCCGCGCCGTCGGTGTCGCCCCGACCGCCTTCTACCGCCACTTCCGCTCCACGGCGGATCTGGGCGTGGCCCTGGTCGAGGAGGCGCTGGGCAGCCTGCACCCGATGATCCGGACGACGGTGTCCGCGACGGGTGACCCGGAGGAACGCGTCGCGCGCGCCATCGACCTGATCGCCCGTCACGTCGACGGGTACCCCGCCCATGTCCGGTTCATCGCCCGTGAACGACATGGCGGAGTCCAGCCGGTCCGGGAGGCGATACGGGAGCAACTGGCCCGCTTCGCCCAGGAGGTCGAGGTCGAGCTGGCCGAGGACCCGGTGTCGCGCGGCTGGAGCGAGGACGACCTGCTGATGCTCGCGCACCTCTACGTCGACCAGATGCTGAGCACGGCGTCGCTGTTCCTGGAGGTTCTGGAGGGGCCGGAGGAGGAGCGCGCGGACCGGACCCGGTACGTCACTCAGCTGGCGACCCGACAGATGCGGCTGATCGGCCTCGGCCGGCAGCACTGGCTGGACTGACACCCTCGCGCAAACGCGCAACGGGCAACGCGCAACGCACCCGCACCCGCACCCGCACCCGCACAGGGCACGACACACAGGGCACGACACACAGAACACAACGCACAGGGGCGACGCGCCCGTTCGCCGGACGCGCCGCCCCTGCCGCGCCCAGGTCGAGGGAGCCCTGAGGCGAGCACTCAACCAGCGCCGTAACCGTACGGGCCGACCCTGGGACCGCCCTGTGAACCGCCTGTCAGCGAGGGAAGGTTCAGCCCAGCCGGACCCGCGCCAGCTGCCGGGACTGCGCGACCAGCCGGTCCGCGCTGTCCCACACCTCGGCATCCTCCTCCAGGAAGCCGCCGGCGAGGTTGCGCGTGGTGATCGACACCCGCAGCGGACCCGGCGCCGGACGGCAGCGCACGTGCACGGTCAGCTCGACTGTGGGGACCCAGCCCTTCAGTCCGATCTCGAAGGCGGTGGGCGGCAGCGCGTCCACCGCGAGCAGCAGGGACAGCGGGTCGGGGTCGCGCCCGTCCGCGAGGCCGAACCAGGCCCGCATCTCGCCCTTGCCGGAGGGCTGACCGAGGGCCCAGCCCAGGGTCGAGGGGTCGAGCTTGAGCATCAGCCGGTCGGTGATGGCCGAGCTGCCGTCGACCGGGGCGGGTCCGTCTTCCGGGCCGAAGCAGTGCTCCATCGGCGGGATCGCGGGCGGCCGGGCGGTCGTACGGACGTCGTCGGGCAGGGTGTCCAGGTCGCCGTAGGAGGCCAGCACGCGGATGCGTTCCACCTCGCGGCCCTCGTCGTCGTACTGGAGGAGGGAGGCCTGGCCGGTCGAGAGGGTACGGCCGGTGCGGACGACGTCCGTGCGGACGACCGCCGGACCGGGCTGTGACGCGGTCAGGTAGTGCGCCGAGATCGTGAAGGGGTCGGCGTGCGGGAGGGCGTCCGCGAGGGCGCGTCCCAGGACGGCCAGCAGGTAGCCGCCGTTGACGGCGCTGATGATCGTCCAGCCGGCGGAGAGGTCGATGTCGTAGACGCCGGGTGCGCGGCGGGTGAGCGCGGTGTCGCGGTCGAACTCGCTGTCGCCGATCGTGGCCCGGGTGGCCGGGGCGGTGGCTGCTTCTGGCATGGCTGAACAGTACAAGACGTTACTACTAAGCGGTAGCTTTGCCTGCGCGCAGGCCTGGGCCATGCCTGATCATGCCTGGTCACGCCTTGGCGAGACACGGGCATCCTCGGTAAGTGTCCGACTCGTACCCGGCCCGTCACGGCAGGACGGGCTGTTCCTCCTCGCTCACCGTCGAGCGCCGGTGCCACGCCCGCGGAGCTCGCCAGTGGTACCGCATCGCGAGCAGGCGCAGTACGAAGGCGGTGATCACCGCGAGAGAGCTGGTGAGCGGGTTCAGGGCGTCGTAGCGGATGCACAGGGCGGCGAGGGCGGAGCCGACGATGGCCGGGACGGCGTACAGGTCGCGGTCCCAGCGCAGCAGCGAGGGCACCTCGTTGGCGAGCACGTCCCGCAGTACACCGCCGCCCACGGCGGTGGTCAGCCCCAGTCCGGCCGAGGCGGTCAGGCCGAGCCCGTACTCGTAGGCCTTGATCGTGCCGACGACGCAGAACAGGCCGAGGCCGGCCGCGTCGAAGACGTTGACCGCGACCTGGATGCGTTCGACCTGGGGGTGCAGGAAGAAGACGAGGAGCGTGGCGAGCAGCGGGGTGAGGAAGTACCCCAGGTCCGTGAAGGCGGCGGGCGGTACGGCTCCGATGACCAGGTCGCGGAAGAGCCCGCCGCCCAGCGCGGTGACCTCGGCGAGGACGGCCATGCCGAACACGTCGAAGTTCTTGCGCACGGCCAGCAGGGCGCCGGAGATCGCGAAGACGAAGATGCCGATCAGGTCGAGCGTGTGCTGGACGGACGGGCTGAAGAGTTGCTGGAGCACCCGAACATTTTTACCTGCCGGAGCGCCTCTGCCTTAATTCTCAAGGCAGAGGCGCTCCGGCAGGGCCGGGTCACTTGCCCTCGGGCTCCTTCGAGGCAGACTTCTTCGCCACTTCCTCAGCGGGTTCCTCCGCCTCCGTCTCGGCAGCCTCCCCGGAGGCTTCCGGCTCCCTCTCCGCCGCCACCGCCGCCGACGTCTGTGCCGACTCGGCCAGCACCTCGTCGGCGACCAGTGCCGCCGCCTCCTTGGCCACGGACAGCAGCACCGTGTCCTGCGGCTGCTGGTCCTCGAAGTTCTCCGGGTGGTGGCACGCCACCCGCTGGCCGGGCCGCAGTTCCGCCAGCGGCGGCTCGGTCGTCGTGCAGACCTGCGTCGCCTTCCAGCACCGGGTGTGGAAGCGGCAGCCGCTCGGCGGGGCGATCGGTGAAGGCACGTCACCGCGCAGCAGGATGCGCTCGCTCTTCGCCGTACGTCGCTTGGGATCCGGGATCGGCACCGCCGACATCAGCGCCTTGGTGTACGGGTGCATCGGCGACGTGTAGAGCGCGTCCCGGTCGGCGAGTTCGACGATCTTGCCGAGGTACATCACCGCGACGCGGTCGGACACATGCCGTACGACGGAGAGGTCGTGGGCGATGATCACGTACGTCAGGCCGAGCTCGTCCTGGAGGTCGTCCATCAGGTTCACGACCTGCGCCTGGATCGACACGTCGAGCGCGGACACCGGCTCGTCCGCCACGACCATCCGCGGCTTCAGTGCGAGCGCCCGGGCGATGCCGATGCGCTGACGCTGACCGCCGGAGAACTCGTGCGGATAGCGGTTGTAGTGCTCCGGGCTCAGACCCACCAGTTCCAGGAGGCGCTGGACCTCCTTCTTGACCCCGCCCTCGGGCTCGACGCCCTGGAGCCTGAACGGCGCGGAGACGATCGTGCCGATGGTGTGCCGGGGATTCAGCGAGCCGTACGGGTCCTGGAAGATCATCTGTACGTCGCGGCGCAACGGGCGCATCCCGCCCGTGCCGAGGTGCGTGATGTCCGTACCGTCGAACTCGATCTTCCCGCCGCTGGGTTCGAGCAGCCGGGTGATGAGACGGCCCATGGTCGACTTGCCGCAGCCGGACTCGCCGACGACCCCGAGGGTCTCGCCGCGGCGGACCTCGAAGTCGATGCCGTCCACGGCCTTGACCGCCCCGACCTGCCGCTGCAGCAGGCCCTTCTTGACGGGGAAGTGCTTGACCAGTCCCTCGACCTTGAGCAGCGGTTTCTCGTCTGCGGCCGGCTTCTCGGTCCGCGCGGCCGACGTCCCGGCCCGGGTCTCAGTCTCGCTCACAGCTTCGGCGCAATCTCTTCGGTCCAGATCCGGCTGCGGTCTTCCTGCGACAGGTGGCAGGCGACGTGGTGCCTGCCGCCGACCTCGCGCAGCTCCGGGCGCTCGGTGCGGGTGACCCCGCCATCGGGGACGTCCGCGTACGGGCAGCGCGGGTGGAACGCGCACCCCGACGGGACGTTGATGAGGCTGGGCGGCTGGCCCTTGACCGGGATGAGCCGGTCGGTCTGCGCCCGGTCGATGCGCGGCATCGAACCGAGCAGCCCCCAGGTGTAGGGGTGCTGCGGCTCGTAGAAGATCTTGTCGACCGGGCCGCGCTCCACGCATCGCCCGCCGTACATCACGAGGATGTCGTCGGCGATCTCGGCGACCACGCCGAGGTCGTGCGTGATGATGATGACGGCGGAGCCGAACTCCTTCTGCAGGTCCCGGATGAGGTCCAGGATCTGCGCCTGCACGGTGACGTCGAGGGCCGTGGTCGGCTCGTCCGCGATCAGCAGTTCCGGGTTGTTGACCAGGGCCATGGCGATCATGGCACGCTGGCGCATACCGCCGGAGAACTCGTGCGGGTAGTTGTCGAACCGCTTGGCAGGCTCGGGAATGCCGACCCGGTCGAGCAGTTCGACGGCACGCTTGCGGGCGGTCTTCTTGTCGACCTTGTTGTGGACGCGGTACGCCTCGACGATCTGGTTGCCGACCGTGTAGTACGGATGCATCGCGGACAGCGGGTCCTGGAAGATCATCGCCATCTCGCGGCCGCGCAGCCGGCGCACCTCGTCGGGGCTCGCCGAGACGAGCTCCTTGCCGTCGAGCCAGATCTCCCCGGACATCTGCACGTTCTTGCCCCGGTTGCCCAGGCGGTGCAGACCAAGGACGGCCAGCGAGGTCACGGACTTGCCGGAGCCGGACTCGCCCACGATGCCGAGGGTCTTGCCCTTCTCCAGCTGGAAGGAGAGGCCGTCGACGGACTTCACCAGGCCGTCGTCGGTGGGGAAGTGCACCTTGAGGTCGCGCACGTCCAGGAAGGCCCGGGGGGTCCCGCCTGCGGGCGTGGGCTCGCCGACGGCGGCCTCGGTCTTGGACAGTTCGGTCACGAGAGCCTCACCCGCGGGTCGATCGTGGCGTACAGCAGGTCCACCACAAGGTTCATGAAGACGACGAAGAACGCCGCGAGCAGGGTCACCCCGAGGATCGGGGGCAGGTCGTTGGCGGTGATCGCCTGGACCGCGTACTCACCGATGCCGTGCAGGGAGAACACCGTCTCGGTGATGACGGCACCGCCGAGCAGCAGGCCGATGTCCATGCCGAAGACCGTCACCAGTGGCGTCAGCGCGGCCCGCAGACCGTGTCGGACCACGACCTTGCGCTCGCGCAGGCCCTTGGCCCGGGCGGTTCGGATGAAGTCCTCGTTCATTGTCTCCAGCATGCCCGAGCGGGTCAGCCGGGCGTAGATGGCCGAGTAGAGCAGGGCCAGCGAACACCACGGCAGGAACAGGGTGTTGGCCCACTGGGAGGGGTTCTCGGTGAAGGGGACGTACGTCCTGCCGAAGATCTCCAGCTTGTAGCTGAACAGCAGCAAGGCCAGCTGACCGGTGAAGAACATGGGCAGGGAGACGCCCGCGAGCGCCACGCCCATGGCGGACCGGTCGAAGAACGAGCCCGGCTTGAGCGCGGAGACCACTCCGGCCGCGATACCGCCGACCAGCCACAGCACGGCGGCGCCGACGGCCAGCGAGAGGGTGACCGGGAGTCGCTCGGTCAGCTGGGGCCAGACCTCGATGTGGTCCTTGAAGGAGTAGCCGAAGCAGGGGGCGTCACAGCGGACCGTGCTGGGGCCGAGGTCGTACGTGGCGCCGGAGACGATCCCCTTGATGAACTCCCAGTACTGGACGTAGACCGGCTGGTCGAGCCCGAGGTTCCGCTTGACCGCCGCGATGTCCTCGGGGGTGGGGTTCTTGCCGATGTACTGCTGCGCCAGCTGGTCGGGGGTCTGCCCTGCGAGCTTCGGCAGGATGAAGAAGATGCCGAAGGTGACCGCGGTGACGACGAGCAGCAGGAGCAATGCCGCGATCGTCCGGCGGATGATGTACGAGATCACGAGGACCGGCGCCGGCGCCCGCGGAGGACGAACTCCGCGGGCGCCAATGCCTTCACCTGCCTTCCGGGGCTACTTCTCGGCGGTACCGACGTTGAGGTAGTCGTACTGACCGCTCCAGGCGGACGACGACACCAGGTTGGTGGCGTGCGGGGTGCGGTACAGCAGGACCTTGAAGTAGGTCAGCGGAACGATGGCGGCCTGCTCCATGACCTTCTTGTCGACCTCGGTGTACGCCTTGGTGCGGGCGGCCTCGTCGGTGTTGCCGATCGCGTCGTCCAGCAGCTTGTTGATCTCGGGGTTGTCCAGCTGGGACAGGTTGCTGTTACCGGACTGGCTGATGGCCTTGCCGTGCACGATCTGCTGCAGGAAGCCGTAGCCGGTCGGCCAGTCGGCACCCCACTGCATCATCATCAGACCGATGTTGTTCTTCTCGCCGAACTTGGGCACGCCCGCGTAGTCGGAGAAGTACTTGCCGGACGGGTACTGCTTGATGTCCGCCTGGATGCCGACCTTCTTCAGCGCGCCGACGATCGCGGTGGCCGCGTCGACCTCGCCCTGCCGGTCGGTGCGGGCCGAGATGGAGGTCTTGAAGCCGCCCTCCTTGCCGCACGCCTTCAGCTGCTCCTTGGCCTTGGCCACGTCGCCCTTGCTGTCCTTGGTGGCGTACAGGTCGGTCTTCTCGTAACCCGTGACGTCGGTGGGCAGGACGGTGGTGGCGATGTCACCGCGGATCGGGCCGCCCATCGCGGTCTGAACGGCGGTCTTGTCGATCGCGTACTCGACGGCCTTGCGGCATTCGACCTTGTCGAACGGCGCCAGCTTGGTGTTGATCGCCGCGTAGATCAGGCGACCGCCCGGCGCGTTGTCCGTGTTGGCCATCTCGGCCTTGTCGTTCAGGATCTGCGCCTGGGTCTGCGCGTCGACACCGGTGCCCTGGATGTCGATCATGGTGTCCCCGGACATCACGTCCTTGTCGATCGTGGCCTTGTTGACCTTGAGGTTCACCACGATCTTGTCCGGGTACTGCTTGCGCAGCGGGTCGGTCTTGGCGTCCCACTCGGGGTTGCGGACCAGGACGATCTGCTTGCCCTCCTCGTACTTCTCGAACTTGTACGAGCCGGAGGAGACGACCTTCTTGGTGTAGTCCACACCCGTGTCCTTGGCCCGCGGCACGGGGGCCGTCTGCGGGGCACTGACCAGGTAGTCGAACTCGGAGAACGGCTTGTTCAGGTGGAAGACGATCGTGTGGTCGTCCGGGGTCTCGATGGACGAGAGGCCCTTGTCGCTCTTGTCCTTGTAAGGGCCCTCGTACTTGTCCGGGTCGTCCAGCAGCTGCTGGAAGTAGTTGGGACCGAGGGAGAGCACGTCACGGGCGAAGTTCGAGCGCTCCACGGCGTACTTGACGTCCTTCGAGGTGACCGCGGTCCCGTCCTCGTGCTTGACGCCCTGGCGGATCTTGTACGTCCAGGTCTTGCCGCCGTCGCTGGGCGTGCCCTTGCCCTCGGCGAGGTCCGCGACGAGTTCGTTGCCCGCCTCACCGGGACCGGGCTTGAAGGTCATCAACGGACGCGCGTAGAGACGGCTGAAGTTGTAGCCGTAGGCGTAGTACATGTTGCCCGGGTCCAGGGACTCGGGAGCGTCGGAGCTCGCATAGGTGACCGTGCCGCCCTTGTGGGTGGACGTGTTCACCACTCCCTTGGTCGCGGCGTTCGCACCGGCGCCCTTGCGAGTGTCGGAGCCTTCGTCGGCCTTGCTGCAGCCCGCAAGAAGCAGGCCGGCACTACTGGCGACCGCAACCGCGGCCATTGCTGACCTTCGCATGATGGTCGGATTCCCCTTCGTAGTTGGACAGTTGGGCGGGACGTTCGGGACGCAGCCGGGCGTCGCAGCCGCGGACGTCAGCGGCTGCGGGGGTCAAGTGCGTCCCGGAGGCCGTCACCGAGGAGGTTGAAGGCCAGCACCGTGATGAAGATCGCGAGGCCGGGAACGATCATGTACTGCGGGTCGACCTCGAAGAAGTCGACGGCTTGGTTGAGCATTCCTCCCCAGGACGCCTGGGGCGGCTGGATGCCCACGCCGAGGAAGCTCAGCGAGGCTTCGAAGAGGATGTTCGTCGGGATGAGCAGCGTCGAGTAGACGACGATCGGCGCGACGAGGTTGGGCAGCAGTTCCTTGAAGAGGATGTACGGGCCGCCGGCCCCCATCCCCCGGGAGGCGTCGACGAACTCCCGCTCACGCAGGGCCAGGGTCTGACCGCGCACGATGCGCCCCATGTACGGCCAGTTGAAGAAGCCGATGACGAAGATCAGCACGGAGATGTGCAGGGGCAGTCCTTCGAGGCCGAAGGCGCCACCCTGGAGCGTCGCGGAGATGGCGATGGCGAAGAGGAGAAGCGGGAAGGCCAGGAAGGTGTCCATGAGCCGGCTGACGACGGTGTCGACCCGTCCGCCGTAGTAGCCGGCGACCAGGCCCATGACGGTGCCGATGACGACGGACAGCAGCGTCGCACCGAAGGCGACGACCAGGGAGACCCAGGAGCCCTCCAGGATGCGGGCGAGGATGTCACGGCCGAACTTCGGCTCGACGCCCAGCGGGTGGTCCCAGCTCATCCCTCCGAAGTCACCCTTGGGCAGGGAGGTGTTCGGATCGATCAGGTCCTGGTGGAAGGCGTTCGGGTCGAGGCCCAGCAGCGCCTGGATCGGACGGGACAGCGCCGCCACGAGGATGAGCAGCACGACAACGATGCCACCCACCACCGCCACCTTGTCGCGCTTGAAACGGGTCCAGGCGATCTGCCCGAGAGACCGTCCCTCGATGTGCCGGGACTTCACACCCGCCAGCACGGCCTCCGGCTGGGCCTCGGCCTGCGATCCGGTGGTCTCGATCGGTGCCGTCACAAGTGCCCTGCCCCTTCTCGCCGGTGGTCACCGGCCCCCTTGCCCACCATTGTCGGCGGCTTGATCCACTGTGGCGATGGCGTGGCGTCCGCAGATGGTACGGCCACCGTCGGGCCGATCCTTCGCTCGGTAGCGCTCACAGGATCGACGGCCTCGCGCCTGAGAGGCGAGTCTTCAACGCGCTTACGATCACACGCCAGGCCTGGTGGAGAATGTATGCGCAACCGTGATGCCGACTGAGGGATTCCGTTATCCGGACACGCGAGCACGTGGTCCGGACGATACGGCGTTGAAACCTGCACATCGCACGCAAAGCACCCGGCGCCCGCCGGCTGGACGGCCGAGGTGGCAACGGCCGTTGCGGCGACGTCGGATGCGGCGACGCCGATCCGGTCCGGGTCAGTACCTGCCCTGGGCCGGCGGGTATCCGTAGCCGGAGGCCGGGGCCTGAACGGGGGCGGTGGCGTGGGCCTCGCGGTCGTAGAAGGGGCGCGCCTTCGCGCGGAGCCACATGGCGACCGGGTCGTGCTCGTCGGACATCGCGACGGTCGACACGGGGAGCCCGTCCGGCACGGCGCCGAGGGACTGCTGCATCATCGCGCGCACGGAGTCCACGGCCGGCGGCGAGGTGTCGTACACGTCCAGTCCGATGGCGAGGTACGGCGCCCCGAGCGCGGGCTGCACCCAGGCGCGGCGCAGCGAGCGGACGGCCGGGGTGCGGTGGGCGTTCTGCGCGAGCAGGGCGTAGAACTGCGGGATCTCGATGGCGGGTTCGGACAGCCGCAGGGGGCCCGCGGGCTGGCGGTCCAGGCCGGTGGCGATCCGGCGCAGGTCGAGCCAGGGGATGCCGACGCCTCCGCCGGGGGCGTGCGGATTGAGCCAGAGACCGTAGTGGTCGGGGTAGAGCGCACGGGCGACGTCGACGCCGTCGACCACCTCGTAGGAGCGGTTCCAGCCGCTGGCGGAGAGCTCCTGGGCGGAGGTCACGCAGGGGGCGTAGCCGTGGCCGTCGACGTCCATGTTTCCGTACTGGGCGTCCGGTGAGCCGGCCTGGCCGTGCCACAGGAGCATCCAGATCTGGCCGCTGTGCGGGGTCGCGAGCGCGCGCAGGAGAGCCTCGTAGGCGTCGTAACGCCCGGGCGTGACCTGGCGCAGCATGTGCTCGACCTGTCCGGCCGCGGCCGTGCCGCTCGCGCTCACCTTTACCGCCCCTTCGTACAACGCCTCGACGGTGCCCTAGCTTAAGCCCGCGGGGGAGCCCCCGGGGATGGACGCCGTCGGGCGGGTGCGGGTTGTGTGTGGTTGATCGCGCCGTTCCTCGCGCCCCTGAGCGGGCTGCCCTACCGCTGGTAGAAGGGCCGGACCCGGTCCCGCATCCAGACGCCCACCGGGTCCTCCGCCACGTCCAGGAGGACGAGGTTGACCGGCCAGGGGGCCGGGACAGCGGTGACGGCACGGGTGAGGGCGTCCAGGGGGAGGGCGCGCAGGTCGCCTTCCCACCGGGAGAGTTCGACGCCGACGAACATCACGGGGTCGGCGGTCTCGATGGCCGCGAGGCAGCGCCGGGCCGTGACGACGACACCGGTCGCCTCGAACTCGGCGGAGGCGGCGGCGAGGAAGTCAACGGGGTCCTCCTGCCAGTCGGGCTCGAAGAGGCGGACCCGGCCGCCGCTCGCGTGACCGTCCAGCGAGGTCCGGCCGGCCCGGCACAGCTCGGCCACCGCGGGCGGCGGCAGCGGGATGCCGACCACACCACCCGGGTTGATGGCGATGCCCGCGTGCGGGGGCAGACCGCGGGCGAACTCCACGGCGGGCGCGATGGTGTACGACATGTGGGAGCCCACGACCTGGCGGAACTGCTCCTCGGAGCTGAACACCGGCACGAACGCCTGACCGTCGATCTCGATGCCGGGCAGGTCGAGGGGGCCGCTGTGCGGGCCGCCGCCGTTGGGCAGCGGAATCCACACGAAACTCCGGCCGAGCACCTCGACGATCCGCCCGCCGGCCGCCGGTCCGGCGCCGAGGGAGGCCGAGAGCACCTCCTCCAGCTCGTTGCCGGGCCAACCGCCGTGCGGGTGGGTCTGCGTCTGCGCCGGGAAGTCCGCGGAGAAGCCCGCCGGGATGTCCATCTGCCTACCGCCTGCCTGGAACCACTGCTGTGGGTCACAGGCTAACGGCTGCCGGACTCCGCGGGGCATGGGGAATACGGCCCTGTGGACGACGGCGTGGGCTCAGCCCGTGAAGCCGACTCCGGGTGGACGACGGCGTGGGCTCAGCCCGTGAAGCCGACTCCGGGTGGACGACGGCGTGGGCTCAGCCCGTGAAGCCGATTCTGTGGAGGGCGTTCGCCGCGTCGCGGTCGGCGAGGACGGCCGAGCCGCAGCCCGAGGGGAGGTCGCCGCGTTCCACCGCGCGCAGGATGCGGGTGCTTGCCGCGCGGTGGCGCAGGAACGCGTAGCGCGAGACGCCGCGGCCCCGGTCGCGCTGGCCGGCCAGGGCCTGCTCGGGGGTGACGTCGAGGAGGAGCAGGTGGAGCGTGCCGCCCCGGCGGCGGGCCTCACGGGCGAGCCAGCGGCGGACCCAGGCCTGCGTGCCGCAGTCGTGCACGACGACGGCCTCCCCGGTGCGCAGGGCGCGGCGCAGCCCGGCGTAGTGGGAGAGGCGGACGAGCGGACGGTAGAGCGCGTACGGCAGGGCGCGCGGCATGCGGCGCTCCCAGCGGTCGCGGGTGTCCTGGGAGTCGATGCGCCCGCCCGGCACGGTCCGCCGCATCAGCGTGGACTTGCCGCTGCCGGGCAGCCCCGTGACCACGACGAGGTCGCGGGGGCCGAACAGCAGCGCGTGCGGGCCGCACCCGGGGCGCTCGCGCAGATCGCGGACGACCGGCGCCGGCACCGGGGCGCGGACCGCCCGGACCGGAACGGCGGCCGGCTGCTCGGGCAGCGCGATGCCCGTCGTCGCGTACGCGGTGGTCCTGTTCACCGTGATCGTCCTCCCCTGGGGCCAGGTACGGAGTCCCATCCCCGCCGAGTGTAAAGAGAAGGTAATGCCGCGGGCCTCTCATTTACGTGCTCGTCCTGCAACAGGGCTGCTACAGGTCGCCGTGTCCGGCGGGCGGGACTCGTGCACTCCCTGGGAAAGGTCCCCCTGCCGCGCCCGAAGGATGCGTGCAATGATGTGCGCGCCAACTGCATACCGGCCGTTTGAATCCGCGCGGGAGAGTCTCCAGCACCGCAAGAGCTGGGGCGCCGAAGGAGCAAGTCCCTCCCTTGAATCTCTCAGGCCCCGTTACCGCGCGGGCGAGGCACATCTGAAAAGCGGGCCTCCCCCTGTCTCGGGCAGGGCGTGGTCCCACCCAAGGTGCAAGCCATGGACCGGCGCGGTCATGGCGAACCTCTCAGGTTCCGATGACAGATGGGGAGGAACGCCCTCGCCCTCCCCACGCTCGAACGAGCTCGAGCGGGAGGTACCCCATCGCCCCTGGGAGACGACCGACCGTGAGCAGTACAGGAGAACTCCGTCACACCGCGCTCGATGCCCTGCATCGTTCGCTCGGCGCGACGATGACCGACTTCGCCGGCTGGGACATGCCCCTGCGCTACGGTTCCGAGCGCGACGAGCACATCGCCGTGCGCACGAAGGCCGGCCTTTTCGACCTCTCCCACATGGGTGAGATCACCGTCACCGGCCCGCAGGCCGCCGCCCTGCTCGACTTCGCGCTGGTGGGCAACATCGGCGGCGTGAAGCCGGGCCGGGCCCGCTACACCATGATCTGCCGGGCCGACGGCGGCATCCTGGACGATCTGATCGTCTACCGCCTCGGCGACACCGAGTACATGGTCGTCGCGAACGCCTCCAACGCCCAGGTGGTCCTGGACACGCTGACCGAGCGCGCCGCCGGCTTCGACGCCGAGGTGCGCGACGACCGGGACGCCTACGCGCTGATCGCCGTACAGGGCCCGCAGTCGCCCGGGATCCTGAAGTCCCTGACCGACGCCGACCTCGACGGTCTGAAGTACTACGCCGGGCTGCCCGGCACGGTCGCGGGCGTCCCGGCCCTGATCGCCCGGACCGGCTACACCGGTGAGGACGGCTTCGAGCTGTTCGTGAAGCCCGAGCACGCCGTCGAGCTGTGGCAGGGCCTGACCAAGGCCGGCGAGGGCGCCGGTCTGGTCCCCTGCGGGCTGTCCTGCCGCGACACGCTGCGTCTGGAGGCGGGCATGCCGCTGTACGGGCACGAGCTGTCGACCTCCCTCACTCCCTTCGACGCCGGGCTCGGCCGGGTGGTGAAGTTCGAGAAGGAGGGCGACTTCGTGGGGCGCGAGGCCCTGCGCGAGGCCGCCGCCCGCGCCGAGCGGAATCCGCCGCGCGTGCTGGTCGGGCTCGTCGCCGAGGGCCGCCGGGTGCCGCGCGCCGGGTACGCGGTCGTCGCCGGCGGCGAGGTGGTCGGCGAGGTCACCTCCGGCGCCCCCTCCCCCACCCTCGGCAAGCCGATCGCGATGGCGTACGTCGACGCCGCGCACGCCGCGCCCGGCGCGAGTGGCGTGGGCGTGGACATCCGGGGCAGTCACGAGCCGTACGAGGTCGTGGCGCTGCCGTTCTACAAGCGCCACAAGTAGACACTGGCCCAAGGGCCGCGACAGCGCCCCTGTGCCCGTCGTCCCAGCTCACCAGCAGTCCCCCCTTCCACAGCACTCCCGCGCGTACAGGAGAATCCAGGCCATGAGCAATCCCGAAGAGCTGCGCTACAGCAAGGAGCACGAGTGGCTGTCGGCCGCCCAGGACGGCGTCTCGACGGTCGGCATCACGGAGCACGCGGCCAACGCGCTCGGCGATGTCGTGTTCGTCCAGCTTCCCGAGGTCGGTGACTCCGTGTCCGCCGGCGAGACCTGCGGCGAGCTGGAGTCGACCAAGTCGGTGTCCGACCTGTACTCCCCCGTGTCCGGTGAGATCACCGAGGTCAACGAGGACGTCGTGAACGACCCGTCGCTGGTGAACTCGGCCCCCTTCGAGGGCGGCTGGCTGTTCAAGGTGCGGATCACGGACGAGCCGGGCGACCTGCTCTCCGCCGCCGAGTACACCGCGTTCTCCGCGGGCTGAGGGAGTCGTATGTCCGTCCTGAACACACCCCTGCACGAGCTCGACCCGGCGGTCGCCGCCGCGGTCGACGCCGAGCTGCACCGCCAGCAGTCGACGCTGGAGATGATCGCCTCGGAGAACTTCGCTCCGGTCGCGGTCATGGAGGCGCAGGGCTCGGTCCTCACCAACAAGTACGCCGAGGGCTACCCGGGGCGCCGCTACTACGGCGGCTGCGAGCACGTCGACGTGGTCGAGCAGATCGCGATCGACCGCATCAAGGAGCTGTTCGGCGCCGAGCACGCCAACGTGCAGCCGCACTCGGGCGCCCAGGCCAACGCGGCAGCGATGTTCGCGCTGCTCAAGCCGGGCGACACCATCATGGGCCTGAACCTCGCCCACGGCGGGCACCTGACGCACGGCATGAAGATCAACTTCTCCGGCAAGCTCTACGACGTCGTCGCCTACCACGTGGGCGACGACGGCCGGGTCGACATGGCCGAGGTGGAGCGGCTGGCGAAGGAGTCCCGGCCGAAGCTGATCGTCGCCGGCTGGTCGGCGTACCCGCGGCAGCTGGACTTCGCGGAGTTCCGCCGGATCGCGGACGAGGTCGGCGCGTACCTGATGGTCGACATGGCCCACTTCGCGGGGCTCGTGGCGGCCGGGCTGCACCCGAACCCGGTGCCGCACGCGCACGTGGTGACCACCACGACCCACAAGACCCTGGGCGGCCCGCGCGGCGGTGTGATCCTCTCCACGGCCGAGCTGGCCAAGAAGATCAACTCCGCTGTCTTCCCCGGTCAGCAGGGTGGCCCGCTGGAGCACGTGATCGCCGCCAAGGCGGTGGCCTTCAAGGTCGCCGCCTCGGAGGACTTCAAGGAGCGCCAGCGCCGTACGCTGGACGGTGCCCGCATCCTGGCCGAGCGTCTGGTGAAGGACGACGTCCGGGCCGTGGGCGTGGACGTCCTGTCCGGCGGCACGGACGTGCACCTGGTCCTGGTGGACCTGCGCCACTCGGAGCTGGACGGCCGGCAGGCCGAGGACCGCCTCCACGAGGTGGGCATCACCGTCAACCGGAACGCGATCCCGAACGACCCGCGTCCGCCGATGGTGACGTCCGGTCTGCGGATCGGCACACCGGCCCTGGCGACCCGGGGCTTCTCGACCGAGGACTTCGCGGAGGTCGCGGACGTCATCGCCGAGGCGCTGAAGCCGGCCTACGACGCGCAGGCCCTCAAGGCCCGCGTGAAGGCGCTGGCCGACAAGCACCCGCTGTACCCGGATCTGAACAAGTAGCGGGTCCGAAGGAGTAGCGGGCCCGAGCAAGTAGCGGGCCCGAGCAAGTAACGGATCTGAACACGTAGCGGGTCCGAACAACTAATGAAGAAACCTTTCGGGTGCCGCGCCCGCCACCAGCGGTCGCGGCGCCCACCCCCTCTGCACCACCCCGTAGTCAGGAGTTCCCCGTGGCCATCTCGGTCTTCGACCTGTTCTCGATCGGCATCGGCCCGTCCAGCTCCCACACCGTCGGCCCGATGCGGGCGGCAGGCCTGTTCGTACGGCGGCTGCGCAACGAGGAGTTCCTGGACTCCGTCGCCTCGGTCCGCGCGGAGCTGTACGGCTCGCTCGGCGCGACCGGCCACGGCCACGGCACGCCCAAGGCGGTGCTGCTCGGCCTGGAGGGCGACTCGCCCCGCACGGTGGACGTGTCGAGCGCGGACGAGCGGGTGGAGGCGATCAAGGCCGGCGGGCGGCTCAACCTGCTCGGCGAGCACGAGATCGCGTTCTCCTTCGACGACGACATGGTCCTGCACCGCCGCAAGGCCCTGCCGTACCACGCGAACGGCATGACGCTGTGGGCGTACGACGCCTCGGGCGCGGAGCTGCTCGCGAAGACGTACTACTCGGTCGGCGGCGGCTTCGTCGTCGACGAGGACGCGGTCGGGGCGGACCGCATCAAGCTCGACGACACCGTGCTCAAGTACCCCTTCCGCACCGGCGACGAGCTGCTGCGCCTGGCCGAGGAGACGGGCCTGTCCATCTCCGCGCTGATGCTGGAGAACGAGCGGGCCTGGCGCACCGAGGAGGAGATCCGCGCGGGCCTGCTGGAGATCTGGCAGGTCATGCGGGACTGCGTGGCGCGCGGACTGTCCCAGGAGGGCATCCTGCCGGGCGGCCTCAAGGTGCGCCGCCGGGCCGCGAACACCGCGCGCAAGCTGCGCTCCGAGGGCGACCCGCTGGCCCTCTCCATGGAGTGGATCACGCTCTACGCCATGGCGGTCAACGAGGAGAACGCCGCCGGCGGCCGGGTCGTCACCGCCCCCACCAACGGCGCCGCCGGCATCATCCCGGCGGTCCTGCACTACTACGTCAACTTCGTGCCGGGCGCCGATGAGGAGGGCGTGGTCCGCTTCCTGCTCGCCGCGGGCGCGATCGGCATGCTCTTCAAGGAGAACGCCTCCATCTCCGGTGCCGAGGTCGGCTGCCAGGGCGAGGTGGGCTCCGCCTGCTCGATGGCCGCGGGCGCCTTGGCCGAGGTGCTCGGCGGTTCGCCGGAGCAGGTCGAGAACGCCGCCGAGATCGGCATGGAGCACAACCTCGGTCTCACCTGCGACCCGGTCGGCGGCCTGGTACAGATCCCCTGCATCGAACGCAACGGCATGGCCGCGGTCAAGGCCGTCACCGCCGCCCGCATGGCCATGCGCGGCGACGGCTCCCACAAGGTGTCCCTGGACAAGGTCATCAAGACGATGAAGGACACCGGCGCGGACATGTCGGTGAAGTACAAGGAGACGGCCCGGGGCGGGTTGGCCGTCAACATCATCGAGTGCTGACCGCTTCCCGGCCGACGGCCTGACGACTGTCACATCTCCCTCCTAAGCTGGGCCCTTCGAGCACCAGGGGGTGGGACGCAGTGACGAGGCGGGCGGACAGCGTCGAGGTGGTGGCGGCGGTGCGGCGGGTGTTCCGCGACGGGCTGCTGAGCGGGAAGTCCGCGTTCGCGCGGGAGGTGCCGGCCTGGAGTCGGGCCACGGCCGCCGATCTGCGCGCGCGGTTCGTGGACCGGCCGGACGAGTCCTCGGACACGTTCCTGGTCAAACTGCGCCGGCAACTCGACGGCGCCCCGGACGCGACCGTCGTGCTCGCCGCCGAGTTGCTGTTCGTGAACATGGCACCGCTCGTGCCCGAGCAGATCGGGCGGGCCAAGAAGCGGCAGATCCTCGGCGAGGTGCTGTCCTGGGCCGACCGCCCGGTGACCGTTCCGGCGGACCTGGAGCCGGGCCTGACGGGTTTCATGAACGGCGGCCAGGGCTTCCTGAACTACCGCTGGGCGCAGTTCCAGATCCTGGTGCTGCTGGTGGAGCGGCTCGCGGGGATGACAGGCGCGGAGCGGGAGGCGACGCTCGAGGACCCCTACGGCTTCAGGGATCTGTGCCTCGACGTCCAGGAGACCGTCGGGCACAAGAAGGGGCGTGCGCAGATCCACGTCCTGCTGTTCCTGCTCTTCCCCGACACCTACCAGCCGATCGCCAGCGCCCAGCACAAGCAGGAGATCGTCAAGGCGTTCGCCGACGAGCTCCTCGAACCCGGCGGGGACGCCGACCGCGACCTGCTGGAGCTGTGCCGGACGCTCCAGGCACAGACCGGAGAACCGGTCGACTTCTACGACGAGCGCTGGGTGGGCCGATGGCGCAAGGGCGCCGTCGAGCACGAGCAGCGCGGCTGGATGGTGCGCGGGTACAACGTGGACGGGCGCAACTTCATCCCGGACTGGCTGCGGCGCGGCTACTGCTCGATGGCCTGGCGGGAGATCCCGGAGGTCGCCGCCGGCTCCACGAAGCAGGACGTCCAGCGGGCCGTCGCCGAGGCGATGCCCGAGGCCGGCGCCCAGCTGCGCGGACAGGCCGCGTACCAGCTGCACGCCTTCCTCACCCTGATGCGGCCGGGTGACCTGGTCGTCACCGTCACCCCGGACGAGGTGCACGTCGGCACGGTCCAGGGCCCGGCGGAGTACGACACCTCGGACGGGCCGGACAACGCCCGGCGCCGCCCGGTGAGCTGGGCCACCGCCGAGCGGCCGCTCGTCCGCGCGGAGCTGCCCGAGCGGGTGCAGGCCCGGCTGCCGCTGCCGCCGACGCTCTACGACGTCAGCAGCATCGCCGCCGAACTCGCCGAGCGGGCCGGCCTGGAGGACGTCGTCGCCGAGGAACTCGTCGACGTCGACGTCACCAAGCCACTGGAACTGCCACCCGTCACCGAGGAGCTGGCCGCGCAACTGCTGATGCCGCCGGTCTGGCTCCGGGAGACCGCCGAGCAGCTCCAGGAACAGGGGCAGCTCGTCTTCCACGGCCCGCCCGGCACCGGGAAGACCTACCTGGCCCGCGCCCTCGCCCGGCATCTCGCCGGGCCCGACCGGGTCGAACTCGTGCAGTTCCACCCCTCGTACACCTACGAGGACTTCTTCGAGGGCTTCCGTCCCGTCCGGGGCGAGAACGGCTCGGTCGTGTTCGACGTGGTGCCCGGGCCGTTCCGGCTGCTCGCCGAGCGTGCCGCGAAGGACCCGTCCAACCCGTACGTCCTGATCGTCGACGAGATCAACCGGGCCAACCTGGCGAAGGTCTTCGGCGAGCTGTACTTCCTGCTGGAGTACCGCGAGGAGCCCGTCACCACCCAGTACAGCCCGCACGCCCCGTTCACCCTGCCGCGCAACCTGTTCCTCGTCGGCACGATGAACACCGCCGACCGTTCGATCGCCCTGGTCGACGCGGCGATGCGACGCCGGTTCGCCTTCCGCCGCCTCTCCCCCGAGAAACCGCCGGTCCAGGGCCTGCTGGACCGCTGGCTGCGGGAGCACGGCCTGCCGGACACCGCCGCACGGCTGCTGGACGAACTCAACACCCGGCTCGGCGACGCGGACCGGGCGATCGGGCCGTCGTACCTGATGAAGCCCGCCGCGGCCCGGCCGGAGGGACTCGACCTCGTCTGGCGTACCCAGATCCTGCCCCTGCTGGAGGACCAGCTCTACGGCACCGGGATCGACGTGGAGGAGGAGTACGGCCTGCCCGTGCTGCGTGCGGCGCTCGGGCGGGCCCCGGAGGAGGCGTGACCGGCCTCGTCCTGACCGTTCCGGAGACCGGCCCCGGCCTCGTGCGGGAGCTGACGGGTGACCAGCTCGCCGGGCTGCTCGCCGTGCCGGGCCTGGTGCGGCTGACCCCTGCGGCGGGCGGACGCTGGCGCCTGCGCGGCAACCAGAGGGCCGGGCTGGTCCGGCTGCGCACCCCGTCCGGCGGGACCGTCCAGCTCCATCTGCGCCCCAAACTCCCCGTCCGGGACCTGCTGTTCCTGCTCTCCTACTCCTCCGACGACCCCTGGCGGCCCGAGCCGGTCGACGCGGCCGAGTCGGACGAACTCCTCCCCGCGGTCGCCGACCTGCTCGCCAGCACGGCACGCCGCACCCTCGACGCCGGGGTGCTGCACGGCTACCGCACGGTCGAGGAGGACCTGCCCCTGATCCGCGGCCGGATCCGCACGGCGGACCAGCTGCGCCGGGTCGGCCTGCCGCTGCCCGTCGCCGTGCGCTACGACGACCACACCCCCGACATCGCCGAGAACCGCGTCCTGCTCACGGCCCTGGGCCTGGCCGCCCGGCTGCCGGGCGTCTCCGTACGCACCCGCCAGGCCCTGCACCACCTCGCCGGTCACCTTGCGGGCGTCCGCCCCCTCCACCCCGGCGCACCGCTGCCCCGCTGGACACCGAACCGCCTCAACTCCCGCTACGCACGCGTGCTGCGGCTCGCGGAGCTGGTGCTGTCCGCCCGTTCCGTCCAGCCGGAGGGCGGCAGCCCCGTCGCGGCGGAGGGCTTCCTGCTCCACCTGCCGGACGTGTTCGAGCGGTTCCTCACGGTCGCGCTCGGCGACGTCCTGACCCGCCGGGGCGTCCGGTGCGCCGGGCAGGAGGGGCACCACCGGCTGGACGAGGCCCGCCGGGTGCGGCTGCGGCCGGACATCGTGCTGTACCGGGCGGGCCGTCCGGTCGGCGTGGTCGACGCGAAGTACGTGTTCCTCGACAGGGCCGCGCCCTCCGCCGACCACCTCGGCCAGCTGCTCGGCTACTGCAGCGCGCTCGGTCTGCCGCACGGCCACCTGGTGTATGCCGCCACCACCCAGGACGGGCCCACGGACCACGTCATCCGGCGCGCCGGCATCACCGTCACCGCCCACACCCTGGACCTCGCCCTCCCACCGGCCGGGCTCCTGTCGGCCGTCGGGGACCTGGCGGACCGGATCACCGCGACGGCGGCGGACACCCGTCCCATGGTTCACCCAAGTTGACGTTTCCACGTCATGCCACGGCAGGCCCTGCCAAGGTGGTGGACACCAACTCCCCTCCCCCACAGCACTTCAGGGAGCCCTCATGCTGCGAGGCATCGATGTGAGCGCCTACCAGTCCTCCACCTACGGCACCGACGGCCTCTCCTTCGTCTTCGTCAAGGCGACGGAGGGGCGCTCCTACGTCAATCCCAAACTCGCCGCCCAGACCAAGCGGGCCCGGGACGCCGGGCTGGTCGTCGGCTTCTACCACTTCCTGTGGCCCGGCAACCTCGGCGCCCAGGCCGAGTACTTCGTGAGCAGGGCCCCGGACCGGGCGGGCGACATCCTCGCCGTCGACTGGGAGACGACCAGCAACGGGACGCACGCGAGCAACGCGGAGAAGGACCTGTTCATCCGCAAGCTGAAGGACCTCCGGCCGGACAACCAGGTGGTCCTCTACTGCAACCGGCACTTCTGGCTGAATGTCGACACGACCTCCTACGCGGGCGACGGACTGTGGATCGCCGACTACGTCGCGGCGGGCAAACCCCGTATCAAGGCCAAGTGGCGCTTCCACCAGTACACCGACGACCCGCTCGACAAGAACGTGGCCGACTTCGAGAGCCGGGCGGCGCTGCGGAGGTGGGCGGAAGCCCCCTGATCCGCCTCAGCCGCTGAACTCCGGCGTGCGCTCCGGAGACGCCTCCGCCAGGGCCTTCGTGACGCCCTCGCGCAGGCCGTAGACCGGGGTGCCGGGCTGCTGGCGCCAGGAGTCGTCGAGGCCGCCCGCGTCGACGGTGTCGAAGCCGAGGGCGTCGATCAGGTCCCGTACCTTGCGCTTGGCCGCCTCGTCGTCGCCGGCCACCGGCAGGGCCATGCGGCCGGGGTCGCCGGCGGGGAGCGGGCGGTCCAGGATGTCCTGGGCGAAGGTGCCGTTGAACGCCTTGATCACCGGGTGGCCGAGGTGCCGTTCCGTCCAGCGGCTCTCGGTGAGGACGTCGTCCTCGATCCCGGCGATCCTGCCGTCGCGCTGCTGCGGGTAGTAGTTGCCGGTGTCGATGACCGCGACGCCGTCCGCGGCGCCGTCGAACAGGCCGGAGGGGAGGTCCGGGACCGCCTTGAGCGGGATGGTGACCACGACGATCTCGGCGCCCCGCGCCGCCTCCCCGACCGTCACGGGCGTCGCGCCGGTCTCCTCCGCGAGGGCCGTGAGCGTCTCCGGTCCCCGGGAGTTGGCGACGGACACGTCATGGCCGAGGGCGGTGAGCCGCCGGGTCAGATTGCCGCCGATGTTGCCCGCGCCGATGATGCCGATCTTCATGTCCTCGCCTAGCCCTTCCGGAGCCGAACGGTGCCTCGTGGAGCCTCGTGCCCAGGGTCAACCCGCGGGTCGGGGGCCCTATTCCGCGTCCGGAGAGGGCTCTGGTGCAGTTCGCTCCGGGCATGGCGAGGGGCCCGGTCCGACGATCACGGACCGGGCCCCTTCGCTCGGCTGCGGCCGGGCGGCCTACTTGTTCAGGTAGGCCCAGAACTCGTCGAAGCTCAGGCGCTTGTCGCCGTCGAGGTCGCGGGTCTTGATGACGACCTCGGCGACCGACTCGGTGACGTTCCAGTCGCCCGACTTGGCCAGGGTGCTCTTGAACTCGGCAGCGGTGATGAATCCGTCACCGTCCGTATCGATCCGCTCGAACTGCTTGCGTGCTTCCTCGATGTCCGCCACCGATCCGCCCCTCATCTCGTGCTGTACGTCCTGCTGACGCAGGTATGACGCAGGTCAGATTAACCGGCCGTGCGCGCCTCCAGCGCGGCGACCACCCAGGCGAACTCCTCCCGGTACGCGGCCTCGGGCCCGGCGCCCTTCACGACGGCGAGCAACTCGCGATACCGGGCGACCCGATGGGTGGCGTGCGACCGCAGCCGGGTGAGCACGGTCGCCGGGTCGGCGTCGCCCAGCAGTGCGCTCAGCACCTCGGCCGCGTCGGGCGAGCCGGGGGCGATGCCCCGCTCGACGGCGTCGGCTCCCAGCTGCACGAGCCGCCGGGAGAACCACACGGACGCCCCGGCGGGCGCGTCGTGCCCGTGGTCGGCCGCGTTGAACTCGGCCACCTTGCGCATCTCGGCCCGGAAGTCCGGGTCCCGGAGCATCTCCGCCAGCTCCAGCCAGGCGTCGACCTGCTCGGGGGTGGGCTCCTCGGGCAGGTCGGCGGCGGTGCTCCGCATGCGTTCCCGGATCACCGGGTCCGCGGTGTCCAGCCCGTGGAACACCTCGTCCACGAAGTCCTCCACGATCCGCCGCCGCTCGGCCGCCGACAGGCGTGCCAGTCTGTTCACGAGCGTCATCTCCTCCGCGTCCGAGCCCCGCTTCGCCACCGTCGACAGCACCGCGCGGGTCACCTTGAGCGACCGGATCTGCGCGTCCATCGCGACCACGTGCGCCGCCGCGACCTGCGCGACGGTGGTCTCACCGGACAGGACCCGGCGTACGTCCGCCAGGCCGAGGCCCAGCTCGCGCAGGGTGCGGATCAGCTCCAGCCGGGCCACCGACGTCGCGTCGTACAGCCGGTAGCCGCCCGCGGACCGGGCCACCGGAGGCAGGGCGCCCTGGTCGGACCAGTAGCGGATGGTGCGCACGGTGAGTCCGGTGACCCGGGCCAGTTCCCCGATGGTGAGCAGTCCGGTGCCGTCATCGATCATGTCTGCGAGTCTGGACCCTCCATCGGGTGGAGACTCAAGGAGCGCGACGGTGGCGGACAGCCTGGGGGACATACTCGACGCGGCGGCGTGCGGCGTCTTCCCGCCGGCGGACGGCGGGACGACGATCGTGCCCCAGCCCTCGCCCCGGGACGCGGGGGTCCTCGCCTTCACGGCCCACTCGGTGGTCTTCACCGACGAGGACCCGGACTGGGTGCGCGGCACCCTCGCCCGTACCGACTGCGACGCGCTCGCGGCCACGATGAACGCCCGCTTCCTGACGGCCCTCATGGACCGGACGGGGCGGGTCTCCGACACGGTCGACGTGCTGCTGACCGGTGCCGCGCTGCCCGGGGAGCCGTCGATCGCGCTGACGGAGATCGACGACCCCGGGCATCCGCGCGTGGCGTCGGCCCGCAGACGGCGTGACGGCGTGCGGGTGTGGGCGGCGGACGGCGCGGTGCTCGTGCTGGGCCGTGGGGTGGCCGGACGGTGGGAGGTGGCCGTCGAGGTGGACGAGGGGGTGCGCCACCGCGGGGTCGGACGGCGGCTGGTCACCGCGGCGCGGCAGCTGGCCGGGGGCGCTCCGGTGTGGGCGCAGGTGGCGGCGGGGAACGCGCGCAGTCTGCGGGCGTTCCAGGCGGCGGGTTACCGGCCGGTGGGCTCGGAGGCGCTGCTCAGTGCCGGGGCTCCGTAGCGCGGACCGGTGTCACCGGAAGATGCCCGTATGACCGAGCGAGTAGCGGCCGGGCTGCGGGTAGACCGCGAGGCCGTGCGGGCCGCTGCCGACCGGGATGCGGGCGAGCTGGGTGCCGGTGCGGGTGTCGAGGGCGTACACCTCGGCGTCGTAGCGGCCGGACAGCCACAGCACCTTGCCGTCGGCGGAGACGCCGCCCATGTCGGGGCTGCCTCCGTCGGGCAGGTCCCACTTCTTGGTCAGTCTGTTCTGGGTGAAGTCGAAGACGGAGACGGTGCCCTCGCCGCGGTTGGACACGTACATCTCGCGGGAGTCGCGGCTGACGTAGAGGCCGTGGCAGCCCTTGCCGGTGGGCATCAGGGTGGGCTCGGTGAACCTGTCGCCGTCCAGGACCCACATGCCGTGGGCCATCATGTCGGCGATGTAGAACTTCTTGCCGTCGGGCGAGATCTTCACGTCCTGCGGCATGGCGCCCTCGAACGGCAGCCGCTGCTGCCCGACGACCTCCATCTTCTCGGTGTCGACCTTGAGGAGCTCGCCGCTGAACTCGCAGGAGACGATGAAGTAGCGGCCGTCGAGGGAGAAGTCGGCGTGGTTGACGCCGTAGCAGGAGACCGGGACGGTCTTCTTGATCTCCATGGTGTGCGGGTCGCGGAAGACCAGCTCGCGGTCGAGGGAGGCCATGACGACGGCGTACCTGCCGTTGGGCGTGAAGTAGAGGTTGTAGGGGTCGTGGACATCGACCGGCTTGCCCGCCTTGCCGGTCTTCGGGTCGATCGGGGTGAGGGTGTGGCCGCGGTTGTTGTTGACCCAGAGCGTCTTCAGGTCCCAGGAGGGCACGACGTGCTGGGGCTGCCGGCCGACGGGGATCGTCTCGATGATCTCGTACGTCTTCGGATCGATGACGGAGACGGTGTCGGACTCGGTGTTGGGGACGTAGACCCGGGACGGGAAGTCCTTGACCACCGGGGACAGTTTGTTCGGGCGGTCGGCCGCGTACACGTCCTCGGGGTCCAGGACGGGCGGCATGCCGGGCAGGCCCTCCACGGGCTTCTTCTCGGGCGGGGCCGGCACGGCGGCCTTGGTGCCCCGTGCCTCGGAGGTCCGTTCCCCGCTGCCGGTGCCGCAGGCGGCGAGGACGGCGAGGGCGGCTCCCGCGACCAGGGCGCTCTTGACGAGATGGCGGTGCATTGCACCATTTAATGGGCGCCTCGCGGGGAAAGGCGTGATTCGCCCGTCCGGCGACCGGGTGAGGCATCGCGCCGTCAGCGGTCGGCGACCCGCATCTCGAACCAGGTGGTCTTGCCCCGGGGCAGCAGATCGACCCCCCAGCGGTCGGCCAGTTTGTCGACGAGGAACAGGCCCCGGCCGCTGGTGTCCATCTCCTGGACGGGCATCAGGCACGGCAGCCCTCGGGAGGGGTCGCGCACCTCGACGCGGATCCAGCCGCGGCGCCGGTGCAGCCGCAGTCCGAAGACGCGGGCGCCGGTGTGGCGGACGGCGTTGCCGACCAGTTCGGAGACGAGGAGCACCGCGTCCTCGGTGGTCTTGGGGGTGAGTCCCCAGTGGCGCAGGACCACGACCTGGGTGAGCCGTCTCGCGGTGGCGGCGGACTCGGGACGGGACGGCAGTGGAACCTCTGCCTCCGTCGGGTTGCCGTACAACTCCAGTACTTTGAGCGCGTGTTCGTCCTCGACGGTCGGCGACCAGCGCGCCGCGGCCGCATGAGCGTGTCCCCGCGGCTGTTCCCTACCCTCCAGCCCCGCCATGCCCCCATCATGGCCGCCCGGAGCGCCGCACGGGGCCGTTCCCGGGGAATACGCCCCGGTGAACGGGCGGTGAAACAGCGACCCAATGTCATATGCCAGAGACACGTCGAAGTCGTGCGAGGCCTTCCCGACCTGCTGGAACGTCCCGTTCCGGAATGACCGGCGGCCTCCCTCGACCAGACGGGCTTAAGGTTGCCTTAAGGCTGCCATAAACCGCCCCATCGAGGGACGCCGGGTCAGACACCGTGTCAATTGCAAGCCCCTGGAGGGATGTTCAGAGGAACTTCGCCTTGCCCGGCCCCTCCGCCACGAAGCTGCGCATCCCGCGCTCGCGGTCCTCGGTGGCGAACAGGCCCGCGAACCAGTTCCGTTCGATCGCCAGGCCCGTGTCGATGTCGGTCTCCAGGCCGGTGTCGATCGACTCCTTCGCGGCGCGCAGCGCGAGCGCCGGGCCCTGCGCCAGCTTCGCCGCCCAGGCGTGCGCCTGGGTGTACACCTCGTCGGCGGGGACGACCCGGTCGACCAGGCCGATCTCGCGGGCCTCCTCGGCCTTCACCATCCGGCCCGTGAAGATGAGGTCCTTGGCCTTGGAGGGGCCGACCAGGCGGGCCAGGCGCTGGGTGCCACCGGCGCCGGGGATCAGGCCGAGCAGGATCTCCGGCTGGCCGAGCTTGGCGTTCTCGCCGGCGATGCGGAAGTCGGCGCACAGGGCGAGCTCGCACCCGCCGCCCAGCGCGTAGCCCGTCACGGCCGCGACGACCGGCTTGGGGATCCGGGCCACCGCCGTGAACGAGTCCTGCAGGGCGCGGGCGCGCAGGACCATCGCGGTGTGGTCCATCGCCTGCATCTCCTTGATGTCCGCGCCGGCCGCGAACACCTTCTCGCCGCCGTAGACCACCACGGCCCGGACGTCCTCGCGCCGCGTGGCCTCCTCGGCGAGTTCCTTCAGCCGGTCCTGCGTGGCGATGTCCAGCGCGTTCATGGGCGGGCGGTCGAGACGGAGCGTGCCGACGCCTTCAGCGACTTCGAGAGAGACGGTCATAGGCAGCAGGTTAACCACGACTAACGGGTGGGGCCCCGGTGCGGTCCGTCACACCGGGGCCCTCTTGTCAGCGGCGGAGTACTACTTCTTCCACTTCTCCCAGGACATGTTCCAGCCGTTGAGCCCGTTGTCCGGGTCGACGATCCGGTCCTCGGAGTTCTTGACGACCACCACGTCGCCGACCATCGAGTGGTTGAAGAACCACGCGGCGGCCACCTTCTTGTCCCAGCCGCCGCGCACATCACGCAGGCCGATGCAGCCGTGGCTCGCGTTGTAGTTGCCGAAGGCGCCGCTCGCCCAGTAGTTGCCGTGCAGGAAGGTGCCGGAGGTGGTCAGGCGGACGGCGTGCGGGACGTCCTTGATGTCGTACTCGCCGCCGTAACCGACGGTCTCGCCGTTCATCCGGGTCACCGTGAGCATCTCGCTGATGACCATCTGGCCGTTCCAGGTCTCCATGCCGGGCTTGCCGGTCGTGACCGGGATGGTCTTGACGACCTTGCCGTCACGCATCACCTTCATGGTGAGCTTCTTGGCGTCGACGACCGAGACCTGGTTGCGGCCGATGGTGAACTCGACCTTCTTGTCCTGCTCGCCGTAGACGCCGGAGCGGCCTTCGACGCCGTCGAGGTTCAGGTCGACGGTCACCTTGGTGCCGGGCTTCCAGTACTTCTCCGGGCGGAAGTCGAGGCGGTCGTTGCCGAACCAGTGGCCCTCGACGTCGACGGCCGGCTCCGTCTTGATGCGGATGGCCTTCTCGACGTCCTCCGGGTGGGTGATGCCCCGCGAGAAGCGGATGGAGAACGGCATCCCGACGCCGACCTTGGAGCCGTCCTCGGGTGTGAAGGTGCCGATGAAGGTGTTCTCCGGGGTCAGTGTGGTGAAGCCGGCGTCCTCGGCGGCCGTGCGGCCCTCGGAGTCCTTGGCGACCGCGTGGACCGTGTACTTGGTGGCACCGGCCAGATGGGTGGACGGCGTCCAGGTGGCGCCGTCCCCGGATATCTCGCCGTCGATCTTCTTGCCCTTGGCGTCCTTGACCTCGACCTCGGTCAGCTTCCCCTTGGCGGCGGTGACCTTCAGCGCACCGCTCGTGTCGACGGACTTGGCTCCGTCCTTGGGGGTGATGCTGACGACCGCCTCGGACTGCTTGCTCTGCGCGGCGTCCGAGCCCTTGCCCTTGCTGTCGTTCCCGCCGGAACCGGAGCCGGTGCCCCCGCCGCCGCACGCCGTGACGGCGAGCAGCAGCACGCCGAGTATCAGCGCCAGCACTCCGTTCCCGCGCCCAACCGACGCCCCCGATATCGGTCGCCCGTTCAAGTGGTTCTCCCCTCCCCGGGCCTGGTCAGGCCCACCCGCGCACCCGCGCGTCGGCGAATAGTAACCACAGGTCGGACGGCACCGGAGGCCCGCGATTGTCACTGTTCGGTCCCAACGGACCGCCGGGTCAACCAGCCCCCCTGTCCGGCTACTTCACGGCACTGCCCGCCTTCCATGCGTTCCAGTCCATATTCCATCCTCCGAGCCCATTGTCGGGAGAGACCTTTTTGTCATTGCTGTTGACGACTTCGACGACGTCCCCGATGAGGCTGCGGTCGAAGAACCAGCCGGCCGGGGTGTCCGAGCCGCCGCCCTTCACATCACGCAGGCCGATGCAGCCGTGGCTGACGTTGGTGCGGCCGAAGACGGAGTGGTGCGCCCAGTAGTTGCCGTGCAGGAAGGTGCCGGAGTCGGTCAGGCGCATCGCGTGCGGGACGTCCGGGATGTCGTACTCGCCCTTGCCGTCGCGCTTCTTGAAGCCGACCGTGGCGCCGTTCATCCGCGTGACGTCGAGCATCTCGGTCACCACCATCTTGCCGTTGTACGTGGTCGTCCTCGGGGCGCCGGCCGTGACCGGGACGGTGGCGAGGGGCTCGCCGTCGCGCCGGACCTCCATGGAGTGCGCGGCGGCGTCGACCACGGAGACCTGGCTGCGGCCGACGGTGAAGGAGAACGTCTTGTGCTGCAGCCCGTAGACGCCGGGCGCCCCCTCGACGTCGCGCAGGCGCAGGGCGACGGTGACCTGGGTCCCGGGTTTCCAGTAGTCCTCGGGGCGGAAGTCGAGGCGTGTCCTGCCGAACCAGTGCGGACGGATCTCGACGGCCGGGCGGGCGGTGACGCGCACCGCGCGTTCGACGGCGGCCCGGTTCGCGATCTTCCGGTTGAACTCCAGGGAAACGATCATGCCGGTGCCGACCGTGGCGCGGTTCTCCGGGGCGACGTAGCCGATGAAGCGTTCCTCGGGGACGTAGGTGGTGAAGGTGGTGCGCCGGGCGGAGCGGCGGCCGTCACCGCCCACGGCCACCGCGTCGATCGTGTACTTGGCGGCCAGCGCGAGCCGCCGCTCGTCGGGTTCCCAGGTCAGGCCGTCGGCGGAGAGCTGCCCGGGCACCGGGGACTCCTGCGCGTCCTGCGACCTGACGACCTTCACCTTCTCCAGCCGGCCGTCGGGCACGCGCACCCGCAGCCGCTTGCCGGGGCGCACTCCCTTGCTGCCGTCGCCGGGCGAGACCTTGATGACGTCCTCGGGCGCCGGGGGCGCGCCGAACGCCCCGGCGAGCCCGCCCGCGTCGTCCGAGGTACAGCCCGTGGCCCCGGCGAGGAGCCCTGCCCATGTCACTACGGCGGCCAGCGCGGCCCTCGCGCGCCGCGCGCGCCCTTGTACGTGCCTCACGCGGTGCCCAACGACCGGCCGAGTCCCCGGAAACGACCATGCCCGCCCCCGGGGAAACGTGAGTGCGACCCACCCTCTGGGCAGAACAGTGGGGAGGACGACGCGCAGGGGAGCCGCGGCCCGGGCCGCACACGGGGCCGCACCCCTCTGTCCCCCGTCGTCCCACGAGCCGCGGGAGGCTGACAGGTGTCCAGCGCAGCCGAGCAGGAGGCGGTGGCCGGTCGTCAGGCCACCGGGAACGGGCGCCAGGCCGCCGCCGTGCACGGGGCGCGGCGGGCCGCGCCGCCGCCCACCCTGCCCGCGTGGCCGGGCGCGCCGACACCGCTGGGCGCCCGGTTCCGGGTGGGCCCGGACGGGGTGGCGGGCACCAATTTCGCGTTGTGGGCGGGCGGGGCCGAGGGGGTCGAGCTGTGCCTCTTCGACGAGTCGGGCAGGGAGTCGCGGATCCGGCTCGCCGAGCTGACCCACGAGATCTGGCACGGCTTCGTCCCCGGTGTGCTGCCCGGGCAGCGCTACGGCTACCGGGTGCACGGCCGCTGGGACCCGTGGACCGGCGCCCGCTGGAACCCGGCGAAGCTGCTCCTCGACCCCTACGCGCGGGCGGTCGACGGCGATTTCCGTCTGCCGCCGGAGGTGTACGGGCACGTCCGCGACTGGCCGCAGCAGCATGTCGCCGACACCGTGCGCGACGACCGGGACTCGGCGCCGCACGTCCCGAAGGGCGTCGTCGTCCACGATGACGACGACTGGGCGGACGACCGCCGCCCGAAGACGCCGTGGGCGGACTCGGTGATATACGAGCTGCACGTCAAGGGCTTCACCCGGCTGCACCCGGACATCCCCGAGGAGCTGCGCGGCACCTACGCCGGCCTCGCGCACCCGGCGGCGGTCGAGCATCTGGTGAAGCTGGGCGTGACGGCGGTGGAGCTGCTGCCGGTGCACCAGTTCGCGCACGAGGACCATCTGCTGCGCCGGGGTCTCAGGAACTACTGGGGCTACAACTCCATCGGCTACTTCGCCCCGCACGCGGGCTACGCGGCCTCCGGGACGACCGGGCAGCAGGTCGGCGAGTTCAAGCGGATGGTGCGCGCCCTGCACGCGGCCGGGATCGAGGTCATCCTCGACGTGGTCTACAACCACACGGCGGAGGCGGGTGAGCTGGGGCCGACGCTGTCGCTGAAGGGCATCGACAACCGCGGCTACTACCGCCTCCAGGACGACTCCCGCCGTTACGCCGACTACACCGGCTGCGGCAACACCCTGCACGTGGTCCAGCCGCACGTGCTGCGGCTCATCACGGACTCCCTGAGGTACTGGGTGACGGAGATGGGCGTGGACGGCTTCCGCTTCGACCTCGCGGCGGCGCTGGCCCGCTCCATGCACGACGTCGACATGCTCTCCCCGTTCCTCGCGGTCATCGCCCAGGATCCGGTGCTGCGCCGGGTGAAGCTCATCGCCGAGCCGTGGGACGTGGGCTCGGGCGGCTACCAGGTGGGGGCGTTCCCCCCGCTGTGGACGGAGTGGAACGACCGGTACCGCGACGCCGTACGGGACTTCTGGCGGCACGCCCTGCCGGACGTCCGCGAGATGGGATACCGGCTGTCGGGCTCCAGCGACCTGTACGCCTGGGGCGGGCGCAGGCCGTACGCGTCGGTCAACTTCGTCACCGCGCACGACGGGTTCACGCTGCGGGACCTGGTGTCCTACGAGCGCAAGCGCAACGAGGCCAACGGCGAGGGCAACCGGGACGGAACGGACGACAACCGGGCCTTCAACGGCGGCACCGAGGGGGAGACGGACGACGAGGGCGTACGGGCGCTCAGGCGCCGGCAGCTCAGGAACCTGCTGACCACCCTGCTGCTGTCGACGGGCGTGCCCATGCTGGTCGCGGGCGACGAACTGGGCCGCACCCAGCGCGGCAACAACAACGCCTACTGCCAGGACAGCGAGATCAGCTGGCTGGACTGGGGGCTGCTGGAGGATCCGGGCTGGCAGGCCCTGTTCGCGCTGACCTCCCGGCTGATCGCGCTGCGCCACCGTCACCCGGTGCTCAGGCGCCGGGCGTTCTTCTCGGGCCGGGCCCAGACCGCGGACGGCCTGCGCGACCTGGCCTGGTTCACGTCCCGGGGCACGGAGATGACGGAGCAGGACTGGTACGCGCCCGCCGCCACCCTGGGCATGTACCTGTCCGGCCGGGACATCCCGGGGCGCGACGAGCGCGGGGAGCAGATCCTCGACGACAGCTTCCTGGCCGTCCTGCACGCGGGCGAGGAGCCGGTGGAGTTCACCCTGCCGGGGCCGCCGTGGGCCGAGCGGTACGAGGTCGTCGTCGACACGAGCCGGGAGGAGCAAGGGGAGGCGCCGGGAGTGGAGCACCGGGCGGGGACGGAGATCACGATGCCGGCGCGGGCGGTGCTGCTGCTGCGGGTGGCGGGGTGAGCCGGCGGGGCGGCGGGGGGCGGGGTGACCCGACGGGGCGGCCGGGGGGGGTGGCCCGGGCACTGAGCCGGCGGGGCAACGGGGTGACCCGGCGGGGCAGCCGGGGCGGTCGGCAGGGCGGCAGGGCGGCAGACGTGACCGTCGGGGCAGCGGGGGTGACCCGGCGGGGCGGCGGGGGCGGTCGGCAGGGCGGGAGACGTGACCCGACGGGGCAACGGGGGTGACCCGGCGGGGCGGCGGGGGTGAGCCGGCGGGGCGGCGGGGGTGAGCCGGCGGGGCAGCCGGGGCGGTCGGCGGGGCTGCGGGGGGTGACCCGAGGGGGCGGCCCGGCGGTGGCCCGGGCACTGAGCCGGCGGGGCAACAGGGGTGGCCGACGCGTGCGGACGGGCAGCACGCAGCAGGCGGGTGAAGCCTGAGCCACTGTCACCTTCCCGGGGCATGCATGAGGATCTCCGCCGCATCCGGCCGGGTCGGCGGTCTCGACGCGCTGGAGGCGACAGTGATGAACGAACGAGGCGGACGGACGGGTCCGCACACCATCAGCGTCCCGGTCCTCATCGTCGGCGGGTCCCTGGTCGGCCTGTCGACCTCGCTGTTCCTGGGACGGCTGGGCGTGCCGCACGTGCTGGTGGAGCGCCACGCGGGCACCTCCATCCACCCGCGAGGCCGGGGCAACAACGTCCGCACGATGGAACTGTTCCGGGTGGCGGGCGTCGAGAAGGCGATCCAGGAGGCGGCCGCCACCCTGGCCGTCAACAAGGGCATCCTCCAGACGCCCACGCTGACCGGTGACGCGGGCGAGTGGCTGTTCAAGGACATCGACCCGGGGGGCGGCCTGGCCCGCTTCAGCCCCAGCGCCTGGTGCCTGTGCAGCCAGAACGACCTGGAACCGGTCCTGCTCGACCACGCCCGCAGGCACGGAGGAGACCTGCGCTTCGCCACCGAGCTGATGTCGTTCGACGCCGGCACCACCGGTGTGACCGCCGTGGTCAAGAGCCGCGAGACGGGTGAGCACACCACCATCCGCGCGGACTATCTCGTCGCCGCGGACGGCCCGCGCAGCCCCGTGCGGGAGCAGCTCGGTATCGCGCACAGCGGGCCCGGCGACCTGTTCCACAACGTCAGCCTCACCTTCCGCTCCCGCCGCCTCGCCGATGTCGTGGGTGAGCGCCACTTCATCGTCTGCTACCTGACGAACCCGGAGGCCGACGGCGCCCTGCTGCCGGTGGACAACCGCGAGAACTGGGTCTTCCACGCCCCCTGGCATCCCGAACACGGCCAGACCCTGGAGGAATTCACCGACGAGCGGTGCATCGAGCACATCCGCCGGGCGGTCGGGGTCGCCGACCTCGATGTGGAGATCACCGGCAAGGCGCCGTGGCACGCCGCTCAGCGGGTCGCCCGCAGCTATCGGTCCGGACGCGTGTTCCTGGCCGGTGACTCGGCTCACGAGATGTCCCCCACCGGGGCCTTCGGTTCCAACACCGGTATCCAGGACGCGCACAACCTCGCCTGGAAGCTCGCCGCGGTACTCGACGGCTGGGCGGGGGATCACCTGCTGGACACCTACGACGCCGAGCGCCGCCCCGTGGCCGAGGCCACCAGCGCGCGTGCCGCGGCCCGGTCGGCCGAGCACAGCCATCCCGGATTCGCCGCGCCGGCCGGAGCGGGCGGCGGTCCCCAGCGCGGCATCCTCAACGTGGCCCTCGGGTACCGCTACCCGCAGGGCGCCGTCGTCGGCGCCGACCCCGCGGCCCCCGTGGTGCCCGAGAGCCTCGACCTGACCGGCGGCCCCGGCAGCAGGGCCCCGCACCTGTGGGTGCGTCACGGGGACGAACGGGTGTCGACGCTCGACCTCTACGAGCGGTCGCTGGTGCTGCTCAGTGACGCCGCTGAGCCGAACGCGTGGCACGAGGCCGCGATCCGCCTCGCCGACGAGCTGGCCCTCCCGCTCAGGTCGTACCGGGTGGGCACCGGAACCCAGGCCGACCTGGTGCCGGAGGACGCCGCCGACTGGGCGGAGCGCCACGGCACGGGTCCCGGGGGCGCCGTGCTCGTCCGGCCCGACGGGTTCGTCGCATGGCGGTCGCCGGCTCCGGACCCGGATGCCGAACAGGTGCTGCGCGAGGTCCTGAGGACCGGGCTGGCGGTCGGCTGAGTCCCCGCGGCCCTCGAACCGGCGCGCGCCCCGACGGGTGCTGAGGGGCGGGCGGTCCCGCGCTCATCACCCGGACGGGCCACTGCGACCGGCCGACCGAGGACCACGCGGACGGCCCGGTTGTCCTGACCGGTCTCGCCCGACGGCCACCCGCCCCGGTCACTCGCGGACGTCGTCCGAGTCGCGCGATGTGCGGGGACGGCCACAGGATCGAGGAACGCCGACGTCGCATCCCTGCGGCCGGCGTTCACGTTCCCCGCCGCGAAGGAGATGTGCGCAGGATGACCACCACGTCCGAACGGGGGGCAGGTTCGCGGGCGCGACAGGCCTCGCACCATGTCTCCCAGTCCGTGTTCGACGGTTCCCGGCTCCGCGTCGTCCTCCTGGTCGACGTCCACGACGGGGCCCAGCATCAGTTCCTGGAGGCCTACGAACAGTTGTGCAACCAGGTCGCGTCCGTCCCCGGGCATGTCAGCGACCAGCTGTGCCAGTCGATCGAGAACCCCTCCCAGTGGCTCATCACCAGTGAGTGGGAGAGCGCCCCGCCGTTCCTCGCCTGGGTCAACAGCGAGGAGCACGTACGGATGGTGGAGCCGCTGCACAGCTGTGTGCGGGACACCCGGTCGTTGCGCTTCCACGTCGTCCGCGAGACCGGCGGGCCGGCGAAGGGCGCCGACCCGGCCGGGCGCCGCCTCCAGACGGCACCCCGGATCGGTGACGGTGTGATCCGGCACGCGCTCACGTTCACCGTGAAGCCGGGCAGCGAGGAGATCGTCGCCAAGATCCTCGCCGACTACGACTCGCCCGAGCCGAAGGTCGACGACACCACCCGGCTGTGCCGCACCTCGCTGTTCATGCACGGCAACCGGGTGGTGCGGGCCGTCGAGGTGCGGGGCGACCTGCTGGCCGCGCTGCGCCACGTCGCCCGGCAGCCCGAAGTGCGGGCCGTCGAGGAGGCCATCAACCCCCATCTGGAGCAGGACCGGGACCTGGGCGACCCCGAATCCGCCCGGGTCTTCTTCACCAGGGCCGCGCTGCCGGCCGTCCACCACGTGAGGGCGGGGCGGCAGGAGCCGGAGGGCGAACGGTACGCCCTGTACTACCCGGCGCGGCCGGAGCGCGGAATGCAGCTCGCCGAACTCCTGGCCCACCGGGACGAGGCGGCGGCGGACGACCCGCACAGCCCGGTCCTGCGCAGCACGATCTTCCAGCGCGACGACGTCGTCGTACGGCTGATCGACGTGCACGGCGGAATCGAGGAGGCCGACCCCGGCCACCTTCTCGGTCTGTCCGGCTCGGCGCAGGTGGCCGAGCTGACGACGCTCCTGGACGACGCCGCGGGCATGGACGTGGCCACGTCGAAGGACGGCAGCCTCGCGCACCTGCTCGAACGGGCGCGCATGGATCTCGTCACCGACCGCCGGTCGCCCGACGCCTGATTCGCCATCCGTGGGAGTGGCGATGCCGCCTCTCCCACGTTGGCGCAGCACCTCAACGGAGGAACGCGTGATCACATCTCGTCCCAACATCGTGAACCTGAGCGACGTCGAGCCCAACCGCCGGCGAGGCGGTGACCTGCGCGCCATGCTCACTCCGGCCGCTGTGGGCGCCACCAGTGGATTCATGGGCGTGGCGCTCATCGAGCCCGGTGACCGAATCGGTGAGCACTACCACCCGTACTCCGAGGAGTTCGTGTACGTGGTGTGCGGGCAGCTCGAGGTGGACCTGGACGGGGAGCCGCACCCGCTCCGGCCCGAGCAGGGGCTGCTGATTCCCGTCAACGTGCGCCACCGCTTCCGCAACGTCGGCGATGTGGAGGCCCGGCTGGTCTTCCACCTCGGTCCCCTGGCACCGAGTCCGCCGCTGGGCCACGTCGACACCGAGGAGACCGACGCCGAGTCCGCAGTGGTGGGAGCGGAGGCGGTCGCACGACGTCAGGTCCGCTCATGACGAGGCGGGTGGCGGTCACCGGCATAGGTATCGTCGCTCCCGGCGGCACGGGCGTGCCGGCGTTCTGGAACCTCCTGGCGGCCGGGCGCACGGCGACACGGGCCATCACGTTCTTCGACCCGTCCGGTCTGCGTTCGCGGATCGCCGCCGAGTGCGACTTCGACCCCACTGCCCACGGCCTGGACCCGCGGGAGGTGGAACGCAGCGACCGTTACATCCAGTTCGCCCTGGTGGCGGGGGACGAGGCGATACGGGACTCCGGCCTCGACCTCGACGCCGAGGACCCCTGGCGTGTCGGCGTCTCGCTCGGCACGGCGGTCGGCGGCACGACCCGGCTGGAGCACGACTACGTCCTGGTCAGCCACGGCGGGCAGCGCTGGGACGTGGACCACCGGGAAGCGGGCCCCGACCTGCACCGCGCGTTCACGCCCGGCGCGCTCGCCTCGACGGTGGCGGAGCGGTTCGGGGCGCGCGGCCCGGTGCAGACGGTGTCCACGGGCTGCACCTCCGGGCTCGACGCGGTCGGCTACGCCTTCCACACCGTGGAGGAAGGCCGGGCCGACATCTGCATAGCCGGTGCCTCGGACTCGCCGATCTCCCCGATCACCATGGCCTGCTTCGACGCGATCAAGGCCACCTCGTCGAACAACGACGACCCGGCCCACGCCTCGCGCCCCTTCGACGCCGACCGCGACGGATTCGTCATGGGCGAAGGCGGCGCCGTACTCGTCCTGGAGGAGCTCGAACACGCCAGGGCCCGCGGCGCGCGCGTGTACTGCGAGCTCGGCGGCTACGCCACGTTCGGCAACGCCTACCACATGACCGGCCTCACCAGCGAGGGCGTGGAGATGGCCCGCGCCATCGAGGACGCCCTCGACCACGCGCGGCTCGACCCCACCGCGATCGACTACGTCAACGCGCACGGCTCGGGCACCAAGCAGAACGACCGCCACGAGACCGCTGCGGTCAAACGGGTCCTGGGACCGCACGCCTACGAGACCCCCATGAGTTCCATCAAGTCGATGGTGGGCCACTCGCTGGGCGCCATCGGAGCGATCGAACTGGTCGCCTGTGTGCTGGCCCTGACCCACCAGGTGGTACCGCCGACCGCGAACTACGAGACCCCCGACCCCGAGTGCGACCTGGACTACGTCCCCCGCGTGGCCCGCGAGCGCAAGCTCGGCAGCGTGCTCTCGGTGGGCAGCGGATTCGGCGGGTTCCAGTCCGCGGTGGTCATGACCCGGCCGAGGGAGAAGTCACGATGAGCGAACCTCGTCCACGGCGCGCGGCCGTCACGGGAATCGGTGTGGTCGCGCCCAACGGATCCAGTACCGAGACGTTCTGGAAGTCCACCAGGGAGGGCATCAGCGTCCTGGACCGCGTCACCCGGGAGGGATGTGAGGATCTGCCGCTGCGGGTGGCGGGCCAGGTGCGCGACTTCGACCCGGCGGCGGCGATCGAGGAGCGCTTCCTGGTCCAGACCGACCGGTTCACGCACTTCGCGATGGCCGCGGCCGACCTCGCGCTGGACGACGCCCGGCTGCCCCGGTCCGTGACCGACGAGGTGCCGTTCTCCGTGGGTGTGGTCACCGCGGCCGGTTCCGGCGGCGGCGAGTTCGGGCAGCGCGAGCTCCAGCAGTTGTGGGGCAAGGGCAGTCGTTTCGTCGGCCCGTACCAGTCCATCGCCTGGTTCTACGCCGCCAGCACCGGCCAGATCTCCATCCGCCACGGCTTCAAGGGCCCCTGCTCGGTCGTCGCCGCCGACGAGGCCGGCGGCCTGGACGCCCTCGCCCACGCGGCACGAGCCGTACGGCGCGGCACCGATGTGATCGTGGCCGGGGCGACCGAGGCGCCGATCGCGCCCTACTCGGTGGTCTGCCAACTCGGCTACGGGGAACTCAGCACAGTCGACGACCCGACCCGTGCCTACCGCCCGTTCACGTCCGCGGCCTGCGGGTTCGTGCCCGCGGAGGGTGGCGCCATGCTCGTGGTGGAGGCGGAGAGGACGGCCCGGGAACGGGGCGCGCCCGTGCGGGCCCACTTGGCGGGACACGCGGCGACCTTCACGGGAGCCTCGCGTTGGGAGGAGACCAGGGAGGGCCTTGCCCAGGCCGTCCGGGGCGCTCTGGCGGAGGCCGGCTGTGCCCCCGAGGAGATCGACGTGGTGTTCGCCGACGCCCTCGGCGTACCGAAGGCGGACCGGGCCGAGGCCCTGGCCATCGCCGACGCTCTCGGGGCTCATGGCACCCGGGTGCCCGTCACCGCGCCGAAGACGGGGATCGGCCGGGGCTACTGCGCGGCGCCGCTGATGGACGTCGCGGCAGCGGTGCTCTCGATGGAGCACGGTCTGATCCCGCCCACCCCCAACGTCTTCGACATCTGCCACGACCTCGACCTCGTGACAGGCCGGGCCCGTACCGCCGAGGTACGCACGGCGCTGGTCCTGAGCCGCGGGCTCATGGGGTCGAACTCGGCGCTGGTGCTGCGGCACGGCGCCACCGACGCCTCGTCCTGAGGCGCCGTCGAACAGGCAAGGAAGGGAATGGCATGACTGACCGCATCACTGTGGAAGAGCTGTCCGAACTCATGAAGAAGTGCACCGGCGTCACCGTCGCGCCGGAGGATCTGCGCCGCGACGAGTCTGCGTTCGAGGCTCTCGGCGTCGACTCTCTGGGTCTACTGGGCATCGTGGGCGAGCTGGAGAACCGGTACGGCACTCCCATGCCGACGGACGCCGAACGCTCCAAGACGCCCCGGCAGTTCCTCGACCTCGTCAACGGTGCCCTCCTGGCAGGAGCGTGACATGGCCGGACACACGCAGAACGAGATCACCATCGCGGCGCCGGTGGACCTGGTCTGGGAGGTGACCAACGACCTGGAGAACTGGCCGCAGCTGTTCAGCGAGTACGCCTCCGTCGAGATCCTCTCCCGGGAGGGCCGCAGGACGACGTTCCGGCTGACCATGCACCCCGACGAGAACGGCACCGTGTGGAGCTGGGTCTCGGAGCGCGAGCCGGACCGCGACACGCTCACCGTCAAGGCCCGGCGGGTCGAGACGGGTCCCTTCGCCCACATGGACATCCACTGGGCGTACGAGGAGGTCCCGGCCGGCACGCGGATGGTCTGGACGCAGGACTTCGCGATGAAGCCGGACGCACCGGTCGACGACGCGTGGATGACGGACAACATCAACCGGAACTCCAAGGTGCAGATGAGCCTGATCCGCGACCGTGTCGAGAAGATCGCCGCGGAGCGCGGCGCGAGTGCCGGTCCGACCGGCTGAGCCGGACGGAGAACGCCCATGCACCAAGCTCTGATCGTCGCCCGGATGGCCCCGGGATCGGCGCCCGACATCGCCAAGGTGTTCGAGGAGTCCGACCGCGGGGAGCTGCCGCACCTCGTCGGTGTGACCCGGCGCAGCCTCTTCCAGTTCGGCGATGTGTACATGCACCTGATCGAGGCCGAGCGCGACCCCGGGCCCGCCATCGCCAGGATCAGCGGCCATCCCGAGTTCCGTGACGTCAGCGAGCGGCTGGCCGCGTACGTCAGCGCGTACGACCCCGAGACCTGGCGTTCCCCGAAGGACGCCATGGCGCAGCGCTTCTACCTCTGGGAGCGCGAACCGGCCGGCTGACCGTACCGGCAGTCACCGGTCGCCGGGTCCGCGACACCGCGGGCCCGGCGACCGGTGGCTTTCGGGTGGGGCGGAGCCCGGAATCGCCGGGCCCGCGGGAGGGGGCCGGATCAGCCGGGGACGCGGCAGTCGAACGCGTGCAGATAGGGATTGACCGGACTGACGTCGTCGACGGTCAGACCCGCCTCGGCCAGCCGGTCCAGCATGCTCCGGGTGGTGTGCTTCGCCCCGCCCACATTGAGGAGCAGCAGCAGGTCCATCGCGGTGCTGAACCGCATCGAGGGCGAGTCGTCGACGAGGTTCTCGATGACCACGACCCGCGTCCCGGGTCCGCCGGCCTCACGGACGTTGCGCAGCGTGCGGGCGGTGCTCTCGTCGTCCCACTCCAGGATGTTCTTGATGACGTAGACGTCGGCCTTCACCGGTACGGCCGTCCGGACGTCGCAGGGCACCACGCGGGCCCGATGGGCGAGGTCGCCGCCCGCGCGCAGTCTCGGCACGGCGTTCTCCACCACCCTGGGGAGGTCGAGCAGGGTCCCGTGCATGGCGGGGTACTTGTCCAGCAGGCTCGCCACGACGTGCCCCTGGCCGCCGCCGATGTCGGCGACCGACGTGTGGCCGGTCAGGTCGAGGAACTCCGCGACGTCGCGGGCGGACTGCACGCTGGAGGTCGTCATGGCGCGGTTGAAGACGTCGGCGGACTCCGGGGCGTCCTCGTTGAGGTAGGGGAAGAACTCCTTGCCGTACAGGCCCTCCACCACGTTCCGGCCGGTGCGTACCGCCTCGTCCAGCTGCGGCCAGACGTCCCAGGTCCACGGCTCGGTGCACCACAGCGTGATGGCGCGCAGGCTGTGGGGGTCGTCCTCGCGCAGCAGCCGGGAGACGTCGGTGTGCGTGAACGTCCCGTCCGGGCGTTCCGCGAAGACTCCGTGGCAGGACAGGGCTCGCAGGAGCCGTCGCAGCGGCCCGGGTTCGGTCTTCACCGCGGCCGCGATGTCCTCCGCGGCCATGGGGTCGTCACCGAGGGCGTCGGCGACGCCCAGCCGGGCGGCCGCGCGAAGGGCGGCGGCGCATGCCGCCCCGAAGGCGAGTTCCCGCAGCCGCATGGACGGCGGAGGTGCGGGCTGGGTGGTCGTCATGTGCCGCCTTCCTACTTCGATCACGTCAACGGTGGGGGGTCAGCACAGGCCTGCGGGCCTGGACAGCCGACAGGTGTTGCCCTGGAACGTGTTGCCCTGACCGGGGTCCGTGTTGACCAGGTCCGCCGGAGCGTTGCCCCGCAGCAGGTTGTCGCTGATCCGGTTCCGCTCGCTGGTCGTGCCGACGAAACTCTTGAACACGACGATGCCGCCCGACAGCGGGGAGGTGCCGGCGTTGTCCCTGATCACGTTGCGGGTGACCAGGTTGTCCTCGGTGCCCGTCAGCACGATGCCGGACCCCTGCAGGGCGTCCAGCCTGGCGGTCTTCGGGCAGGACTTGTTGTTGCGCTCGATGCGGTTGTCGCGCACGGTCACGAGGCCGGCCTTCGGCTTGTTCTCGTCGCCGACGACGAACACCCCGGCGCAGTTGCCCGTGACGTGGTTGTCCGAGACGGTCAGGTTGCGCAGCCGGCGGACGGTGACGCCGATCCGGTTGCCCTCCAGCCGGTTGTGCTCGACCACCGTTCCCCCGGTGTCCAGGGCGCCCCGCTCCTCCGTGACCGTGTTGGCGAGGAACAGGCCCGCGTCGCCGTTGTCGCGGGCGGTGTTGCCGCGGAACATCCCGCGGACCGACTCCTCCGTGGCGATGCCCCACACCCCGTTCCCGACCGCGTCCACGTTCTGCACGGTCAGCCCGTCGGCGTCGTGGGCGTAGACACCGGTCTTGCCGAAGCCGGTCACCGTCAGGGAGGCGATGGTGACGCCGTCGACGTGGTGGTCCCGCGTGCCCTCGACGCAGATGCCGTTGCCGGCCGCGGCGCAGCTGTCGGCGGCCCTGCCGGTGTCCGGCGCGGTCGCGGTGCCCGGGGCCCTCTGCGGCTTGAGCACCGTGCCGCGGCCCATGCCGCGCAGGGTGAGGCCGGGTGTGCTGACGCTGACGCTCTCGCGGTGGGTGCCGTGGGCCAGCAGAACGGTGTCGCCCGGCCGGGCGGAGTCCACCGCCTCCTGGATCGATTCCCCCGGTCTCACCAGATGGACCCTGTGTGTGGCGGTCGGCGCGGCGGCGCCCAGACCCGTCCCGAGCAGCGCCGCCGCGCATGCCAGAGGCGCGATATGACATTTATTCATATTGCGCAGATTAGGGGGTGAAAGGTCGCGAACCGGTGCGATGGGCCATCCGGCGGCGTGGCACCTGTCGGCGGCGCCGCTCCCTAGCCGAGGATCCCCCGGTCGTAGCCCACCGCCACCGCCGCGGCGCGGTCCTTGGCGCCGAGCTTGGCGTAGAGGTGGGTGAGGTGGGTCTTCACGGTCGCCTCGCTGATGAACAGTTCGCGGGCGATCTCGCGGTTGGAGGTGCCCTTGGCCACCAGGGCCAGGACCTCGCGTTCACGGGCGGAGAGCGGCTCGTTGCCGGGGGCCCTGGGCGTACGGACCGCGGAGACCAGGCGGGAGGCCACCGCCGGGGAGAGGACGGTGCGGCCTTCCGACGCCGCCCGCACCGCCGTGAACAGCTCCTCGCGCGGGGCGTCCTTCAGGAGGTAGCCGGTCGCACCCGCCTCGATCGCGGGGAGGGTGTCGGAGTCGGTGTCGTAGGTGGTGAGGACGAGGACCTTGGAGCGGGCGCCGGTGCGGGCCAGTTCACGGATGGCGTCCACTCCCCCGCCGCCCGGCATGCGCAGATCCATCAGGATCACGTCCGGGTCCAGGCCGGTGGCCAGGGAGACCGCCTCGACGCCGTTCGAAGCCTCCGCCAGGACCGTGAATCCCGGGGCGGACTCGAACATGCCGCGCAGGCCGTCCCGGACGACGGGGTGGTCGTCGACGATCAGCAGGGTGATCGGGGCGTCCCCCGCAGTGGCGTCTTCAGTCATGGCGGACCAACGGTACGCGAGCGGAGACCGCCGTACCGAGGCCCGGTTCGGACTCGACGGTGAGGGAGCCGGCGACGCGTTCGGCGCGGGCGCGCATGCCGGGCAGGCCGAACCCGCCGGTACTGGTGCGTTCCCGTACGGCACTCCGGTCGAAGCCGCGGCCGTCGTCGCGGATGTCCAGGGTGACCTCGTCGCCCATGAAGGACAGGGTGACGCCGACCCGGGTGGCGTGCGCGTGCCGCGCGGTGTTGGACAAGGCCTCCTGGGCGATCCGCAGCAGGGTGGCCGCGACCTCGTCGTGGAGCTGCTCGACCGTGCCCGTGACGGTGAACCGTGTGTGCACGCCCGTGCGTTCGCCCCATTGCGATGCGGTCTTCTCCAGGGCCTCGGGCAGACCGTCCTGCGCGAGGGCGACGGGGGCGAGGTTGTGCACGGAGCGGCGGGCCTCGCCGAGGCTGTGCCGGGCCAGGTCCGTCGCCCGGGCCACGTGCTGCCGGGCCAGACCCGCGTCCGGTGTGTTCACCACGACCTGGAGCTGGGCGATGATGCCGGTCAGCCCCTGGGCGATGGTGTCGTGGATCTCGGCGGCCAGCCGCCGGCGCTCGTCGGCGACCCCGGCTTCCCTGGCCTGCACCAGGAGCTGGGCGTGCAGGGCCGCGTTCTCGTCGAGGGCCTGCTGCAACGCCGCGTTGGTGCGTTCCAGTTCGGCGATGGTGCCGGTCTGGATGCGGCTGCGTTCCTCCTCGCGCGCGGCCAGCCGGCCGAACACGGTGATCATCACGATGTGGACGCAGAGCAGTCCGCCGAACAACGTCCAGTGCAGGATCCCTCGCGGGGGCATGCCGGTGGCCTGGGAACCCGCGACGGTCACCGCGGTGGCCAGCAGCCCGAGCTTGAGCGCGCGGCCACGCAGCAGCCGTTCGGCACCCACGTACCCGGCGGCGCCGTAGAACGCGAAGAACGGGTTGCACCAGCTGAGCGCGAAGCCCAACGCCCAGCGCACGAAGTAGTAGCAGGCGCCCGGCGCCGAGGGAGCCGGCGGCCGGCCGCGGGACCACCACCCCCACCCCAGTTGCAGGACCACCGCGGCGGCGACGAGGGCGACGGCGGTGTACCGCTCCACCGTCGACATGCCGACCAGGGCGGCCGTCGCCGCGGAGAGCACCGTGCCGGCCGCGAGCATCCCGTACGGCCCCCAGCGGTGGTACGCCGCCCACCGCTGGTCCACTCCCGCCACGTCTGCCATGCCCTCAGTGTTGCCCACGGTCCGGGCCTTCCCCCCGGCTCCGGTCATTGCCAGCGGAACCAGCGGGCGGCCGACACCGAGAGCACCGCCGTCCACGCCGACAGCACGGCCAGGTGCCCCCAGCCCGGCCAGGAGCCGGCGGCCGCCTCGTCCAGGGCCCGGGCGGCGGCGCCGAACGGGGTGCATTCGACGATGCGGGCCAGCACGTCCGGCATGGCCTGCACCGGCACCCACACGCCGGCGCTGAACATCATCGGGAAGAACACGGCGGTCCCGATCGCGGTGGCGATCTTCGTCGTACGGGCCCGGGCCGAGACGACCGCGCCCAGCGAGAGGGCCGCGAGCACGGCGAGGAGCAGCGCGAGCAGGTACCCGAAGGGCTGCTCGGGCAGCCGTACGTCGAAGGCGAGCCGTCCGACCGTGAGCGTGAGCAGCGCGGACGCCAGCGCCGCCAGGCCGTTCACCAGCATCTGGGCCGCCAGCAGGGAGGCGGGCCGGACCGGGGTGGTGGACAGCCGGCGCAGGATCCCGTTCTCGCGGTAGCCGGTGAGGGTCGGGGGCATCGCCTGCACGCCGGCCATGATCAGGGCGATCAGGACGCTCACGGGCACGTAGACGTCGACGGTCCGCAGCCCGCCGAGTCCGTCCTGCGCCTGGCGGAACGACGGCACGGAGCCCAGGATGCCCAGCAGCAGGCTGGGGAACAGCATGACCCAGAAGAGGCTGCCCGGCTCGCGGCGGAAGAGCCGGAACTCGCTGCGCAGCACAGCGGGGTTGATCAGGGCGGTGCTCATGCGGAGGCCTCCGTCAGGTCCAGGAACGCGTCGTCCAGCGTGGCGTCGGTGACGCGGAGCTGGTGGGCGGTGATGTGGTGGCGGGCGAGCAGGGAGAGCACGGCGCTGACCGTGTCGTCCGTGCCGGACAGCGTGATCCGGCCGTCCTTGCGGTCGATGGCGACCACGGCGGGGAGCTCGTTCAGCTCACGGTCGTCCAGCGGCTCGGACGGGGTGAAGCTGATGACGGTGGCGCCCGCGGAGCGGCGGATCAGCCCGGCCGGGGTGTCCAGGGCGGCCACCCGTCCCCGGTCGATCACCGCGATGCGGTCGCACAGCCGCTGCGCCTCCTCCATGAAGTGGGTGACGAGCAGCACGGTGACGCCCCGGGCGCGGATGTCCTCGATGAGCTGCCAGGTGTCACGGCGGGCGCGCGGGTCGAGGCCGGTGGTGAGCTCGTCGAGCACCACGACCCGGGGGTCGCCGATCAGGGCCAGCGCGATGAACAGGCGCTGTTTCTGGCCGCCGGAGAGCTTCGCGAACCGGGTGGACAACTTCTCCTCCAGCCCGAGCCGTTCGGCCAGGGGACGCCAGTCGGCGGGAGCCGGGTAGAAGGCGGCGTACAGCTCCAGCGCCTCACGGACGGTGAGTTTCGGCTGGAGCTGACTCTCCTGGAGCTGGGCGCCCAGGACTTGGGCGACCCGCTCGTGGTCGGCGACGGGGTCGAGGCCGGTCACGCGGACACGGCCGGAGTCGGGCACGCGCAGCCCCTCGACACATTCGACGGTGGTGGTCTTCCCGGCGCCGTTCGGGCCGAGGATCCCGAAGATCTCCCCTTCCTCGACGGTGAAGGAGACACCGTCGACGGCGGGGCGGCCGGCGTAGGTCTTGCGCAGGTCGGTGACTTCGATGACGGGTGCGGTCGGCATGTGAAGAGGGTCCCGGCGGGACGGGGTCCGTCGCATCGGCCGTCGCGCTCGAACGGGCATCAGCCGATCGGTTGATGCCACCGTACGACCCCTCGAACGCCCAGGTCGTAGGACCAACGGCCGATCCGGGTCCGGCGGAAACTCGGTGGGCAGTGTCAGTGGCGATCCGTAGGCTCGCTGCTGATGGCCACGACACCAGCCCCCGCCCAGGACCGTTCCGCCGTGCGTACGCTGCTGCGCCTGTGGCCGTACGTGCGGCCCGTGCGGGGGCGGCTGTTCAGCGCCGCGTTCGTCGCGATACTCGCCTCCTGTGTGGGCCTGGTGATCCCGCTCGCCCTGAAGTGGATGGTGGACGGGCCGATCGCCGGCCGGGACCCGGCGGGGGTGTGGCTCGGCGCGCTGTTCCTGCTGCTGCTCGGCTTCACGGAGGCCCTGCTGTTCGGGCTGCGGCGGTGGCTGGTGGCCCGGCCGCTCTCGCACGTCGAGGCGTCGATGCGGGCGGCACTGTACGGGCACCTCCAGCGGCTGCCGGTGGCCTTCCACGACCGGTGGGCCTCGGGGCAGTTGCTGTCCCGGGGGACGACGGACCTGATGCTGCTGCGCATGTTCCTCGCGTTCCCGCTGACGTTCCTGCTGGTCAACGGGGTGACGATTCTCGTCGGCGTGATCATCATGCTGCTCCAGGACTGGACGCTGGGGTTGGTCATCCTCGGGCCCGCCGTCCCCGTCCTGGTCACGTGCGTGATCTTCGAGAGGCGCTACGCGAAGCTGGCCCGGCGCGCCCAGGACCAGGTCGGCGACCTGACGACGGTCGTCGAGGAGAGTGTGCTCGGCATCCGCATCATCAAGGGCTTCGGCCGCCACCGGAGCCAGGAGCGGGCGTTCCGGGACCTGTCGAAGACGCTGCGCGGCACGGAACTGCGCAAGGCGCGGCTGCTGGCGACGATCTGGGGCGTCATCGTGACGCTGCCGGAGGTGGCGATCGGGGCGGCGCTGGTGGTGGGGGTCGTCCAGGTGGCCGACGGTGTTCTGTCGGCGGGGACCCTGGTGGCGTTCCTCTCGACGGCGCTGGCGTTGCGGTGGCCGGTGGAGTCGATCGGTTTCCTGCTGGCGATGAGCCAGGAGGCGGCGACGGCGACGGAGCGGTACTTCGAGGTGATGGACGCGGAGGTGGAGGAGGCCAGGGAGAGGTCCGACACCACCACGGCCACAGCCCCGGGCTCGGGCCCAGCCCCGGTCACCGGCTCCGGCCCCGGCTCCGGCCCCGGCTCCGGCTCCGGCTCCGGCCCAGCCTCGGTCACCGGCTCCCACTCGGGCCCCGTCCCGGCCACTGACACCGGCTCCGGCTCCTCCTCCGGCTCCGGCACCCACTCGGGCCCCGGCACCACCTCCGACCCGTGCACCGGCACCGGCACCGGCACCGGCACCGCACCCGACAGGGGACTCCGCTTCCACGACGTCCGGTTCCGCTATCCCGACGCCCCGCCCGACACCACGCCCGTCCTGCAACACATCGACCTGCACATCCGCCCGGGCGAGTCCATGGCCCTGGTCGGCGCGACCGGCAGCGGCAAGACCACCCTCACCGCGCTCATCCCCCGGCTGTACGAGCTGACCTCGGGCCGGATCACCCTCGACGGCGTCGACATCACCGAGCTGTCCAGACAAGCCCTGCGCGCCAAGGTCGCCGTGGCCTTCGAGGAGCCCACGCTGTTCTCGGCCTCCGTGGGCGACAACGTGCTCATGGGCGCGAAGGACACCGCCGGCCATGCCGATCTGGAGCGTGCGCTCGCCGTCGCGCAGGCCGGCTTCGTGCACTCCCTGCCCCAGGGGACGGACACCCCGGTGGGCGAGCAGGGCCTCAGCCTCTCCGGCGGCCAGCGCCAGCGCCTCGCGCTCGCCCGGGCCGTCGTCGCGCAGCCGGAGTTCCTCGTCCTGGACGATCCGCTGTCGGCCCTGGACGTGCATACCGAGGCCGCTGTGGAGGCCGCCCTGCGGCAGGTCCTCGCGGACACCACCGCCCTGATCGTGGCGCACCGCCCCTCGACCGTGCTGCTCGCCGACCGCGTCGCGCTGCTGTCCGGCGGCCGGATCGCCGCGGTCGGCACCCACCAGGAACTGCTGCGCACGAACGCCGAGTACGCGCATCTGATGTCAGGGGAAGAGGAGGGCGCACGATGACGGCGGCCACCGGCGCACCGGCCGGCAACAAGCCCGACGACCGGCCCGGCCGACACCCCGACGACCGGCCCGCCGCAACCGGCGACCCCTTCGACCGGGACGTCCTGCCCACTCCGCCGGGCGCCACCGGGACCCTGCTGCGCTCCCTGCTCGCGCCCATGAAGGCCCGGGTCGCGGTCACCACGCTCCTGCTGCTGCTCCAGCAGGCGGTCGTGCAGGCGGGCCCGCTGCTCGTGGCGTACGCCATCGACCGTGCCGTACCGGCGTTCCGGGCACAGGACCACGGGCCGCTGATCGCGGTGGGCGCCGGCTACCTGGGGTGCGCGCTGGCCGCGGGCGGGCTGCAGTTCGCGTTCGTCGCCGCCGCGGCCCGGGTCAGCCAGGACGTGCTGCTCGACCTGCGCGGCCGGATCTTCCGCCACGCGCAGGCGCTGAGCGTCGACTTCCACGAGCGCTACACCTCGGGCCGGCTCATCTCCCGCTCCACGGCCGACGTGGAGTCGCTGCGCGAGCTGCTGGACGAGGGCCTCCAGGAGCTCGTGACGGTCATCCTCTCCTTCGTCTACATCTCGGCGATGCTGCTCTGGCTCGACCTGGGCCTCGGGGGCGTGGCGGTGGCGTCCCTGGTGCCGCTGTACGCGCTCGTGCGGTGGTACCGGCGGCGGGCAGGCCAGGTGTACCAGGCGCGGTCGACCGCCATCGCGGCCGTCATCGTCAAGTTCGTCGAGACGATGAACGGCATCCGGCCGGTGCGCGCCTTCCGCCGCGAGGCCGCCAACGACACGGACTTCGGCGTGCTCAACCGGCGGCACGAACGGGTCAACGGCGACGCGCTGCTGGAGATGGCCCGCTACGTCACCGGCTCGCGGCTGGTCGCCAACACGGCGGTCGCGTCGATCGTGCTGTGGGGCGCCCACCGGGTCGCGGACGGCACGCTGGCCCTCGGCGTGCTGGCGGCTGCGGTCCTGTACCTGCGGCGGCTGTACGACCCCATCGACCGGCTCGGGATGTTCCTGAACTCCTACCAGTCGGCGGCGGCCTCCCTGGAGAAGATCGCCGGCCTGCTCGCCCAGACCCCGTCGGTCCCCGAGCCGGCCACCCCCCGGCAGCTCCCGCCCCTGCAAAGCGAGCAACCCGGCCGCGAAGTGGTCTTCGACGGCGTCCGCTTCGCCTACCGCACCGGCGGGGAGGTGCTGCCCACGTTCGACCTCACGATCCCGGCCGGGCAGACGGTCGCGGTCGTGGGCTCCACGGGCGCCGGCAAGTCGACGCTGGCCAAGCTGCTGGCCCGGTTCTACGACTGCTCCGACGGCCGGGTGCTGCTGGACGGCGTCGACCTGCGCGACCTCCCCGTGCCCGAGCTGCGGCGCGGGGTGGTCATGGTGACGCAGGAGGCGTTCCTGTTCTCCGGCACGGTCGCCGACAACATCGCCATCGGCCGCCCGGACGCCACCCGCGAGGAGATCGAGCAGGCGGCGAAGGAGATCGGCGCGCACGACTTCATCAGCGCCCTGCCCGACGGCTACGACACCGACGTACGCAAGCGGGGCGGCCGCATCTCCGCCGGGCAGCGGCAACTGGTGGCGTTCGCCCGGGCGTTGCTGGCCGACCCGGCGGTGCTGATCCTCGACGAGGCGACCAGCTCGCTGGACGTTCCCGGGGAGCGTGCGGTGCAGCGGGCCATGACGACGGTGCTGAAGGGCCGTACGGCCGTGGTCATCGCGCACCGGCTGTCGACCGTCGAGATCGCGGACCGGGTCCTGGTGATGGAGCGGGGCCGGATCGTGGAGGACGGCGAACCGTCCGAACTCATCTCGGGTACGGGCAGGTTCGCGGATTTGCACCGGGCCTGGCGGGACAGTCTGGCGTAGGGCGGCGACGGCAGAGGGGCGGGCGGATGATCGACGCGTACGAGGACCCCGGCACACCGGACCGCCGTGGCGGCGCCCGCTACCTGTGGTGGCTGGTCACCCGGCAGCCCGGCCGGTGCGCCGCCGGGGCGATGTTCGGCAGCGTGTGGATGGTGCTGCTGGCGGCGACGCCGTACCTGATGTCCCGGGCGATCGACGACGGCCTGGAGCCCGGCGACATGGGCGCGCTGGTGCTCTGGAGCGGCGCGCTGTTCGTGGTGGGCGCCTTCAACGCCTGGCTGAGCATCATGCGGCACCGCACCATGACCCGGGTCCGCATGGACGCCAACTTCCGCACGGTGAAGGTCGTCGTCGGCCAGGCGGTGCGGCTCGGCTCCTCGCTGTCGCGGCAGATGGGGGCGGGCGAGGTCGTCACGATCGGCGTGGGTGACGTGCAGACGATCAGCCAGTCCCTGACGGTCGTCGGCCCCGGCGTCGGCGCGGTCGTGGCCTATCTGGTGGTCGCCGCCCTGCTGATCTCGGTCTCTCCCCTGCTCGCCGCGGTCGTCCTGCTCGGCATCCCGGTCATGGTCCTGCTGGTCGGCCCGTTGCTCGGGCGGCTGCAGGGCTCGGAGGCGGAGTACCGTGAACGCCAGGGCGTTCTGACCGCCCGGATCGGCGACCTCGCCGGCGGCCTCAGGGTCCTCGCCGGGCTGGGCGGCAAGGGCCTGGTCTCGGACGCCTTCCGCCGGGACTCCCAGCGGCTGCGCGAACAGGGCTACCGCGTCGGCGCGGTGACCAGCTGGGTCCAGGCCCTCGGCATCGGACTCCCGACGCTGTTCCTGGCGGTGGTGACCTGGCTGGCGGCCCGTCTGGCCGCGCGGGGCGACATCACCGTGGGCGAACTGGTCTCGGTCTACGGCTATGTGGCGGTCCTGGTGGGCCCGGTGTCCTTCTGGGTGGAGTGCGGCTACCAGATCAGCCGCGGCCTGGTGTGCGCGCGACGCGTCGTAGGGTTCCTGCGGCTGGAGCCGATGCCGGACACCGGGTCGCTGGACGCCCCGTCCGAGCCGTCGGCCCTGTACGACCCCGAGTCCGGCGTACGGATCCTCCCCGGCCGCCTGACGGCCCTGGTCGCGGAACACCCGGCCGACGCCGTGACGGTGCTGGACCGCCTCGGCCGCTACACCCCCTCGGACGCGACCTGGGGTGGAGTGCGACTCGATGACATCGCCCTCCCCCAGCTCCGGGAACACATCCTGCTGGCCGACCACGAAGCCGACCTGTTCGCGGGCCCCCTGGGCGAATCGGTCGGATCGGGGGGCACCGAACGCAGCGGCGCGGGGAACTGCGCGCCCAGCCATCTCCCGCCCGCAGACGCCGCACCACACGCCACAGCACCTACGGAGGCGCTGCTGCAAGCCCTCCACACCGCCGCAGCCGAAGACATCGTCCAGGCCCTCCCCGACGGCCTGAGCACCCACATGGCCGCCCAGGCCCGCAACCTCTCCGGCGGTCAACGCCAGCGCATCCGCCTGGCCCGAGCGCTCCTCGCCGACCCGGAGATCCTCCTCGCCGTCGAGCCCACCTCCGCCCTCGACGCCCACACGGAAGCCACCGTCGCCGAGCGCCTCGGAAAGGCCCGGCACGGCCGCACCACGGTCGTGACCACCACCTCCCCCCTCGTCCTGGACCGCACGGACACCGTCCACTACCTGGTCGACGGCAAGGTCGCGGCCTCCGGTGGCCACCACGAACTGCTCGACACCACTCCCGGCTACCGCGCCCTCGTGGCCAGGGACAACGAGGAGGCCGTCCGATGAGCCGCGTACACCTGCCCGTGGCCGAACGGGCTGACGTCCGGCGGGCGTTACTCGGCCTCGTACGGGCCGACACCCGGGCCTTCACCACCGTCCTCGGCGTCAACGCCCTCGCCGCCCTGGCCGGTCTGGCAGGGCCCTGGCTGCTGGGCCGGATGATCGACGACGTCCGCGCCGGGCAGGGCGTGGCTGCCGTGGACCGGCTGGCCCTCGTCCTCCTGGCCTGCGCCCTCGCCCAGCTGCTCCTCGCCCGCTGGGCCCGTTACGTGGGCCACCGCTTCGGTGAACGCACCCTCGCCCGGGTGCGGGAGCGGTTCGTGGACCGCGCGCTCGCGCTGCCCGCGTCGGTGGTGGAGCGCGCCGGCACCGGCGACCTGACGGCCCGCGGCACCTCCGACGTGACGACCGTCGGCAACACGCTGCGGGACGCCGGCCCGATCCTGCTCATCAACCTGGTCCAGTGCATGTTCCTGGTCGGCGCCGTGTTCCTGCTGGACCCGCTGCTCGGTGCCCTCGGCGTGCTGGGGCTGACGCCGATCTGGCTGGCGTTGCGCTGGTACCTGCGCCGGGCCCGGGACGGCTATCTCGCCGAGGGCGCGGCCACCTCGGACGTCGCGGAGATCCTCGCGGCGACCGCGCACGGGGCCCGCACGGTCGAGGCGTTCCGCCTCGAAAGGCAGCGCACCACCGCGAGCCGGGAGGCCCTGGAGACCTCCCGCCGCACCCGATTCCACACCCTCTACCTGCGCAGTGTGTTCTTCCCGGCGGTCGAGGTGTCGTACGTCCTCCCCGTGGCCGGTGTGCTGGTGATCGGCGGCGCGCTGCACTCCTCGGGCGGGATGAGCCTCGGGGCGGTGGTGGCGGCGGCCCTGTATCTGCACCAGCTGAGCGGCCCGCTGGACGAGATCCTGGTCCGGGTCGAGCAACTGCAGAGCAGCGGAGCCTCGTTCGCCCGGGTGGAGGGGCTGGCCCGGGCGCCGCGCGCCGCCGGTGAGGGCGACTGTCCGGATCCCGACGGTGACCGGATCGACGTCACCGGGGTGCGCTACGCGTACGACGGGGGTGCCGAGGTGCTGCGCGGTGTCGATCTGACGGTGCGCCCCGGGGAGCGGCTGGCCGTGGTCGGGCCGTCCGGCGCCGGCAAGACGACGCTGAGCCGGCTGATGGCGGGCATCGACGCGCCGACCGCCGGCTCGGTGACGGTCGGCGGCGTGCCGGTCGTCGGGCTGGGGCCGGAGCGGCTGCGCCGCCAGGTCGTCCTGGTCACCCAGGAGCACCATGTGTTCCTCGGCTCGGTCCGCGACAATCTGCGGATCGCCGCGTTGTCCGCCGGGGACGAGGAGTTGTGGAAGGCGCTGGCCGCGGTCGGCGCCGACGCGTGGGTGCGGGAGCTTCCGCGGGGCCTGGGCACCCGGATGGGCGAGGGCGGTTGCCGTGCCGACGGTTCGCAGGCCCAGCAACTCGCCCTGGCGCGGGTGGTGCTGGCGGATCCGCACACCCTGATCCTGGACGAGGCGACCGCGCTGCTCGACCCGGCGACCGCCCGGCACACCGAGCGGGCGCTGGCCGCCGTGCTGGAGGGGCGCACCGTCATCGCCGTCGCCCACCGGCTGCACACCGCGCACGACGCCGACCGGGTGGCGGTGATGGAGGACGGCCGGCTGACCGAACTGGGCACGCACGACGAGCTGGTGGCGGCCGGGGGCGCCTACGCGGCCCTGTGGCACTCCTGGCACGGGGACCCCTCCGACAGCGGCGAAGCGTCCGTATAGCGAACATGAACTTCCGGACAACGAACCGTTTCCGGCCATAGTTTTGACGCGGTCCTGACAGCAAGCGCACTCCCCTGACACGCTTCCCACGACTGCTCCACAGGAACCCCACAGCAACACCTCCACCTCCCCAGGCCGGGCGACCCCCGGTCCCGCAGAAGGAGTCAGTGTTGAGAAGCAGTTCCTCGCGAAGAGGCACCTCCCACAGACGCACTCCCCACACCCCCCGCCGCACCGCGGCCGTGGCCCTCGCCGGCGTCGCCGCGCTGATGGCCGCCGCCGTCCAGGGCGGCACCGCCATCGCAGCCCCGGAGAAGGCACCGTCGGCCGCGAGCAAGGCGATACCCGGCTCGGAGTCGGTCAAGCTCACCCCCGCCCAGCGCGCCGCGCTGATCCGGGAAGCCGACGCCGGCAAGGCGGAGACCGCCGAGGACCTGGGCCTCGGCGCCAAGGAGAAGCTGGTCGTCCGCGACGTTCTCAAGGACCGCGACGGCACCGTGCACACGCGCTACGAGCGCACCTACGACGGCCTGCCGGTCCTCGGTGGCGACCTGGTCGTCGAGAGCACCGAGGCGGACGCCACCGCGGCCGTCGTGAAGGCCACCCGCGCCGCCATCAAGCCGGCGACGACGAAGACCGCGGTGCCCGCCGCGAAGGCCCGGCAGCAGGCCCTGACCGCCGGCGAGGCCGACGAGGCCAAGGACGCCGACATCAACCGCGAGCCCCGCAAGGTGATCTGGGCCGCGAACGGCAAGCCGGTCGTGGCCTACGAGACGGTCGTCGGCGGCTTCCAGCACGACGGCACCCCGCAGGAACTGCACGTCGTCACCGACGCGACCACCGGCGAGAAGCTGTTCGAGTGGGAGGCGATCGAGACCGGCACCGGCAACACGGTGTACTCCGGCACGGTCGACCTGACCACCACGCAGTCCGGGTCGACGTACAACCTCACCGACGGCGCCCGCGGCAACCACAAGACGTACAACCTCAACCGCGGCACCTCCGGCACCGGCACCCTGTTCTCCGGCCCGGACGACGTCTGGGGCAACGGCAGCCCGTCCAACCTGGAGTCCGCGGGCGCCGACGCGCACTACGGTGCCGCACTGACCTGGGACTACTACAAGAACGTGCACGGACGCAGCGGCATCCGCGGCGACGGCGTGGGCGCGTACTCCCGGGTCCACTACGGCAACAACTACGTCAACGCGTTCTGGTCGGACAGCTGCTTCTGCATGACCTACGGCGACGGCTCGGGCAACGCGAACCCGCTGACGTCGATCGACGTGGCCGCGCACGAGATGACCCACGGGCTCACCTCGAACACCGCCGGCCTCAACTACAGCGGCGAGTCCGGCGGCCTGAACGAGGCGACCTCGGACATCTTCGGCTCGACCGTCGAGTTCTACGCGAACAACTCCTCCGACGTCGGTGACTACCTCATCGGCGAGGAGATCGACATCAACGGCGACGGCACGCCGCTGCGCTACATGGACAAGCCGAGCAAGGACGGGGCGTCCAAGGACAGCTGGTACTCGGGCATCGGCTCGATCGACGTGCACTACTCGTCCGGCCCGGCGAACCACTTCTTCTACCTGCTGAGCGAGGGCAGCGGCACCAAGACCATCAACGGTGTCACGTACAACTCGGCCACCTCGGACGGCCTTCCGGTCACCGGCATCGGCCGGGACAAGGCGGAGAAGATCTGGTTCCGCGCGCTCACCACGAAGTTCACCTCGACCACCAACTACGCGGGCGCCCGCACCGGCACCCTCGCGGCCACCGGTGAGCTGTACGGCACGGACAGCGCCGAGTACAAGGCGGTCCAGCACGCGTGGGCGGGCATCAACGTCGGTACCCGACCCGGCGACGGGGGCGGCGGCGGCACGTCCTTCGAGAACACCGCCGACGTGGCGATCCCGGACCGGGGCGCGGCGGTCACCTCGTCGGTCACCGTCTCCGGCCGGACGGGCAACGCGCCGTCCAACCTCCAGGTAGCGGTGGACATCGTCCACACCTACATCGGTGACCTCAAGGTGGATCTGGTCGCCCCCGACGGCACGGCGTACACGCTGAAGGGATACGGCACCGGCGGAAGCGCGGACAACCTCGACACGACCTACACGGTGAACGCGTCCTCCGAGGTGGCCAACGGCGCCTGGAAGCTGCGGGTGCAGGACAACGCGGCCCGCGACACCGGCTACATCAACAGCTGGAAGCTGACGTTCCCGTAGGCCACAGGCCCGCAGCCCACAGGCCCGTACTTCTCGTGGCCCGTGAGCCGTAGGCCGTAGGTCGGTAGCCCGCAGGCCCGTGGATCGACGGGCCGCAGTCCCCTCAAGTCAGGGCGTCGCCCCGGTGGGTTCGAATCCCCCGGGGCGGCGTCCGTTTCACATGCCCTCGCGTACATCGCGTCGTCGAATTCCGGCCAACATCACCGCCACTCCTGACATGTACGCGCCCCAAGTGCCACTCTTCCCCCACGCCGCACAGCACCCCAGCACTTCCCCCACACCTAGGAGCTTGTGTGACCTCCCCTCTCTACGCGCGTCACAAGCGCGCGACGCTCGCCATCGCCACCGCCGTCGCCGCCGGTGCCCTGCTCACCACCGGTCTGACCCCCGGCAGCAGCGTCGCCGCGGACTCCGCGAGCAAGCCGGCGCTCGCCGCCGCGCCCGTCCTGCTCTCCGCGCCCGCCCGCACCGCGCTCATCCAGGAGCAGCAGGCGGACGCCACCCGGACCGCGGACGAGATAGGCCTCGGCGCCCAGGAGAAGCTGGTCGTCAAGGACGTCGTGAAGGACGCCGACGGCACCGTCCACACCCGCTACGAGCGCACCTACGCGGGTCTGCCGGTCCTCGGCGGCGACCTCGTCGTGCACGAGTCGAAGTCCGGCGCGGCCAAGGGCGTCACCAGAGCCACGAAGGCCACGCTCAAGGTCGCCTCGCTCAAGCCGGCCGTCACCGCCGCCAAGGCGGAGAAGCAGGCCATGACCCTCGCCAAGGCGGCCGGCTCGGAGAAGACCGAGGCGAACTCCGCGCCCCGGAAGGTGATCTGGGCGGCCGACGGCAAGCCCACCCTCGCCTACGAGACGGTCGTCGGCGGCCTCCAGGAGGACGGCACCCCGAACGAACTCCACGTCGTGACCGACGCCGCCAGTGGCAAGAAGCTCTACGAGTACCAGGGCATCGAGACCGGCACCGGCACCACCACGTACAGCGGCAAGGTCGACCTCACCACCACCAAGTCCGGGTCGGCGTACAACCTGACCGACGGCACGCGCGGCGGCCACAAGACGTACAACCTGAACCGCCGCACATCCGGCACCGGCACCCTCTTCTCCGGCCCGGACGACATCTGGGGCAACGGCAACCCGTCCAACCTGGAGACCGCCGCCGCCGACGCCCACTACGGCGCCCAGGTGACCTGGGACTTCTACAAGAGCACCTTCGGCCGCAGCGGCATCCGCAACGACGGCAAGGCGGCCTACTCGCGCGTCCACTACGGCAACAACTTCAACAACGCCTTCTGGTCGGACAGCTGCTTCTGCATGACCTACGGCGACGGCTCGGGCAACACCCGCCCGCTGACCTCGCTCGACGTGGCCGCCCACGAGATGAGCCATGGCCTGACGTCGGCCACGGCGCGCCTCAACTACAGCGGTGAGTCCGGCGGCCTCAACGAGGCGACCAGCGACATCTTCGCCGCGGGCGCGGAGTTCTACTCCAACAACTCCTCCGACATCGGTGACTACCTCATCGGTGAGAAGATCGACATCAACGGCGACGGCACCCCGCTGCGCTACATGGACAAGCCCAGCAAGGACGGCGACTCCGCCGACGCCTGGTCCTCCAGCCTCGGCGGCCTGGACGTCCACTACTCCTCGGGCCCCGCCAACCACTTCTTCTACCTGCTGTCCGAGGGCAGCGGGAAGAAGACCATCAACGGCGTGGCCTACGACTCGCCGACGTCCAACGGCTCCACGGTCACCGGCATCGGCCGGACCAAGGCGCTGCAGATCTGGTACAAGGCGCTGACGACGTACATGACGTCGACGACCAAGTACGCGCAGGCCCGTACGGCGACCCTGAACGCGGCGTCGGCGCTGTACGGAGCGAGCAGCACCGAGTACAAGGCGGTCGCGTCGGCCTGGTCCGCCGTCAACGTCGGCTGACCCCGGCACGACCCCGGCATAACCGTAGGGCGGTACCCGGAGCGAAGGCGGCTCCGGGTACCGCCCTACTCTTGGTGACCGTGTCTCATCCTGATCCGAAGGACTTCACCTACGCCGACGTCGGCGCCACCCGCGACCAGGGCTTCTGCCCGCCGGGCTTCCACCCCATGAACGTGCGCACGCGCCTCGGCGAGGGCGAGGAGGTCTTCCGCCGGGCCTCGGACGCGGTCCTGACCTGGGAGATGCACCGGGCCATGGGCGTCGGCATCGACGCGACCGCGGAGCGCGCCGCCCCCGGCGTGGACGTCACGGTCACCCTCGCCGGCATGATCAAGGCCCCCTGCCGCGTGGTCTGGACGGTCGAGGAACCCCGCCGGGCGGGCTGGGCCTACGGCACATTGCCCGGGCACCCGGAGACCGGCGAGGAGTCCTTCATGGTCGACCGCACGGGCGACGGCACGGTGTGGCTCACCGTGAACGCCTTCAGCCGGGCGGCCAAGTGGTACGCGAAGGCCGGCGGCCCCGCCACCAGGGGTTTCCAGCACGCGTACGCACGCAGGTGCGGCAGCGTCCTTCGCAACCTGGCAACGCAGGGCGGCACGGAAGCCTGAGGGGCGCGGGGCCGTATCGGTGAGCGGCTCCGCGGGGCGGCACGGATCTGCGGCTGCGCCGCGTGGGCGCGACCGTCCCCCCACGCGCCGCAGCCGGCGAACTCACCGCATCAGCAACCCCGCCGCCGCCACCAGCTCCTCGGAGGGCCCGGCGACCAAGCCCAGCTCCGCGCTGGACGCCAACAGCCGATGCGCGGGAAGGATCCGCACCGTGTACCCGAAAGACCCGGTGCGATCCAGCGACAAGGGTCCTTCATAAACCCAGCGCCCCTCCTGATCGGCGGAGCCCACCGGCTTCAGGGGCACGACCGTCGCGTCCCCGATCCGGTCCGCCTCGTCCACCCGCCCGGAGACGACCTGCACCTCCACGTCGTCCGGCCCGAGATCGCCGAGGGCGACCCGTACGCGCAAGCCCAGCGTCGTACCGAGCTCGGCCAGAGTGTCGGACGCCGACGTCTCCACGTGGTCGACCGTGACCCCCGGCCAAGCCGCCCGCACCCGCCCCTTCCACTCGGCGAGATCCCGCGCCGTGTCCGGGCCCAGGGACCGGTGGGAGAGAGCGGCGGGCGCATAGAGCCGCTCCACGTACTCCCGGACCATCCGCCCGGCCAGGACCTTCGGCCCGAGCAGACTCAGCGTGTGCCGGACCATCTCGATCCACCGGTCGGGCAGCCCGCTCTGCCCGCGCTCGTAGAAACGGGGCGTCACCCGCTGCTCCAGCAGGTCGTACAGCGCCGCGGCCTCTATGTCGTCGCGGTGGTCCGGGTCGGTCCCGGCGCCGTCGGCCGTGGGGACGGCCCAGCCGAAGTCGGGCTGGAACCACTCGTCCCACCAGCCGTCGAGGACGGACAGATTGAGACAGCCGTTGAGCGCTGCCTTCATGCCGGACGTACCGCAGGCCTCCAGCGGCCTGAGCGGGTTGTTCAGCCAGATGTCGCAGCCGGGGTACAGCTTCTGCGCCATCGCCATGCCGTAGTCCGGCAGGAACACGATCCGGTGCCGCACCCGCGGATCGTCCGCGAACCGCACCAGCTCCTGCACCAGCCGCTTGCCGCCGTCGTCGGCCGGGTGCGCCTTGCCCGCGACGACGATCTGGATCGGCCGCTCCGGGTGCAGCAGCAGGTCCATCAGCCGGTCCCGGTCGCGCAGCATCAGCGTCAGGCGCTTGTACGAGGGGACGCGCCGGGCGAAGCCGATGGTGAGAACGTCCGGGTCGAGGACGCCGTCGATCCAGCCCAGCTCGGCCGTATGGGCGCCGCGCTGCCGCCAGGAGGCCCGCAGCCGCTCCCGCACCTCCTCGACGAGCTGCTCGCGCAGGACCCGGCGCAGTTCGAAGATGTCCTGGTCGGGGATGTCGGCGACGGCGTCCCAGCGGTCCGAGCCGCCGACGGTCAGCGCGTCCTCGGCGCGCTGGGCGCCGATCTGCCGGGCTCCGAGCCGGAACACCTCGGGGGCGACCCAGGTGGGTGCGTGCACGCCGTTGGTCACGGACGTGATCGGCACCTCGTCGGCGTCGAAGCCCGGCCACAGGCCGGAGAACATCTCGCGGCTGACCTGGCCGTGCAGCAGGGAGACGCCGTTGGCGCGCTGGGCCAGGCGCAGGCCCATCACGGCCATGTTGAAGAGGTTGGGCTCCCCGCCCGGGTAGCTCTCCATGCCGAGCCGCAGGACGCGGTCGACGTCGATGCGGGGCAGCTCGGCGTCGGGGCCGAAGTGGCGGGCGACCAGTTCGCGGTCGAAGCGGTCGATGCCGGCCGGGACGGGAGTGTGGGTGGTGAAGACGGTGCCGGCGCGGACCGACTCCAGTGCGGAGTCGAAGTCCAGCCCCTCGGCGCAGAGTTCGGCGATCCGCTCAAGGCCGAGGAACCCGGCGTGTCCCTCGTTGGTGTGGAACACCTCCGGCGCCGGGTGGCCGGTCAGCCGGCAGTACGTCCGTACCGCCCGGACACCTCCTATGCCGAGGAGCATCTCCTGGAGCAGCCGGTGTTCGCTGCCGCCGCCGTAGAGCCGGTCGGTCACGCCGCGCTCGCCGAGGTCGTTCTCCTCGACGTCGGAGTCCAGCATCAGCAGCGGGACCCGCCCGACCTGCGCCAGCCAGATCCGGGCGTGCAGCTGCTTGCCACCGGGCAGGGCGAGGGAGACCTGGGCGGGGGTGCCGTCGGGCTCCTCCAGCTGGGCGACGGGCAGCTCGTTCGGGTCGAGGACGGGGTAGTGCTCCTGCTGCCAGCCGTCCCGGGACAGGGTCTGGCGGAAGTAGCCGTGCCGGTAGAGCAGGCCGACGCCGATCAGCGGGACGCCGAGGTCGCTGGCCGCCTTGAGGTGGTCGCCGGCCAGGATGCCGAGGCCGCCGGAGTACTGGGGCAGGGCGGCCGTGATGCCGAACTCGGGTGAGAAGTAGGCGATCGCGGCGGGCAGTTCCTCGGGCTGGGACTGGTACCAGCGGTCGCCGGTCGTGTAGTCGTGCAGATCACCCGCGACCTCGGCGAGGCGGCGCAGGAACGGGCCGTCCGCGGCCAGTTCCGCGAGCCGCGCGGGCGGCACGCTGCCGAGCAGCCGGACGGGGTCGCCGCCCGAGGCGGCCCACCGCTCGGGGTCGACGGACCGGAACAGGTCACGGGTCTCCGCGTGCCACGACCAGCGCAGGTTGCGGGCCAGATCACCGATCGGCCGGAGGGGGTCGGGGAGAACGGGTCGGACGGTGAATCGACGGATCGCCTTCACGGGTTCCACCTCGGCGCGTTCGCTGGATTTCGCAGGGCTTCGACGACGTCTCCTACGACAGTACCGGCGTCGGTGCCTGTGCCGCTGAGGCTCCGCCACCCGACCCCCGATCGGCCTGAACAGCACCATCTACGGATATGGCCGATTCCGCACCCATAGGCGTCCTTGTGGTGCTTCACACGTCACGAGAGGCTGCCTCTGGCGTACCCGTCCCGTGCCGCCGTACGCGGCGCCGCGCGGCAGCCGTACGCCGAGTCGAGGAGGGGAACTCGGACCATGGCTCGGACGCGCGAACGGCGCCTGCGCAGGACGGGGGGCCTGGCGGCGGCGGTCTGTACCGCGGCGTTTTCGGCCATCACCCCGCCCGCGCACGCCGTACCGGAGGGGCGGATACTCGGCGCCGGATCACCCGGCTCCGTGCACGGAAGTTACCTGGTGACACTGAAGGAGGGCACGGGGGCCCGGTCGGCGGCCGGAAAGGGCCTCGCCGAAAAGTACGGGGTGGAGATCAGCCATACGTACAGCACGGTCCTGAACGGCTACGCGGTCCGCGCGGGCGACCGACAGGCCGCGCGGCTGGCCGCCGACCCCCGGGTCGCCTCGGTCGTCCAGGACACCCGCGTGCGGCTCGACGGCACGCAGAGAAACCCCCCGTCCTGGGGGCTGGACCGCGTCGACCAGCCGGAGCGGCCGCTGGACCGGAGCTACACCTGGCCCGGCCCGGCCGGCGCGGGGGTGACGGTCTACGTGATCGACACCGGCGTCCGGATCACCCACCGGGACTTCGCCGGCCGGGCGGGCCACGGCTGGGACTTCGTCGGGGGCGACCGGGTCGCCTCCGACGGCAACGGCCACGGCACCCACGTCGCCGGGACGGTCGCGGGGACGGTTCACGGCGTCGCCAAGAAGGCCAGGATCGTCTCCGTGCGCGTCCTCGACGCCGCGGGCGGGGGCACCACGGCCCGGGTGATCGCCGGGATCGACTGGGTGACCCGGCACGCGAGGAAACCCGCGGTGGCCAACCTCAGCCTGGGCGGCCCGCGCAACGGCCGGCTGGACGCCGCCGTCCGCGCCTCCATCGCCTCCGGCGTCACCTACACGGTCGCCGCGGGCAACGACGGCAGGCCGGCCGGCCTGTACTCCCCGGGGAACGTCAGGCAGGCCATCACGGTCGGGGCGACCGACCGGGGGGATACGAAATCGGCCTTCTCCAACCACGGTCCGGCGCTCGATCTGTTCGCCCCGGGTGTCGGCATCACCTCCGCCTCCGCCGCGAGCGACACCGCGCGGGCCACTCATTCGGGTACCTCGATGGCGTCCCCGCACGCCGCGGGAGCCGCCGCGCTCTATCTGGACGATCATCGACATGCGACTCCGGCCCAGGTCGGGAGGGCCTTGACGGCCGGAGCAGCGACCGGGAAGGTCTCCGGCCGGGGCCTCGGTTCGCCGGACAAGTTACTGCGGGTACCGCGCGTGTAGGGCGAAGGAGCAGCCATGCCAGGAGGCCGGCCTCGTCCGTCGCGGACGAGGCCGGTCTTGTGTGTCGACATACGCGTGAGTAGTTAACAAAGTGCCGGATTGCCCACCCGAATAGGGTGGGAAGGCTCCTGCGGGTACCCCTCTCAGGAGCACCACGCAGGACCCACCTCCCCACTGACCTCCGCCCACCCACGTTGACGCGGACAGGAGCGGTCATGCCCGCCAAGCACCATTCGCCAGCACCCCCCAGCCGCCGCACCACCGGGGCGCGCGCACCCGGCGGCGAAGCGCGCCCCGCGCGCCCGGCCGATGCCGGTCCGGCGGCCTCGCCATCACCACCTGGCGACGCGACCGCCGTCGGGCGCATACCCGTACTCGATGTCCGCCCGGTGGTCCAGCACGGACGCCGGCCGGCCAAGGCCGTCACCGGCGAGACCTTCGAGATCTCGGCGACCGTGTTCCGGGAGGGGCACGACGCGGTGGCGGCCAATGTCGTCCTGAAGGACCCCGAGGGCCGGCCCGGCCCGTGGACACCTCTGCGGGAGCTGGCCCCGGGGACGGACCGCTGGGGCGCCGAGGTCACCGCCGGGGAACCCGGTCTGTGGACGTTCACCGTCGAGGCTTGGGGGGACCCGGTCGGTACCTGGCGCCACCACGCCGAGATCAAGATCCCCGCCGGCATGGACACGGACGTCGTCCTGGAGGAGGGCGCGCGACTGTACGAGCGGGCGGCCGCCGGTGTACCCGAGGAGGAGGGACTGCGCGACGTGATCCTCACCGCCGTCGACGCCCTGCGGGACGAGGACCGCCCCGCGGCGGCCCGTCTGGCGGGGGCGTTGACGCCGGAGGTGGAGGAGGTCCTGGCGCGGCATCCGCTGCGGGATCTGGTCACCAGCAGCGAGCCGCTGCCGCTGCTGGTGGA
>NZ_JBIBEP010000029.1:0-66147 GCF_042955185.1 Streptomyces sp. NPDC012474
CCTCGGACAGCGTGATCTCCACGGCGGAAGGGCCCGGATGCGGCATACCAACAGGCTACTTACTAACCCTCAGGATTTCTGGCGCATCACACTAGTGCCGCGGCAGGCAACGTTTGCCCGTCAAGGAGCGGCGTCCGGTGCGTGCTCTCGGCGTGCCGGCCGGAAGTCCTCGTACTGGATGTACTTGGGCTTTCGGCCGGTGCGGCGAGAGTGCGTGCCGGGCGTCGCGACGGGGCAAGCGTTGCCTGTCGCGGCACTAGATCCGGTTAGAGTCGTCTCCCATGCACGACCGCGACCCCCATGACCCGTTCGTCCGTGTCCGCGGCGCCCGCGAGCACAACCTCCGGGGCTTCGACGTCGACATCCCCCGGGACGTGCTGGCCGTGTTCACCGGCGTGTCCGGCTCGGGAAAGTCGTCGCTGGCGTTCGGCACGATCTACGCGGAGGCGCAGCGGCGCTACTTCGAGTCGGTCGCGCCGTACGCGCGCCGACTGATCCACCAGGTCGGCGCGCCGAAGGTCGGGGAGATCACCGGACTGCCGCCGGCCGTGTCGCTCCAGCAGCGCCGCGCCGCCCCCACCTCGCGCTCCTCCGTCGGAACGGTCACCAACCTCTCCAACTCCCTGCGGATGCTGTTCTCCCGGGCCGGCACCTACCCGCCCGGTGCCGAGCGGCTCGACTCCGACGCCTTCTCCCCCAACACGGCGGTGGGTGCCTGCCCGGAGTGCCACGGGCTCGGGCGGGTGCACCGTACGAGCGAGGAGCTGCTGGTCCCCGACCCGTCGCTGTCGATCCGCGACGGGGCGATCGCCGCGTGGCCGGGAGCCTGGCAGGGCAAGAACCTGCGGGACATCCTCGACGCGCTCGGCCATGACGTGGACCGGCCGTGGCGGGAGCTGCCCACCGGCGAGCGGGAGTGGATCCTGTTCACGGACGAGCAGCCGGTGGTCACGGTGCATCCGGTGCGGGACGCCGAGCGGATCCAACGGCCGTACCAGGGCACCTACATGAGCGCCCACCGGTACGTGATGAAGACGTTCTCGGACTCCAGGAGCCCGGCCCTGCGGGCGAAGGCCGAGCGGTTCCTCACCAGTGCGCCCTGCCCGGCGTGCGGCGGCAGCAGACTGCGCCCGGAGGCCCTGGCGGTGACGTTCGGCGGCCGGACCATCGCCGAGCTGGCGGCACTGCCGCTGGTAGAGCTGGCGGCGGGGCTCGACGGGACGTCGGAGGCAGCCCGGGTCCTCACCGACGACCTGCGGTCCCGGATCGCGCCGGTCGTCGAGCTGGGCCTCGGCTACCTCAGCCTCGACCGGCCCGCTCCCACGCTCTCCCCGGGCGAGCTGCAGCGCCTGCGCCTCGCCACCCAGCTGCGCTCCGGGCTGTTCGGGGTCGTCTACGTCCTCGACGAGCCGTCTGCCGGACTGCATCCGGCGGACACCGAGGCGCTGCTCACGGTGCTGGAGCGGCTGAAGACGTCCGGGAACTCGGTGTTCGTGGTGGAGCACCACCTCGACGTCATGCGCGGGGCCGACTGGCTGGTCGACGTGGGTCCGGCAGCGGGTGAGCACGGCGGACGCGTGCTGCACAGCGGCCCCGTTGCCGAGCTGGCGGGCGTCGAGGAGTCGGCGACGGCCCGCTACCTGTTCGGCGGCTCCCCCGCCCCGGACCGGGACGTGCGCGAGGCGACCGGGTGGCTGAAGACCGGCCCGGTCACCCGGCACAACCTGCGCGGCGTGACAGCCACGTTCCCGCTCGGCGTGTTCACCGCGGTGACCGGGGTGTCCGGCTCCGGCAAGTCCACGCTCGTCGGCGAGATCACACAGGACTCGGCCGGTGTGGGCCGGCTGGTCTCGGTCGACCAGAAGCCGATCGGCCGCACGCCGCGCTCGAACCTCGCCACGTACACGGGCCTCTTCGACGTCGTACGCAAGGTGTTCGCGGCCACCGACGGGGCCCGCGAACGCGGCTTCGGCGTCGGGCGGTTCTCCTTCAACGTGGCGGGCGGGCGCTGCGCGACCTGCCAGGGCGAGGGGTTCGTCAGCGTGGAGCTGCTGTTCCTGCCCAGCACGTACGCGCCCTGCCCGGACTGCGGCGGAGCCCGCTACAACCCTGGGACGCTGGAAGTGACGTACCAGGGGCGGAACATCGCGCAGGTACTGGATCTGACGGTGGAGAGCGCGGCCGGGTTCTTCGCGGACACCCCGGCCGTGGCACGCAGTCTCGCCTCCCTGCTCGACGTCGGCCTGGGCTACCTCCGCCTCGGCCAGCCCGCGACCGAGCTCTCCGGCGGCGAGGCCCAGCGCATCAAGCTGGCGAACGAACTGCAGCGCGGCCGACGCGGCCACACGCTCTACCTCCTCGACGAACCCACGACGGGCCTCCACCCGGCGGATGTGGACGTCCTGATGCGCCAGTTGCACGGCCTCGTCGACGCCGGGCACACCGTGATCGTCGTGGAGCACGACATGTCCGTCGTCGCGCGCGCGGACTGGGTGATCGACCTCGGCCCCGGCGGCGGTGACGCGGGCGGCCGCATCGTGGCGGCCGGACCACCACGAGACGTCGCCCGGTCACAGGACGGCCGGACGGCCCCTTACCTGGCGCGCACGCTCTCCGGGAGCCACTGAGCACCTCCGGTGCGGGCAGCGCGGGGCGGCACGCACGTCCTCCTCGTTCCGGGCGAGGGCGAGGGCGACGGCGTAGCGGGGGCCGTGGGCTGCGCGGGGCGGTGGACGGTCAGTACGCCGGTCATGAACGGGTTTGTTGAACGGCTCCCTCCCGTGGGTGCGATCCGGATGGCCTAGCTGCACACGCGCCCACCGGCTCCTGCGGCGAGAGTGAGCTGCATGACCGAAACCGGAGCCGGCGAGCGACGCAAGGGCTCGGCCCCGCCCACCAAGCGCCGGCGCAGCGTGGGCGGTGCCGGGGAGGCGGCCCGGCGCGCCGCAGAGGCGCTGACGGAGCTGATCCGCCACCGGCTCGAAGGGGTTTCCGCGGTGTGCCGGGGCGAGGACGACGGCTGGATCGTCGACGTCGACGTGCTCGAACTGGCGCGCATCCCCGACACCACCAGTCTGCTCGCGACGTACCGGGTGGAACTGGACGCCGCCGGGGAGCTGGTGCAGTACCGCCGGGTCGCGCGCTTCCGGCGCGGCGCCCAGGACCAGTGACCGGACCGTCGCAACAGCCCACCGGAAGGACCGCCGCATGACCGTCTACAGCGACGAGATCGTCTGTGCGCCCCGCGCCGGAACGCTCTACGACGTACTGGAGCTGATTCTCGACCGCGGCATGGTGATCGACGTCTTCGTGCGCGTCTCGCTGGTCGGGATCGAGATCCTCAAGGTCGACGCGCGCATCGTGGTCGCCAGCGTCGACACGTATCTGCGTTTCGCGGAGGCGTGCAACCGGCTGGACCTGGAGCACGACGCGCGCTCCAAGACCGTGCCCGAGCTGTTCGGCGGACCGGTCGCGAGGAGCGTCGGCAAGGCGGGCGCCAAACGCGCCGGCCGCTCCCTGACGGACAAGGTGCGCGACGTGCTCACGCCGGAGGACGACACGGGCGACGACGACGCCCCCACCGAGTCCGCCCCGCGGCCGGCACGCAAGCGCCGCGGTGACGACGACCGCCCGCGGCCCCGGCGCCGCAAGGCCGAGGAGGAATGACCGTGACGGCCACCGCCGCCCTCACCACCGCCGGCACGCTCGGCACCCTGTACGTCTACGGCATCGCCCCGGCGGGCGTCCGGCCTCCGCGCGCACCCGGCGTGGACGGTGCGGCGGTGCGGCTCCTGACCGAGGGCGGGCTGTGCGCGGCGGTCTCGGACGCGCCCGCGTCCGTCCGGGCACGGCGACGCGACCTGATGGCCCATCAGGCGGTGCTCGGCGAACTCGCCGACCAGGGCCCGGTGCTGCCCATGCGGTTCGCCGTCCTCACTCCCGACGCGGAGGCGCTGTGCGGCCAACTGCGCACCGAGTGCGCCGGCTTGGCGGCCCAGCTCGACGCGGTACGGGGCTGTGTCGAGATGAACGTGAAGGGCGCCGTCGTGCCCGGCTGCTTCGCCGACCTGGTGCACCGGGACGACAGCCTGCGCGAGCTCGCCCGCCGGACCCGGCGCAACCCGGGCTACGAGGCGAACGTGCGGCTGGGCGAGGCGCTCGCCAAAGGCGTGGCGCGCGAGGGCCGGGGCGCGGCGCGGGAGGTGCTGGCCCGCCTGGCCCCGCTCGCCGTGCGCACGGCGCCGGGACCGGTCGACGACGAGCAGGTGCTCAGCGCGTCGTTCCTGCTGCGTCGCGCCGACGAACAGCGCTTCCGGGAGGCCGTGGCCGCGCAGGCGCGCGACTTCGGGGACAGGCTGGCGCTCAGTCTGACCGGTCCGCTGCCGTGCTACAGCTTCGTGGACGCGCCGTCCGCCCCGTCCGGCCGGTGACGCGGTGGGACTCGTGACCGGGCTCCTGCTGCTGCCGCTGGCCCCGGTGCGCGGCACGCTCTGGGTCGCCGACCACCTGCTGCGGGAGGCCGAACGCCAGAGCGGCGACCCGCGAGCGGTGCAGGCACGCCTGGCGGCACTCAACCGGGCCCTGGAGGAGGGCGCCATCGACGAGGCGGCCTTCGAGGAAGAGGAGGAGCGGTTGCTCGCACGCCTCGACAGTCCCGTGCGGTACACCGGCCGCCGGCCCCGCGGAGGTGCCTCGTGACCGAACTCGGCACATGGCCCGCGGGCCCGGGAACGCAGCCGGCCGGGCCGCCCTCCGGAAGCCTCGCGGACCTGCTCGAACGCGTCCTGGACAAGGGCATCGTCATCGCGGGCGACATCAAGATCGACCTGCTCGACATCGAACTGCTCACCATCCGGCTGCGCCTGTTCATCGCCTCGGTCGAGACGGCCAAGAAGGCGGGCATCGACTGGTGGGAGACGGACCCGGCGCTGTCCTCGCGCGCCGCGCGTGACGCGCTCAGCGAGGAGAACGCACGGCTGCGCGCCCGGCTCGAAGCCCTGGAGGAAGCCGGCCCCGAGACCACGGAGGCGGTCCGATGAGCACGACCCGGACCGACCGGGTGGCCGCGCGAGAACCGGACGAGCCGCGCCCCGCCGTGCACCGGGCAGCCGCACGGCAACCTGACGAGCCGCGCTCCACCGTCACCTGCGTGTTCGCCGTGACGGAAACCCATCCGCCGGACGAGGTGGTCACGGCGACGCCCGGCCATGACGGCGGTGGTCCGCTGCGGGTCCTGGCCGCCGGTTCGCTGTACCTGACCGTGCAGGACGTGCCCGCGGCGGCCTTCGGCGAGGAGGCGCTCGCGCAGCGGCTCAACCGGCCCGCGGAACTGGAGCGCTGCGCCCGCGCCCACCACCGGGCCGTGGAGACGGCCGCGAGCGCGGGCCCCGTCGTGCCCCTGCCGATGGCGACGCTGTATCTGGACGACCGAAACGCCGTACGGGCCGTGGCCGCCCGGGAGGCGCCCCTGCGCGCCCTGCTGGACCGGCTGCGGGGCCGTGCCGAGTGGGCGGTGAAGGTGCACGGGCCGGGCAGCGGGCACGCGTCCGCGGCCGCCGGGGACGGGCCGGCCGACGGGCGTTCCTATCTGCGCCGGGCGAGTGCCCGGCGGCGCACCGAGCGCGAGACGCGCGAGCGGGCGCTGGAGCAGGCCCACGCCGTCGACCGGGAGCTGCGGCGCTACGCCGCCGCCGCGACGCGGCACCGGCCGCAGAGCGAGCAGCTGACCGGCAGGAGCGTCCCGCAACTGCTCAACGCGGCCTATCTGGTCGACGACGGACAGCGCGCCGAGTTCGTCCGGGCCGTCGGCGAACTGGCGCGCGACGCCCACCGTTCGGCCGTGGAGGTGACCGTGTCGGGCCCATGGATCCCGTACTCCTTCGCCCGGTCGGACGAGGTGGAGTGCGCCGCGCACCGGGAGGCCGGCGCATGACCGTGCCGGTCGCCGGCGGTGCCGACCGCACGCCGGTGCCCTGGGACGGCCCGGAGCCGTACGCGCCCGTGGGCGTGCCGCTCGTCGACCTGCTCGACCGGGTGCTGGCGACCGGTGTCGTGGTCAGCGGCGACGTGGTGCTGGCCATCGCCGACGTGCCGCTGGTGCGGATCTCCCTGCACGCCCTGCTGGCGTCGGTCGGCGAACGGGTGCCCGCGCCCTGGCCGGACAGCGGGCCGCTGTGACCGCGCCGCGCACCCACGCACTGGACCTGGATCCCGAGCGGGTGACGAACGATCTGGCGGCTCTGGTACTGACCGTGGTGGAACTCCTGCGGCAGCTCATGGAGCGTCAGGCGGTACGCCGTTTCGACGAGGGGACGCTCAGCGCCGAGCAGGAGGACCGGCTCGGCACCGCGCTGATGCTGCTGGACGAGCGCATGGACGAGTTGTGCGAGCAGCACGGGCTGCGGCGCAGCGACCTCAACCTGGACCTCGGCCCGCTGGGCCCTCTCCTCGCGGATCCCGGGCGGTGACACGGCATACGAGACGGGGCCGGAAGAGCACCACTCCGGCCCCGCCCGTCCGCACCTGTCGGCGAACGTTCACTGCGACCCCCCGGGTCGCGGGGAATTGCGCGATCAACCACGACGCACCCGCGGCCGCCGCAACCCCGAAGCCCCTACGGCGGCGCTACCGCTGCACCTTCCGCGCCGCTCGCAGCCACTCCTTGTTCATGCTCGTGATGGACATCAGCGGGATGCCCTTCGGGCACGCGGTGGCGCACTCGCCCGCGAGCGTGCATCCGCCGAACCCCTCCTCGTCCATCTGCTCCACCATGTCCAGCACCCGCGTCTCGCGCTCGGGCGCCCCCTGCGGCAGCACGTTGAGATGGTTGATCTTCGCCGAGGTGAACAGCATCGCCGCCCCGTTCGGGCAGGCCGCCACGCACGCCCCGCACCCGATGCACTCGGCGTTCTCGAAGGCGAAGTCGGCATCCGGCTTCGGCACCGGCGTGGCGTGCGCCTCGGGAGCCGCCCCCGTCGGCGCGGTGATGTACCCGCCGGCCTGGATGATCCGGTCGAAGGCCGACCGGTCCACGACGAGATCCTTGATCACCGGAAACGCCGACGCCCGCCACGGCTCGACGTCGATCGTGTCGCCGTCCTCGAACGACCGCATGTGCAGCTGGCACGTCGTCGTCCGCTCGGGACCGTGCGCGTCGCCGTTGATGACGAGCGAGCACGCGCCGCAGATGCCCTCGCGGCAGTCGTGGTCGAAGGCGACGGGGTCGTCGCCCTTGACGATGAGTTCCTCGTTGAGCGTGTCGAGCATCTCCAGGAAGGACATGTCGGGCGAGATCCCGTCCACCTCGTACGTGGACATGGTGCCGTCTGCGTCGGCGTTCCGCTGCCGCCAGACGCGCAGGGTGAGCTTCATGCGTAGCTCCGCTGGGTGGGGTGGACGTACTCGAAGACCAGGTCTTCCTCGTGCAGGACGGGAGCTTCGCCCGTGCCGGTGAACTCCCAGGCGGCGGCGTACGCGAACCGCTCGTCGTCGCGGGCGGCCTCGCCGTCCGGCGTCTGGGACTCCTCGCGGAAGTGACCGCCGCAGGACTCCTCGCGGTGGAGCGCGTCGAGGCACATCAGTTCGGCGAGCTCCAGGTAGTCGACGACGCGGTTGGCCTTCTCCAGCGACTGGTTGAACTCCTCGCCGGTGCCGGGCACCTTGATGCGCCGCCAGAACTCCTCGCGGATCTGCGGGATGCGTTCCAGCGCCTTGCGCAGCCCCGCGTCGGTGCGGGCCATGCCGCAGAACTCCCACATGAGTTCGCCGACCTCGCGGTGGAAGGAGTCGGGGGTGCGGTCGCCGTCTACGGACAGCAGGAGGTTGAGGCGGTCCTGCGTGCCGGCCAGCACCTCCTGGACGTCGGGGTGTTCGTCGGTCACCGCGTCGTGGTGGGGGTTGCGGGCCAGGTAGTCGTTGATGGTCGAGGGGAGGACGAAGTAGCCGTCCGCGAGTCCCTGCATCAGCGCCGAGGCGCCGAGGCGGTTGGCACCGTGGTCGGAGAAGTTGGCCTCACCGACCGCGAACAGTCCGGGGACGGTGGTCTGGAGGTCGTAGTCGACCCACAGGCCGCCCATCGTGTAGTGCACGGCGGGGTAGATCCGCATCGGCACCACGTACGGGTCCTCGTCGGTGATCCGCTGGTACATGTCGAAGAGGTTGCCGTACTTGGCCTCGACGGCGCCCCGGCCCATGCGCTCGATGGCGTCGGCGAAGTCGAGGTAGACGCCCTGGCCGCCGGGGCCCACTCCCCTGCCCTCGTCGCACACGTTCTTCGCGGCGCGCGAGGCGATGTCCCGCGGGACGAGATTGCCGAAGGACGGGTAGATGCGCTCCAGGTAGTAGTCGCGCTCGTCCTCGGGGATGTCGTTCGGGGGCCGCTGGTCGCCCTTGGCCCTGGGCACCCAGATGCGGCCGTCGTTGCGCAGCGACTCGCTCATCAGCGTCAGCTTGGACTGGTGTTCGCCGGTGCGCGGGATACAGGTGGGGTGGATCTGGGTGAAGCAGGGGTTGGCGAACAGGGCGCCGCGCCGGTGGGCCCGCCAGATGGCGGTGGCGTTGGAGTTCATGGCGTTCGTCGACAGGTAGAAGACGTTGCCGTAGCCGCCGGAGGCGAGGACGACGGCGTCCGCGAAGTACGTGTCGATCTTCCCTGTGACCAGGTCCCGGGCCACGATGCCGCGCGCCCGCCCGTCGACGACGATCAGGTCGAGCATCTCGGTGCGCGGGTGCATCTCGACGTTCCCGGCCGCGATCTGCCGGCTGAGGGCCTGGTAGGCGCCGAGGAGGAGCTGCTGGCCCGTCTGACCCCGGGCGTAGAAGGTCCGCGACACCTGCACCCCGCCGAACGACCGGGTGTCGAGCAGGCCGCCGTACTCGCGGGCGAACGGCACGCCCTGGGCCACACACTGGTCGATGATCTCGACGGAGATCTGGGCGAGCCGGTGCACGTTGGACTCGCGGGCCCGGAAGTCGCCGCCCTTGACGGTGTCGTAGAACAGGCGGTGGACGGAGTCGCCGTCGTTGCGGTAGTTCTTCGCGGCGTTGATGCCGCCCTGCGCGGCGATGGAGTGGGCGCGGCGGGGCGAGTCCTGGTAGCAGAACTGAACGACGTGGTAACCCTGTTCGGCGAGGGTGGCCCCGGCGGAGCCGCCGGCCAGGCCGGTGCCGACGACGATCACGGTGTGCTTGCGCCGGTTGGCGGGGTTGACCAGCTTGGCCTCGAAGCGGCGCTTGTCCCAGCGCTCGTTGATCGGCCCGGTGGGGGCCTTGGTGTCGGCGACCGGTTCACCGGTCGTGTAGTCGGCGTAGGAAGTCATGTTCAGCTCACCACTCCGGTCATGACGCCCACGGGTACGGCGATGAAGCCGACCGTGAGCAGCAGCGCGAGGACATCGGCGGCGGTCTTCAGGACGCGGTCGCGGGTGCGGCTGCCCATGCCCAGGGTCTGGGCCGCGCTCCAGAAGCCGTGCCGGACGTGCAGGCCGAGGGCGAGCATCGCGACGATGTAGACGACGTTGCCGTACCAGGTGGAGAAGGTGTCCACGACGTTCTGGTACGGGTGGCCCTCCTGGAAGCCGCCGGAGTGCACGGTGCCGGTCGTCAGGTCGAGGATGTGCCAGACGATGAACAGCCCGAGGATGACGCCGCCCCACCGCATGGTGCGGGTGGCGTAGGAGGTCCGTGCCTTCTTGTGCACGTACTTGCTCGGCCGTGCCCTGATGTCGCGGCGGCTGAGCTGGTACGCCGAGGTGGCGTGCGCGACGACCGCGACGACCAGCACGATCCGGACGAGCCAGAGTGTCCACTCGTAGTGCATGAACGGCTCGCCGACAGTGCGCAGCCAGTGCGCGTAGTGGTTGAACTCTCCTGCCCCGAAGAAGATCTTCAGGTTTCCGATCATGTGGACGACCAGGTACAGCAGCATGATCAGACCACTGACCGCCATCACGGTCTTCTTGCCGACGGTGGAGTCCCACACGGTGCGTGCGAGGGACGGCCGTCGGTCCGTCCGCGTTGCCAGAGCCATACGGAGCACGCTACGGACGCCCGGCCGATCGGTCCAAGACATGGTCCGGCTTGATTCCATAGGCTGGGGCTATCGTGGGAGGATGCAGTTCCAGCAACTCCAGTACTTCGTGGCCGTCGCCGAGACCCGGCACTTCACCCGGGCCGCCGATCTGGTCCATGTCGCGCAGCCGTCGCTGTCGCAGCAGATCAAGGCGCTGGAGCGGGAGTTGGGCGCGGACCTGTTCCAGCGCGCCCGGGGCAACATCACGCTCACGGACGCCGGGGAGGCGCTCCTCCCGCTGGCCCGGCGCATCCTGGCCGACGCGGACACCGCGCGGCAGGAGGTGCAGGAGCTGGCGCAGCTGCGGCGGGGCCGGGTGCGGCTGGGCGCGACGCCGAGCGTGTGCACGGGTCTGCTGCCGGATGTGCTGCGGGCCTTTCACGATCGTTATCCGGGGATCCGCCTGCTGATCGAGGAGGGCGGGTCGCACGACCTGGTGCGGGAGCTGGCACGGGGAGCGCTGGATCTGGCGCTGGTCGTGCTGCCGCTGCCGACGCCGGCACCGGCGCTGACCACGGTAGAGCTGTTGCGGGAGGATCTTGTGGTGGTCTCGTCCCCGGACGCGCCGGGGCCCGGCCGCGGGAGGCGTACGGTGCGGGTCTCCGACCTGGAGGGTGAGCGGCTGGTGATGTTCCGGCACGGGTACGACCTGCGGGAGCTGACCGTGGCCGCGTGTCGCACCGAGGGCTTCGAGCCGGACTTCGCGCTGGAGGGCGGGGAGATGGACGCGGTGCTGGGGTTCGTGCGGGCGGGGCTGGGAGTAGCCGTCGTGCCGCGCATGGTGGCGGCGCGGTCCGGCCGCGGGCTGCGGGTGACTCCCCTGGCCCGGCCCGGACTGCACCGGACCATCGCCCTGGCCCACCGTAGCGATGTGGCTCCGCCCCGGGCGGCGCGGGAGTTGCAGCGGATGCTGCTGGAGCGGTGAGGCGCTCGTGGCAGGCCGGCGCCTGGGGCATGGCGTGCGGCTGCGGCTACTGGGCCGGGGGGTGGTCGGCGGCCGGCCGGTGGGAGGACGCCAGGTGCAGGAGTTCCTCGACCGGCCACTGGTCGTAGACGTGTTCGCCGTACTTGGCGGCGACGACCCGGCCGCCGGGGGCGATCAGGAAGTCGGCGGGCAGGCCGAGCCTGCCGCCGGGCTGGCTGGTCGCGGGGAGGCGCTCGCGGCCGCGGGCGACCTCCCAGCCGCCACGCAGCACCGCACGGACGACCGGCCCCCAGGCGCGCGGGCTGAGCAGCGCACGGGGAGCCGACTCGACGCCGAACTCGACGTACAGCCGCTTGCCGGGGTCGGCGACAACCGCGAAGGGCAGGTCGGTGGTGTGCCGGCGCAGCTCCTCGGCGGGCGAGTGGAAAACGACGACCTCACGGACGCCGGCGGCCTCGATCTCCGCGTGCCGGCGGACCACCGACCGCAGGTGCAGATGGCACACCGGGCAGCCGGCGAACCGCCGGAACTGGAGGTGGATCAGACGCTCAGGATCGGGGACGGCGACCGCGTCCCCGGCGACGGTGGTCATCCGGCGTCCGATGACGGTGGAGCCGGGCCGCACCGGCCGTGCGGGCATGCGCATGAGCATGAGTGCTCCCTGGGTAGGTGTACGGCGTACTCCTACGGAGTGTAGGCGTATGCCGTACACCTAACAAGGTAGGCGTATGACGTACGCTGATCGTCGCCATGCCACGTCCCCGCTCACTCAGCCATGCCCGACTCGCCTCGGCCGCCCTCGCCGTGATCGACCGCGACGGGCTCGCCGGACTGTCCATGCGCTCGGTCGCCAAGGAACTCGGGATGAGCACGATGGCGCTCTACCGGTACGTGGACGACCGGGAAGAGCTGGAGAGGCTCGTCGTCGACCTCGTCCTCGGCACCGTGGACACCGAGCCCCCCGCTCCCGGCGCCCCCTGGCCCGAACGCATCGAGGTGCTGGTGCGGCGGCTGCGCGACGCCGTCGCCGCCCACCCGCAGATCGTGCCCCTGACCGTCGCCCACCGGCACCGGTCACTCGCAGGGCTGCGCTGGTCGGAGTCGGTGCTCGGCGTGCTGACGGAGGCAGGGTTCGACGGCGACCGGCGGGTGGTCGCGCTGCGGGGCCTGCTCGGGTACGTCATCGGCGCCATCCAGCTCGAGCACCTCGGGCCCCTGTCCGGCGAGGGCACGGTCGCCATCAGCGAGCTGCCGCCCGACGCCTTCCCGCACATGACGGAGACCGCCCGTCACGCCCGGAAGGTCAGTGCCGACCGGGAGTTCCTGGGCGGTCTCGCGCTGCTGCTGCGCGGACTGGGCGCCTGACCCGGTCCCGCACGGCCGCCGGTCGCCCCGGGCGTCAGCCCGTCGCGTCCACCAGCGCCAGCTCGTGCAGCCGCTCCGGCGGCCCCGGGCGGGCGTAGTACCAGCCCTGGGCCGTGTCGCAGCCGAGTATCCGCAGCTGTTCGGCCTGCGCGCCGGTCTCCACTCCCTCGACCGTCACGGCGAGGTCCAGACTGTGGGCCAGCGAGACGATGCCCTCGACGATCTTCAGATCGACCGGGTCCGCCGGGAACTGCTGCATGCTCTGGGTGAAGGACCGGTCCAGCTTCAGGATGCTCACCGGCAGCCGGCGCAGGTTGGCGAGGTTGGAGTAGCCCGTTCCGAAGTCGTCCAGGGCGATGTCGACGCCCATCTCGGCCAGCCGGCGCAGCGGCTTCAGCAGATCGTCGTCCGCGCCGATCAGCGCCGACTCGGTGACCTCCAGGCACAGCGCGTCCGGCTCGACGCCCGTGCGCTCCAGGATGTCGACCGTGTCCTGGACCAGCCCGGGATGCGTCAACTGGCACGGCGACAGGTTGACGTTGATCCGCAACGGCCCCATCGCCTCGGCGCCGCCGCGCAGTTCCCGCCACTCACGGGCCTGGCGCACCGACTGCTCCAGGACCCAGCGGCCCAACGGCACGATCAATCCGGTGTGTTCGGCGAGCGGGATGAACCGGTCCGGGCCGAGCACCCCGTGCTGCGGGTGCAGCCAGCGCACCAGGGCTTCCGCGCCTCGCACACTGCCGTCGCCGAGATGCACCAGCGGCTGGTACTCGATGAAGAACTCGCCACGCTCCAGCGCCGTCGGCAGCGCCGTGGTCAGCCCGTGCCGCGTGATGGCCCGGGCGTCCGCCTCCGGGTCGGCGAGTTCGAAGCGGTTGCCGCCCGCCGACTTGGCCCGGTACATGGTGATGTCCGCACTGCGCAGCACCTCCGCCGGGCTGCGTTCCCCGGCCGGGCCCTCGACGATGCCGATGCTGCCGCGCACGGTCAGCTCCCGGCCGTCGACGCTCACCGGCGCGAGCAGCGCGTTCATGATGCGCCCGGCGAGCTCGTCGACGTCGCGCTGGGTGTCGGACCCGGTGGTCAGCGCCACGAATTCGTCGCCGCCGAGCCGCGCGACCATCTCGCCGGGCGCCGTGGCGCAGGACTGCAGCCGGTCGGCGACCTCCACCAGCAGCCGGTCCCCGGCGGCGTGGCCCAGGCTGTCGTTGATGGTCTTGAAACCGTCGAGGTCCAGGTAGCACAGCCCGAAGCGCTGGCCTTCCCCGGCGCCCAGTGCCTTCTCCAGGCGCTCGAAGAAGAACGTGCGGTTCGGCAGGCCGGTCAGCGCGTCGTGCGTGGCCTCGTAGCGCAGCCGCAGGTTCAGCAGCCGCCGCTCGGTGGTGTCCTCCATGAGGGCGAGCTGGTACTGCGGCTCGCCGTCCGCGTCCCGCAGCAGGGAGACCGTCAGGTTGGTCCACAGGACGGTTCCGTCCGGGCGGTGGAACGCCTTCTCCAGGTGGTAGTGCTCCCGGTCGCCCCGCACGAGTTCTTCGTAGAGCCGCCAGGTCTGCGGAGCGTCGTCGGGGTGGGTCCACTCGCGGACGTTGCGGCTGCGCAGCGTCTGGTCGGAGACCCCGAACATGCGCAGCAGCGCGCCGTTGACCTGCAGTATGTTGCCGTCGAGGTCGGCCATGCCGATGCCTATGGCCGCGCCCTCGAAGACGGCGCGGAAGCGCGCCTCGCTCGCGTGCAGGGCCTGGGCCACCACCCCCTGCGCCTTGAGGGCGGCCTGCGCGATGGCTTCCTGCTCGGCCAGGGTCCGCTCGCGCAGCGCCCGGGCGAAACCGGCGGCCATCGCGTGCTGGAGCCGTGCGCACCGGGCCCGCAGGCCCTCCTGGTCGCCGTCGCCGCCGCAGTACAGCACCAGGTAGGCGTCGACGCAGTCCAGGGTGCGGCTGAGCGCCTCCGGGTCGGTGCAGTGGGCGTCCACGAGGGCGGCGCCGACCGCCCTGCCCGCGTCGGAGTCGAAGGCCCGGGCCCGCAGTGCCTCACTCAGCCGCCGGGCCAGCGGCAGCAGGTGTTCCTCGAACTCGGGGCGGGTCGACGACGTCGAGGTCACCGGGAAGACGGCCCGGCTCCAGATCGTCGCGAATCTGCGCAGTCTGTCCTCCGGCCCGTCCGGTTCCGCGGTCACGCCGTACGCCCCACGCCCGCGAACCCGGAGAACGCATAAGGATCCTCGTCCTCCGGTGCGGTGTCGGGCCGCCAGCGCGGCATCGCCACCAGTCCGGGTTCCACCATGTCGTACCCCTCGAAGAACCGCGCGATCTCGTCGCGCGAGCGCATGATCAGCGGGTTGCGGATGCCCTCGTACACGTCCACCGCGCCCCCGGCCCGCTCCGGCGGCAGGGGGATCCCCTCGTAGGAGGCGTGGGTGAGCACGAGCAGGCTGCCGGGCGCGAGCGCCCCGCACAGTTCGGCCACGGCCCGGTACGGGTCGTCCTCGTCTTCCACGAAGTGCAGTATGGCAACGAGGAGCAGCGCCACTGGCTGATTCAGGTCGATCAGCCGCTCCACCTCGGGGCTGTGCAGGATCTCCTGGGGCTTGCGCAGGTCCGCGGCGACGACGCCCGCGTCGTCGTTGCCTTCCAGGACGGCCTGGCTGTGCGCCACGGCCACCGGGTCGTGGTCGACGTACACCACTCGCGCGCCGGGGCGGGCGGCCTGCGCCACCTCGTGCACATTGCCGAAGGTGGGGATGCCGGAGCCGATGTCCAGGAACTGGGTGAGGCCCTGGCCGGCCGCGTAGCGCACGGCGCGGCGCATGAAGGCGCGGTTCGCCTGCATGATCTTGGGGAGTCCCGGCATGAACTCCATGGCCCTGCGGGCCGCTTCGCGGTCGACCTCGAAGTTGTGCGATCCGCCCAGGTAGTAGTCGTACATCCGGGAGACGCTGGGCACCGAGATGTCGATGCTCCGTGGGGCCCAGGCGGGACGCTCCATCTATCTCTCCAAGGCGTAGGCGATCCGGTGTTCGAGCAGAGGCTACTGATCGCCCGCCAACGGAGCGACCCGAAACGGAAATTGACCATCCGTTCCCGGTCACTGCCTGCGGCACGTGCCGAATTGATACCCCGCCGTATGACCTTCGAACACATGACGAACGGCGTTCGAGGCATTTCGGAGTTCCGGCCCGGAAGGGTAAAGATGTTAGCAATTCGATGAGTTCAGGTGAAGCACGGCAAAACGGTCCGCCCCTCCGTGGGGCACGGAGGGGCGGACCGGGTCTGCGCTTCGGGTGGACGAGACGATCAACCCTGGGGAGGTTTCTCTACTTTTCCGAGGCGCCGACCGGCTTCCCGTCGGGACGCATGGCGTACCAGGTGCCGCCGACGCCCTGGCCGTTGGTGTCACCGGCCTTCTTGTCGCCCGCGAAGGTGTAGATCGGGATGCAGTCGATGGTCTGCTGCTTGATGCCGTCAGGGCGGTCGAAGACGACGTAGCCCCGGTTGGGCGTGGACCCCTGAAGGTCGATCCCCTTGGTGTCCTTCTCGTCGACCGGTGCGATGACCGGCCACTTCTCCAGACAGTCGCCGGTGCACGCGGTCTTCATCGGCCACTGCGAGTCCTTCATGAACCGGTAGACCGTCATGCCGTTCTTGTCGATGACGATCTCGCCCAGCTTGGGGTCGTTGCGGGTGGACAGTCCGGGCAGTGCCTCGGTCCCCTGGGCGCCGCCAGCCACGCCGCCCTGTGCCTTCTTGCCGTCCGGGGCGAGCGCGTACCACTTGCCGCCCACACCCTGGCCCTTGACGTCGCCGGCGTTGACGTCCTTGGCGTAGCGGTAGGCGGGCCAGCCGCCGACCGTGAGCTGCTTGGTGCCGTCGGCCCGGGCGACCGAGCCGAGCAGCGCCTTGTCGATGCCCTCGCCGGCCTCGGCGTCGTCGGCCGGAACCGGCGGCCATGTCTTGGCGCAGTCACCGTCGCAGTTCGACTTGGGCGGCTGTTCGGTGTCCTGGTCGAACCGGTACAGGGTGAGGCCGAGGCTGTCCGTGACCACCTTGCCGACCTTCTCGGCGGTGGAGACGGAGAGCTTGCCGGCGGGGTTGGAGGGGCTGGAGGCGCTGGGCGCGGCCGGCTGACCGGCCGCGGCGCCACCCGCCGCGCCCGCGGTGCCCGAGCCGATGCTTCCGTAGTCCCCGGGCGCGGCCGTGGCGCCCACGTTCTGGCTGGCCGCCGGTGGGCTGTCCTGACCGCACGCCGTCGTCAGCGCCAGGACCGCCGCGGCGCTCGCCACGAGTGAGGCGCTCCGCCAGGAGGTCTTCATCGTCAACTCCCCATAATCGCAAGGGTGTTGCAGCGCCCTGCTGCGCCGCCGCACGGTCATGAGTACGCACGGGGGCACCGATTGTGTTCAACCGGCGGCCAAATTTCTTTTCGCGATGCCCGATGAGCCCCGCTCCGAGCCGTACGCACGTACACATCGAGCTCCCTGCGGGCGACCGCTGATCAAACCGACGACACCCGAGGATCCCTCTTTCGGGGCAATCCCCTTGCGCCCCGGCACGTCCTGGCGTCACAGGGCTCATGATCTTCGTCGTGCATGGACCCCTCTCGAATCAACCCGCCCTTGCGGCGCGGGCCTTGGCTGCGGCGACGCTGACCTGGGCGCTCGTCGGCGCACCGGCCGGGGTCGCGGTGGCCGACGCCTGCGCGTACGCCTCGACGGGGCCGGACGGCACCGAGGCGGTGGCGTACGCCGGAAGCAGGAAGACCTGGCCGACCAAACCGCCATGCCCGCCACCCACACCGAGCCCCTCCCCCACACCGAGCCCGCCCCCGACCCCGGCTCCGCCACCCAAGCCGACGCCCCCGCCCAAGCCGACGCCCCCACCTAAGCCGACCCCGTCGCCCCAGCCGCCGCCTCCACCGAAGCCTCCGCCGCCCGAGCCGACCCCCACGGCCGAACCCGCGCCGCCGCCGCCCGCGGCCCGGCCGGCGCCGGCCACGCCCCGGCCCGCCCCGGAGCCCGTGCCGCCCGTGCCCGCTCCCCCGGTGCCCGCTCCCCCGGCACCGGCTCCGCCGGCCACCCCCGCGCCGCGTCCGTCCGCGACGCCCGTGCACTACCCGCGCTACCGCGCCTCGCCTCCCCGGCCACGGCAGGCGACAGGCGCGATGTCGCCGCTCACCTTCGTCCTGCTCGTCACGGTGCCCGCGGTGGTGGCCGTCGCCGCGCTGCGCGCGCGCTGATCCCTGAAGCCCTGGAGGTATCCCTTGCCGGAATGGCTTGTTCTCACCCTCGCGATGCTGGCCGCCTGCGCCGTCGTGGTCATCATCACCTTCGTACGGCACCGCGCGGCGCCCGAAGACGAGGACCCCAGTGAGACTCCGGACGTCATCGAGTACATGACGATGTGGATCGGCGTGGTCTACGCCATCGTCCTGGGTCTGGCGATCGCCGGTGTCTGGGAGGGACGCAGCGCCGCGCAGGACCATGTCCAGGCCGAGGCGACCGCGCTGCACGAGATCTCCGAGCGGGTGCGGGTCTATCCGACGGAGGAACGCGACCGCATCCGGGACGACATCCGGACGTACGTGAGCCATGTCGTGACCACCGAGTGGGACACCATGGCCGACAAGGGCGAGGTCACCGAGCGCGGCGCCCGGCTCTTCGAGCGGATCCGCCAGGACGTCACCGACTACGAACCGGCGACGGACTTCGAGGCCCAGGCCTACCAGCCGCTGATGGACCAGGTGACCGCAGCGAGCCAGGCGCGGATCGCCCGGGCGGAGTCGACCGGGGAGACCATGCCCGGCGTCGTGTGGTTCGGGCTGATCGCCGGGGCCGTCGTGACCATCGGGATGATCTTCGCGCTGCAGATTCGCAGAACGACCCGCGAACTGGTCCTGGCCGGGCTGTTCTCGGCGCTGATCGCCTTCCTGCTGTTCCTGATCTGGGACTTCGACTCCCCCTACAGCAGGGGCGTGACCGCCTCGGCCGACCCGTTCCTGAGCCTCTTCCCGGGCGTCGGGGACTGACGGCGCCTCGCAGCACGGATTCAGGCCGGGGGGCGCGCGACACACCGTCGCCGTCCCCCGGCCGCGTGGGCGGCGTTCCCCCGGTCGGCCCACATCCATGCCCCATTCGCCCTACTGCGATCGCGCCACCCCGCACGCTTTCCTAGCGTTTCGGGCATCGAGGTGCATTTGTGACGTGAGCGGAACAGGTCCGCGGCTGCTCCTCGGGGACCCGGAGGATTCACCATGCGCGCGATATACGTCGCTTCGGCCGTACTGCTGGGCGCCGGCGCCCTCACCTCCTGCGTGCCCGCCGCCGACGCGGCGATCCAGACCGACTTCGGTTTCAGCGTGGAGCCCTCCACCGTCAGGGCGGGGGGCGACGTCACCCTGCGGGTGGTGCGCAACGAGGCGTGCCAGGGCGAGGCGGCGGTCAACTCACCGGTCTTCGACCTGGTCACCATCCCGCCGGAGGAGTCCTGGGCGACGGCCACCGTCGACTGGGACGCCAAGCCCGGTGCCATGTACGACGTGGAATTCGAGTGTGACGAGTCGAGCGGCACCGCGCGTCTGACGATCGCGGGCGGCCATCCGACGCACCACCCCACGCACCACCCCACCCATCACCCGACGCGCCACCCCCACAAGGGAGTGCACGCCGGTGAGGGCGGCACCATCGCCGGCTTCGACCTCAAGGAGATCGGCCTCGGCGCCGCGCTCATCGCCGGGTCGCTCGGCGTCGCCTACCACTTCTCGCGCCGCCGCACCGACGAGGACGCCGGCTGACACCTCCCGTCCCGCAGGTCTTCGCCCCGGCTCCCTGATGGGGGAGAGCCGGGGCGAGGACCGTTCACGTGCGAGGTGACGACGCGTAGAGGCAGGGCGCGGCGAGGCGTCAGATGTTCCGCTCGGCCCGGCGGCGCATCCAGAACACACCGCCGCCGACCAGCGCCGCGGCCACGAGGCCGCCGCCGATGGCCATGTCGGTCGGCGTCGCACCGGTGGTGCTGCTGCCGCCGATACCGCCACGGACACCGCCGATGACGGTGAAGGCCTGGGGCTTGGTCAGCCTCCTGCCGTCGCAGGTGACCGTGATGTCGTACGGGCCCGGGCGGGCGTTGCTGTTGACGGTGGCGGTGCCCCGCGCGGTCCCGTTGCCGGCGCCGCCCCGGTCGCCCTCGTTGCCCTTGCCGCCACCGCCGCTGACCGGCGAGAGCTGCGTCGGCGAGAACGCGTTGGAAGTCGCCGTTCCGCCGTTGCGGCAGCCGTCGACGGTGATGGTCAGCTGGCCGCCACGGGCGATCACGCTGGGCAGGACGACGATGTTGCTGGGCTTGTTGTCCCACGCGACGGCCGCGGGGGCGGAGAGGCCGAGGGCGGCGACCGCTGCGCCGGCGACCGCCAGGGCACGAGTGTTACGCATGTGAACCTCCGCGGAAGACGCCCCGGGACCCGTCCCCGGTCGATCGGCGAGAAAGCGCCTCCCAGAAAGACAGTCAGTTGCCGTGCCGCGACCCGCATTTCGGCAATGGTCCGTCCTGGTGAGAGAAGGCGGTGCGGGAAAACCGCACAATCGGATATCACCGCAGGTCACGGACCGTCAGAAATTTCCTCGTGGCGGCAACTCGGATGGCGCACCTCATGTCGCCGGGCGGCCCCTTTCGGCTCGGGCCACCCGTTCGCCCTCGCCCCGTCGCCGGTTTCGTGCGGGCCGCTTAGCGTTCTGCTATGCGCGATGGGCACGGGGACGGCCGCGTCGAGAGGGGATGGAGAATGTCTGCGTCCGAGCTGGCCGAGGCGGAAGAGGCGGCGCGGCAGAAGAAGCGCGCTCCGTGGGGCGTGATAGCGCTGGTTCTGCTGACCGGCCTCGCGCTCATCCGGAACGGTTCGGGGGAGTTCGACGAGGGCCCGCCGCAGCCGGCGACGGCGGCAGCGTCGGACAGCCGGGTACCGGGCGGCACCTTCGCCGGGGCCATGGCGCCCCTGCCCTACGCCCTCCCGGACCGGGTGCGGATCCCGGCGATCCAGGTCGACGCGCCGATCATTCCCGTCGGCCTGGACGCGGACGGCTGGGTCGGCGCCCCGCCGCCGGAGGACCCCAACCTGGCCGGCTGGTTCACCGGTGCCGTCACCCCCGGCGAGAAGGGCACCGCGGTGGTGGTCGGCCATGTCGACAACCAGCAGGGCCCTGCCGTGTTCTACGGACTCGGGGCCCTCAAACAGGGAAATCGCGTCGAGGTCGCCCGGCAGGACGGAAAGACCGCCGCGTTCGAGATCTACGGCGTCGAGGTGTTCGAGAAGGACAACTTCCCCGGCGACCGTGTCTACGCGTCCAAGGGCGCGCCGGAACTGCGGGTCATCACCTGCGGCGGCGGTTTCTCCGAGCAGGAGGGCTATGCGGGGAACGTCGTCGCCTTCGCCCGCCTGGTCGAGGTGCTCTGAGCGTTCCCGGCCGGGCGGGCGAAAGCCGCGCGGTGCGTTACGCGTAGTGCCGCCGGGGCACGGTGACGTGGTAGCCGGAGTCCAGCAGTTCGGGGAGGTAGCGCCGCAGGGCCCGCACACTCTGCGAGCGGTCGCCCCCGGCGTCGTGGGCGAGTACCACGACGCCGGGGGCGGCGCCGCGTTCGACCCGGTTCGCGATGGACCGGGCCCCGGGGGTGGTCCAGTCGAGGGTGTCGACCGTCCAGGCGAGCGGTTCCATGCCGAGCTCGGCGCCGATCTGGAGGGCGGCGCGGTTCCAGGCTCCGTAGGGAGCGCGGAACCACTCGGGGCGCTCCCCGTAGGCGTCCTCGATGGCGTCGGAGGTGCGTTCCATCTGGGAGCGGATCTGCCTGCGGGTGAGGCGGGTGAGCAACGGATGGGACCAGGTGTGGTTCCCCACGACGTGGCCCTCGTCGGCCATCCGGGCCAGCAGCCTCCTGCCGCCGGCGACCATCTCGCCGCACACGAAGAACATCGCGCGCACGTCGTACTCGGCCAGGGTGTCCAGGATGTCCGGGGTGTAGCGGGGATCGGGGCCGTCGTCGAAGGTCAGCACCATGGTGCGGCCCCGGCCGGACACGCGCAGCAGCGGTTCGCGGCGCACCAGGGTGCGCCGGGGCGCGGCGCGCGGCGGGCCGTAGCCGGTCAGGGGCTGCAGCCGGTACGCGGAGGACTTGCCGAGGCGGCGGGTCTGGGGGCCCGCGGCGGGGGCGGAGGTGACGGGGCCGTCCCCGGTGACAGCCGTGACCACTCCGGCCGTCGCGGCCGCTCCCACGGCGCCGGCCCCCGCGATCAACGCCCGGCGCCGGGTGAGCAGCCGGGTGGGCAACTGATCCTTCTTCATGACTCATCAGTCGCCCGGCGGAAGGCCGACGCACGCGAGCAACACCGGTGCGGCGGCACACTTTCACCCGTTCGGCCCATGCAGGTGGGTCAGCGGCGGCGCACCAGGGGGAAGGGCAGGGTCTCGCGGATCGTCAGTCCGGTGAGGAACATGACCAGCCGGTCCACGCCGATACCGAGGCCGCCGGTGGGCGGCATGGCGTATTCGAGGGCGTCGAGGAAGTCCTCGTCGAGTTCCATCGCCTCGGGGTCGCCCCCGGCGGCGAGCAGGGACTGGGCGGTGAGGCGGCGGCGCTGCTCGACCGGGTCGGTGAGTTCGGAGTAGGCGGTGCCGAGTTCGGTGCCGAAGGCGACGAGGTCCCAGCGTTCCGCGAGGCGGGGGTCGGATCGGTGCTGCCGGGTGAGCGGGGAGACGTCGGTGGGGAAGTCCTTGTAGAAGGTGGGCAGCTGGGTCTTCTCCTCGACGAGCCGCTCGTACATCTCCAGGACGACGTCGCCGTGGCCGTCGTCGGCGGTGTACGGCACGTCGGCGCGGTCGCAGAGCCGGAGCAGGTCGGGCACCTCGGTGCCGGGGTGGATCTCCTCGCCGAGGGCCTCGCTGATGGCGCCGTAGACGGTCTTGACGGGCCACTGCCCGGAGATGTCGTACTCCTTGCCGTCCTTGTGGGCGACGGGGGTGCCGAACGCGGCGGTCGCGGCGCCCTGGATCAGTTCGCGGACGAGGTCGAGCATCACGTCGTAGTCGGCGTACGCCTGGTAGGCCTCCAGGATCGTGAACTCGGGGTTGTGCTTGTAGTCGGTGCCCTCGTTGCGGAAGGTGCGGCCCATCTCGAAGACCTTCTCCAGGCCGCCGACGCACAGTCGCTTGAGGAACAGCTCGGGTGCGATGCGCAGATACAGGTCGAGGTCGTAGGCGTTGATGTGGGTGGTGAAGGGGCGGGCGTTGGCGCCGCCGTGGATCTGCTGGAGCACCGGCGTCTCGACCTCGAGGTAGCCGCGCTCCAGCAGGCCTTGGCGCACGGCCTGGACTGCGGTGGAGCGGGCGCGGACCACGTCGCGGGCGGCGGGGCTGGAGACGAGGTCGAGGTAGCGCATGCGGACCTTGGCCTCCGGGTCGGCCAGGCCCCGGCGTTTGTCGGGCAGGGGGCGCAGGCACTTGCCGGTGAGCTGCCAGGAGGTGACGAAGACGGTCGGCTCGCCCCGGTCGCTGACGCCCGCCCGGCCGGTGGCGGTGATGTGGTCGCCGATGTCGGTGTCGGCGGTGAAGCGGTCGAGGGCGGGGCCGGAGCGGTCGCGGGTGAGGGCGAGTTGGTGGTCTCCCGACCAGTCGCGCAGGACGGCGAAGACGATGCCGCCGAAGTCGCGGATCAGCATGATCCGGCCGGCGACGGTGACCTGCTCGCCCTGCCGGACCTCGGCGAGGGTGTGGGTGCGGGCCGGGACGCCCACCGGGTAGGGGTCGGTGCCGTCGGCGCGCAGCCGGTCGAGTGTGCGGTGGCGGACGCGGGCCTGGTCGGACAGGCCGGAGAGGGGGTCGGCGGGCTCGGTCCCGTCCCCTCCGGCGAGGCCGAGCACCGCCAACGACGGCAGCCCCTCCGTGGTGGCGGGCCGCTGTCCGCCCTTCGGGTGCCCTTTCCCCCAGAGTTTGCGCATGGACGGTACGGAGACGAAGCCCTCGGCGATGCCGGAGGCGAGGCCCACCCGGGCGAGGGAGGCGGCCTCCGCGTAGCAGAGGAAACGGGGGTACCACTCGGGGCGGTACTTGGCGTTGGAGCGGTACAGGGCCTCCAGTTGCCACCACTTGGAGAAGAACAGCAGCAGGCGGCGCCAGAGGCGGAGCACGGGTCCCGCGCCGATGCGGGCGCCCTCCTCGAACACGGAGCGGAACACGGCGAAGTTCAGGGAGACCTTGCGGACGCCCAGTTTCGGGGCGGCGGCGCACAGTTCGGCGACCATGAACTCCATGACACCGTTGGGGGCGGCACGGTCACGGCGCATCAGGTCCAGGGAGACGCCGTCCCTGCCCCAGGGCACGAAGGACTGGATGGCCAGGAGGCGGCCGTCCTGGTCGAGGGCCTCGGCCAGGAGGCAGTCGCCGTCGGCGGGGTCGCCGAGGCGGTCCAGGGCCATGGAGAAGCCGCGTTCGGTCTCGGTGTCGCGCCAGGCGTCGGCCCGTTCGACGAGTTGGCGCATCTCCTCCTCGGCGAGGGTGGAGTGGCGGCGGACCCGGCAGGTGACTCCGCTGCGGCGGACCCGGTTGACGGCCTGGCGGGTGACGCGCATGTCCCGGCCGTCGAGGTCGAAGTCGAGGACGTGCAGGATCGCCTCGTCACCGAGCTGGAGCGCGCCGAGCCCGGCGCGGACGAAGGCCCGGGCGCCCTCCTCGGAGGCCCCCATCACGGCCGGAACCCAGGCGTGGCGGCGGGCCACGTCCTGCCAGGCGGCGATCGCGTGCGGCCATGCCTCCCGGTCGCCCACCGGGTCGCCGCTGGCCAGGCAGACACCGGCCTCCACGCGGTAGGTGACGGCGGCCTTGCCGCTGGGTGAGAAGACGGCGGCCTTGTCGCGGCGGGTGGCGAAGTAGCCGAGGGAGTCCTGGTCGCCGTAGCGGCCGAGGAGGGCGCGGATGCGGGTCTCCTCGTCGTCGTGGAGGGCGGCTTCCAGGCGCTGGGAGCGGAACAGGGTGGCGGCGGCGTTCAGCAGGGCGAGCGCGCCGAACAGGCCGAGCAGGAAGAACAGGGCGTGCGGTGGGCGGCCGTCGAAGGAGCCGGCGGGCACCAGGCCGCCGCACACCCGGTTCGCGGCCCAGGCCAGGCGCTCGTCGCCGGGCAGGCTGCCGGGGAAGGCCTCGACCAGGGCCCAGCCGACGAGGATCGCGGCGACGAGGCCGGCCGCCAGGACGGCGAGGGCCCGGCGTACGGCGGCGCGGCGGGAGGCGGCGTAGAACTCCTTGCGGGCGACGATCATCAGGACCAGGGCGAGGCCGCACACCACGAAGGACGGGACGGACTCGGCGAACTCGCCGACGGCCATGCCGAGGATGTCGGTCAGGACCAGCATGCCCAGGTAGACGACGACCAGCCACCAGGCGATCTTCTTGCGGGCGCCGGTCGCGGCGGCGAGCAGGAACAGGAAGACGGCGTAGGCGAGGTTGGCGCTGACCGGGACGAGCAGCAGGTCCAGGAAGCGGACGAGGGGGCGCAGCCCGGTGCGCAGCGGGGGGATCACCGCCAGCAGGGCGCAGAGCAGACCGAGGGCCCCGAAGAAGACGGCGAAGCCCTCGGGCACCCGGCTGAGGAAGCCGGTCGCCCGGTGGGGCGGCCGTATCCGGTCGGATGTGTCCTCGGCCGTCCCGGTGTCCGCGATGACGCTCATGCTTTCGACTCTAGGAACACCCGCGCCTCCTCGCCCGTCGAGCGCTCCAGCACCAAGCGGCCCAGGAGACCCGGGCCTCGCGTCCGGCCACCACGTGCCCGGACTCCGCGTCCCGCCCGGCAGGCGGACCATCGGGTTCCGATAGCCTCGCGGCGTGACGGAACAGCACGCCCATCGGTTCGAGCGTGGCACGGACGGGCCCAAGGTGATCGTGGTCGGGGTGGACGGCTCCGACTCCTCCCTGCGGGCCGCGGCCTACGCCGCCGGCCTGGCCCGTCGGCAGCACGCGCTGCTCGCCGTGGTGTACGTGCAGCCGGTGCTGGCGGCGGGCGCGGCGCTGGGGGTGCCGGTGGCCGGGACGACGGACGAGGTCGCCGAGGACCTGGTGGCACAGATCCGGGACGCGGCCGAGCGGCTCAAGGGGATGTTCGAGGTCCGCTGGGAGTTCCACACGTTCCGCGGCGATCCGTACAACGGCCTGGTGAGGGCGGCCGGCGAACTCAAGGCGGACGCGGTGGTGGTGGGCGCCTCGGAGCAGGCGGGCCACCGCATCGTCGGGTCGGTGGCGGTACGGCTGGTGAAGGCGGGGCGGTGGCCGGTGACGGTGGTGCCGTAGCGGGCCGGCGCCCGGGCGGTGGGGTGCGGCGGGTGGTCGCCCCGGGGCGCCGAGCCGCTGTCGGGTGGCTCGGCCGGCTGAGCCACCGTCAGGGGTCCGCCCGGCTGTGGCGGCTGACGTGCGGCTACTCCCCCATCACCAGTCCGTCCCCGGCCGCGCCGCGGCTGAGCACGACGTCACGGATGCGGTCGCGGACGGCCCGGACGTCGGCGCCCTGGGCGATCGCCCGGTTGAGGTTCACGACCCGGCCCGCGTCGACGTCGAACAGCTGCGGGACGAACTCCGCCTTCGTCACCTTCCAGCGGTCGCCGGGCCGTGCGGGCGGGGCGAAGGTGAAGCGGCCGAGGGTGGACTGGTTGCCGCGCGGATCCTTGGCGCCCTGATGGTTGGTCATCTCTCCGGCGATCTGGTCTCCCATGCCGTAGATCACCCAGGTGCCGTTGACCTGCTCGTACGCCTGCGGGACGTGTGCGTGGGTGCCGAGGATCAGGTCGATGTCGGGGCGGTCCCCGGTGCGTGCGGCGGTGAGGGTCCGGGCCAGGCTCAGCTGCCGGTCGTCGGGGGCGTCCTGCCACTCGGTGCCCCAGTGCAGGGAGATCGCGACGACGTCGGCGCCCGCCCGGCGCGCGGCCCGGGCGTCCTCGATGATCCTGGCCTCGTCGATGAGGTTGACGGCCCACGGCTGCCCGTCCGGGAGGGGGAAGCCGTTGGTGTCGTAGGTGTAGGCGAGGTGGGCGACCGTGGCCGTGCCCGCCCGCAGGACCGTCGCCGTGCGTGCCTCCTCCTCGGTGCGGGCCGAGCCGGCGTGCCGGACGCCCGCGCGGTCCAGGGCGTCGAGGGTGCGGCGGATGCCGTCGGCGCCGTCGTCCAGGGTGTGGTTGGAGGCGGTGGAGCAGCCGTCGTAGCCGGTGACGGCGAGGGCCCGGGCCACCTCGGGCGGGGACTTGAAGGCCGGGTAGCCGGTGTAGACGCCGTCCGCGCCGTAGACGGTCTCCATGTGGCACAGGGACAGGTCGGCGCGGGAGACGACGGAGCGGACCCCGGCGAGCATCGGCCGGAAGTCGTAGCCGGTGCCGCCGGCGTCGAAGCGGGCCCGGTCGATGATCGAGCTGTGCGGGAGGACGTCACCGGAGGCGACCAGTGTGAAGCCGCGGGGCCCGGCTGCGGCCGGTGCCGGGCGTCCGCGGTCGGGCTTGTCGTGGCCGCGGGCCTGGCAGGCGGCGCCTGCGGCGAGGACGACGGTCAGGGCCAGGGCGATCTGTCGACTGCGCGCGAGCATGCATTCACCCCACTGTGGGCGTTGTGGTCGTATTTACGCACAATCAGGAAAGAAGGCTCTGGGTCTCCCACGCGGCTCCGACACGCTCATCAGCCCCTCCGGCACCCACATGGCCGGGCACCCCGACCGTTCGTCGAACCGTTCGTCGACGCGATCGACCGTCCGCCGCACAGCCGGGTACGTGCCCTGTGCCGGGGCCACGCCCTGCGGTGGCATACGGCCATGACGGCCGGATCCACTCTTACGAACGGAACGACCGCCGAGCACGAGCTCGCCGCACTGCAGCGGGAGCACGGCCGGCCCCTCTTCGCGCTCCTGCTGCGGCTCTGCGACGGTGACCGGCAGCGCGCGGAGGACCTGGTGCAGGAGACTCTGGTGCGCGCCTGGCAGCACCCCGAGGCCCTGCGCGCCGACGACTTCGACTCGGTACGGCCCTGGCTGATGACCGTCGCCCGGCGGCTCGCGATCGACGCCCGGCGGGCCCGCCAGGCCCGTCCGCCCGAGGTCGGGGACGCGGTGCTGGAGAACGCGCGGGTCATCTCCGACCACGCCGAGCGGGCCGCGGCGATGCTCGACGTCCGCCAGGCTGTGAAGACTCTCACTCCACAGCACCGTGAAGTCCTGGTGCTCGTGTACTTCCAGGGGGCGAGTGTGGCGGAAGCAGCGGCGACCCTCGGCATCCCGCCCGGTACCGTGAAGTCACGCGCGTACTACGCCCTGCGGGCCCTGCGCAGGGTTCTCCCGGGTTACGCCGCCGACCTGCGGTGAAACCAATGGGTGGGTCAAGCCTCCGTAAAGCGCCTTGCCGATGACCCCGGTTGAGTAATCGGCTGTCCTCATCCGTGTTCCGGAGGGGGCCGTCAGCGTCCCCGGGGGCCCGGTGTCGGGCAACGCGCGCGTACCGGAGGAAGGCAGGAAGGGATGCTGGACAGAGAGCAGGGGAACACGGACGGTGCCGACGGCGAACTGACCGTCCCCATGGCGTGGTTGTACGCCGAGTACATCGCCGACGAGCTGCTGCGGACGGGCGATCTGATGCCGCCGACGTCCTTCGAGTTCCGCGCCGGGAGGGACGCCCTGGCGCTGACCATCTTCCTGTCCGACACCGACGGGGAGCTGTCCGGCATCCGGGTCGTCACCCAGCTGGAGACGTGGCTGTCGCTCACCGCGTACGACCAGCCGTGGCAGGAGTGGGTGCGCGAGCGGCTGGCCGAGCTCGCCGCGGGCGCCGCGCGGTCGGGCGGCCCCGCGCCGGACCTGGACCTCGCGGAGGAGGCCTGGCGCTGGCTGCAGGAGACGGAGCTGCTCGCACCCGATCTGAACGCGGTCCCGGGAGGCGCTCCGGTGGTCGGGGAGGACGACGGGCCGAAGGTCTGGACGCCCGCCTGGCAGCTCGGGCTGCCCCTGGGACACCTCGCCATCCATCTTTTTTAGATTTCTGCGGCCCGGACCAATCCGGGAGCCGGAGGGCTCCGAATCCTTAGGTTGCGATTGTGTCACCGGCTTGAGTGATTCCGCTGCCTGGTCCGTACCGGTGGGAGCAAGGAGTAACCCCACCCGCACCCAACGGCACGAGGATTCGGCATGAGGTCCCTGGAGAGGCATCGCGACGTCGCGGCCTACGCGCTCGGCGTGCTGGACGAGGCGGAGGCATTCCGCTTCGAGGACCACCTCATGGAGTGCCCTCGGTGCGCTGCAGAGGTGACGGAATTCGGCTCCACCACACGGCAGTTGATGCTGTACCGGCGCTCCACACCCCGGTTCGTGCACCCGATGGCGCAGCCCGGGCCGCGCATGCTGGACGGGCTGCTCGCCGAGGTGGCGACCCGGCGCCGGGCCGGACGCAGACGCCTGCTGTTCGCGCTGGCCGCCTCGGTGGTCTTCGCGGTGTCCGTACCGGGCATCGTGATGATGGCCCGGGGCAGCGGAGAGGAGCCCCGGACGGTCGCGGCGACCGACGCGCGGACGGGGGTGTGGGCGCAGGTCACGACGGCGGACGAGGCCTCGGGCAGCCAGGTCGAGCTGATGGTGAAGGACGCCGCGGGCCCGCGCGCCTGCCACCTGGTCATCGTCGGACGCGACGGCACCGAGGAGACCGCGACCAGCTGGCACGGGCCCGGTCACGACGCCGACCCCGACACCATGATGGCCAGCTCCTCCATGCATCCGGGTCAGATCGCCCGCTACGAGATCCGCTCGGCCTCCGGCGAGGTCCTGTGGAAGCTCCAGCCGAGCTGACCATCCGTCCGCCTCTTCCGCCGGGCTCTCCCCGCGCCCCGCGTCCCGGTGTGAGACCACCGGCCGTCGCACCCCGACGGATCACCGGGTATCCGCGGTCCCGGCGAGGGGGCCGCGGGCGAGCCGGCGCCCGAGACGCCCCCACCAGCCGGCTGCGCGACGACGCGACCGTCCTGATGTTCGAGTGGACACCGCCGCCACGCTGACGCGGCCCCGTCTCACTTGAGCAGGCGGGACATCCTGCGGTCCGCCAGCGGCTTGCCGCCCGTCTGGCAGGTCGGGCAGTACTGGAGCGAGGAGTCGGCGAAGGACACCTCGCGGATGGTGTCGTGGCACACCGGGCAGGGCTCGCCGGTGCGGCCGTGGACGCGCAGTCCGCTCTTCTTCTCGGCCTTCAGCCGCCCGGCCGCCACGCCCCGGGAACGTTCGACCGCCTCGGTGAGTGTGTCGCGCAGGGCCGCGTACAGCCGTCCGGTCTCCTCCTCGCTCAGGGACGCCGCCAGCTTGAAGGGCGACATCCTCGCCGCGTGCAGGATCTCGTCGCTGTAGGCGTTGCCCACGCCGGCGATCAGGCTCTGGTCGCGCAACGCGCCCTTGAGCTGCCGCCGTTCCCCGGCCAGGAGCTCCGCGAGGCGCCGCTCGTCGAAGTCGTCGGCGAGGGGGTCCGGACCGAGCCGGGCCACGCCCGGGACCTCCTGCGGGTCGCCCACGACGTACACCGCGAGCCGCTTCTGGGTGCCGGCCTCGGTCAGGTCGAACCCGGCGCCGGTCTCCAGGGCCACGCGCAGCGCGAGCGGGCCCTTGCCGGGGCGGGGCGGGCCGTCGGGGAGACGGTCCTTCCAGTGCAGCCAGCCCGCGCGGGCCAGGTGCGTCACGAGGTGCGGGCCGTCAGCGGTCCGCAGGGCGAGGAACTTGCCGTACCGGCGTACGGCGGCGACCTCGTGGCCCTCCAGCGCGGACAGGGGCGGTTCGTACGTCTTCAGGACGCTGATCGCCACGGGCAGCACCCGTACGATCTCGTGGCCGACGAGGTGCTCGGTCAGAAAGTCCTTGAGCGCCTCGACCTCGGGGAGTTCCGGCATGGGTCCAGAGTGCCACCACGGGCGCCTAGTCGCGGCCGGGCACCACGAACTCGCACCACACGGCCTTGCCGCCGCCCCGGGCCTCCACGCCCCACACGTCGGTGAGCAGCTCGACCAGGAGCAGGCCCCGCCCGGAGACACCCGAGTCACCCGCCTCCCGGCGGCGCGGCAGCGCGCTGGAGGAGTCCTCGACCTCGACGCGCAGCCGGCGCTCCGAGCCGGTGAAGGCCCGCAGGGTGACGACCGCGGAGCCCTCGGTGTGCATCAGGGCGTTGGTGATCAGCTCGTCGGCGACCAGTTCGATCTCGTCGGCGCGGTCGCCCGCTCCCCAGCCGGCGACCGCGGTGCGGATCAGGTGCCGGGCCTCGGCGAGGGCCCCGGGGTCGCCGGGGGCCACGTGCCGCTGGAGGCGGCGGCCCGACCGCGTGCCGTCCGGGTCGCGGCGGCGCAGCAGGAGCAGCGCCACGTCGTCGTCGCCGCCGCGCTCGGCGGCCACGTCGATGAGCCGGTCGGCGAGGTCCCGTACGTCCTCGGGGCCGGTGTCGACGAGCGCGGTGAGGGTGCGCATGCCGTCGTCGAGGTCGGCGCCGGGCTGCTCCACCAGACCGTCGGTGCACAGCAACAGGGTGTCGCCGGGGTCGAGCTCTATGGTGCCGACGGGGTAGTCGAGGCGGCCGAACTCCGCGGACAGGCCGAGCGGCAGCCCGCCGGGGACGGTGACGCGGCGGCAGGAGCCGTCGGTGTGCCGCACCAGCGGGTCGATGTGCCCGGCCCGGACCATCTGGAGCACACCGGTGGTCAGGTCGGCCTCGGCGTAGAGGCAGGTCGCGGAGCGGTCGGTGTCGAGCTCGTGCAGGAAGACGGAGGCCCGGGCCATGACGGTGGCCGGGGGGTGCCCCTCGGCGGCGTAGGCGCGCAGCACGATGCGCAACTGGCCCATGACGGCGGCCGCGTGCGTGTCGTGGCCCTGGACGTCTCCGATGACGGCGCCGACCCGGCCGCCGGGCAGCGGGATCAGGTCGTACCAGTCGCCGCCGATGTCCCGGCCGACGGAGCCGCCGAGGGTGGCGGCGCGGTAGCGCACGGCGACGTCGGCGCCGGGCACGCTCGGGATGGTCCGGGGCAGCATGGCCTGCTGGAGGCCCTGCGCGAGGTCCATCTCCTGCTCGTAGAACATGGCCCGCTGAAGGCTCTGCGCGATGCTGCTGCCGAGCGCCACGAGGACGTTGCGTTCCTCGGAGGTGAAGCCGTACCGGTCGCTGTAGAGCAGCCCCACCACGCCGATCGGCCGGGCCTGGACGATGAGCGGCAGATAGGCGGCCGAGGTGATGTCGAGGTCCGTGATGTGGGGCCACAGGATCGGGTAGCGCTCGGCGAACTCCTGCGGGGACTCGATGAAGCACGGGCCCAGGGTCCGGACGGCCTCACTCATCGGGTAGGGCTCGTCGATCCGTGTGACGCGGGTGCCGGGCACGAAGCTGTCCGCGGGGCCCTCGGCGACGAGGCGGATGCGGCCGGCCTCGACCAGACCCATGACGAGGCTGGCGGCGCCCAGGTGGGTGAGGCCGTGGGTGTCCTTGAGGACGTCGATGACGTCCTGGACGGTGCGGGCGTGGGCGAGGGCGGCCGTGGTGAGTTCGACGACGTTGGTCTGCTCCCGGCGGGCCTCGTCCAGGGCGGCCCGGTCGCGGCGGGCGGCGCTCTCGCCGAGTTCCTGGGTGGCGTCCCGGATGATGCCGATGATGCGGCGGGGGCGCCCGGTGTCGTCGCGCCGGATGTAGCCCTGGGTGTGGGTCCAGCGCAGGGTGCCGTCGCGGCGGCGGATGCGGAAGTAGGCGCCGTAGTTCTCGCTGCCGTCCTTCAGGGCCTGGGAGACCGCGGTGTCCAGACGCCGGGACTCGTCGGGCGGGACGCGCTTGGCGAGGGTTTCGGGGTGGTCGTCGTACTCGTCGGGGCGCACGTCGAGGACCTCGTGGGCCTGGGCGTCCATCTGCATCAGGCCGGTGTCCAGGTCCCAGTCGAAGCTGCCCATCCGGTTGAGCGCGAGAATCGGGTCCGGGTGGGCGGGCCAGTCGTCCGGGAGGGACAGGGCGCTCGCTCCCCGATCAGCCATGGGCCCACCTTGCCAGGATTCGTCCGATTCTTCGACCGGATGGATGTGCCGAGTCTACGAGCCGCTCCGCCGGATCGGCCCTCAGTCGGTGAAGACGTCTGCGAGGCTGCCGGGGATGCGTTCGGCGGCCCGGTCGTCGGGGATGAGCCCGGCGCCGTCGGGCGGATCGGGGTTGTCCGGGACGGTGTCGGGTCCGACCTCGTCCGGGCCGCCGGCATCATCCGGGCCGGCCGGCTGATCGGGAGGCGGGGCGGTCTCCACGGCTGGAGGTACGCGCGTGCCGGTGTCCGTGTCCGTGCTGATGTCCGCGGGCGGGTCGACGTCCGGGTCGGTGCCGGTGTCGCTGTCGGTGCCGCTGTCGGTGCCGTCGGGAAGGCTCGCGTCTGCCGGGGCGTCCCAGGGGGATGCGCTGCCCGTGACGGCGCCCGGGTCCGGCTCCGGGTCCGGCTGCGGCGGGGGTGTCACCCAGGCCGGTGGGGGCAGGGCCCGGTCGTGCCGTACGTCGTGGCCGGTACGGCGTTCGATCCAGGTCCTGAAGGTGGTGTCGATGATCGTGAAGCCGGTGACGGCCCGTGGCGCCGGGGTCACGACGATCACCCCGCCGGGGCGGTAGCCGGGCCAGGGCGTGCCTCGGGTCACCGGCGTGCCGTGCTGCGCCGTCGGAGGGCGCAGCGGGTTACCGCAGGCGCAGCGCAGGCGCGGCAGGCCATGGACGTCGACCAGGACGGCGGTGCCGGCCTGGAGGACGGACTGGTGGCGGGTGATCCGTCCGGCCCGGTATCCGTGGCCGGTGACGCGGGTGTCGGCGCGCAGGACGACCGGCGTCAGTGCCCGCACATGGTCGGGGACGGACGCCGGTGCGATGCCCGCGACCTGGGCGAAGGCGCGGCCCCTGGCCGGGTCGCGGGTCAGACGGCCGATCTGCCGGCCGATGTCACAGCTGCCGGTCCGCTCGGTGCCGCCGTACAGGCCCGGTGTTCCGCCGGAGAGGGAGCGCGGTCCGCCCGCGTCGGCGAAGGCCCGACCGGAGCCACCCGGCGCCGTTCGCGGGGCGGGGGACGGGGTAGCCGCCGTGAGGGCCGTGGAATCCGTGAAGGGGTCGGGCCCCGGGTCGGCTGCCGGCTGGAGGAGGAGTTCACCACCGGTGGCCGCGTCCCCGAGGTGGGCGGTGCCGCCGTTCACGATGCTGCCGCCGCAGCCCGAGAGGAGGAGCGCCGTCGAGAGCACGCAGGCCAGGACGAAGGTCCCGGTGGGTGTCCGCACCTCGCCCTCCCGCTCACCTCGGCCTGTTTCCGACCGTTCGTCACTATTGTTTGCTTCGCTCACTCGGGTCACGCAACCGGAGCGGTTTTTCACGGAGCGTGACGCCGGGCTCATGCGCCGCACAGGGAGGAGCGCACGGCCGTGGAGTGGTTCACCGCATCCGACTACTGGCTGACCCGGCTGGTCTTCCAGCGGGCGCTGGCCGCCGTGTACCTGGTGGCGTTCCTGACGGCGGCCCTCCAGTTCCGCGCGCTGATCGGGCGGCGGGGCATGCTGCCGGTGCCGCGGTTCGTCGGGCGGGTGCCGTTCAGGCGGGCCCCGAGCCTGTTCCAGTGGCATTACTCGGACCGCTTCTTCGCGCTCTGCGCCTGGGCGGGCTGCGCGGTGGCGGCGGCGCTGCTGGCCGGGCTGGACTCGCTGCTTCCGCTGTGGGGCGGGATGCTGCTGTGGCTGGTGCCCTGGGTGCTGTACCTGTCGATCGTCAACGTCGGGCAGACCTGGTACTCGTTCGGCTGGGAGTCGCTGCTGCTGGAGGTCGGCTTCCTCGCCGTGTTCCTCGGCAACGACGAGGTGGCGCCGCCGATCGTGGTGCTGTTCCTGCTGCGATGGATCCTGTTCCGCGTGGAGTTCGGCGCCGGGCTGATCAAGATGCGCGGTGACGCGTGCTGGCGCGAGCTCACCTGCCTGGACCACCATCACGAGACCCAGCCCATGCCAGGCCCGCTGAGCTGGTTCTTCCACCATCTGCCCAGGCCTCTGCACCGCGTCGAGGTGGCCGCGAACCACGTCACCCAGCTCGTGGTGCCGTTCCTGCTGTTCACCCCGCAGCCCGTCGCGACGGCCGCCGCGTCGCTGATGATCGTCACCCAGCTGTGGCTGGTGCTGTCGGGCAACTTCTCCTGGCTGAACTGGATCACGATCGTGCTGGCACTGTCGGCGGTGCGCTTCCCGGCCGATCCGCCGGAGGTGCCCGACGCGCCACTGTGGTTCGTGGTGGTGGTGCTCGCGGTGGCCACGCTGCTGGTGGGTCTCAGTTACCAGCCGGTGCGCAACATGCTGTCCCGCCGCCAGGTGATGAACCGCTCCTTCGACCCGCTCCATCTGGTCAACACCTATGGGGCGTTCGGCAGCGTGAGCCGGGTGCGGTACGAGGTGGTGGTGGAGGGCACCACGGATGACGCACCGCGCGCCGACTCGGACTGGCGGGAGTACGAGTTCAAGGGCAAGCCGGGCGACCCGCGGCGCTGGCCGCGCCAGTTCGCGCCCTATCACCTGCGGCTCGACTGGTTGATGTGGTTCGCGGCCCTCTCCCCCGCCTACGCCGACTCCTGGTTCGGCACGCTGGTGGAGCGGCTGCTGGAGAACGACCGGGACACCCTGAAGCTGCTGCGCCGCTCGCCGTTCCCGCCGGACGAGCCCCCGCGGTACGTGCGCGCCCGCCTGTTCCGGTACCGCTACACGACGTGGCGCGAGCTGCGCGAGACGGGCGCGTGCTGGGAGCGGACGTTCGTACGGGAGTACCTGCCGCCGACTCGTCTGGCGGGACCGGTTCAGAGGCCGTAGACGCGGGTGGCGGTGGTCTTGAAGATCTGCGGGTGGTCGTGCGGGTCGGTCAGCCGGCGGGTGGCGTCGAGGATGTCGCCGTACGTCGCGCCGAGTGTGGACACCGGCCAGTCCGAGCCGTACATCAGCCGGCCGGGCCCGAAGGCCTCCAGGGCCACGTCGGCGTAGGGGCGCAGGTCCTCGACGGTCCAGGAGGCGAGGTCGGCCTCGGTGACCAGGCCGGACAGTTTGGCGGCCGTGTTCGGCAGGGCTGCGAGGGCGCGCAGGCCGGACGCCCAGGGTTCGAGGGCGCCGGAGGCGACGGGCGGTTTGCCCAGGTGGTCGAGGACGAAGGTGAGGCCGGGGAGGTCCGCGGCGGCCCGGACGCAGGCCGGGAGCTGGTGGGGCAGGACGACGAGGTCGTAGACCAGCCCGGCGTCGGCGACGGCGGCCAGTCCGCGTCGGACGTCCGGGCGGAGCAGCCACCCGGGGTCGGGCTCGCCCTGGACCTGGTGGCGGATGCCCTTGAGGTACCGCCCTCCGGGGAGTTCGCGAAGCCTGGCGAGTTCGTCGGCGACGTCGGGGCGGGTGAGGTCGGTCCAGCCGACGACACCCGCGATCAGGTCGTGTCCGTCGGCCAGGGCGAGGAGTTCGGGGGTCTCCCCGGGCACGGTGACCGTCTGGACGAGGACCGTGCCGCCCACACCGGCGGCGCTCGCCTCCGGTTCGAGATCCTTCACGGTGAAGTCGCGGCGGAGCGCGGCGAGTTCGGGGCCGGTGATCCAGTCCTGGTCCCGTACGGACAGGTCCCACACGTGGTGGTGTGCGTCGACCACGGTCATCACGGCAGCTCCCGGACGACGGGCAGGCCGGCGTCCGCGCCGTCGCCGGAGTGGTCGTGCACGGCGTCCGGCAGGTCGGCCGTGCGGGCCTGCCGGGCGACGACCGGAAGTCTCTCCGGTTCGGCGAGGAGCCGGGCGCAGTCCTCGCATTCCAGCACGTGGAAGAGGTCGGTCCGGCTGCGCCGGACGGTCCAGGAGGCCGCCCCGACGGCGCGGACGGCGTCCGTGAGCTCCTCGGGGACCTCGCGGTGGGCGGCCTCGTACTCCGCGACGTGGTCGGCGCGGACCCTGGTGTGCGGGGCGACTCTCATGACGGCTCCTCGCCGGGTACCGGGGCGTCGTCGGGCAGCAGGCTCCGCGCGCGCAGGTCCTGCCAGAAGGCGGCCGGGACGTGGGCGGCGAACTGGTGGGCGCAGTCGCGCACTTCGTGAGCGGAGCGGGCGCCGACGAGAACGCTGGCGACGGCCGGGTGGGCCGCGCAGAAGGCCAGGGCGGCGGCGCGCAGCGTGGTGCCGTGGCGGTGGGCGACGGACTTCAGCCGCAGGGCCCTGTCGACCAGCTCGGAGGGGGCGGCGGTGTAGTTGTACGTGGCGCCGGGTGCGGGGTTCGCCAGCAGACCGGAGTTGAAGGCGCCGCCGATGACGACGGACCTGCCGCGTTCGTGGGCCGTGGGCAGCAGGCCGGTGAGGGCGCTCTGGTCGAGCAGGGTGTAGCGGCCGGCGCACAGGACCACGTCGACGTCGGTGTCCCGGACGAAGCGGGTGAGCATCTCCGCCTGGTTCATCCCGGCGCCGATCGCGCCGACCACGCCCTCGGAGCGGAGCCTCTCCAGCGCGGGATAGCCCTCACGGAAGGCCCACTCGGCGTGGTCGTCCGGGTCGTGCAGGTAGACGACGTCGACCCGGTCGAGGCCGAGTCGTTCCAGGCTGGCCTCCAGGGTGCGTCGTACGCCGTCGGCGCTGAAGTCCCACACGCGGCGGTGGGTCGCGGGCACGGCGAAGCCGCCCGCCAGGTCGTCGCCGGTGCCGTCCCAGGGTTCCAGGCGGCGGCCCACCTTCGTGGAGATCGTGTACCGGTCGCGGGGGCGCTCGCGCAGGGCGGCGCCCAGACGGCGTTCGGACAGGCCGAGGCCGTAGTGCGGTGCGGTGTCGAAGTAGCGGATGCCCCGCTGCCAGGCGGCGTCCACGGCCTCGTGCGCCTGCTCCTCGCCGACCTCGGTGTACAGGTTGCCGATGGCGGCGGCGCCGAAGGACAGGGCGCTGACCTCGACGCCGCTGCCGCCGAGCCGGTTCACCGGGCCACCGGGCGCAGCCGCAGACCCTGCATGCCGCCGTCGACGGCCAGTGCGGTGCCGGTGGTGGCGCCGGACAGGGGGCTCGCCAGGTAGGCGATGGCGCCCGCGACCTCGGCCGGGGAGACCAGACGGCCGGTGGGCTGGCGGGCTTCCAGGGCGGCGCGTTCGGCGGCCGGGTCGGGTGCGGCGTCGAGGAGACGGCCGACCCACGGGGTGTCGACGGTGCCGGGGTTGACGCAGTTGACGCGGATGCCCTCGCGGATGTGGTCGGCGGCCATGGCGAGAGTGAGGGAGTGCACGGCGCCCTTGGTGGCGCTGTACAGGGCGCGCTGCGGCAGGCCCGCTGTGGCGGCGACGGAGCAGGTGTTGACGATCGCCGCATGCCTGGAGGCGCGCAGGTGGGGCAGGCAGGCGCGGGTGGTGCGGACCATGCCGAGCACGTTGACGTCGTAGACGCGGTGCCACTCGTCGTCGGGGTTGTCCTCGACGGTTCCCCGGGCGCCGGTGCCCGCGTTGTTCACCAGGACGTCGAGGCCGCCGCCGAAGCCGGCGACCGCGGCCGTGACGGCCTGGCGCACGGACGCGTCGTCGCTGACGTCCGCGCGGTGGGCGAGCAGCGGCTTGTCGACGGACGACGGGTCCAGGTCGAGGACTGCGACCTGGGCGCCGCGCTCGGCCAGGAGCTCCGCGGTGGCCCGGCCGATGCCGGAGGCGCCGCCCGTCACCAGGGCCTTCAGACCCTCGAAGTCGCTCATCCGGCCTGCTCCTTCTGCGTCTCGTCGAGGTCGGCGGCCCAGAACGCGCCGCCCGGGTAGGTGTACCGCGCGAGCGACTCGGGCCGCATGGCCGCCGAGAAGCCCGGCGCGGTGGGTGCCGTGTAGTGACCTTCGCGGATCACCACCGGGTCGAGGAAGTGGTCGTGCAGATGATCGACGTATTCGATGACGCGGTCCTCGGTGGTGCCGGTGAGGGCCACGTAGTCGAACATCGACAGGTGCTGGACCAGTTCGCACAGGCCGACGCCGCCCGCGTGCGGGCAGACCGGCACACCGGACTTGGCCGCGAGCAGCAGGATCGCGAGGTTCTCGGGGACGCCGCCGACGCGGGCCGCGTCGATCTGGACGACGTCGAGCGCGCCGGCCTGGAGGAGTTGCTTGAACACGATGCGGTTCTGCACGTGTTCGCCCGTGGCGACCTTCACGGGGGCGACGGCCCGGCGGATCGCCGCGTGGCCGAGGATGTCGTCGGGGCTGGTGGGCTCCTCGATCCAGTACGGGTCGAACTCGGCGAGGGCCTTGGTCCAGCGGATCGCCTCGTCGACGTCCCAGCGCTGGTTGGCGTCGACGGCCATACGGACGTCCGGGCCGATGACGGAACGCGCCGCGCGGCAGCGGCGGATGTCGTCGTCGAGGTCGGCGCCGACCTTGAGTTTGATCTGCCGGAAGCCGTCGGCGACGGCCTCGGCCGCGAGCCGGGTCAGTTTCTCGTCGTCGTAGCCGAGCCAGCCGGGCGAGGTGGTGTAGGCGGGGTAGCCGCGCTTCAGCAGGCGGGCCGTGCGCTCCTCGGCTCCCTGTCTGCCGCGGCGCAGCAGGGTCAGGGCCTCCTCGGGGGTGAGGGCGTCGGTGAGGTAGCGGAAGTCGATCTGGCGCACGATCCATTCGGGTTCGGCCTCGGCGAGCAGCCGCCACAGCGGCAGGCCGGCGCGCTTGGCGGCCAGATCCCACACGGCGTTGACGACGGCGCCGATCGCCATGTGCATCACGCCCTTCTCGGGTCCGAGCCAGCGCAGCTGGCTGTCGCCGATCAGGTCGCGGTTCAGGGTGGAGGGGTCGGCGCACAGCTCGTCCAGGCCGCGGCCGACCAGGTGTCCGCGCAACGCCTCGATCGCGGCGACCTGCACCTCGTTGCCCCGCCCGATGGTGAAGGCGAATCCGTGCCCCTCGTGCCCGTCCGGCGCGTCCGTGCGCAGGACGACGTAGGCCGCCGAGTAGTCGGGGTCCGGGTTCATCGCGTCGGAGCCGTCGAGTTGGCGTGAGGTGGGGAAGCGGATGTCGTGGGTGTCGACCGCGGTGATGCGGGCGGGCGTCGGGGGCACGGAGGGCCTTTCAGTCGAGTGCGAGGAGGGACGGGGAGGTCAGGCCTGAGCAGATGCCCGCATACTTATCAGACCACTACCCCGCCAGAACACCCTCGGGCGGCGGTTCTCGCCACTTTCGACCCGTAGTGGTCCGACCACCCCGCTGGTTAGACTGCGCCGGAGCGCTGTGATCGGAGGAGTGGCGTGGACGACGAGTCAGCCCCGCGGAAGGGCACCGTGACGCAGCGCGCCGTCGAGCGGATCAAGGCGATGATCGGCGAAGGCCGGCTGGAGCCGGGACAGCGGCTGCCGACCGAGCGCGATCTGGCCGCCCAGCTCGGCATCTCACGCAGTTCGGTGCGTGAGGCGATCCGCGCTCTCACGGTGATGGGCGTGCTGGAGGCCCGGCACGGCTCGGGCATCTACGTCACCCGGCTGGAGGCCGGCGACCTGCTGGAGACCTTCGGTGTCGTGGCGGACCTGTCGCGCGGCCCGCAACTGGTCGAACTGCTGGAGATCCGGCGGGTCCTGGAGTCGACGGCGACGGCGCTGGCCGCCGCGCGGATCACCTCGGACCAGCTGGCCGAGGTGGAGAAGCACCTGGCGGCGATGAACGCCACGGACGATCCGGAGGAGATCCTCGCCCACGACCTGGCCTTCCACCGGGAGATCGCGGTGGCCGCGGGCAACGAGACCATGGCCGCCATCCTGGAGGGCCTGTCGTCCCGGACGTTCCGAGCCCGCGTCTGGCGCGGCTACCGGGAAGAGGGCGCCTTCGCCCGCACCCGCCGCGAGCACGCGGCCATCCACCGTGCCCTGGCGGCCCGCGACCCGGAGGCGGCCCGCGCGGCGGCGGCCGCGCACGTCGGCGAGGTGGAGGAGTGGCTGCGAGCACAGCTCGGGCCCTAGGCGACGCCCAGGGCCCGGTGCTCCTCGGTTACTTGAACTGGCCGGGCCGGTAGTCCCCCGCCGGCTGCTCCAGCATGACGTTCAGCCGGTTCGCGGTGTTCATGAAGGCGATGAGAGTGACCAGCGCCATGAGCTGTTCCTCGTCGTAGTGCTTGGCGGCCCGCTCCCAGACGTCGTCCGGGACCCCGCCGGCCCCGTCCGCTATCCGGGTCCCCTGCTCCGCCAGCTCCAGTGCGGTGCGCTCGGCGTCGGTGAAGACCGTGGCCTCCCGCCAGGCCGCGACCAGATGGAGACGTACGGCGCTCTCGCCCGCGGCGGTGGCCTCCTTGGTGTGCATGTCGATGCAGACCGCACATCCGTTGATCTGGCTCACCCGCAGCGAGACCAGCTCCCGGGTGGCGGCCGGCAGCGGTGACTCCACCACCAGCCGCCCCACGGAGGTGAGCTGCTTGATCAGCTTGCTCGCGCCCGGGGTGGCGAAGACGTCCAGTCGTGCGCTCATGGTGAGCTCCTCTGCCGTTGTCGGTGCGTACACCCCTATGAGGCAGCGGCTCGTCACGATGTGACACGGCCGAATGTGACCTGCGTCTCCGGACGATGGACGACCGGGCAGGATGCCGGGGCCCGGACCCAGGGCTTCTGATGGGCTCCGGGGAAGGAGGAGCGGTGTGCGACGTGCGGCGTGCCGGTCGGCATGACGCCGCGGAGTTCCGTCAGAGGCGACCCCGGCCGGATCTACCCTGCCGCACACGTCGGGGTCACACTGGACCGTATGCGGCTTCGAGGCACCGCCTGCGCGGCCGCCGGGCTGCTGCTGGTCGTCGCGATGGGCTGCACCGGCGGCGCGGCGGACGGCGCGCCCGCGACCTCCCCGGCGGCGCCCCGGACCACCGGCGAGAGCCCCCGCGCCACGCCCACGCCCACACCGGCCGACCCCGTCTCCCTCCCGGCGTTGATGCAGCGCGAGCACACCGGCTCCGGGCTGCGTCTCGGCGATGTGCTCGACCGGACCGCCGCCTACACCCGCTACGCCGTCACCTACGAGGCGAACGGCCTGACCATCTCGGGGATCATGAACATCCCCGAGGGCAAGGGCCCCTTCCCGGCGCTGGTGCTGGCGCACGGCTACATCGACCCGGACGTCTACGTCAGCGGCCAGGGCATGCCGCGCGAGCAGGACCGCCTGGCCCGCCGCGGCCATGTCGTCCTGCACACCGACTACCGCAACCACGCCCGCTCCGACAAGGACCCGGACAACGACGTCAGCCTGCGGCTCGGCTACACCGAGGACGTCATCGGCGCCGCCCTGGCCCTGCGGAACTCCGGACGCCCCGAGATCGACGGCGACCGGATCGGCCTGTTCGGCCGGTCGATGGGCGGCGGGGTCGTGTACAACGCACTGGTCGTGGCGCCCGGCCTGTTCGACGCGGCGGTCGCCTACGCGCCGGTGAGCGCCCGACCGCAGGAGAACATCGACCACTTCCAGCGGCCCGAGGGCGACCCCCTCGTCGCCGAGATCGAGGAGAAGCACGGCACGCCCGAGGAGAACCCGGCGTTCTGGCGCGGCGTCTCACCGCTGACCTACGCGGACCGCGTCAGCGAACCCCTCCTGATCCAGCACGGCACCGCGGACGACACCTGCCCCCTCGCCTGGTCGCGGGAGGCCGCCGCCGCGTTCGAAGACGCCGGCAAGGACGTCGAACTCCGCACGGTGCCGGGCGAGGGCCACACGTTCGGGCCGCGGTGGGCGGCCGAGATGGACGTCACCGAGGCCTTCTTCGCGCGCCACCTGCGCTGACCGGCCACTTCAGGACCAGGTCCACGGCACTGCCCCGGCATCGACAGGGCCGGCGGCCTCGACGCGCGCTGTCGACCGGGTGCAGAGTTCTCCCTACGTACTCGTCAGTAAGTCCGCGCACACCCTTCCGAGGAGCCGCTGTGACCAACTGGGCCGGCCGCACCGCCGCCGAGATATCCGCCGCCGTCCGCGAGAAGCGGGTCACGCCCCGCGAGGTGGTCGCCGAGCACCTCGACCGGATCGAGCGGCTCGACGGCCGTGTGGGCGCCTTCCGCGCGGTGCGCGCCGAGGCGGCCCTGGCCGAGGCCGACGAGGTGGCCGCCCGCGGCGACTTCGCCGAACTGCCGCTGGTCGGGGTGCCCGTGGCCGTCAAGGACAATCTCGCGGTGCGCGGCGAGTCCACCCGCGTCGGCTCGGCCGCGACATCGGACACCCCGGCCGCACAGGATCATGTGACGGTGGCCCGGCTGCGGGCCGCGGGCGCGGTGGTCGTGGGGCTGACCAACGTGCCGGAACTGTGCGCCTTCGGCACGACGGACGGCGTGCTGGGCACCGCCCGCAACCCCTGGGACCAGGCGCGTTCCGCGGGCGGTTCGTCGGGGGGCAGCGCGGCCGCCGTCGCCGCCGGGATGGTGCCGGTCGCCCTCGGCAACGACGGCATGGGCTCCCTGCGCATACCCGCCGCCAACTGCGGCCTGGTCACCATCAAGCCGGGCCGGGGAGTGGTCCCGACGGGCGGGGGCGGCAACTGGTTCGGCATGGCGGAGCACGGCCCGCTCGCCACGACCGTCGAGGACGCCCGTCTGATGCTCTCGGTCCTCGCCGGCACCGCACCCGCACCCCGTTCCGAGCCGGGCACCCTCCGGGTCGCGGTGTCGCTGCGCAGCCCACTGGCCGGCGTCGCCGTCAGCCGCCCGTACGCGGCGGCCGCCCGGGAAGCGGCCGGGCTGCTGATGCGCGCCGGGTACCAGGTCCGGCGCGCCGACCCGCCCTACCCGCTGTCCCTCGCCACGACCTCGCTGATCCACTGGACGGCGGGCACGGCCGCGGAAGCCCAGCCCCTCGACCCCCGCCTGCTGACGCGGCGCACCCGCGTCCATGCGAGAATCGGCCGCCCCTTCGTCGCCACCGTGCGCTCCGGGGCGAGCCGGGAGAAGCTCCGGCGACGGCTGGAGCCGTTCTTCACCGAGTACGACGTGCTGCTCACCCCGGCGCTGGCGCGCCGCTCCCCCAAGGCCGGGCCCTGGCACGAGCGGGGCTGGCTGAGCAACCTGCTGGCCAACACCAACTACTCGCCCCTGACGCCCCCGTGGAACCTGACTGGCTGGCCCGCCATGGCGGTCCCCTGCGGAACGCTCCCCTCCGGCGCCCCCTGCGCCGTGCAGCTGGTCGGACGGCCGGGCTCGGAGTCCCAACTCCTCGACGTGGCGGGCCGGCTGGAGGAACGCAATCCGTGGCGGCGCACGGCGCCGATGGACTAAGGTCGGCCGGGTGACTGCCGGGTCGGCCGTAGGCCATGCACGAGTGAGGCGCCCGGCCTCGGCGTGAGCGCGGCGGGGGTGACCCCGACCGGACTCGTCCGAGAGCCGGAGAGGGCACGCGCCCCGCCTCTCGTCTCCGTGTCTACATCCCCTCGCGCCTCAGGCGCTTCACACGGACCTCATCACCCGGAGACGAACCCACTCATGTCCCTCGCTCAGCCTGCCGTGCCCGCCACCGTCGCCCGCCTCGACCACACCGTCGTGTACGCCTCGGACCGCCATTTGTCCGCCGAGTTCCTGGCGGCCGTCCTCGGCCTGGAGGTCGGCGCCCCCTTCGGTCCCTTCCTGCCCGTGGACCTGGGCAACGGCGTGACCCTCGACTACTACGAGAAGCGCGACGAGCCCATCCAGCCGCAGCACTACGCGTTCCTCGTGCCCGAGGAACAGTTCGACGCCATGATCGCCCGGCTGGAGGCGATCGGCGTCACCTACTACGCCGACCCGAGCCACACCGCGCCGGGCAGGGTCAACGACCTCTTCGGCGGTCGCGGCGCCTACTTCGACGACCCGGACGGCCACAACATGGAGATCATGACCCGTCCGTACGCCCGGCCCTGAGAGCCGCCCCGGGTCCGACGGCTGCTCCTCCGGTGCTCTACAGCGCCCGGTACATGATGTGCAGTCCCACGGGGCCGTGCCGGGGGTGGTCGAAGGCGTCCGGGACCGTGCCGAGGATCGTGAAGCCGAGGGACGTCCACAGTTTCACGGCCGGGTTGGTCTCGACGACGGCGTTGAACACCATGCCCCGGTAGCCGGCGGCCCGGGCCTCGGTCAGGAGGTGGCCGGCCAGGGCCCGTCCGTAGCCCCGGCCGCCCCGGTCCGGGTCGACCATGAAGCCGGCGTTGGCGATGCGGGCGGCGGGGCCACCGTAGTTGGGGGCGAGGTAGGCGGAGGCGACGACGGCACCGCTGTCGTCCTCGACCACGTAGACGCGCTTCGCCGGGCTCATCCACAGGACCCGGGCCTCCTCCTCGGAGGTGCCCGGGTCCCATGCGTAGGTCTCGCCCGCGGCGACGATGCGGTGCCAGAACGGCCAGATGCGAGGCCAGTCGTCAGCCGTTGCTTCCCTGATCAGCATGGGTGCGAGTCTGGCACGCCCATGCTCTCGGCGAACGCGGTGGGGGCTGCCCGCTGTCAGTCGACGCTGGGCAGGATGTGGGGCTCCGCGAGGTCTTCCTCGTAGCCCGCGAGGCGGATCGGGGCCGAACGGGCCCACACGTCGAGGCTGCCGAGCTCGTCGACCCGTCGGCCGGCGCGCTCGCCGCGTTCCTTGGGGCGCTGATCGCGATTCGTCTTCTCCGGTGTCACCGCGCACTCCTTATGTGTCGGTCACCCTCGGGACGTACGCGCCGGTCCTGCTGCGCCTGACGCCCGCTCGGGACTTTGTGTCACATGCAGTTCGGACGCGGTGGCGCCGGTCGACTCACGGGAGAGCAAGCCGTGGTGAACCGGCTGGTCCCACGACGGACTGTGGGTGTGGGTTGGACCCCGTGCTGCTGTCCGTCCGCATCAGACTAACCAAATGAGCGGGGCCCCGCTCGATGGGGCTGAAAACAACCGGTAACGATCGCGCGTCAAGCGGCGTTCATCTCCCGTTTACGTCCCGATTTGTACGCCGACGAGCGATTTTCAGATCACCCGAACGGCGTATGTCGACGACGGTGCTTTCCAGACGGTCGAGCAGTTCGGGTGCCGCTGCCCGAGCCGCGAGGCCGTCGGGCTCCCCCTGGTCCTTGACAGCCCGTCACGGGATACGCGCGACTACCACTTCCCGGGCGCGTAGTCCTTCATGAAGACCCCGTAGAGGTCCTCTCCCACCTCACCCCGCACGATGGGGTCGTAGACCCGGGCCGCTCCGTCGACGAGGTCCAGCGGCGCGTGGAACCCGGCCTCGGCGAGCCGCAGCTTGTCGTAGTGCGGCCGCTCGTCCGTGATCCAGCCGGTGTCGACCGAGGTCATCAGGATTCCGTCGGTCTGGAACATCTCCTGGGCGCTGGTGCGCGTGACCATGTTCATCGCGGCCTTCGCGGCATTGGTGTTCGGGTGCCCGGCGCCCTTGTACCCGCGTCCGAAGACCCCCTCCATCGCGGACACGTTCACCACGTACGCGCGTCCGCTCTCCGCCTTCTTCGCGGCCTCGGCCATGGCCGGCCGCAGCTTGCTGATCAGGATGAACGGCGCCGTGTAGTTGCACAGCTGCGTCTCCAGCAGCTCCACGGGCGAGATCTGCTCGATCGTCTGCACCCAGGTGTTGGAGTCGACCACGTCGGGCACGAGCCCGCCCGCGTCGATCGCCGTGCCGTCCAGGTGTCGTTCGACGCTGGCGTTGCCCGCGACCAGGGCGAGGCCGGCGACCTGCTGGGCGTCGAGGCCGCTGATGCCGAGGGGCAGCGCGGCGATGCCGTCGACCGCGCCGGAGTTGAAGGCGCCGATGACGTGGTGGGCGGGGAGCTCTCCGGCGGGCAGCGGGGCGCTCTCGCCCTCCACCAGCGCGGCGTAGGCGGAGGGCAGGCGGCGCACGGTCTGCGTGGCGTTGTTGACGAGGATGTCGAGCGGGCCCGCCGCGGCGACCTGGTCGGCGAGGGCCACGGCCTGGGCCGGGTCGCGCAGGTCGATGCCGACGACCTCCAGGCGGTGCATCCAGTCCGCGGAGTCGTCCATGGCCTTGAAGCGGCGGATGGCGTCCTTCGGGAAGCGCGTGGTGATCGTGGTGTGCGCACCGTCGCGCAGCAGCCTCAGCGCGATGTACATGCCGATCTTGGCCCGGCCGCCGGTGAGCAGCGCGCGCTTGCCGGTGAGGTCGGCGCGGACGTCGCGCTTCTCGCGGTTCACGCGGGCGCAGTCCGGACAGAGCTGGTGGTAGAAGTAGTCGACTTCCACGTACCGGGCCTTGCAGGTGTAGCAGGAGCGCGGGCGCTGGAGTACCCCGGCGATCCTGCCCTCCTCGGTGTTCGACGACGGCAGCAGGCCCTCGGTCTCGTCGTCGATGCGCTGGGCGGAGCCGGTCGCCGTGGCCTCCGTGACCGCCTTGTCGTGGGCGGTCTTGGCGGCCCGGCGCTCCTGGCGGCGGCGCTGCTTGACCGTGCGGTAGACGCCCGCCGTGGCCCGGCGCACCGCGATGGCGTCCGGGTGGTCGACCTCCAGCTTGTCGAGTTCCTCGAGCACGCCGAGGCAGACGGCCAGGCGCTCCGGGTCGATGCCGGGTCCGTACGGGAGCCCGCCCGCCTCGTCCATGGCCTGCGGGCCGTCCTCTGTCACCGTCATCGCCGCTGTCGTTTCCCTGCTCTGCCGTCGGGGTGCGCCGGTCGCGCCCGCTTTCGAAGGGCGAATTTTACTTCAGCGCCGGCCCGCACCGCCAAACCCAGCCCGTCACGGCCGGCAGGCCTTGATCAGTGTCGCCACCTCCCTGGAGACGGCCGTGGCGAACAGGTCGAGGTCCGGGACCGCCTCCCCGTCGGCGACGAGGCCGTAGTGCACGCTCCCCCGGTACGTCGAGACCGCGACGGCCAGGGAGTGGCCGGGAGCCAGCGGGGCGAAGGGGAAGACGGCGGTCAGCGGGTGGCCGCCGAGCTTCAGGCCCAGGCTGGGCAGGGGCACGCTGGTCACCAGGAGGTCGAACCAGATCCGGGCCGCCTGGCCGACCAGGGGGCCGCCGAGCCGGTGGGCGAGGGCGGGGACGTGGTCGGCGAGCAGGGCGACGGCGCCCGCGCCCCGGTTGGGGCCGGCGTCCTTGTTGCGGTCCATGGCGTCCCGGACCGAGGCGAGGCGGGCCAGCGGGTCGGGGTCGTCCACCGGAAGCCGTATCAGGTACCCGGAGAGCCGGTTGCCCTGCGGGTACGCGGTCCGGGGGCGGCGCTTGGAGACGGGGATCAGGGCGCGGGGCGAGACGCCCTCGCTGCCGTCGCCGCGCTCGTCGAGCCAGCGGCGCAGGGCGCCCGCGACGACGGCGATGAGGACGTCGTTGACGGTGCCGCCGACGGTCTTGCGAATGCGGTGCACGTCGTCGAGGTCGAGCACGACTCCGGCGGTGCGGCGGGTGCCGCTCGGCTCGCAGGTGAGCGCGGGCGTGGAGCGAACGTCGAGGGAGGAGCGGGCCACGGAGGCACCGATGTCCAGGGCGCGGCTCATGTCGGACAGGGCGCCGCGCATCAGACCGGGCAGATCGCGCACGTCCGGCAGGACGCCGCGGGGGGCCTCGGCCGGGCGGGGCCGGGGGGCGGGCATGTCCATCGGGTCCATGACGCCCGCGGCGAGGGTCAGCGCCCGCAGCCCGTCGGCCAGGGCGTGGTGGAACTTGAACAGCACAGCGAAGCAGACGCCGTCCTCGCCCGGCAGCACATGGGCCTCCCAGGGCGGGCGGTCGCGCTCCAGGGGCTGCTCCATGAGCCGTCCCGCTGCGGCCTGGAAGTCGGCGGTCGGGGCGTGCAGCCGCACGTGGTTCAGGGGGTCGAAGTCGGGGGCCGCCTCGCGGGCCGCGCCGCCGAAGGCGAGCGGCCGGCGCAGGGCGGAGGGCAGCGGCTGCCACACGTCGCGGATGCGCATCCGCAGGCCGGGAACTCCGGCGGCCCGGGCGGCGAGGAGGTCCGCCGCGTGGGCGCCCGCGGCGGGCGAATGGGCCGAGAAGATCCCGAGCGCGCCGAGGTGCATCGGGTGTTCGGCGGACTCGATGTTCCAGAACGCCAGGTCGAGAGGAGCGAGCAGGTCAGCAGTCAAGGGCTTGCCTCGCGTCGACGACGGGTGGGTCAGCAGTCAACCGCCCCCAGCCGATTACGGTCAAGTACGATCAGGCTACGTACAGTTAACATCGGATTAAGGGGTCTTTTCACTTTCAGCGTCCGAGCAGGTCGCGTGGTCTGGTGCGTGCATCGCAAGGCGCCTTAGCGCCCTCGTGGCGGAACCACGTGGGCGTTTCGGCAACGCGGCGAGGTGCGGTGCCAGGCCGCGCGAGCAGGACGGGCATGGTGAAAGGACCCCTGAGTCCCGCCCCGTGATGGGGGCGGGACTCATGGTGCATGTGCGGTCAGTCCAGCACAGCTCGCGCCGCCGGGCACCCGGTGGGAGTCACCCGGGAGGCGTCACGTCGTCGGGCCGTCCGGTGGTGAAGTTCTGGCGCCGCTCCAGGTTGTCGAGGTCGAAGTCGAGGCCCTGGTCGAACGTGGTCGCCCTGAGGGCGTCGAGGTCCTGATCGAACGTGGTCGCCTTGAGGGCGTCGAGGTCCTGATCGAACGTGGTCGCCTTGAGGGCGTGGAAATCGAAGGCGTCCGGGGCGGACGGGGTGAAGTACTCACCCTTGATGCCGTGGGCGGGTCGTCCCCTCGGGCTTCGTCCAGAGGCAGGACAAAGACCCCGGGCCGCCCGGCTCAGGTGACCAACTGCCCCTTGCCCAGGGCGATCACCCCGCCCTTGGACACCGTGTACAGCTCCGCGTCCCGCTCGGGGTTGACGCCGATGGTCGCACCCGGCGGCACCTCGACGTTCTTGTCGAGGACGGCGCCGCGCACCACCGCGCCCCGGCCGATGTGCACGTTGTCATGCAGCACCGAACCCTGCACCACGGCTCCCGGGTCGACCACCACACCCGGCGACAGCACCGACCGCGTGACCTGCCCGCGCACCAGGCAGCCCGCGCTGATGATGGACTCGCTGGCGATGCCGCCCGCGTTGAACCGGGCCGGTGAGAGCTGGTACGAGTGCGTGTAGATCGGCCAGCTGCGGTTGTACAGGTTGAAGGCGGGGCGCTCGGCGATCAGGTCCATGTGGGCCTCGTAGTAGGCGTCCAGCGTCCCCACGTCCCGCCAGTAGCCCTGGTCGCGGGTGGTCTCGCCGGGCACGTGGTTGGCGCTGAAGTCGTAGAGCGCGGCCTCGCCCCGGTCGGTGAGCTGGGGCAGGATCGAACCGCCCATGTCATGCACCGAGGACTCGTCCTCCGCGTCCCGCCTGAGCGCCTCGATGAGGGCCTTGGTGGTGAAGATGTAGTTGCCCATCGAGGCGAAAACACGGCTGGGGTCGTCAGCGAGCCCGGGCGGATCGGCCGGCTTCTCCAGGAAACCCTCCACCGTCTGGCCGTCCGAGCCGGGAGTGATCACCCCGAAGGACGAGGACTCGGTGCGCGGCACGCGGATCCCGGCCACCGTCACACCCGCGCCGCTCTCGATGTGCTGGGCGAGCATCTGGCGGGGGTCCATGCGGTAGACGTGGTCGGCGCCGAAGACGGCCACGTACTCGGGACGCTCGTCGTAGATCAGGTTCAGGGACTGCAGGATCGCGTCGGCGCTGCCCAGGTACCAGCGCGGGCCGAGGCGCTGCTGCGCGGGCACCGGCGTGACGTAGTTGCCGAGCAGGTTGGACATCCGCCAGGTCATGGTGATGTGCCGGTCCAGCGAGTGCGACTTGTACTGCGTCAGGACGCAGATGCGCAGGACGTCCGCGTTGACGAGGTTGGACAGGACGAAGTCGACCAGACGGTACGTGCCACCGAAGGTCACCGCCGGTTTGGCACGGTCCGCGGTCAGGGGCATCAGCCGTTTGCCCTCGCCGCCCGCCAGCACGATCCCCAGGACCGAAGGACCACCACCTCGCATGGCCGCTCCCCTCACGCCGATTTCCCGATGCCTGCCCTTGAGCAGTACCCACTAAGCCTGTTTGACGATCTCTTCGTAGAGCCGGACCGTGCGGCGGGCCACCGCGTCCCAGCCGAAGGCGCCGACGGCGCGCTCCCGCCCTGCCTCACCCATCCTCCCGGCGGCCGCCGGATCGGCCAGGACGGTGTCCATGGCCCGGGCGAGCCCGGCCTCGAAGCCGTCGCCGGTCGGGACGAGCAGCCCGGTCGTGCCGTCGTCGACGACCTCGGGGATGCCGCCGACCGCCGAGGCCACCACGGGCGTGCCGCAGGCCATCGCCTCCAGGTTCACGATGCCGAGCGGCTCGTAGACCGAAGGGCAGACGAACAAGGCCGCGTGCGTGAGGAGCTGGATCACCTCCGGGCGCGGGAGCATCTTCGGGAGCCAGAACACCCCGTCGCGGACCCCGCTCAGCTCCCCGAACAGCTCGCGGAACTCCTGGTCGATCTCCGGTGTGTCCGGTGCGCCCGCGCACAGCACGACCTGTGCGGCCGGGTCGATGTCCCGCACGGCGCGCAGCAGGTGGGGCACGCCCTTCTGCCGGGTGATCCGGCCGACGAACAGCACGTACGGGCGGGAGCGGTCCAGGCCGATCCGGTCCAGGGCGTCCGTCCCGTGGTCGGGCCGGTACAGGCTCGTGTCGATGCCGTTGTGCACGATGTGGACCCGCTCCGGGTCCAGTGCGGGGTAGCAGCCGAGGATGTCCTCGCGCATCGCTCCGGAGACGGCGATCACCGCGTCGGCGGCCTCGATCGCGGTGCGTTCCGCCCAGCTGGACAGTTCGTAGCCGCCGCCGAGCTGCTCGGCCTTCCAGGGCCGCAGGGGCTCCAGGGAGTGCGCGGTCATCACGTGCGGAATGCCGTACAGGAGCTTGGCGAGGTGGCCGCCGAGGTTGGCGTACCAGGTGTGGGAGTGGACCAGCTCGCGGCCTTCGAGGGCGGCGGCCATGGCGAGGTCGACGGAGAAGGTGCGCAACGCGTCGTTGGCGCCGTCGAGCGCGGACCAGGGCCGGTGGCGCAGCACGCCGTCGCCGCGGCCCTCGCCCCAGCAGTGCACGTCCAGGTCGACGAGCGGTCTGAGCTCGCGGGCGAGGAACTCCACATGGACGCCCGCACCGCCGTACACATCCGGCGGGTACTCCCGGGTCAGCAGTCCCACTCGCACCCGCAACTCCCTGCTCTCATCGGCCGTTCCCTTTCATGGTCACCCAGAAGAGGCCCATGGGGAAGAGCGGGGCGGCCGTGTGAAGCAACAGTCGCCGCACAGGCCCCCGCCGGGCACCCGGTAGTACAGGCAGCAGCTCCGACGCCGGAACGCGGTGCCGGTGAGGGTCCCGGCGCCGGTGAGCAGGGGGTGCGCGAGGAGTTCCGCGGCCAGGGACCGGGCCCGGGCGACGACATCCGTACGGCCGTGCCGCCCGGCCCAGCGGTCCAGTTCCCGGGCCGCACCGGCCAGGGCGGAGGCGGCGTTGCCGCGCAGCAGGCCCGGGGCGAGGCCGTGGTGGACGCGCAGGGCCGCCGCCAGCGGGACGAGGTGGCCGTGCAGGACCACGTCCGCGAGGGCTTGCGCATCCCCGGGGAGCGGCGTCACCTTCCGGAGCCACAGGTCGTCGGGGGCGCTGCCGTCGGCGTCCCAGTGCAGCAGCCGGGCGTCGAGGTCGGGGACGGAGCCGTAGAGCGCGGCGCAGCCGAGGGCGATCGACCAGAGCCGGGCCGCGAGCCCCTGATGCGTCACGGACGCGGCGACGCGCGACTCCGGGGCGTGCAGGGCGGCCGAGACCTTCCGCACGCGGAAAATCAAGGGATTTGCCGATATATCCGGTGACGTTGCGGCATAGGCCTGTGCGAGAGTGGGAAGGGACCCGGCCGATGCCCGTTCCGTGCGCAGCACGAAGAAACCGGCGAGCGGGCGGAGCGCGGCGAGGTCGGGGTCGAGGTTCACGAAGAGCAGTAGTACCAAGGCCCTTAGGGGACGCGACCCGGTGGCCCCCGACCACACTCACCCACCCTGGGGATGACGGGGTTCCTCGCGTACTCCACCGGCAGTAGGACCCAATGAGTGCTCAGGGACGACGACGGGAAGACCTGGACACGGCAGGGTGTTGGTCATGAAAGCCCACCTTTCGCCGCGCCGGGCCGAGCGCCCCCGCCTCACGCAGAGGAGCAGCCGATGAGCGCCCTCGCGTTGTCCGTCCTGCTGTCCCTCGTCTCCGCGTTCGCCTACGCGGGCGGGGCGATCGTGCAGGAGCGGGTGGCGGAGTCGTCGCCGGGCGAGCAGTACGCGCCGCTGCGGCGGCCGGGCTGGTGGGCGGCGGTCGCGCTGAACGGCACCGGTGGGCTGCTGCACGTGGTGGCGCTCGCCTACGGGCCGCTGAGCCTGGTGCAGCCGCTCGGCGCGCTGACCATCGTGGTGGCCCTGCCCATGGCGGCGCTGTTCGTCGGCCGCAAGGCCGGTGCCACGGCGTGGCGGGGCGCGATCATGGCGACGGTGGGGCTCGCCGGTCTGCTCTCGCTGGTCGCCGCGTCCGACGCGCAGACGCTGAGCGCGGCGCAGCGGGTGGCCGTCGCCGTCGTCACCGCGGGGGTGGTCGTGACGCTGATGATCGCCGCGCGGGCCGCGCACCGGCATCCGGCGGTCCGCAGCATGCTGCTGGCGACGGCCTCCGGCATCGCGTTCGGCATGTCCTCGGTGTTCACCAAGACCGTGGCGGTCGACTGGACCGGCGGTGTGTCGGCGGCGGACGTGCCGTCCCTCGCCGTGATCGGCGTCCTGGCCACGGCCGGCATGCTGCTGTCGCAGGCCTCCTACCGGGGCGCCGGCCTCGCGGCCCCGCTGGCCATGCTGACGGTCGTGAACCCGGTGGTCGCGGCCGCGGTGGGCATCACGATGTTCGGAGAAACCTTCCGCTACGGCGCGACGGGCACGATGCTCGCCCTGGGCTGTGGCGTGGTGGCGGCGGGCGGCCTGATCCTGCTGACGACGGAGCGGCTCACGCACGAGCAGCCGGTTGCGGTTCCCGCCGGGCCTGCGGAAGCGCCGAGCGGGGCGGGTGCGCGAGCGCTGTCGGCCGAAGGCCCGCGCCGGGTGCCGGAGCAGGCGGGCCGGGGCGGCCTGCCCGCTCCGGTGGGAGAACCGGCTGGCCTGGACGGGGTCCCCGAGCGATTCCCTGCCGGGGCGCAGGCCGGGCTGCGCGCGCGGGACGTGCTCGTGCGGAGGCCTGTGGCGACGACGGCGGTACTCGTGCCGGGGCCGGGCGCACCAGCTGCGGTGATCGTGCCACGGCCGGAGGAAACGGCGGACGTGCGTGTGCCCGAGCCGGCCACGAGGGCGGCGGTACTCGTTCCTGGATCGGGCGCACCGGCCCCGGTGATCGTGCCCAGGCCGCAGGAAACGGCCGCAGCCCGCGTACGGGTACCGGACGCACCGGCCGCCGTACTCGCGCCGGAGCCGGGGGCAACGGCGGCGGCCCCCGTAGCCGTACCGGACACACCGGCCGCGGTGATATTGCCGGGGCCCGGAGCAGCGGCGGCGGCCGGCGAGGCGGATGTCTCGTACGAGGGCGGGGAGTCGTCGGTGGCGGCCTCCGACGACGATCGCCCGCTCCCCTACGCGCCCTTCTACGGCATCCCGTACGTCCCGTTGCCCGTGCTCGACCGGCACCGCACGCGGGTCAGATCCTGACGCCGCCGGCCCGGAGGTACGCCACCGGATCGACGTCCGAGCCGAAGCCGGGCCCCGTCCGCACCTCGAAGTGCAGATGCGGGCCCGAACTGTTGCCGGTGGAGCCGGAGCGGCCGATGCGCTGGCCGGCGCTCACGGACTGCCCGTCCCGCACGGAGATCGCGGAGAGGTGGGCGTACTGGCTGTAGCGGCCGTCGGCGTGCCGGACCACGACCTGATAGCCGTAGGAGCCGCCCCATCCCGCGCTGACGACGCTGCCCGACGCGACCGACTTGACCGATGTGCCCGTGGGCACGGGGAAGTCGATCCCGGTGTGATAGCCCTTCGACCAGGCGGAGCCCGCCTTGCGGTAGGGCGTCCCGAGTGAGGCGTTGACAGGTGCGACGAAGCCCTGCCGGGTGGCCGTGGACCGGTCCGCGCGCTCCCTGCTCTCGTCCTTGGACCGCTCCTTCGGCCGCTCCTTCGACCGCTCCTTCGACCGCTCCTTCGACCGCTCCTTCGACCGCTCCTTCGACCGCTCGTTGGACCGCTCCTTCGGCCGCTCCTCCGCGCGGTCCTGGGCCGGCTTCTTCGTCGAGGGCTCGGCCGACGGCGACGGCCTGTGCTCGGGTCGCGTCTTCGTGGCGCCCTCGCCGCGCAGCGCGAGGCGCTGGCCGGGCACGATCAGATCCGGGTCGGACCCTATGGCGGAGCGGTTGGCGGCGTACAGGCCCCGCCAGCCGCCCCGCACGTCCTGGTCGTCCGCGATGCGGGAGAGGGTGTCGCCGCGGACGACGGTGTACATCTCGGCGTTGCCCGCCCGGGACTGCGGCGTGGACTGCGGCCGTACGTCGTCGATGGAGGTCTTCTTCTTCGCGTCCTTCCGCCCGGTGCGCTCGGTGGCGGGGCGGATGTCGGGCTCGCCGCCGCCCCGGGTCAGTCCGGCCCGCTCGGAGCAGACCGGCCAGGCGCCCGGCCCCTGCCCGTCGAGGACCTTCTCCGCGACGGCGATCTGCTGGTCCTTGCTCGCCAGGTCCGCGCGGGCCGCGTAGGCCCGGCCGCCGTAGGCCTCCCAGGTGGACTGGGTGAACTGCAGTCCGCCGTAGAAGCCGTTGCCGGTGTTGATGCTCCAGTTGCTGGTGGACTCGCAGGCGGCGACCTTGTTCCAGGTGTCCACGTCCGCCGCCTGGGCGGCGCCGGTGCCCATGAACGGCAGTGCCATGCCCGCGCCGCCCGCCGTCACGGTGAGCGAGGCGCGGTTGATCCTGTTCGGCTGATACCGGCGGTGCCGGCCGCGTACGGCCATCGAAAGCCCCCCTAGACATGCGTCAGGAGGGGCAAAAGTAAGCGCTGCGAACCGGCCAGAACAAGACGGCTATCGGCCGCCCGGGAGCCCAAATGGCCGGTATGTGGCCCCTGTTGCGCGACGTGCGCCACGGTGATGCACCGTGTACGGCACCCGGTGCGCGGGTGCGCCGTGCGCGGGGACGCGTACACCGGCTGAGTGCGAAGGGGCTCTCGTCCGTATCAGCCTGCGCCACGCCGTGCGACCCGCGCGTGCGGACGAAGTAGCGGCACGTCAGGATGGTCGACGGGGGATGCCCGTGGGCGCTTCCCACCGGCAGCACCGGTACCGAGGTCTTTTAGGAGCGAACCGAATGAGCAGTACAGCGCAGATCGGCGTCACGGGTCTCGCGGTCATGGGCCGCAACCTCGCCCGCAACTTCGCCCGCAACGGCTACACGGTCGCGGTGCACAACCGGACGCCCGCGCGCATGCACGCCCTGGTGGAGGAGTTCGGCGGTGAGGGGGAGTTCGTCGCGTGCGAGAGCGCCAAGGACTTCGTGGCAGCGCTGGAGCGGCCGCGGCGCCTGGTCGTGATGGTGAAGGCCGGTGAGCCGACGGACGCGGTGATCCAGGAGTTCGCGCCGCTGCTGGAGCCCGGCGACATGATCATCGACGGTGGCAACGCGCACTTCGCCGACACCCGGCGCCGGGAGCGGGACCTGCGCGAGCAGGGCATCCACTTCGTCGGCATGGGCGTCTCCGGCGGTGAGGAGGGCGCGCTGAACGGCCCGAGCATCATGCCCGGCGGCCCGAAGGAGTCCTACGACTCGCTGGGCCCGATGCTGGAGAAGATCTCGGCGAAGGCGGCGGACGGCTCTCCGTGCGTCTCCCATGTCGGTCCGGACGGTGCCGGGCACTTCGTGAAGATGGTGCACAACGGCATCGAGTACGCGGACATGCAGCTCATCGGGGAGGCCTACCAACTGCTGCGGGACGTCGCCGGGTACTCCCCCGCCGAGATCGCGGACATCTTCCGGACCTGGAACCAGGGCCGTCTCGACTCGTACCTGATCGAGATCACGGCCGAGGTGCTGTCGCACGTCGACGCGGAGACGGGCAAGCCGTTCGTGGACGTGGTGGTGGACCAGGCCGAGCAGAAGGGCACCGGCCGCTGGACCGTGCAGATCGCGCTGGACCTCGGCGTGCCGGTGTCCGGTATCGCCGAGGCGGTGTTCGCGCGGTCGCTGTCGGGCCACGCGGCCCTGCGGGAGGCCTCGCGCGAGCTGGCCGGCCCGAAGGCGAAGCCGCTGAGCGAGGCGGAGGCCCGGGCGTTCGCGGACCGGGTGGAGCAGGCGCTGTACGCGTCGAAGATCGTGTCGTACACGCAGGGCTTCCACGAGATCGACGCGGCGCGCGGCGAGTACGGGTGGGACATCGACCTGGGCGCGGTGTCGGCGCTGTGGCGGGGCGGCTGCATCATCCGCGCGGCGTTCCTGGACCGGATCCGCGCCGCGTACGACGCCCGGCCCGACCTGCCGAGCCTGCTGTCGGACGCGACGTTCGCGCAGGAGATCGCGGACGCCCAGGACGACTGGCGTGAGGTGCTGGTCGCCGCGACCCGCCAGGGTGTGCCGACGCCCGGTTTCGCGGCGGCCCTCGCCTACTACGACGCGCTGCGCGCGGAGCGGCTGCCGGCGGCGCTGACGCAGGGGCAGCGGGACTACTTCGGTGCGCACACCTACCGCAGGGTGGACCGTGACGGGTCGTTCCACACGCTGTGGGGCGGGGACCGGTCGGAGACCTCCGCGTAGGCGCTGCCACCGAGGGACGTTTGCGGGGCGGTGGACGGCGGGATGTGCCGTCCACCGCCCCGTTCCTGTGCAGGGGGTCAGGACAGTGGAGGGCCCGGCTCCGGGTTCGGCACGGGGTCCGGCCCCGGGGGGATCGGGGACGGGTCGGGGCCCGGCACGGGGTCGGGGCCCGGGGGTGCCGGCGGGGTCGGGCCCGGCGGCGGGGTGGGCGTGGGCGGAGGCGGGGTCGGCTCAGGGCCCGGCGGGGGCTGCGGGTTGGGTACCGGATCGGGGCCGGGCGGCTCCGGGCGCTGGGGTTCCGGACCCGGCGTCGGCGCCGGCGGCACGGGATCGGGAATCGGGTTCGTCATCAGGTCCTCCAGCCAGTGGGACGACTCCGGCTCTGGACTACTCCCCCGCCTACCCGGCCCCCGCCTGGACAGTCACTCCCGCGCAGGACGGGGAGGGGACCAGGTGGGGGTAACGGGGGCGGTGACGAGAACGCAAGTGCCCGGTACGGCCCTCAGAAACGGCCGGGGTGAGCCCTCAGCCAGTCCTTCGCCGCGGCGAGGCGTGCCTGGTCCGCCGGCCGCGCCTCGTCCGGGTGGCGTTCGGCCCACTTGGTCACATAGGGGCAGAGAGAGGCGACCGCGCGGTCCTCGCGGCCGGCGAGGGTGTAGAGCTCGCGGGCGAGTGAACCCGCGATGCCCTGGCCCTCGTGGGCCGGCTCGACGATCGTGTGGACGGGCACGAGCGCTCGCTCGGGGCCGTCGAGCACGAAGTACTCGATGCGGCCGACGACTTCACCGCCGGACACAGCCGCCAACCGGCCCGCCGCCCGGTCGTCGCGGATCTCCGGATCGCTCATGGACACGCTCCTCCTCGGCTCCGGATGCTTCGGTCAGGCTTCGACGGCCTGCGGGCTGCGCTGCTGGTCCGAGCCGGGCACCGGCTCGGACGGGTCGGCGCCCAGGGCCACGATCCGGTTGTCGTGGTCCACGTGCACGACCCTGGGGGTGAGTGCCCGCGCCTCGGCGTCCGTCACCTGTGCGTAGCTGATGATGATCACGAGGTCGCCGGGGTGGACCAGGTGGGCCGCGGCCCCGTTGATCCCGATCACGCCGGATCCGCGCTCGCCCTCGATGACGTAGGTCTCCAACCGGGCCCCGTTGGTGATGTCCACGATGTGCACGAGCTCGCCGGGCAGCAGATCGGCGGCGTCGAGCAGATCGGCGTCGATGGTCACGGATCCCACGTAGTGCAGGTCGGCCTGGGTGACGGTGGCTCGGTGGATCTTGGACTTGAACATGGTGCGCAGCATGTTGAACTCCTGGAAGACGGCTCCCCGCCAGCTTTCTGCAGGTCAGGGGCATCGCTCACTGTACATCGGCATGCCTTCGACTCGAAGACCTTTCACAACATCGTGCGCCGTGGCAAGCAGGCTTCTCACCTACGCGATCTGCGTGAAGCAGCCTGCCGCGAAGCCGTCAACCGGGAGCATGTACGGACGACTGCCCAGGTCTAATGCTGATTGGATGCTGACTTACCTGACGAGTCGTCAGGTAAGTCGCTGGATCCAGGGCAAGTTGCTCCTGAGATCCACCGAGCCCGACGACGACCGGAGAACCTCAGTAACTGGAGTCAGCGGCGGTGAGGCAGAGGGCCAGGCCCGACCAGCACGCTCCTCCACCACACGACCGAGCGCCTTCCGCGTCACTTCCCCTCTTCGCCGTGCCCAAGGCGCATGCCAACGTCCCGGATGACGACGGTTACAGGCGCCCGTTCGGCCAGGACTGCCAGCAGTTCGGGGCGGATCACGACAGCACAACCGGCCGTCCGCGGCCAGGCTAGGTGGTAGAAGCTTGTCTCGTAGCTTGGCACGTTCGTCTTCCTTTCGGCGTGGCAGCCGGAAGACAGTCGGCTGTGGACCGTGCGCCAGAGCGAGCGGGGCTCGGGACGGCGCAGGGTGCTTTCACCCGGGGCCGGTTCGGTGTGGGTCATCCCGCCTCCACATCGGTGCCGTTCCAGACGAAGCGAGCGCTTGTGACAGCGTCATCGTCCCCGTCGATGAGGAGTTGGTGGACAGCGATGCCAGGTGGTTCGCCGTAGGTGCACCACTCGTGGTCGGAGGTGACCATGAGGTCAAGGTCGAGCGCGGTGAGCAGGGCGACGACCTGTCCGCGGTTGACCGCGTCCACGCCGACGAAGACCTCGTCGAGCAGGATGGGGCGGGGTGCCAGCGGCACGGCCTCGTAGTGGGCGGCAACGGCCGCAGACAATGACAGGTGCAGGGCGATGGCCTTCCGTCCACCAGAGAGTGCGCCGTGCAGCTTCTTGGTCAGTGGCTGCCAGCCGGCCCCGTTCGCCCGATCTAGGCGCACGGTGAATCGGTGCCAGGCGGTGTAGTCGAGCGCCTCACCGGGCTGCTCCTCCCAGCTCGCGGCCGTGTCGCTGCTCTTGGCCTCCTCGATACGAGCGCGGAAGTAGGCGTGCAGGGCTTCCCGGTCGGTCTCGTTGACCCGGCCGGGGTCCTTGAGCAGCAACTGGCGGGCGGTGCGGGTACCCTCCGGGAGATCCGGACGGACGTCCCAGACAAGCTGGACGGCGACGTTGGAGGCGGTACGAACCCGCTCCAGATACCCACCGCGGTCCGACTCGGAACGATGCTGGTCGAAGACCTTGAAGGCGGCCCAACGCCAGAAGTAGACGTACAGGTTCTTGAGCTTGTTCTCGTGCACTCCGTTCCTCCCCCCGGGCGGAAGGCATCGAGCAGAGGTGCTCTGCCGTACCCCTCGCGGCCTTTCTCCACCCAGCCGCCCTCCCCCTCGGCTCTCTCCCGGTCCGGCGGATTGCTGGTCACGACGGTGACCTTCTGCTCGCGCTTGATCCAGCCCGCCTAGCGGGTGTTCTCGACCAGGGGATCGCCATCGGGCAGGAACGTGAAGAGCGTGGCCCTCTCATACGGATCCGCGACCTGAGCGCCGGGCAGGCCACTCCCGCACAGCTCGCCAACATGATCCGCTCACACCGGCAGGTCGAGGCCCTGCACCACGTGCGGGACACCACCTTCACCGAGGACGCCTCGCAGCTTCGGTCCGGCAATGCGCCCCGCACCATGGCTGCCTGGCGCAATCTTGTCATCGGCGCGACGTGACCGGCGTGTCTGCGGGCTCGGGCTGCTTCAGAGCACGGCTCATCGCCCCAGCCGTCGCTTGCTGTTCGGGCGCCGCTTCGCCACGGATCCCCCGATCGTGTCGACGCCGGAGGGCAGCGCCTTGAAAGGGCCCCCGGCCAGCAGCCGCGCATCCTCGTCGTAGTGGTGCCCGTGGGTGACGACCTCGCCGCCGGGCTGGACTCCAAGCATGCGGTCGTCATCGGCCCCTCACTGCTGGCGTTGTCGCCCTCAACCCGTTGGCGCGCCGTGGCGGCTCCACGCAGGAGGACGGGCACGCACCGGCGCCAGGGCGGGCACGTCCAGATTTCGGCTTCGGTACCGCATGGATGCGGCCACCGTAGCCTCACCGCATCTAAAAATGTAAGCACGTTTCTATATTGAGACAGGTGCCGGGGCCCGCCCTATGCTCGACCTGTGACAAAGCAGGCGAAGACAGCGAGCAGTGGGGCCCGCGGCCCCCGGGGGTCCTACGCGAAGACCGGCGAGGTGCGGCAGAAGATTCTCGACGCCTGCGTCGAGGCATTCGGCGCCGGAGGCTTCCACGGCGCCACCATGAAGGACATCGCAGAGCGAGCCGGCATCAGCCAGACCGGCCTGCTGCACCACTTCGGCAGCAAGGCGGAACTGCTGGTCGAGGTACTCGCCGCACACGAGCGGGAGACGGCCGCGATCGTCCGGGAAGCCGATGACCTGGATGTACTGCAGACTCAACTGCGGGTCGTGCACGCCAACGAGGCCCGACCCGGGCTGATCCAGTTGCACAGCATCATCTCGAGCGAGGCCACGGCCGGCGAGCATCCCGCTCACGAGCTGTACCGGGCCCGCTACGACAGCCTGCGCCTGCACCTGACCCGGATCTTCGCCGAGTTGCGCGGTCGCGGACGCCTGAAGGTGGACACGAGGCCGGAAATCCTCGCGAACCTGCTGATCGCAGTCATCGACGGACTCCAGATCCAGTGGCTGTACAACCCGGGCGCGGTAGACGTGTCGACAGGCATCGAGGCCTTCCTCGCAGGGGTTGTCGACGACGAGGCCTGAGCACTTTCATGCGACTGAAAGCGTGTGCTAGCGTCCACCTCAATCTCTAAATACGAATCTAATTTCGAGATTGAGGTGATCGGTTCGCCGATCGCGGACGCGCAGTCAAGGAGACCTCACATGCCTCGTTCTCGGCCATCCGAGGCTCACACCCCGGCCGAGACATCCGCTGCGTCTGCGCCGTTGGCCCATACCGCCGCACCCGCCCAGAGCGCGGTCCACGATGTGACCTCGCTCGGTACCGGTCTGCGACGAAGGCCCCGAACCGGCCGCCCGGCTCTCCGCCGGCTTCGTCGGCGCGTGACCCCAGCCGCACCCGGCGTGACGGCCGCCGGCGAACACTTCCGCGGCCACGGCACATCCGAAGGGGCAGGCGACCAAGCCATCGGGCGGATCGGCCGACGTCCCTTCGTCGGCGATGAGCGAGCCACGAGCGTGCACCTAGTCCGCCGCGTCTCGATCGCTCGCCTCCCGATCGTGGTCTCCCCCGGCGAGCATCTACGTGAAGTCGAGGAAGCGGCTTGAGCGCACGGTGCCTGACGGCCGCGGCGGCATCGATGGCGGAGGGTCACGGAGGCGGTCGCAGCGTGCGGCTACGACATCCGCGGACGCCGCGCCCCTGACCATCGCCGAACACCGAGACGGTGGCACGCCGACCTCGGAGATGACAGCCGCCATCCCTTGCCCCCCGACGGCAGAACGAAAGGCACCCGCACCCACCGGAGCACTGCTCACCTCAAGGCCCCCGATTCGGCCACGAGTCGACCAGGACCACGGTGCTCGTCCCCGGCCGCCTCCCACCGGCCCCGGCCGCCCGCGCCGCGAGCCCGGAACAGACAGAGAAGCGAAATGTGACCACAAGGAGAAGGACCATCTTGAACGGCAGGCGCGTGAGGATCCCCGCGGCACTCGCTCTGGGGGCGGTGATGGTCTTCGGATGCGGTCACCCTCCCGCCCAGACAGCCCAGACAGCCGTGGCAGCCCACACCGAAACCGGCATCGCGCTGGTGAATCAGAAGCGACTCTCGCCGCGGCTCAGCGAGCTGACCTTCACCTCGTCCGCTCTCGACGGCACGACCAAGGTGCGCGTACTGCTCCCCCGTGGCTACGACGCGGAGAAGAGGCGCCGTTACCCTGTGCTGTACCTCTACCACGGTGGAGGGCAGAGCGCTGCGAGCTGGACTCAGGACGGTGCCGCGGAGGAGAGCACGGCCGGCCTGCCCGCGATCGTGGTGATGCCGGACGCCGGCTCCACCCAGTGGTATGCCGACTGGTGGAACAACGGCCACCGCGGCCGGCCGATGTGGGAGACCTTCCACATCAACAGGCTCCTCCCGTGGGTCGACGAGCACTACCGCACGATCCCCGAGCGCGGGGCGCGGGCCGCCGCCGGACTGTCGATGGGCGGGTTCGGGGCCGTCTCGTACGCCGCCCGGCACCCCGACCTCTTCGGCGCCGTCGGCTCGTTCTCCGGAGACGTCGACCACCAGAACGTCGAGATGCGCACCATCATCGAGCAGCTCCACCCCTCCCTCTGGGGCCCGTGGGCGACGCAGGAAGTCCGCTGGCGCGGGGACAACCCCTGGGACCTGGCGGCCAATCTGGCCCACACGGACGTGTCCCTGTACACGGGCAACGGCCAGCCTCGACAGGACGGCGAGGCCCTGGACCGCACGGAACAAACAATCCGGCAGGAGAACGTGTCCTTCCACGAGCGCCTGCTGAACCTCGGTATCCGGCACCGGTGGCACGACTACGGACCCGGCAGCCACACATGGCCCTACTGGCAGGCCGGTCTCCGGGCCTGGATACCCCACCTGAAGTCCTATTTCGCCCGCGACGCGCAGCACCGTGCCACTCCCCGGTCGTTCACCTTCTCGTCGATCAGGCCGCGGTACAACGCCTACGGCTGGACCGTACGGATGCGGCGGGACGTCACCGAGTTCAGCGCGCTGGAGGTGGCCCGCAAGCGCCGCTTCACGGTGGTCGGGAACGGCTCGGCCACGGTACTGACGCCCTCACTGGCTCGACCGGGCACGCGGTATCACGTCACCGTCCGCGACCACGCGGGCGCTTCAGTGCGGTCGGCAACCGCCGACGCCCAGGGGCGCTTGACCATTCCCCTCGCACTGGGCCCCGGCAACCCGCACCAGCAGTACTCACCGCAGGCCGACACGGCGAGCACGGGCCCCAGCCCTGACGACGTGCCGTTCCACGCCAGGGGCAACGGCTCCCGCTTCAACCGGGCCGAGGTGACGATTCTCCCGCGTTGAGATCCGTCGCTTCGCCCGCCGGGTCAGAGGCGGGGGACACCGAGGAAGACGCGGGGAAATAGCAGCCGGGCAGCCGGGCAGTCGTTCCGTACGACGGACCACCCGCCGTGCCGAGTGCTGGGCCGTTGCGAGCACGGGACTCCGGCCGGCGCCCACCGGTGCTGTCATCGCGAAGTTCTCCGTCGCCGACAGACGTGTTCCGCGCGATCCGCAGAGTGTTTCGGGATCGGTCTGACCGGACCTCGTCCAGGGACCGCCGTCCCTGGACGAGGTCCGACACTCGGCGCTGACCTGGAGGATGTCGAGGGCGCCGTCGGCGGCGCTTCGCCGGTAGGTCGGGCTCGTACCAGCCCCTCCGAGGCGATGACGGTCCGAATGGTGCAGCCTTGGTACCAGCTCGGCAGAGCCATCCATGCAAATCCCGGCACCGGGCAAGGTCCGGCCGCTTGAGCGACTCGGACGGACGTCACTATCGTCTTGCCCAGAGGTGAGACACCTCTCTCCGATGAAGGATCCCGGGAGGCTCCCCCTGACGGTCAAGAACGAGGAACAGGGTGCCGGTCGCGGTATGCGCCGCGACGCGGTCCGCAACCGGCGCAAGCTCCTGGAGGCCGTGGGGGAAGCCCTCAGGACCGAGCCCGGCGCGATGACCATGGCGGTCATCGCGGAGCGAGCCAACCTGTCACTGGCCACGGCCTACCGGTATTTCCCGTCGGTCGAGGAGCTCCTCAAGGCCTACCTGCTCGGCGTGATCGTCCAGCTGCGCAACTTCAGCCACGACTGCCCCAAGACCGGCCCGGCCCTGTTCGAGGACGTGGTGCGGGAATGGGCTCGTCTGGTCCGCAGCTACGGCCCCGCCATGGTCCAGATCCGGTCGCGCACGGGGTTCCTCACCCGCCTGCGCGACAACGACGAGGTGATCACCCCGGTCCGGGACGCCTGGGAGCGCCCCATTCGCAGTGTGATGCGGCACCTGGACGTGCCGGACGAGCATTTCGATCACGCGTTGTTCCTGTACAACGCCATGTTCGATCCACGCGAGATCCTGGACCTGATCAGCACCGGCCTCCCGGAGGAGGAAGCGATCAGCCGTTTGACGGCGGCCTACTACGGGGCTCTCCAGGGCTGGGCCGGAGCCTGAGGCACACGACCGACAGCCGGTGAGGGGCGGCTCCCCGCCGGGGGGGCCGTAGCTCAGCACCAGGAACCAACCACCCACGGCGTCTGCGGTGGGCTTCAGGCATGCCCACCGGACCACAGCGCGCCCACCGCGCACCCGCTCGGGCCTGCGCCACCACCTGCCTCCGGCCGATCCAGCCGCGTCCCCACCCTTGAACCGCTCATCACGATGTGAGAATGTGCTCGCACTTTACATCCGTCGTGACCCCCCTGGAGATCGGATGAGCGCCCTCCCCTCCCGAACGGCCGGTTCTCTCCCGGAACGCATCAGAGCAGCGTCGAGGCGGCCCAGAACACTGGGCGGTGCGGTGCCGGGCGCCATCTCACTGGCCATGGGTGAGCCAGACAGCAACACGCCGCAGCCGGTAGTGGAGGCTGCCGTCCGGGCATTGCGCGCCGGTCGCACTCGTTACTCGCAGATCACAGGGTCTCCGGATCTCCGCCAGGAGATCGCCTCCCACCTGGCGCGTTCCCAGGACCCCGGGGTCGACCCGGCGAATGTCGTCGTCACTCACGGAGGCAGTGCCGGCCTCGCAGCCACCGTCCTCACTTTGCTGAACCCGGGCGATCGAGTACTGCTCCCCGAACCGACCTACTCCCTGTACGCGGACCACGTGGCAATGACAGGGGCCAAGACCGAGTGGATCTCCACGCGGCCTGACGGTTCGATCGACCTGCAAAGACTCGCGGCGGCCGCGGCGGGAGCCCGCATGCTCATCCTGTGCAATCCCGTGAACCCCACCGGAATGGTGTTCTCCAAGGCCGACATCGAAGGAGTCGGCGCCATCCTCCGCGATCACCCTGACCTCTACCTCCTGTCGGACGAGGCATACAGCGACATCGTCTTCGACGAGATCGCGTTCACCTCGGCATCCGAACTGATCTCCGTGCGGGACCGGGTGGTGCTCTCCGGCACGTTCTCCAAGTCGTACTCGATGACCGGTTGGCGCATCGGTTTCATCTGCGCCGCCGCCGCGGTCGCCGAAAAGATCAACCTCGTTCACCGGACGATCAACGGGCCTTTGAACACCTTCGTCCAGGACGCAGCCGTCGAGGCGCTGCGTATTCCCGACAAGGATCTGCACGCACTCTCGGCGCGCTTCCAGCGCCGCCGCGATCTGGTCATGCAGCACCTCGACGGTCTCGATGCGGTGAGCGTCGTTCGGCCTCTCGGCGCGTTCTACGCATTCCCCCGTATCGACAGCGCCCTGTCCTCCGTTGAACTCGTGCAACGGCTCGCCGACGGGGGCGTGCTCGTACGCGCCGGGTCCGAATTCGGCCCGTCGGGCGAGGGACACGTACGCCTGTCCTTCGCCACGGACGAGACTGGACTCGAAGAGGGTCTGCGCCGCTTTACGCACGTCATCAACGCGCTTTAGACGTCGTCTCATTTGGCCCGTTCGATAGTCTGGCGTCGTGGGGATCGTTGAGCGTCTGGTGCCGGATGAGTTGTGGGAACTGTTCGAGCGG
>NZ_JBIBEP010000030.1:0-57915 GCF_042955185.1 Streptomyces sp. NPDC012474
CCGCCCCCCCCCCCCCGCGGCGCCCCCCCCCCCCCCCGCCGGCGGGGGGGGGGGGGGGGGGGGGGGGCGGGGGGGGGGGGGCGCGCCGGCGCCCCCCCCCCCCCCCCGCGCCGGCTCCCTACCGGAGCCGGACCCGTGCCACGCCGTCAGCGCCGCAGGGTCAGCAGACCCGGACGGTAGGGCCATTGGCCGTAGTCGCCGCCGGAGTTGGGGTTACGTCCCTGGTAGAGGAACTGCAGGTTGCAGGGATCGACGGTGAACGTCTGATCGGCGCTGGTGCGGATCAGTTCGCCATGGCTGATGTCATTGGTCCAGGTGGCGCCGCTGTTGGCCTTGCCGGCGAAGGGGTTGCTCTCGGTCGCGGCCTGGGGCGTCCATGAGCCGTTCAGACTGGTGGCCGTGAACGAGCGGAAGTAGCGGCCCTGCGAGCCCCTCGCCTCAACGATCATGAGGTAGCGGTTCTGGCCCTGGAGCTTGTAGACCTGCGGGGCTTCGAACAGCTTGTCCGCCGTATCGCTCATGATCGTGGTGTAGGTCGAGCCGAAACTGCTCGGGAAGTTCCCGATCGGCATGCTGGCCCGGTAGATCTTGCCGTTGTCACCGGCGAAGAACAGGTACATGTTCTGGCCGTCGGCGATGAGCGTCTGGTCGATGGGTCCTGTTCCGGAGCCGGTGATGCTTCCGGAGAAGAGCACCTTCTGTGCTGACCAGCCGTTGGGGTTGGTGGGGTCGCTCGACGTCCGGTAGGAGAAGGCGCTCCCACCGCCCCACTGGTAGGCGAGCACCCAGATGTTCTTCGGCGCGAAGTAGAAGAGCGTGGGCGCGACGGTGGAAGCCGACATCTTGTTCTGGCCGGCCGAGGCCATCTCCGGCCAGTTGGTGAACAGGCCGAAGTTCATCGAACCCCACCCCTCTCCCGTGCCCGCGACGCCGTGCGTCGTCGCATAGACGAGATGCTTGCCGTTGTAGGGGGCGACGGTGAAGTCCTTGAGCGAGGCCCACCCGGCCCTGGGCTGCGCCAGCGCGCCCGTCGAGGTCCAGCGGTATGTCGAGGGAAGATCGCACGCACCGGGGCTGTCGCCGCCGACCTTGACGAGCCGCCACTGCTGGTTGGCGCCGCCCCAGTCGTCGTACTGGACGATGTTCCCGTTGTCGGCGGTGGAAGCGCCTTGCACTTCGAGAGCCTTGTTGCTGTGGCGCGAGATGAGCCTCACATGGCCGTCCGAGCTGTCGGCCAGCCGCCACTGCTGGTTGGCGGCGTTCAGGTCGGCCCACTGGACGATCGAGCCGCCGTTCGCGGTGGACCAGTTGTGGACGTCCAGCACCTTGCCCGAGTGGCGGGACTTGATGCGGTAGTAGCCGCCCCCGGAATCGACGAACTGCCACTGTTGCTGGGCCTGATCGTTCCTGGTCCACTGGGTGATGCGGGCGCCGTCGCCGGTCGCCATGTTGTAGACGTCCAGGGCCTTGCCGCTGTTGCGGTTGACCAGGACATACGACGCGTTGGGGTCTACGGTCGCCGCGACGGCGGGCTGGGCACCGAGGAAGGTGGCCACGAGCAGCAAGGGCGCAAGGACGGCGACTAAGCGTCTTGGGCGGACCGGGGACCAGTGGCGAAACCACATCAGAGGGCACTCCTTTGAGAGGTGGGGGGTGAGGGTGAGGTGACCCGAGGAACCGTGGAGCGGTCTGCCGGGGCAGGGCGATCTCGAAACGTTTCGGTGAATTCCCGGAAGCTTTGACGCCACAAGCTAGGAATGCGGGGCTCTCCGGTCAAGGCCTGTCGCCGATCTGTCCACAAACAGCGCTTCCCCTTTGGTACGACAAGGTGCCGTCGAGCGAGAAGTGTCGGCATACCCGTACCAGCCCTGACCCCGACCTGACTCCGGCCCTACGCCATCCACCGACGGCGGCGCCGGCCGCCGTTCGACCAGCCGGAGATCCCGAATGTTTCGGGTAGGGAATCGAAACATCTTCTGCGGGGAGTATTGACGATGCATCGTCAATACCTCAATCATCCCTGTCTGAGAGAGCGGCCACAGGTCGATATATCGAACCACGTCGCTCCTGGGCAAGTCTGCGCTGCACGACAGACCCACGCACATCTGCACGACAGATACACGACAGATCCGCGCACAGCTGCACGGCAGATCCGCACGCCGAAGCACCTGCGTCATCCCGTCATGTTCCGGTGAGGTTCGCACCAGCGCATCGTGGCTCTTCGCACGGTTGGAGAGGTGCGCGAAGCCGCACGGCGGTCCCCCGGCTGAGCTGCGATGGAGTGCCCCATGCCTGTGTCGAAACACCGCCGCCCACCGGACGTCACCCGTCGACCGGCCGGGTGCCGTCCGTGCCGGTCGAGATCGTCCCCGTCGCATGACCACGGTGCCCGGTGATTCCGCGTGCCCCGGGTTCCGGCCCGCCCCGTTTGTCCGCCGAGTGGGAGCGGACGACGCAATCCCCTGCGCTCCAGTCCTTCCGTGATGTCAACCTTGGAGGCACAGCCATGGGCTCGTATGCCCTTCCCAGACTCGATATCCGCCGAAAGATCCGCGGCCTGCTGCTGGCGCTGATCGTCGGCGTCCTCGGTGTGGTCACCGCACTGGTCGCGCCGCCACCCGCACAGGCGGCCGAGAACACGCTCGGCGCTGCGGCGGCGCAGAGCGGCCGCTACTTCGGCACCGCCATCGCCTCGGGCAGGCTGGGCGACTCGGCGTACACGTCGATCGCGGGCCGTGAGTTCAACTCGGTGACGGCCGAGAACGAGATGAAGATCGACGCCACCGAACCGCAGCAGGGCCGGTTCGACTTCTCCGCCGGTGACCGTGTCTACAACTGGGCGGTGCAGAACGGCAAGCAGGTGCGCGGCCACACCCTGGCCTGGTACTCCCAGCAGCCCGGCTGGATGCGGAGCCTCAGCGGCAGCGCGCTGCGCCAGGCGATGATCAACCACATCAACGGCGTGATGGCCCACTACAAGGGCAAGATCCCCCAGTGGGACGTCGTGAACGAGGCCTTCGAGGACGGCAATTCGGGAGCCCGCCGCGACTCCAACCTGCAACGCACCGGCAACGACTGGATCGAGGTCGCGTTCCGCACCGCCCGCGCCGCCGACCCGGCCGCCAAGCTCTGCTACAACGACTACAACGTCGAGAACTGGACGTGGGCCAAAACGCAGGCCATGTACCGCATGGTCCGGGACTTCAAGCAGCGCGGCGTGCCGATCGACTGCGTCGGGTTCCAGTCGCACTTCAACAGCGGCAGCCCCTACAACAGCAACTTCCGCACCACCCTGCAGAGCTTCGCCGCCCTCGGCGTCGACGTGGCCATCACCGAGCTCGACATCCAGGGCGCCTCGCCCACGACCTACGCCAACGTGACCAACGACTGCCTGGCCGTCCCGCGCTGCCTCGGCATCACCGTCTGGGGTGTGCGCGACAGCGACTCCTGGCGACGGGAGCACACGCCGCTGCTGTTCAACGACAACGGCAGCAAGAAGCCAGCCTACACCGCCGTCCTCAACGCACTCAACGGCGGCTCCACCACGCCCCCTTCCGAGTCCGGACCGGTCAAGGGTGTCGGTTCGGGCCGCTGCCTGGACGTGCCCGGCACCAGCACCACCGACGGCACACAGCTCCACCTGTGGGACTGCCACAACGGCACCAACCAGCAGTGGACGTACACCGCCGCCGGCGAACTCAGGGTCTACGGCAACAAGTGCCTGGACGCCGCCGGCACCGGTAACGGCAGCAAAGTGCAGATCTACAGCTGCTGGGGCGGCGACAACCAGAAATGGCGCATCAACTCCAACGGATCCATCGTCGGCGTCCAGTCCGGCCTCTGCCTCGACGCCGTCGCAAGCGGCACCGCCAACGGCACCCTGATCCAGCTCTACTCCTGCTCGAACGGCAACAACCAGCGCTGGACCCGCACCTGATGGGAACTGTCACGGACACAGGGGTGAATCGATGAAGACCTACGGTGCGGGCTCCCCCGCCCCTCCCCCCAGACATCGCTGGTGGTCCCGAATCGCCGCCGTGGTGGCGACGGCCCTCGCCGTCGGCATGCTCACCGCGGTGAATCCGACGCCCGCCGAGGCGGCGACGGTGGACACCAACGCCTGGTACGTCCTGGTCAATCGCAACAGCGGCAAGGCGCTGGACGTTGCCGGCACGTCGACCGCCGACGGTGCGCGGATCAGCCAGTGGACGCGCCATGACGGAGACAACCAGCAGTGGCAGTTCGTGGACTCCGGCGGCGGCTTCTACCGCCTCAAGGCCCGGCATTCGGGCAAGGTGCTCGACGTGGCCGGTGCCTCGACCGCGGACGGTGCCGCGATCCAGCAGTGGGCCGACCACAACGGGGCCAACCAGCAGTTCCGCCTGGCCGACTCCGACGCGGGCCACGTCCGGCTGGTCAACCGCACCAGCGGCAAGGCGGTGGAGGTGCAGGGCGCCTCCACCGCCGACGGCGGCAGCGTCGTCCAGTACTCCGACTGGGGCGGCGCCAACCAGCAGTGGCAGATGGTCAAGCTGTCGTCCGGTGGCGGCGGCGGATGCGGCAGCGCCCCGGCTCTGACGAGCGGCACGCACACGATTCAGAGCGGCGGCAAGAGCCGCAGCTTCATCCTCAGGGTCCCCGCCAACTACGACAACAGCCACCGCTACCGGCTGATCTTCGCGTTCCACTGGCGGGGCGGAACCGCCGGCGACGTCGCCTCGGGCGGCACGAGCGGGAACGCCTGGTCCTACTACGGCCAGCAAGAACAGTCGAACAACGGTGCGATCCTGGTCGCCCCCCAGGGTCTCGGCAACGGCTGGGCCAATTCGGGTGGTGAGGACGTCACCTTCGTCGACGACATGATCCGGCGCATCGAGGGCGGTCTCTGTGTCAACCCGGCACAGCGTTTCGCCACGGGATTCAGCTGGGGCGGCGGGATGAGCTACGCACTCGCATGCAGCCGGGCGAACGTCTTCAGGGCCGTCGCGGTCATCTCCGGCGCCCAGATCAGCGGGTGCAGCGGCGGCAGCCAGCCCATCGCCTACTTCGGAATCCACGGAATCAGCGACTCCGTCCTCAACATCGGGCAGGGGCGGTCCCTGCGCGACAGATTCGTCAGCAACAACGGCTGCACCCGCCAGAGCCCGCGCGAGCCCGCGCCGGGCAGCCGAACGCACGTCACCACCACCTATTCGGGCTGCCGTGCCGGATACCCGGTCCAGTGGGCCGCGTTCGACGGAGGCCACATACCCGGTCCGGTCGACGGTTCCTCCGGCGAAAGCGGCGTCACCACCTGGACCAAGGCAGAGATCTGGAGGTTCTTCGCACAGTTCCAGTGACACACCCGCATCCCGGAGTGGAGCCAGGATGATCGGGGTCTGTGGCCGGAGCACCCCAGGGTGGTCCGGCCACAGTGCTGTGCGCAGCGAGTTCCCGTCCGGGTCCCGCGGATACGCCGGACCGTCCCACACGAGAACCTGATCGACGAGACGGGCACCTTCGTGTCCTGCGAGGGCGTCAACCGGGCCGCCATGGACAGCCTCTACCCGCCGCCGGCCGCCGAGGACGGCTACCGGGGCCCGGTGCGCTGGAAGGTGCGCGGGACCGTGCTCATCGGACCGACGATCTCCGGCCGGAATCCGGTCGCCGACGTGCCGTCCGTGACGCTGCTGCCGGGCTGCGACGGCGACGTGTCGGACCTGCAGGGCGAGGACTTCATCGACGGGACGCGCGGGATCAGCCGGGGCGCGGCACTGCGCAGCGCGGTCTGCTCGACAAGCCGTGAACACGAGGTACGAGGGATCGTGAGCACCCTCTTGTGCGGGGCCCGGTCGGTCCGGGCCCCGCGCTTCACGAGGTCACGCTGATCCCGGCCGTCCCGTCCAGCCCCGGCGTCCTCGGGCGTCGGGATTTCGAGAACCGCGGCGGGGAGTAAGCGGACGGGCATCACGGCCACCGGCATCGTCGACCGGGCGGTCACCGAGGACGCCGTGCGCTCCACCGCCATCGAACTCGCCCAGGCTCAGGTGAACAAGGCCGGCGACACCCTCGGCACCATCAAGAGCCGCATGTACGCCCCGGCTCTGGCCACCCTGCGCGGCACCGCCAACCCGCTCGGCCGACCAGCGCCCCGCAAACCGCATCACCCATGACCTGAACTGAACCCGTGGCGCGGGACTCGCCAGCCGCCGACCGACGAGGAGACAGGGCCGATGACCGCCGACACCGCCTGGCACAAGAGCGCGTGCATCCTGTGCGAGAACAACTGCGGCATACAGATCCAGACCGACGGCCGCCGCTTCGCCAAGATCCGCGGTGACAAGGAGCATGTCGCCACCGCCGGCTACACCTGCGACAAGGCCCTGCGTCTGGACCACTACCAGAACGGCGGCACCCGCCTCACGACACCGTTGCGCCGGGAGGCGGACGGCAGCTTCAGCCCCATCGACTGGGACACCGCCGTCACTGAGATCGCCGCACGGCCACAGGCCGTGCGCGACGCCCACGGCGGTGAGTCGATCTTCTTCTACGGGGGCGGCGGGCAGGGCAATCACCTCGGCGGCGCCTACGTGCCCCACCCCGGCCACCGCATCGCGCTGCCCATCCCCGAACTCCTCGGCCTGGACACCACTCCCGCCGTCCACACCAGCGCCGACTTCCCGATCGTCCTGGCCGCCGGTCAGCGCCGGGCCACCGCGAACACCATCTTCCGCGACAACACCTGGCCAAGCGCGAGCAGAACGACGCGCTGCGCATCAGCCCGCACGATGCCGAACATCTCGGGCTGTCCGACGGCGTCCTGGCCCAGATCGCCACGACGCGCGGCTCCGCTCAGGCGGTAGTCGAGATCGACGACCGCCTGCAACCCGGCCACGCGGCCCTGCCCAACGGCTTCGGACTCGACCTGCCCACCGAGGACGGCGACACCACACCGGCGTCGCGCTGAACACCCTCCCCGACCTCACCTGGCGCGACCCCATCGCCGGCACTCCCTGGCACAAACACGTCCCTGCCCGCATACAGCCCCTTCCAGCCTGACGCGTGGTGGCGGATGCGGACGTGGTGCACGACCCGCCGAGTGCGCAGCCGGGCGGATTGTGCGTCGAAGCGGTCCGCCGCTTCTCGTGCCCTCCGCCACTGCTTGTGCGGTCGGCTGCGAGACAGGAGAGGGCCGCTGCTGCTCGACGTCAGGTGCCCGGTCCGGCCTGTTGCACCTGGCGGCCCTCCTCGGCGCACCCGAGGAAGGCCCTCTGGTGCACGCCCGCGGCCCCGAGCCCTCGACGGCAAGCCCGACACCGCGACTCGCTGCTGACCGAGGACGAGCCGGCCGCCGGCGACACCATGCTCATCTGCGTCTCCCTCGTGCGGGACTCGACTCGTCCTCGACCTGTGACAGCGATCACTCCCAACAATTTACTAGGACGTCCTAGTATCTCTTCCGTCAGCAGTACCCCCGCCCTGTCCGGGAAGGCCCCCCATGAGCGATCTGCACCGGCCCGTGCATCCTGTCCGCCTGGTCACGGCTTCGGCTCTGTTCGACGGACATGACGCGTCGATCAACATCATGCGGCGCATCTTCCAGTCCCAGGGCGCCGAGGTGATCCACCTCGGACACAACCGGTCGGTGCGGGAGGTCGTGGACGCCGCTCTGGAGGAGGACGCCCACGGTGTCGCCGTCTCGTCGTACCAGGGCGGGCACGTGGAGTACTTCGAGTACCTGGTCGAGTCGCTGCGCACGGCGGGGGCCGACCACATCCGTGTGGTGGGCGGCGGAGGCGGCGTCATCGTGCCCGAGGAGATCACCCGGCTGCGCGGCAGCGGGGTGACCATCTTCTCGCCCGAGGACGGGCAGCGGATGGGCCTGGCCGGAATGGTCAACTCGGTTGTCCGGGACTGCGACTTCGACCTCTGGGACGGCAAACCGGCCGACGCGTCCGGCGTGCTGGCCGGTGACCGGTTCGCGATCGCCCGCGCGATCACCGGCGCGGAGCTGGGCAAGCTGCCCCCGGATCTCCTGGAGCGGCTGCGGGCCGCCGCGGCGGCACGGGTCACGCCGGTGCTCGGCATCACCGGCACGGGCGGCTCGGGCAAGTCGTCCCTGACGGACGAGCTGGTGCGCCGCTTCCGCCTCGACCAGCAGGACAAGCTGCGGATCGCCGTCATCGCGGTCGACCCGACCCGCCGCCGCGGCGGCGGGGCACTACTCGGTGACCGGATCCGCATGAACTCCCTGGACGGGAGCCGGGTCTTCTTCCGCAGCCTGGCCACCCGTGGCAGTCGCGAGCTGCCCGAGCACCTGACCGACGTCATCGACGTGGTCAAGGCAGCCGGGTTCGACCTGGTGATCGTGGAGACGCCGGGCATCGGCCAGGGCGACGCGGCGATCGTGCCGTTCGTCGACACCTCGCTGTACGTGATGACACCGGAGTTCGGTGCCGCCTCGCAGCTGGAGAAGATCGACATGCTCGACTTCGCCGACGTCGTGGCGATCAACAAGTTCGAGCGGCGCGGCGCGCAGGACGCACTGCGCGACGTGGGACGCCAACTGGTCCGCAACCGCGAGGCGTTCGGCATGCGGCCCGAGGACATGCCGGTGTACGGCACGTCGGCGGCGACCTTCAACGACGACGGTGTCACCGCGCTCTACCAGCACCTGAAGTCGGGCCTGGCGGAGAAGGGACTGCCGCTGTCCGAGGGCGCGCTGGCACCGGTCGGGGTACGCCACTCCTCCGGCATCCGGCAGGTGGTCCCCGCGGGCCGGGTGCGCTACCTCGCCGAGATCACCGACACGGTCCGCGCGTACCACGCCGAGACCGAGCGCCTGGCCGAGGCGGCCAGGCGGCTGCAGCGCCTGGAGGCGATCAGGGACGAGCTCGTCGAGGCCGGCTCCGACGCCGCGAACGTGGACTCGCTGCTCGACGACGCCCGCCAGCAGCTCCCGTACCGGATCACGGAGCAGATCGGGAACTGGCCCGCCGTCATCGCCTCCTACTCCGGGGACGAGCAGGTGGTGAAGGTCCGGGACAGGGAGATCCGCACCAAGCTGACCCGCGAGTCCCTGTCCGGCAACAAGGTCCCGCGCGTCGCCCTGCCCCGCTTCACCGACCACGGGGAGCTGGTGCGGTTCTGGCGCGGGGAGAACCTGCCCGGCTACTTCCCTTTCACGGCAGGGGTGTTCCCCTTCAAGCGCGACGGCGAGGACCCGGCGCGGATGTTCGCCGGTGAGGGCGATCCGTTCCGCACGAACCGGCGCTTCAAGCTGCTCTCCGAGGGCCAGCCGGCCACCCGCCTGTCCACCGCCTTCGACTCGGTCACCCTCTACGGCCGCGACCCGGACGAACGCCCCGACATCTACGGCAAGGTCGGCACCTCCGGGGTGTCGGTGGCAACGCTCGCGGACATGAAGGCCCTCTACGACGGCTTCGACCTGACCTCACCCACGACCTCGGTCTCCATGACCATCAACGGCCCCGCGCCGACGATCCTGGCGTTCTTCCTCAACACCGCCATCGACCAGCAGCTGGAGAAGTTCCGGGCCGCCGAGGGCCGTGACCCGTCGCCCGAGGAGGCGGACGAGCTGCGGGCCAACGCGCTCGCGAGCGTACGCGGCACGGTGCAGGCCGACATCCTCAAGGAGGACCAGGGCCAGAACACCTGCCTGTTCTCCACCGAGTTCTCCCTGCGGATGATGGCCGACATCCAGGAGTGGTTCATCGCCCACAAGGTGCGCAACTTCTACTCCGTGTCCATCTCCGGCTACCACATCGCCGAAGCCGGCGCGAACCCCATCAGCCAGCTCGCCTTCACCCTCGCCAACGGCTTCACCTACGTCGAGGCGTACCTCGCCCGGGGCATGCACATCGACGACTTCGCCCCGAACCTGTCGTTCTTCTTCTCCAACGGCATGGACCCCGAGTACTCCGTCCTCGGCCGGGTCGCACGCCGTGTCTGGGCCGTCGCGATGAAGGAGAAGTACGGGGCGGGCGAACGCAGTCAGAAGCTGAAGTACCACGTCCAGACCTCCGGACGCTCCCTGCACGCCCAGGAGATGGACTTCAACGACATCCGCACCACCCTCCAGGCCCTCACGGCCATCTACGACAACGCGAACTCGCTGCACACCAACGCCTATGACGAGGCCGTCACCACCCCGTCCGAGGAGTCGGTGCGGCGGGCGCTGGCCATCCAGCTCGTCATCAACCGCGAGTGGGGCCTGGCGATGAACGAGAACCCCCTCCAGGGATCGTTCATCATCGACGAACTCACGGACCTGGTGGAGGAGGCCGTCCTCCAGGAGTTCGAGCGGATCAGCGAGCGCGGTGGCGTACTGGGCGCGATGGAGACCGGCTACCAGCGCGGCCGCATCCAGGACGAGTCGATGCTGTACGAGCAGCGCAAGCACGACGGCACCCTGCCCATCATCGGCGTCAACACCTTCCTCCGCCCCGGCGGCGACAGCCGGCCTCAGGAGCTGGAACTCGCCCGGGCCACCGAGCAGGAGAAGCAGTCCCAGCTGGAGCGCGTGCGGGACTTCCACACCGGCCACCGTGACCGGGCCCACGACGCCCTGGCCGCGCTCAAGAACGCGGCGACGAACGGCGACAACGTCTTCGCCGTCCTCATGGACGCCACCCGGGTCTGCTCCCTCGAGCAGATCACCGAGGCCTTCTTCGAGGTGGGCGGCCAGTACCGCCGCAATGTCTGACCCGGCCCCGTAGGGCGTGCGGTCCCGGAAGCCACCCCGCTGCGGCTCACGGGACCGTCCGCCGACGTGATCCGATCCTCCCCCGGCTCACTGAGGACTCCGCAGTCCGGAAGGAGATCACACAGGCAATGGATCATCCCGTCCCGTTCTCCGGGTACCGTCAGGGTATGAGTCACCCGCACCCCGAACTGAAAGCCGCCCCTCCCCTTCCCGAAGGAGGGTTGCGGGTCATCGCCCTGGGCGGCCTCGGTGAGATCGGCCGCAACATGACCGTCTTCGAGTACGCCGGCAAGCTGCTCATCGTCGACTGTGGCGTGCTGTTCCCCGAGGAGACCCAGCCCGGCGTGGACGTGATCCTGCCGGACTTCACCTCGATCCGGGACCGGCTGGACGACATCGTGGCCGTGGTCCTCACTCACGGCCACGAGGACCACATCGGCGGCGTGCCGTACCTGCTGCGCGAGCGGTCCGACATTCCCGTCGTCGGATCGAAACTGACGCTGGCGTTCCTGGAGGCCAAGCTCAAGGAACACGGCATCCGGCCACGCACGGTGCGGGTACGGGAGGGCGACCGGCGCGGCTTCGGGCCCTTCGACTGCGAGTTCGTGGCGGTCAACCACTCCATCCCGGACAGCCTCGCGGTCGCGATCCGCACCGGCGCCGGGATGGTGCTGCACACCGGCGACTTCAAGATGGACCAGTTCCCTCTCGATGACCGCATCACCGATCTGCGCTCCTTCGCCCGCCTCGGAGAGGAGGGCGTGGACCTGTTCCTCACCGACTCCACCAACGCCGAGGTACCCGGCTTCACCACCTCCGAGCGGGAGCTGAACCCGGCGATCGAGCAGGTGATGCGCACCGCGCCACGCCGGGTCATCGTCTCCAGCTTCGCCAGTCATGTGCACCGCATCCAGCAGGTCCTGGACGCCGCACACCAGCACGGCCGCAAGGTCGCCTTCGTCGGCCGGTCGATGGTCCGCAACATGGGCATCGCCCGTGACCTGGGCTATCTGAAGGTCCCCTCCGGTCTGGTCGTGAGCACCAAGGAGCTGGAGAAGCTCCCCGACCACAAGATCACTCTGGTGTGCACCGGTTCCCAGGGCGAACCGATGGCCGCGCTGTCACGGATGGCCAACCGTGACCACCAGATCCGTATCGGCAAGGGCGACACCGTCCTGCTCGCCAGCTCCCTCATCCCCGGCAACGAGAACGCCATCTACCGGGTGATCAACGGACTCACCCGCTGGGGCGCCCATGTCGTCCACAAGGGCAACGCGAAGGTGCACGTCTCCGGGCACGCCAGCGCCGGCGAACTCGTCTACTGCTACAACATCGTCAAACCCCGCAATGTCATGCCCGTGCACGGCGAATGGCGCCACCTGCGGGCCAACGGCGACCTCGCCATCCGCACCGGCGTCGACCCCGACCGGGTCGTCATCGCCGAGGACGGCGTCGTCGTCGACCTCGTCGACGGGCGCGCGTCCATCACCGGCAAGGTTCCCGCCGGGAATGTCTACGTGGACGGCATGGAAGTCGGCGGCGCCACCGAAGCGTCTCTGAAGGACCGCCTTACCCTCGCTTCCGAAGGCGTGGTCACGGTCGTGGCGATCGTGGACGCGGACACCGGCGCCCTCGCCGAAGCCCCGGACTTCCTGGCCCGCGGCTTCGTCCACGACGACACCACGTTCGAGCCGGTCATCCCCGTCATCGAGAAGACCCTGGCCACCGCGGCCGCGGAGGGCGTCGGGGACGCGCACCAACTCGAACAGCTCGTTGCCCGCGCCGTGGCGAACTGGGCATTCCGCACCCACCGCCGCAGGCCGCTCATCATTCCCGTCATCATCGACGCCTGAGCCACCGGACGGCAGCAGTGGCCGGCGCCTGTCCGACTTGATCGCTCAGCACGGTGGACGTTGTGCGCCCCTCGGATGCCGCGTCGCCCTGATGACCCTGGGCGGACCGCGGGGCGTGGGTGTCCGGGTCCGCCCAGGGTCATCAGGGCCGACCCGGACCGCGGCTCGCGTCTCAGTCGTCCCGGGCCGAGGCCAGGAGTGCGGTGACCTGTTCGGTGATGACGTCCCAGGCACCGGGGGCGTCCGCCGCCGAGGTCTCGCGCAGCTCGTCCAAGGGGTGGGCGGCGTCGGGGCCGAAGGTCGTGGTCGCGGTCAGGACGTCGTAGCCGTGGCGGACGGCGGCGCGAAGGCGGTGGCGTCCACCGGTGTCGGTGTGCAGAGCAGTGGCGACGACGAGGGGGGGTTCGCCGCTCGCCTGGCCCTGCAGCTTGCGGTAAGCGCTGGCGACCGGGGCGCGCCAGCGCAGGCTGAGCAGCAGCGGCCGCTTGGCCGTCACCTCGGCGAGATCGGTCTCGTAGACGCCGTGCGGGGCCAGTACGGTCGCACGGGCCTCCAGGACCAAGGCGGCGGGCAGCAGGCAGCGCAGCGCGCTGCCTGCCAGGTTGCCGCCGACCGTGGCCGCGCGGCGCACCGCGCCGGTGCCCACCGCTTTGGCCGCAGCGTGCAAGACGTACGGCATTCGGTCGTCGATGCGACTCAGTACCACCGCACCGCCCAGCTCCTCGGGGCCGATGACATTGGCTTGTGGCAACTCGCGCAGCGACATGGCCTGTTCGGGGAACCCGTCGCTCTGCCAGGTGGCCCAGACCAGGGTCGCGCCGCCTATCGGCACCGCTCCCTCGGTCAGGTACTCCCGCGCTTCCGACACGGTCTTGGGCAGACGTACCAACACCCTCAGCCACCCTGCCTTTCTGGGGACTCGGACGGACAGTCTCGGCCACTTGCCCGTCGGCACGGCGCATTTTGGCCGCTCCGAGGGGGGCGCATACAGGGCTCACACGCGCGCGGTATGCGCCTCTTCGGCGAGGTCGCGGCCTCGACGCGCGCACGTTCATCGCCTGCACCGATGGGATCGAGAGGAGTATGACGCGCCCGTGATCGAAGGTCCCGGCTTCGGTCAGCAGGAACTGCTGCAGGACGACGAGCTGCTCCCGCACGAGGACGAGCTGCTCCCGCAGGACGAGGAACTACCGCCGGAGCAGCCACTCGAAGAGCCTTCGCACGCGCCCGCCTCCCACCAGGATGAGTGGTCGGCTGGGCTGCCGGCTTCGTGCGCCGTAGTTGCGCCGTGCATTCCCGTGCCGATCGGCCACGCTCCATGGCCCGGACCGGCGCTCGAGCCGCGCATGGTGGCCCGCATGCCCAGATCGTCCCAGGCGCGACGCCACGTCCGGCGCACCATCCAGGTGACCATCGTGACAAGCACCAGTACGAATCCGCTCATCAATACGAATGCGATCAACACGACACCCCCGCTCCGCCGGGCTGCGCCCGGATTGCCCGCAGCATGCCCGGGGTTGCGGCTGCTCGAAGCGCGTTTTGAGCAAGTCCAGAGCTTCGGGGCTCATCTGACCGTCGTCGGCATCCACACAAACACTGGAGGGCCCTGGCGCCGTACGGCGCCAGGGCCCGAAGGAACTGCTACACCATCTGCCGGCCCTGATACTGCGCCGGCCTTCTGTCTCCACACACCCGACCGAGATGCTGCCGGGGATGCTGGGATCGCGGTTGCTTGACCGGAGACCACCTCACTATCGATGTCCTGCGGTACCCGGGACTCGAAATGCCGCCCGGGCGATCCTGATGGCGTCCCATTCCTCCGTTCTTCCCTCGCTGTTCGTACGCTTCGGCAGCCAGCCCCGTCAGCCGTCCTGACACTGCTCTGGCTTGGAACCCCACTGCCGAACCTCCCGGTGCGCGCGCCCGCAGCCGACGCCTTCACCGAGGTACTGCTCACTGATTCCACTGCGGGTACTGCTCGCGGCGGCCCCTGATCACTGCGGGCCACCCGGTCCGGCCGTCAGCCCCGTCGCCGTCCTGCAATTCCCTGGCTTCGAAACTCCACGACCGCACCGTGCTGCGCACTGCAACTGCGGTACTGCCGCCCGGCAGTTCATGTCTGCCGGGCCCTTCCGTCTGTCTGGGCTACGAGAGAAACCATAACCACACCGCTGACCAATGTCTACTCTCGCGACGTTAGATTTTCGAGTGTGGATACTGCGGACCGGTCGCGAGCGGCGACGGAGGGCGGCGTCGGCCGGCCCTGCCAGGGCCCCCCGAGCGGGACTCCGCCCATCGTCCGCCCGTGATCTTCCCCGCGCCGCCCTCCACAACCCCGGCACCTTGCCCGGATCGCCGCACTGTACGGATCGCCTGCCGCGGCCACTTGCCATCGACCGGCACTCAGCATATGGTCGTACGACCGTAAGTCATACGATCGTAATATGAATGAGGGATTTCGTGATGACGACAACTCGGCCGGTGGCGCTCGTGACAGGTGCCTCATCCGGGATCGGCAAGGAGACGGCCCGCGCCTTCGTCACGGCGGGCTTCGAGGTCGTCGGAACCGGCCGCAAGACCTCCGGACTCACTCCGCCCACGGGCGTGACGTACCTCGATCTCGACGTGGCCAGTGACGACTCGGCCACCGCCGCGGTGGAACAGGTGATCGACCGATTCGGACGCATCGACGTGCTGGTCAACAACGCAGGCGTCGGCGCGGCGGGCGCCGTCGAGGAGAACTCCGTCGCCCAGGCCCAGAGCGTCCTGAACGTCAACGTCCTCGGCGTCATCCGTATGACGAAGGCCGTCCTGCCGCACATGCGCGCCCAGGGTGGTGGACGCGTCATCAACATCTCGTCGGTCCTCGGGGTCGCCCCCCAGCCCTTCATGGCCCTGTACGTCGCCTCGAAGCACGCCATCGAGGGCTACTCCGAGTCGCTGGACCACGAGGTCCGCGAACACGGCGTCCGGGTCCTCCTCGTCCAGCCCGCCTACACCAAGACCCGGTTCGACACCAACGCCGCACAGCCCGATACCCCGCTCCCTCTGTACGCGGAGCGACGGCGGGTCTTCGACGAGGTGATGGCGCAGGCGATGAAGGACGGCGATGATCCCGCCGTCGTCGCCACGGTGATCGTCACCGCGGCCACCGACAAGAAGCCGAAGCTGCGCTATACCGCCGGCCCGCTGGCCTCCCGCGTCACCACGGCACGCCGCCTCGTCCCCGCCGGAGCGTTCGACAAGCAGATCCGCAAGAACAACCGCATGGCGCGTTGACCCGAACTTCGAGATCTCGTCGGCACGGGCCGTCGCATCGGAGCCGGCTCTGAGCGCCGGCGGACCCTGCTGCCAGTGCCCCAAGCACCCTGCTACATGTTGATCATGTGGCCCGCCAGCCCGTGGACGGCTTCCTTGACCGCCTCGCCCAGGGTGGGGTGGGCGTGGACGTTGCGGGCGACCTCGTGGACCGTGAGGTCCCACTGCTGGGCCAGGGTCAGTTCGGGGAGGAGTTCGGTGACGTCGGGGCCGATGAGATGAGCCCCGACGAGCTCGCCGTACTTGCCGTCGCTGATCAGCTTCACGAAGCCGGTCGCGTCGCCCAAACCGTGGGCCTTGGCGTTCGCGGTGAACGGGAACTTGGCGACCTGGACGTCGAAGCCCTTCTCCCTCGCCTGCGCCTCGGTGTAGCCGAAGCTGGCGATCTGCGGCTGACAGAAGGTGGCCCGCGGGATCATCACGTAGTCCAGCTCCATGGTCTCGGCGTCCGCGATCGTCTCGGCGGCGACCACACCCATCGCCTCGGCGGCGTGCGCGAGCATCAGCTTCGCGGTGACGTCCCCGATGGCGTAGATGTGCGGGACCGAGGTACGGCACCGGCCGTCGACGTCGATCGCACCGCGCTCGGTGACGCGCACGCCGGTGTTCTCCAGGCCGTAGCCGGTGACGTTCGGTGCGAAGCCGATCGCCTGCAGGACCTTGTCGGCCTCGAGGACCTGCTGGGCGCCGTCCTTGCCGGTGACCGTGACACGGACCTGCGGGCCGGACTCGTCGATCGACTCGACGCGCGACGAGGTGAGCACGTCGATGCCCAACTTCCTGTACTGCTTGGCGAGTTCGGTGGACACCTCGGCGTCCTCCAGCGGGGCGACCCGGTCCAGGAACTCGACGACGGTGACCTTCACGCCGTAGTTGTGCAGCACGTAGGCGAACTCCACACCGATGGCTCCGGCCCCGGCGATCACGATCGACTGTGGCAGGTCCTCGGCGAGGATCTGCTCCTCGTACGTCACCACGCGGGACGTACGCCGGGTGCCCGGCAGCAGCCTGGGGCTCGCGCCGGCGGCGATGACGCAGTGATCGAAGCCGATGCTGCGGGTGTTGCCGTCGTAGTCGGCCACCTGGAGCGTGCGCGGGTCGAGGAAGGTGCCGCGACCGCCGATCTCCGTGATCTTGTTCTTCTTCATCAGGTAGTGGACGCCCTTGACACGGCCGTCCGCGACCTTCCGGCTGCGGCGGAAGGCCTCCCCGTAGTCGAAGGACACCTCACCCTCGACCTTGATGCCGAAGGTCTTCGCCTCGCGCGTGAAGATGTGCGCGAGCTCGGCGTTGCGCAGCAGAGCCTTGGTGGGGATACAGCCCACGTTCAGGCAGACGCCGCCCCAGTACTTCTCCTCGACGACCGCGACACTTTTGCCCAGTTGGGCGGCCCGGATGGCGGCCACGTATCCGCCGGGTCCCGCGCCGAGTACGACGACGTCGAAGTGCTCACCCTGCTCGTCCATGGACGGCTTCCCTTCCGCTGGGCGGCCGACTCCCGCGAGGGACCGACTCGCTCCGTCAGAACAACCTGGTCATCAACTCGACAGCGGCGGCACTCGCCGTCGCCCGCCGCAGGGTGGCCGGTGGAGGGCCGGGGAGGCAACCGTTTTTCATCACCTCGGCAGCGGTTCCCCGGACATCCGACTCAGCACCCTGGCACCGCGGTGCGTGCCCGCTCAGCCATCATCGACGGCGGGCCGAGACTCCGATCTCTACATCGACACATCGACGCGCCCGCCGCACGCGCGGTGTGCGTCAGCCGCACTGCTCGGCGTCCAGCAGGGCGAGGGCGTTGTCTATCCCCTGATCGAGAAGCTCGTCGGACAGTCGACTGTCGGACAAGGCGCGGGAGAGCTGCAGCGTCCCGGCCATCAGGCCGAGGAGGCCGAGCGCCTTCACGCGTGCGGAGGACGGGGCCTCGGGAGCCATGCGGTCGGCGATGCCGTCGATGAGCACCAGCACGCCATCGGTGTAGGCCTGCTTGGTTGTGTCGGTGCAGCGCCCGATCTCGTCGAGCAGAGCGGCGTTCGGGCAGCCGTCGCCAGGGTTGTCGCGGTGCTGGGGCGACAGGTACCCGCGCACGATCTGCTCGAGTCCGGCGCGGCCAGGCGCAGCACGCGCGACGACATTCTCGGCCTGTGCCTTCAACTGCTCGGCGATCGCCGTGGCGACGAGGTCGTTCTTGGATTCGAAGTGAGCGTAGAAGGCCCCATTGGTCAGTCCCGCGTCCTTCATGAGCGTCGAGACCCCGGAGCCGTCGATACCGTCTTGCTTGAACCGGCGACCCGCCGTCTCGATGATCCGCCGCCTGGTCTCCGATTTGTGCTCTTTTCCGTACCGCACCACAGCACACGCTCCCTCGCCGGTCGCCCTGCCCCAACTCCCCCAACCTATGATATTGCGAACGTAATCCAAAGACCCTCCCGGCGGCCTTCCGCTCCGCGTCCAAGGCCTGTCCGGCTACCCGGCCCCACGATGCCGCTCCACAGCTCGATCTCCAGTGAGACCAGCTGCCGGTACAGCTGCTTCAGGTCAGCCATCACTCATCTTCCGCAGAATTATCTTCTATGGATGGTTATTGGTAGGTCATCGGCGTCGGGACTTTCGGTGAACTCCGGCGGCCGGTACCCATGAGGGCCGGGAGCGGCCACAGCTCCAGCTGATCGTCGGTGGCAGCGTGCTTGCCATCTGCCGACAGGGCCCGCGTCGCCGGTGCGCGGCCGAGATGCGGGGCGCTGACCTGCCGTGTCTCATAAGAGACACACCAGTCGGGTATCGGCCGGGCGGTGCCCGCACGGCGCATGAGCCCCGACTGGCCGGCCGGCGGCATGGGATGGAGTGGGCGGTCATGGCACGCGCGATCTGGACCGGTGTGGTCACGTTCGGGCTGGTCAGCGTGCCAGTCGGTCTGTACTCCGCGACCGGGGACCACACCGTCCACTTCCACCAGCTGCAACGCGGCACCGCCGACCGGATCCGCAACCGCCGGGTGAACGAGCGCACCGGTGACGAGGTCGCCACCGGCGACCTCGTGAAGGGCTACGAGGTGGGTGAGGGCGAGTACGTCCTGGTGGAGCCCGAGGAACTGGCCGAGATCGCTCCGGGCCGTTCCCAGACCATTGACATCACCGACTTCGTCGACCTTGAGGAGATCGAGCCGGTCTACTTCGACCGCACCTACTACCTCGCCCCGCGCGGAAAGGAATACACCAAGGTCTACGAGCTGCTGCGGGCGGCACTGGCGCAGTCGAACAGAGTCGGCATCGCGACGTTCGTGATGCGCGGCAAGCAGTACCTGACCGCGCTGCGCGCGGAGGACAAGGTCCTGGTGCTTCAGACCCTGCACTGGGCCGATGAGGTCCGCGACCCGCTCAAGGAGCTTCCCGAGATGCCCTCCGGCCGTGCCGGAGAGGGCAAGGAGCTGGACATGGCGCTCCAGCTGGTCGATTCCCTCAGCGGGGCCTGGGAGCCCTCCCGCTATCGCGACACCTACCAGGAGAAGGTGCGCGAACTGGTGAAGGCGAAGGCCGAGGGCCAGGAGATCGCCGCGGCCGAGGAGGCGCCGGCGGCGACCAACGTCGTCGATCTGATGCAGGCGCTGCAGGGCAGCATCGACCAGGCTCGCGGGGGCGAGAGGAAGCGGCCGGGCTCCTCAGGGAAGACAGCGCAGAGATCTCCCGCAGGGACGTCGAAGAAGACCACCGGCGGGAAGGAGCCGCCGAAGGCCGGACGTGCATCGTCCGCATCGCGGCGCGAGCGGGTGGCGGGCAAGAACGAGCTGCGGAAGCTGAGCAAGGCAGAGCTGTACGAGCGGGCCACCGGCGAGAACCTCCCCGGCCGGTCGAAGATGAGCCGGCAGGAGCTCATCGACGCCCTCAGCCGTACGGCAGGCCGCCGAAAGAAGAAGAGCGCTGCCTGACCCGCGAGCATGCCGTGGAAACTGCCGACCCCATGCTCAGCTCCCCCGTGCCTCAGCCGCTGAAGGGGGAACAGAGGCGCTGAAGAGACGGCCCGCCGGTGGCGCGGCAACGAGGACGGCCGCTGTGCCGCTGTTGCGCCCGGACCCGTGAGACCACCCGCGGACGTCAGGCGCGGGCGAGTTCGGCCGCGCCGAAGGAGACGTCGAAGCGGTCGCACCAGATGCTGACGCTGGTGTACCGAGCGGGGTCGGTGTCGTCGGGCAGGACGTAGTTCTGGCTCCCCTTGTTGCCCTTGAGCTTGCCCAGACTGACGTACTTCCCGTCGTCGAAGACGTGCCAGCCGGGCTTCCCCTCCTTCACAGGGGCGTCGGTCAGCCACACGCGCAGGTCCGGTCCATTGCTGGTGTCGAGGTTCTCCAGCCGGACGACGTGGGAGCCATCGGCGAGCCGTACGAGTTTCACCGTGCCCGATGTCGCGTGTTCGTGGCTGATCAGTTCACCACGCGCCAGCGTCTGCGGACCGACCGGTGAGGAGGGCGTCTCGGCCTCCGCCGCCGCGGGTGGGGCAGATGTGGCCACCACCTCGGGCAGAGTCTCTTGGACGGTCTCGTCCTGCCACAGTTTCCACGGCTGGAACCAGTACAGCCCGAAACCGACGCCGGCCATCGCGACCACTACCACCCCGATGACCAACGGTCCGGTCAGCACCTTCCGCTTACGCCTCATCCTTGCTTCGCCCCTTCAGAGTTCGCCTGTCCCACCCATTCAACGCGGCGGACCGCCGTTTCGAAGCCCGCAGGAGATGACGGAACTCTTACGTGCTCTCACGTCCGACGGGAAGGCCTGCCGGGCGCAAGTGCGCCGGGGCTGCGGGGCGCCTTGGTCATCACTTCCCGATGCCCGGAATGTACCGCCCAGGGAGACCATTTACGTACGTGACCGAATAGGCCGCGACATTAGGGCATTCCAACTGCCCGGTGTAACACGGCGGGGAATACCGGGCGCTGAAGGAGGAGGAAACAAACTAGTCAGAGCGGATTCCCCATGAACAACACCGGCCCGGCTTCCGGATACCAGAGCTACGACCAACCCCCAGTGCCCGACCATTCCGCCCGCAACCAGGCCACCGCGCGCAGAACGGCTCTCACCCTCTGTACGATCGCCGACGTCGCGGCCGGTCTGCTGGCCTTGTGGATCGTGCTCTACTTGCTCGACGCCAACCAGGCGAACCCATTCGTGGAGTTCGTGCACGGAGCGGCGGACTGGCTTTCCGGCTGGGCGCAGGACATTTTCACCATGGACACAGAAGGGCTACGTGTCATCCTCAATAATGGACTTCCAGCCATTATTTATCTGCTGATCGGTCACGGCATCGCCGCACGGATCAACCGCACCTGATGTGTGACGCGGGCGTGGTGCTTACCTGGACCGGCCGCATTGGCGTCCGCCGTCAGCCTCTCAGCAGTCGAACCGACCGTCAGGCTACCGGTGTCCGCGTCACAGGCGTTCGACGATGGTCACGTTGGCCTGGCCCCCGCCCTCACACATCGTCTGCAGCCCGTAGCGGCCGCCGGTGCGTTCCAGCTCGTGCAGGAGCGTGGTCATCAGCCGGGTTCCAGTGGCTCCGAGCGGGTGGCCCAGGGCAATCGCCCCGCCGTTGGCGTTGACCTTCTCGGGGTCGGCACCGGTCTCCTTCAGCCAGGCCAGCACCACCGAGGCGAAGGCCTCGTTGATCTCGACCAGGTCGATCTCGTCGAGCGTCATCCCGGACTTCTTCAGGGCGTACGCGGTGGCCGGGATGGGGGCGGACAGCATGCGGATCGGGTCCTCGCCGCGTACGGAGAGGTGGTGGACGCGGGCCCTGGGGGTGAGACCGTGCTCCCGTACGGCCCGTTCCGACGCGATCAGCATGGCCGAGGCGCCATCGGAGATCTGTGACGAGAGGGCAGCGGTCAGCCGGCCGCCTTCCACCAACGGTTGCAGTCCCGCCATCTTCTGCGGGCTGGTGTCGCGGCGCGGGCCCTCGTCGTGGGTCACGTCGCCGTACGCGACCGTCTCCCGGTCGAAGCGGCCCTCGTCGATGGCCCGGATCGCCCGCCGGTGGGAGCGGAAGGCGAACTCCTCCATGGCTTCCCGTGTGATGTCCCACTTACGGGCGATCTCCTCGGCGCCGAGGAACTGGTTGACCGGCCGGTCGCCGTAGCGGGCCCGCCAGCCCTCGGAGCCGGCGAACGGGCCCCCGGTCAGGCCCAGCGGTTCGGCGGCCTGGCGGGTGGCGAAGGCGATGGGGACCTGCGACATGTTCTGCACGCCGCCGGCGACGACGAGATCCTGGGTGCCGGACAGGACGCCCTGGGCCGCGAAGTGCAGAGCCTGCTGCGAGGAGCCGCACTGGCGGTCGACGGTCACACCGGGCACCTCCTGAGGCAGCCCGGCGGCCAGCCAGCAGGTGCGCGCTATGTCGCCGGCCTGCGGGCCGACGGTGTCGAGGCAGCCGAACACCACGTCCTCGACGGCGGCCGGGTCGACGCCGGAGCGCTCCATCAGCGCGGTCAGCACATGTGCGCCGAGGTCGGCCGGGTGGACGGCGGACAGTCCGCCGCCCCGTCGGCCGACCGGGGTGCGCACCGCTTCGACGATGTAGGCCTCGGCCATGGCGTCTCCTCCTCTGTGTCTGCGACGTGCAGGACTGCCTATGAGTCGTGCAGTGCGATGCCCTCCAGCACCATCGACAGGTACTGACGGGCGATCTCCTCGGGACTGTGGCGTCCGCCCGGCCGGTACCAGGACGCGGCGACCCAGACCGTGTCGCGCACGAAGCGGTAGGTGAGCCGTACGTCCAGGTCGGCGCGGAAGACCTTGGCGGTCACGCCGCGCTCCAGCGTGCCCAGCCATGCCTTCTCGAACTTCTGCTGCGACTCGACGAGATAGGCGAAGTGCGGCTGGGTCCCGAGGTGTTTGGACTCCTTCTGGTAAATGGCGACCGCGGCGAGGTGCCGGTCGATCTCCCGGAAGGACTCGGTCACCAGGGCCTCGAGTGTTTCCCTGGGGCCGAGCCCGGCGCCGAGCACGGCGTCGTACCGGGCCCAGAGCTCGTCCAGGAAGCCGGAGAGGATCTCGTCCAGCATCGACTCCTTGGAATCGAAGTGGTAGTAGAGGCTGCCCGCCAGCATCCCCGCCGCATCGGCGATCTTCCGGACGGTCGTGGCGTTGTAGCCCTGAGCGGCGAACACCTCGGCCGCGATGGCCAGGAGTTCCTCGCGCCGCGCGGGGGTGCTCACCGTGGTCTTCTTGTGGTCGCTGTCGCTGCTGTTCGGCACGGGCCCATTCTCGCCTCACGGGTGCTGGCTGCTGACCGACAGGACCTCGCCGGTCAGGTACGACGCGTAGCCGCTGGCCAGGAACACGATCACGTTGGCCACCTCCCACGGTTCGGCGTAGCGCCCGAAGGCCTCCCGTCCGGTCAGTTCCTCCAGCAGTTCCGGGGTGGTGACCTTGGCGAGGTGCGGGTGCATGGCCAGGCTCGGGGAGACGGCGTTCACCCGCACTCCGTAGGCGGCGGCCTCCACCGCGGCGCAGCGGGTGAGGGCCATGACACCGGCCTTCGCGGCGGCGTAGTGGGCCTGTCCCCGCTGTGCGCGCCAGCCGATCACCGAGGCGTTGTTGACGACGACGCCGCCGGCGCCCGCGGCCTTCATGCGGCGCAGTGCGGCGCGTGTGCAGCGGAAGGTGCCGTTGAGCGTGACGTCGAGGACCTTGTTCCACTGCTCGTCGGTCATGTCGACGACATCGGTGGTGCCGCCGAGACCCGCGTTGTTGACCACGATGTCCAGGCGTCCGTGGTGGTGCTGGGCGTGCTCGAACAGCGCGGTGACCTGGTCGTCGTCGGTGACGTCGCAGGGCAGTGCGGTGACACGATCCGCGCCGAACTCGGCGGCCAGCTCCGCCCCGGCCTCCTTCAGGCGGCGGGCGTGGGCATCCGAGATCACGACCCGTGCCCCCTCCTCCAGCAGCCGCCGGGCGGTGGCGCCGCCGATCCCGGCACCGGCGGCGGCGGTGACCACGGCGGTGCGGCCGGTGAGCAGGTGGTGGCCGGGCAGGTACGGCGGTGGGGCCGAGGTCATGGGCGTACCTCCTTGGGCAGGCCGAGGACGCGCTCGGCGATGCTGTTCCGCTGACCTCGCCAGGCGATGGGCGTGGGTCCGAGGAACGGCTCGACGGCCAGGCGAGGGGTTCGGCGAACGCCACGTGCTTCGGCCCGGTCCGCCGCGGCCGCGCAGGGCGGCGAACTCGCCGGTGAGGTCGGTGCCCAGCCAGGCACGGACGTCGGCGGGAACTCCTGCGCGATGCTCATCGGCGGCTCCCGGCGGCTCTCGACGGCTGACCTCCCGCACGTTAACCTACCAAACACTTGTTAGGGAAGGAGTTGCGGATGCCCACTGCCCGTACCGCGCCCCCGGAGCCCGTCCGTTACGAGCGCCGCGGCGCCGTCGCCCTGGTGACGATGGACCGGCCCGAGTACCGCAACGCCCAGAACTCCGCGATGACCTACGCCCTGGACCGGGCCTTCTACCGCGCTGCGGACGACGACGAGGTGAGGGTCGTGGTCCTCGCCGGAGCGGGGAAGCACTTCTCCGCCGGTCACGACATCGGGACACCCGAGCGGGACGCGCACCTGCCGTTCGACCGCAAGGCCGGACTGTGGTGGGACCACTCGCAGAAGCCGGGGGCCGAGGGCCGCTTCGCCCGCGAGTCCGAGGTGTACCTGGGCATGTGCCGGCGCTGGCGGGAACTGCCCAAACCGGTCATCGCCTCGGTCCAGGGTGCGTGTGTGGCCGGCGGGCTGATGCTCGCCTGGGTCTGCGATCTGATCGTCGCCTCCGAGGACGCCTTCTTCGCCGACCCGGTGGTGCGCATGGGCATCCCGGGGGTCGAGTACTTCGCGCATCCGTGGGTGATGCCGCCACGGATCGCCAAGGAGTTCCTCTACACCGGCGACCGGATGAGCGCGCGGCGCGCCTATGAGGTCGGCATGGTCAACCGTGTCGTGCCTCGTGAGGAACTCACCTGGCGCACACTGGAGTTGGCGGAGCGGATCGCGGCGATGCCCCGGATGGGGCTGGCGCTGACGAAACGCGCCGTCAACCAGGCGGAGGACCTCCAGGGCCTGCACTCGGGGCTGGACTCGGTCTTCGGGCTGCACCATCTCGCCCACGCCCACAACGCCGAGACCGGCGACGACTCGCTCGGCGGGATGGACGTGCGCGCGATGAAGGAGGCACGCCGCTGATGGACCTCGACTTCACCGCCGCCGAGGACGCCTTCCGAGCCGAGGCCCGGGACTGGCTCGCCGCCCGTGTACCGTCCGTCCCGCTGCCGTCGCTGGAGACCGCCGAGGGGTTCGCTGCGCACCGGGAGTGGGAGGGCGTACTGTTCGCCGGCGGCTGGTCGGTGGTCTCCTGGCCCGAACAGTTCGGCGGCCGGGGCTCCTCCCTGCTGGAGTGGCTGATCTTCGAGGAGGAGTACTACCGGGCCGGCGCGCCCGGTCGGGTCTCCCAGAACGGCATCAGCCTCCTCGCCCCCACGCTCTTCGAGCACGGGTCCGACGAGCAGCGTGCACGCGTTCTGCCGTCCATGGCGAGCGGTGAGGTGATCTGGGCGCAGGCCTGGTCCGAGCCGGAGGCGGGGTCCGACCTGGCCTCGCTGCGGTCCGTCGCCGTACGGGCGGAGGGCGGCTGGCGCATCAGCGGGCAGAAGACATGGTCGTCCCGGGCGGCCTTCGCTGACCGGGCGTTCGGGCTGTTCCGCAGCGACCCTGATGCGGACCGGCCGCACCGGGGCCTTACGTACCTGATGTTCCCGTTGGACGCGGACGGGGTGACCGTGCGGCCCATCGGACGGCTGGACGGCAAGCCCGCCTTCGCCGAGCTGTTCCTCGACGGCGTCTTCGTGCCGGACGAAGACGTCATCGGCGAGCCGGGGCAGGGCTGGCGGGTCGCCATGAGCACCAGCGCCAACGAGCGCGGACTGACCCTGCGCAGCCCCGGGCGCTTCACCGCCGCGGCCGGCCGGCTGACCGACCTGTGGCGCTCCACCGGCGGATCCGCGTATGGCCCCGAATCCGGATCGCGCGCTGGCTCCGCATCCCGCTCCGACTCCGGCGCGCGCTCCGGCTCCGATTCCCGCTCCGGCTCCAACCCCGGCCCCAGCCCCGGCCCCGGCCCCGGCCCCAACGACGCCGCGTTGCGCGACCGGGTCGCCGACGCGGTCATCGGTGCGCGCGCCTACCAGCTGTTCACCTACGCGCACGCCTCGCACATCGCCGCGGGTGGATCGATCGGCGCGGAGTCCAGCCTCAACAAGGTCTTCTGGTCCGAGCTGGACATCGCCCTGCACGAGACCGCCCTCGATCTGCTCGGCCCCTACGGCGAGCTGTCCGACGAGGCCGGCGAGGCGCCGGCCCACGGCAGTTGGGCTGACGGCTACACCTTCTCCCTGGCCGGGCCGATCTACGCCGGCACCAACGAGATCCAGCGCGACATCATCGCCGAGCGGCTGCTCGGCCTGCCCAAGGGGCGCCGGTGATGCGTTTCCTTCTCAGCGACGAGCAGCGGCAATTCGCCCGCACCCTGGACGGCATGCTGAGATCCGCCGGCACGCCCGGCGTCGTACGGTCCTGGGCGTCCGGCGACCACGGACCCGGACGCGCCTTGTGGGCCATGCTCGCGAAGGTCGGCGTCTTCGCACTCGCGGTGCCGGAGGAGCATGAGGGTGCGGGGCTGCTGCCCCTCGAACTGGCCGTCGGCTTCGGTGAGCTGGGCCGTCATGCCGTGCCCGGTCCGCTGGCCGAGACGGCCGCCGCTGGTGCCCTGCTGGGGCGGCTCGGGGGCGACGCGGCCCGCGTCTGGCTTCCGCGGCTCGCGTCCGGCAAGGCCGTGGCGTCCCTGTGTGTCCTGTGGCCAGGAGGCAGCCCGTACGCACTGGACGCCGACGCCGCGGACGCGGTGTTCGTCGTGGACGGCGACACCGTGCGGCTCGCGGACGCGCACGGCCCGGTGCAGCCGTCGGCCGACCCGGCGCGGAGGCCGGCCCGCCCGCTCGGCGGAGTCGTGGTCGCACAGGGACCCGCGGTGCCGACGGCCGCCGCGTACGCTGCCGATGTGGCGGCGCTGGTCACGGCCGCGCAGGCCCTCGGAGTGGGACGGACCCTGCTGGAGCGCACGGTGCAGTACGTGCGGCAGCGCACCCAGTTCGGGGTGGCCGTCGGCTCGTTCCAGGCGGTGAAGCATCGCCTGGCCGACACCTTCATCGCCCTGGAGTTCGCCCAGCCGCTGGTCCACGCCGCCGCCCTGGCCCTGACGGCGGGCGATCCGGCGGCGGGCCGAGAGGTCGCCGCGGCGAAGGTGTCCGCCTGCGAAGCGGCGTACGCGGCGGCGCGTACGGCCCTGCAACTCCACGGTGCCGTCGGCTACACCGAGGAGCTGGACCTGTCCCTGTGGATCCGCAAGGCCCGCCCCCTGCGCACCGCCTGGGGTACTCCTGCCGTATGCCGAGCGCGGGTACTGGCAGGTTGACGCAGACGTCGTTGTGCGATGAAGCCGACGGCCGTCCTCACACGGCAGTGGTGAGCCTGCCGAGCGTGGCGTGTGCTTCCGCCATGATCCTGTCGACGAGTTCGGCGCAGGACGGCAGGTCGTCGATCAGCCCCCCGACCTGGCCGCAGGCCATCACGCCCAGGTCGGTGCGGCCGTCGACCATCGCGGCCTTGAGCAGCATCGGGGTGTTGGCGGCCAGGAGGAGCTGGCCCCAGTGCAATTCCTTGCCGCGCTTCATGGCCAGGCCGTCGCGCACCAGTTTGGCCCAGCTCATGCCCGACTCCCGTCTGAAGGCGGAGGCGTGCCGCAGGGCACGCAGCAGGGAGGCCGCGCGGCCGGAGCGCTCCAGCGCGTCCACCAGGTCGGTGCGCAGCATCCGGTGGGGCAGGCCGTCGACTCGGGTGGTGACGATGACGTCCTGGACACCCGCCGCGAGGTAGCGGGCCTTGACCGCTTCCGGGACGGTGCTGTCGGAGGTGAGCAGGAAGCGTGTGCCCATGGCCACGCCGGCGGCCCCGTAGGCCAGGGCCGCCACCAGTCCGCGTCCGTCCCGGAAGCCGCCGGCGGCGATCACGGGGATGTCCACGGCTTCCACGACCTGCGGCAGCAACACAGTGGTGGCGACGCTGCCGGTGTGGCCGCCACCTTCGCCACCCTGCACCAGCACGGCGTCGACGCCCCAGGACGCGACCTTCTCGGCATGCCGCCGGGCGCCCACGGAGGGGATGACGACCACGCCCCCGTCCTTCAGACGGGCGATCAGCTCCGGCCGCGGAGCGAGCGCGAAGGAGGCCACCTTCACGCCTTCGTCGAGGATGATCCGCACCCTCTCCCCCGCGTCCGAGGCGTCGGCCCGCAGGTTGACTCCGAAGGGCGCGTCGGTACGGGACCTGACCTCGCGCACGGCCGAGCGGAGCTGCTCCGGGGTCATGGTGGCGGACCCGAGGATGCCCAGGGCCCCGGCGTTGGCGGCGGCGGAGACGAGGCGGGGTCCGGCCACCCACCCCATGCCCGTCTGCACGATGGGGGTGCGGACCCCGACGAGTTCGGTGAGGGCCGTGGCGATGGCGGTGTCGCTCATGCGGGCACCTCACGGTCGCGGGCGCCCTTCGGGTCGATGACCTCCCGGACGAGGCGCAGCTCCTCGGCGGTGGGCTCACGGGTGCACGGCACCTCGTCCGGGACGGTGAGGGCGAAGCCGGTGGCCTCCAGGATCTGCTCGACGGTGACCCCCGGGTGCCGCGAGCGCAGCCGCATCGAGTGGTCCGGGGTGGCGAAGTCGAAGACCCCCAGGTTGCTGACCACCTCCGGGACGTGGTGGAAGCGGGTGGCCGACGGGCCGGCCTCGGCCGCACGGTCGTACCCGACTCCGCACACCATGTCGACCTGCTCCACGAAGACGCGCGGGGAGTGCTTGGGCACCCAGTAACTGGTCGGATTGTTCAGCGTGTTGGCGGGAGCACCCCGGACGCCCAGCAGTTGCCGGGCGGGACGGGCCCAGTCGCCGATGCAGGAGATGTTCTGGTTGCCGTGGCGGTCGATCTGGCCGGCGCCCATCATCACGTGCCGCCGTCCCGTGGCCACGAGAGCCAGATGCTGACGGTAGGGCAGCCAGCCCTCGACCACCTGGGCGCGGGCACCGAGCGCCGGGACGTCGCCGATCAGCAGGGCCTCGCCGTCGGTGAGCAGCAGGTCGGGCGTGAACGTCTGCTTCGCCAGCCGGGCGCCGATGGCGGGGACGGTGCCCATGGGGCTTGCCAGGACCTCTCCGGCGTGGCGCCAGGCCTCCGCGCAGGCCACCACGCAGTACTCGGCGCGCGTCACGCCGGTCGCCGTCACACCGCTGCTCATGACTGCTGCTCCTCGTGGAAGGCCTTGACGGCGGCCTGGTACGCCCTTTCGTCGCCGGACAGGAACCGCTCGGTGAACCTCTGCCAGGCCTTCGCATCGCGGGCGGCCCGCGCGTAGGCCTGCTGGAACGCCTCATCTCGGTCGTGGTCCGGGACACAGGAGGTGAAGTGGGCTCCGTTCGGGGTCTGGACGACGCCGTTCACGAAGGCCCGTTTGACCAGCAGCGTCTGCGGGCCTGCATCCTTGAGCAGGTCGGCGGTGTCGACGATCCGCTCGCAGGAGACGTAGGAGGCGGCAGCGGCCTGGCAGAAGAGGTCGTCGAAGTACGGGTCGGGTCCGAGGTACTGCGCGTTGCCCTGCGCGTCCGCCCGGTTGAGGTGGACGAGCGCGGCGTCCAGGCTCAGGGCGGGCACCGCGACGAGCTCCTCGGCGTCCTCGTAGGGCGAGGTGACGGTGCGCAGGTGCGGGTTGACCTTCATCACGTCGGAGCCGAGACCGGCCCGGACCGGCAGGAAGGGCAGCCGTTGCGCGGCGGCGGTCAGGCCCCACATGAACATCGCCTCGTCCAGCTCCACCAGGTCGAAGGCCCCGCGCTGCCGGGCGGCGGTGAAGTGCGGCTCCAAGGGGACGGAGTCAAGGGTGGCGAACGGGGCCACGAGGGTGCGGATCCGTCCCGCCGCGGCGAGCAGGCCGACGTCGGGACCGCCGTAGGACACCACGGTCAGGTCGGTGATGTCGGAGCGCAGCAGCGCGCGGACCAGGGCCATCGGCTTGCGGCGCGATCCCCAGCCGCCGATGCCCAGGGTCATGCCGGTCCGGAGCCGGCCGACCACTTGCTCGGCGGTCATCGTCTTGTCGCTCAACACGACTCCCCCGTGGGCGACTTGGGTGACTGGGATGACGGGGATGGCTGGGACCGCTGGGACGAGACGAACGCCTCGCGGTACCGGTCCGACACGCCGCTGAGGTTGGCCTCGAACGTGAAGCCCTGCTCGAAACGGTAGCTGCGGCGGACGTCCACCGGGTCGATGCCATTGATCGAAGCCTTGGCGAAGCGGATGAGCAGCCCGTCCTTGGCGGCGATCTCCCTGGCCAGCTCCATCGCCGCGACGTGCAACTGCTCACGCGGGACGACCCGCCAGACCGAGCCGTGGCGGTGCAGTTCGTCGGCCGTCACGGTGCGCGAGGTGTAGTAGAGCGTCCTCATCAGGTGCTGGGGCACCAGCCGGGCCAGGTGAGTGGCCGCTCCGAGCGCACCCCTGTCCAGCTCGGGCAGCCCGAAGGTCGCGTCGTCGCTCGCCACGATCGAGTCGGCGTTGCCGACCAGGCCGATACCGCCGCCCACACAGAAGCCCTGCACAGCGGCGACCACGGGGACCTCGCAGTCGTAGACCGCAGCGAACGCCTCGTAGCAGCCTCGGTTGGTGCCGACGAGCGCCGTGTACCCCTCGGTGCGCTGCATCTCCTTGATGTCGGCGCCGGCGTTGAACCCGCGCCCCGTCGCGGTGAGGACGACGCAGCGTACGCCGGGATCGCAACCGGCCGCGCGCACCGCTGTGGCCAGGTCGTACCAGCCCTGCACGGGAACGGCGTTGACCGGTGGGAAGTCCACGGTGATGACGGCGATGCCCTCGTCGGGGCTTGTGGTGGAGACACCCATGAGCGGATCAGCTACCTTTCCACCAAACGTTTGTTAGGCATGAAGGTAGCAGCGGAGTACGCCTCGCGGGAGGTCCCCCATGGCAACGATCACCGACCTGAGCGGACGCGTCGCGGTGGTCACCGGCGGAACGAGGGGTGTGGGCGCGGGCATCGCCCGGGCCTTGCTGGAGGCCGGAGCCGAGGTGGTGACCTGCGCCCGGCGCCCGGCGGACCGGCCTGTCGAAGCGGGTGGGCGCACCGCCCGGTTCCTCCCGGTCGACCTGCGTGACGCGGACGCCGTCGACGCCTTCTTCACGCACGTGGGGGGCGAGTACGGCAGGCTGGACGTCCTCGTCAACAACGCCGGGGGCACGCCGTACCGGATGCTGCAGGAAGGCGGGGCCCAACGGCACGCACGGGTGATCGAGTTGAACCTGCTCGCTCCCCTGACCGCCTCCCTCGCCGCCCACGAGCAGATGCGCGCCCAGCCCGGCGGCGGGTCGATCGTCATGATCGGCAGTGTGAGCGGCAGCCGTCCGTCACCGGGCTCGGCGGCCTACGGCGCGGCCAAGGCGGGACTGGAGCAGCTGGCCCGCAGCATGGCAGTGGAATGGGCCCCGCTGGTCCGGGTCAACACCCTGGTCCTCGGCATGGTGCGCACCGAGCTGTCGCATCTGCACTACGGCGACGAGGACGGGGTCGCGGCCGTCGGCCGCACGGTGCCGCTCGGCCGGCTCGCCGACCCGGCCGAGGTGGGAGACGCCTGTGTCTTTCTCGCCTCCGAACGGGCGGCGTACATCAGCGGCGCGAGCCTGCTCGTCCACGGCGGTGGGGAGCGCCCGGCCTTCCTCGACGCCACCACCACCGGCAACTGACCTGCGAGAGAAGGGACCCGGAGCATGTCCGGACTGTGCAGCGAACGTGTCGCGATCGTCACCGGGGCGGGGCGCGGACTCGGCCGGGCGCACGCCCTCGCCCTCGCCGCCGAGGGTGCGAGGGTCGTCGTGAACGACCTCGGTGCCGGCCTCGACGGGACCGGATCCGGGACGGAGCCCGCCCAGCTCGTCGTCGACGAGATCGTTGCCCGCGGTGGACAGGCGGTCGCCCACGGCGGGGACATCGCCACGACGGAGGGCGCGGCCTCGTTGATCCGCGCCGCCGTCGAGACCTACGGCCGCCTCGACACCCTGGTCAACAACGCCGGGTTCCTGCGCGACCGCATGCTGGTGAACCTCGGCGAGAACGACTGGGACGCCGTCATGCGCGTCCATCTCAAGGGGCACTTCCTTCCGCTGAAGCACGCGGCGGCCCACTGGCGCGCGGAAGCCAAGGCGGGCCGGGTCCCGGCCGCGCGGGTCGTCAACACCAGCAGTGGAGCGGGACTGGTGGGGAGCGTCGGCCAGGGCAACTACTCCGCGGCCAAGGCCGGGATCATCGGGCTGACCCTGGTCGCCGCCGCCGAGATGGGCCGTTACGGCGTTCTGGTCAACGTCATCGCCCCGGCGGCGCGTACCCGGATGACCGAGGCGACGTTCGCCGAGACCATGGCGGTCCCTGACACCGGCTTCGACGCCATGGCTCCGGAGAACGTGTCCCCGCTCGTCGTGTGGCTCGGCTCCGCGGCCTCCGTCGGTGTGACGGGGCGGGTGTTCGGGGCGGAGGGCGGTCGCATCACGGTCATGGAGGGATGGCGCCCCGGCCCCACGGCGGACAAGGGCGCCCGCTGGTCCCCGGCCGAGGCCGGCGAGGCCGCGCTGAAGCTCCTCGCGGAGGCGACCACCCCTGAGCCGGTGTACGGGGCGCAGCGACCTCCGGGCGGATGAAGGGGCCCTTCGAGCAGCTGGCTCGACGCGGTGAGCCGAAGCTCGGGAGTTGTCACCAGCGGGACCGGCTGAGCTGGCGAACAGGGGCGGCCTAAGCAGCCTGGTTGTCACCAAACGAGGCATCCGACTTGTCGCAGGCTCATTCGGCCGTCCTTCTGTCACCAGAAAGATCTGTCGGGCTGTGCAGCGGAATTGGGAACGGCGAGTTCGGCCCGGGACCTACGCTGGCGCTACCTTCCACCCTGTTCAGGAGTAGCGTGCCGCCTGCCTTCGTTCACCGGATCACGAAGTACGACCCCGCCGACCGTGACGAACACGGCAGCTACCGGGGCGCCGAGGAGGCGGTCAGCGATCACGGGCCGGTCGAGGCCGCGTATCTGGAGGCGATCTCCGCGTTCGCGGAAGCTGCGGGCATTGACCGGCTGGAGATCCGTGAGCCCTCTGTCGCCGGGCTCGTCCACCTCGGTGCCCAGCCGGCGGTCGAGGGGCACGGTCTCCGCGGGCTCTTCCCGGCTGACCTCACCGGTTACCACGACGGGGCCGAGGTCTCCCTGGCGGTGGCCCTGGAGCTGATCCGCGTCATGCTCCGTGAGCAGGGCGCCTGGTGCCGGCTGGAGGCGGGAGACGTTTTCGCCGTGCACGTCGGATGGGACCAGTACGTGTACGTGGGCAGCGACCAGCCCTGCACGGACGCCGTGGCCCGTACGCGGGAACTCGGCCTCTTCGCGGAACCGGTAGAGACTTCCCCCTACGCCGCGGAACCAGAGGTGACAGAGGCCGCCGGCGAAGGCTTCTGGGCGTTGGTGCGCATCGAGCTGGCGGTGCGACAAGGCCTGCTCCTGGAGGAGACCTCCGTCGTCAACGCCACACGCTGGCACCGTCTCACCACGGAAAACCTCAACGCGGTGCGCGCCGGTCTCGGCCCCCGCGCCCTGCTGACCGTCTGGCCCGACCTGCAACCCGACGTCGGAGCGGTCCTGACCGCGCTGCCGTCCGAATGGCACATTGAGTTCGTCTGGGAGACGAAGGATGGAACGATCAGAGACGTGGTCGTCGATGAGACCGAGTACCAGGAGCTCGCTGCCCTGGTAGCCGACGCGCGAGCGGCGCGTGCCCTGCCCCTCTACACCGACGAACGCAGTCCACTGCTCCAAGCCGTTCTACCCGACAGCGACGGCGTGCTGCGCGCACGATGGTGACCTGATTCATGAAAGCCGGCCCGACGAAACCCGCACGTCAGCATGCTGACCGCCAACTCGACCGCCCCTGTCAGCTGAAGCGCACAGTCACACAGCAGCGCCGGTGACAACTACCCTGCCGATGTGACAGCTATCGTGCTTCGGCTCACGCGGCGGTGAGCGTTCCCGGCGAAGCAGCCTGAAATCAGTAGTCGAGGTCGATGTAGTCGATGTCGTTGATGGCGACGTCCGACAGCCCCATTGCGCGGGCTCCTCCGTCCTGGAAGTAGGTGGTCCTGAATCCGTCGGCGATGATCTGACGCAGTTGCTGATCGGTGGCGCCGGCCTCGCGGGCGTCGAACAGCTGCTGGGCGTACGCCGGCGGGAGGTGCACGGTGAGGCGGCGGAAGCGGCCGTCGTCGGTTGTGCCGATCGGTGCCGTGTAGCCGAAGCGGGCTCTCGTCTCCACCGTGATCCCGCGCCTGGTGGCGGCCTCTTCGCGCCGGCGTCTGCGGACCTGAGGCTGCCATCGGGACCGGACGGCGGCATCGATCCTCTGCTGGATCTCCTGCGGTGGGCGTTTGCGCTCGCCCGTGCGGTAGCGCTCCACCGAACGCCGGCTCACCCCGAGCTCCGCCGCGACGGCCCGTGTCGTCTTCAGCTGCCTCATCAGGAAGTTGATCTGGCCCTTGAGCGTCCTGGGTGGCCGGCGAGTGAAGGACTCCTGGTCGGCGCGCTCGATGGCGTCGTCGATTTCTCCCACAGCGTCAGTTCCCTTCCGAGCTCGAGCTCTACTCGCCTTCGTCAAGGACGGCGTCGCCGCCCTTGATGTGGCGGGAGGGGTTCAGGCCCTTCTCCATCAGGTCGACCGCCCAGAGCATCTCCTGGACGCCCTCCAGTTTCGCCATGCCCGGGCTGGGGCCGAGGCGGAAGCCGCCGGGCTGGGGCTTGCCGGAGGCGGCGTAGGGAAGGAAGTCCAGCGGTGAGGGGCCGGGGCTGGGGTAGACGACGCAGTCGGACAGCACCGCGAGCGGGTACAGGCCCGTCATCCGGGACATGTTCAGCAGTTTGCGGTGCATGTTGATCCGTGCCTTGGAGATGACCGCGGCGCGGATGTCGGGGCGCCAGGTCGGGCGTTCCAGGGCCGGCCACCGCTCCCCCTCCTTGTAATGCCGTCCTTGGGGGCGCTCGCGCAACTTGCCGATGCCGCCCTTGACAGTGGCCTTGATCGCCGCGAGGACGGCTGCCAGGGCCGGGTCGGCGTCCTTGTGTCGCTCCATCGCCGCGAGGAAGGAGTTGTCGTCCAGGTCTCGGGTGACCCCGAGGTCGGCGAGGGTGTCGAGGTAAGCGGTCTTGAGCCGGTCGTGCCACGGATCCAGGTACGCGCCGGTCTCCCGCCGCAGGTACGCCTCCAGCGGCTGCACGTTGTAGCCGAGTTCCTGGGCATAGGCGACGGTGTACGTCTGGTACCAGGCCGGGCCGGCCGGCCGCTCACCGGTCGGTGTGAACGGGCTGGGCAGGCGAGGGTCGAGCTCCACGTGCGAGAGGTCCACCAGCCAGGAGCCGGGGATCTTCGGATTGAACTGCGGTGCCCGGAAGTGGTCCGGTGCCGACAGGCCGACCGTGAGCCGGGCGGCGGCCGCGAGGAACGCGGTGTTCAGGTCCAGGCCGACCGCGTAGGGCAGGTGGCACTCCTCGTCGGTCAGCAGGTCGACGTCGCGGACCCACTGGTACGCCTCCTCGTTCAGGAAGCCGCCCTTCCAGCCGGAGTTGACGACCACGGGATGCTCCGGCGTGGCCTCCGGCGGCGCCGGGTCCATCGGCTCCGTCCCGAGGCTGCCCGGATTGTGGCCGGGGATCCAGTTGCCGGTCGCTTCGTCGCGTACCGCGCGTGTGGGCGGGCGCAGGGCCGTCATCAGCTCCAGTCCCGAGACGGCCGTGGAACCGCGCGGGGTGATGACGCCTTGGGCATAGACACCGAGGACACGGGCGATGTCGGCCGGCTCCATGTCGGCGAGGCCGGGCCAGGACCGCTCGTCGAGGGCGTCCCAGGACAGGAGGGCCAGCTGTACGCACTGTCGCCGGGTGCCGTGCGCCTTGCGGTAGATGCGCGCCCAGGGGCCGAACCCGCGCTGGGTGAGCTGCCACTTCGCCTTCGTCACCTGCTTGACGACCGGGTGGTCGTCGGGCAGGCGCAGGGAGCGGCGTTGTTCATGGCCTTCCAGGCGTTCGGGAAGCCCGAGTTGCACGGCAGCCGCGGCGGTGAGGACGATCAACGGGTCGGAGTCCTTGCCGTTGCGGTGCAGGCGCGGTGCGCCGAGGCCGGACTCGCGCAGTGTCCACTCCACCAGCTCCGGCACGGACGCGGCGGGGCAGTCGAGAACGATGCCGTCGACGCCGTATGCGGAGCCGTCTCCGTCCAGCACGGCCAGTGGACCGTGCGGGAATCGCGCGTCGGCGGCGGGCTGAGGAGGCATTTTCGGCGCCGGACGCCGCGGTGACGCCGCCAGGCGCCGGGGCGTATCGCGCACCGGCGCGACGGATGCTCCTGTGGGAGCGACGCTCTCGGGTTCGGTCTCCTCGGATGCGGGTGGGCTGCCTGGCGCTCTCCCCGACGCCGGCTGGGCCGAGGCGTCCGGAACCGGGGCGCTGTGTGCGGGGTACTTCTCGGCCCAGCCCCGCAGCAGACGCTGGTAGGCCTCCAGGCGTGGCGATTTCGGCTCGGAGCGGCCGTTCTCGTAGTTTTTCACCGTCTGCGTCGTGGTCTTCAGAGCTTGGGCGAGGCGGGCTTGGGTGACACCGGCGGCCTCTCGCAGCCGCGCCCGCTCCGCCGGGTGCGGGAGCTGCGGCTCCTCGTCCAGCAGAGCGTCCACGTTGGCGAACAGCTCTTCCTCGGATGCCATGCCGATCCACCTCCCACCCGGAGCCTACCAACCTTTACCCTCTTGCTTAACCCGTCCTTTAACCCGGGTCAGCAGGTGCGATGCTACTCCCCGGCGAGGTGATCGCCGTGCAGGCAGTGCCGTTGAGGGGCTGGTGGTGCAGGAGGTGCGGAATGGCCAACTAGGCTGCAAGCGGGGCGACTTCACGCGATTCGCACGACGAGTTCCGCACTCGTGATCGCCCGGACGGGTGCTAGCAGGGCCTCACGTACCACACGGGGGTCCAGTCATGGCTGGCCACGCTGAAGGGTGCGCCGAGGGTGGTGTGGATGACGTTGCGGTTCTGGTTCTTGAACAGTGCACGGGTACCGGGGGTCTGGTTGTTGTAGTAGGAGCCGTCGCCGGTCCAGTTCTGCAGCGCGTAGTCCTGACAGTGGTACAGCGCGAGTCGGTCACCCATGCCGAGTTCCTGACGGAACATACAGAAGTACGTGTAGTCGCACTCCCATTGTGCGGCGGCACGGCTTGCGGACGACGTGCTCATCTCACGCACGTATCGCTCACCGGGAACGGTGACCGTCAGCTTGGCACCGTCCGCCAGGGCAATCTCGTTCGCCGAGACCTGTCGTCCGTCCTGGCGGGCGAGGTAGCGGTCCACCTTGGCCTGGAGAGCGCTGGCTTCGCCCCGACTGAGGCCGGCAGCGCGGGCCTGCTTGTCGAAGGCCGCCGGGGTCTGTGCCGTGTCCGCGGATGCCGGTCCCGCCAACCCGACGGCCAGAAGGGCCACGGCTGCAACTGCGAGGGACGCGTACCGCTTCAGTTCGGACATGTCATTCCTTACCTGAGGAGCAAGAGGGACAGGGAACTTGCCCGGGTGCCGGCCCAGCTTTCGTACAACCGGTTCATGACCGGGCTCGCGCGAGGACACCGGCCAGGGCGACGAACAGGCCGGGTGGGGTGCACACCCCGTGGTGAGTCCGGCGTGAAACGCGTCGTGGCTGGTGGGCCCCACGGTGATGCACTGCGGCATCTCCGGGAACGTAACCGCCCTGGCCTACGGTGTCTTCCTGACACCTGTCAGGAAGACACCAGTAGCGGCCCACGACGGCTTCGTCCTCACCACGGGTGCACCATGACCCTCCACCGCCCGGTCGTATGCCCTGCTCCTGCCAGCGGGGCTTCCTGCATGTCCGCCCCGCACCGGCTGTGCCAAGAGCGGCAGCGAGGCGAAGAGACAGCCTGACGAGTGGTGGTCAACCGGTGGGGATCATTGGTGGACGGCTTGTCAGGGCAGGTGTGACAGCAGTAGCTCGGTGAGTCGTTCGGGCGTACGGAGTGGCAGGTAGTGGTCGGCGTCCGGGACCGTCTCGCCGCGGGCACCGGGGATGTCGGTGACAAGTCGTCCGGCGATCACCGCAATCTCCGGGTGGTCGTGGTGGCCGTGGATGACCAGCGTCGGCGCGAGGATGTCTGCCAGGTGTGGTTCGGCATCACGGCCCGGGGAGACGACGCAGTGCTGTTCGTTCACGACTCGCCGCTTGGCGTTCGAGGCGACCATCGTCTCGATGAGCTCTCCTCCGGGAGCCGTACGGCCCATGGCTGCCCAGATCGTCAGTTCCAGCTCGGCCAGGGTGGCCGTCTCACGCTTGCGCCGGGCTGTGGCATAGGCCGACAACTCGGGGCTCTGCGGCCAGACGTGACCGCTGACCGAGGCGCCGACCAGGGCCAGCGCGGCGACCCGCTCCGGGTGGGCGAGGGCGAAATCGAGCGCGCTCTCCCCGCCCATACTCAACCCGACCAGCGCGGCTCGACGAAGGCCGAAGTGGTCAAGGACGGTGCGCAGATCCTCGACATCGCTGAACGGCTTGCTCGGAGGTGTGGAGCGTCCCAGCCCGCGGGCGTCGTAGCGGATCACGTCGTGGTGGCGGGCCAACTCGGGAGCGACGGCGTCCCACAGGCGGGAGTCCATGCCGGCACCGTGCAGTAGCACGACCGGGCTTCCGGTGCCGCCGCGCTCAGCCCAAAGCCGACCGCCGTCCGGGGTGGGAATGCGGACTTCCCGTGGAGGCCCGTCAGATCGTTCGTCAGCGCTGGCTATCACGTTGCGATCATTTCAGAGCGTTCAACCGGGATGCCACGTTCGAAAAGGACGCCGGCCCGGCGGCGCGTGAGCCGGCGCCTTCGGCGACCTTCATGCGCAGACGTGCAGGATGGCCTGGGCTCCCGGCGCGGCGGTAGGCATCCGTCGTGGAGTCACCCGCCGTGACAGCGGAGACTTTCGTCATCGCGTCCGAGTGCGTCTCGGCGAATTCCGGGCATGCGTTGCCCTGACATGTGTCAGGAGTTCAGCACCCGCCCCCTCGCTAGGGTCTGTCCACGGCGCTGCCCGCAAGGTCAGCACCTTCACTTTCGACGAGGGGGACCCATGAGTCGCTCCATGGACCGCAGGACTCTTCTGAGGTCGGCCGGGTCCGCGGCGGTAGCGGGATCGCTGGGCGCGCTGGGCGCCGCGGCGCTCGCCACACCCGCGCACGCTGCATCCGCAACGATCAACACCGACCAGGTGATGGCCACCACCAATCGCGTGACCCACGCTCCCAACCAGCGCGGAACCATCGGCATCGAGCTCCGCTCCGGCCACTACAACGGCTACCAGTACGGCTGGGGACGGCTCGTCGGCTCCGGCTGGGACCTGCGGGGCTGGATCTGGCTCGACATCAGCAGGGACGGCGGCAGAACCTGGTCCTTCGCCGACGGCACCTATCTGTCGGACGGCACCGGCTATGCGCACACGTCCGGGTGGCTCACCCAGTCCGACCCGAACTACGTGTTCAGGGCCAGCTACGACAGCAACTTCAGGGCCGTCAACCCGTACCTCCAGAGCGGAATCTGGTAGCAGTCGTCCGGTCGGCGGCCCCCGGTCGCAGGCCGCCATGGGGACCGTCCCGCCCGCAGCCGTGGGCCGCCGGCAGCGGTGACCTGTGAGGGCTGCACATCTCCGGCGCCACGGTCGATCTCAGCAGCGCGGTTCTCCAGCGGTGCAGTCCACTTCACGGGGGCCTCGCCCGGAGCCGGTGTCCCCTCCACCCACTCAAAGCATTTCGAGCGAGACCGACTCGGCGCGTCCTTGTTGGCCACACACCACCAACTCCACCCCAGGGGGAACACCTTGAAAGCACCCACGCGCAAGCTCTCGGCCCTCGTCACCGGAGTGGCACTCACCGCACTGGGCACCGTCTTCTCCGGCACGGCCGAGGCGGCCGATCCGTGCTGGTGGGGCGATGGCGGCATGCGCATGTACTGCAACAACGTCTCCGGGGCCACCGTCTACGCCACCCCCGACACCAGCCGTCCCGTCGGCAAGATGTACTCGAACCCGAGTTGGTTCGAGTGCCGCAGGGACACCGGTGCCTACGTCGGCGGCCCGCACCCGAACCGGTGGCTCTGGACGCAGGCGGACAACGGCAAGTGGGGCTGGATGAAGGACACGGACATCTACAGCGAGACGGACCCGGTGCCCACGCACATCGGCAACGGCATCCCCCAGCCCTGCTGACGTCGGCACCTCGACCGTCCGGCCGTCTGCGAGCGTCTCATCACACTCGGAGGCGGCCGACGCGCGCTCCGGGAGTGCACGTCGACCTGGCAACACCAGCTCTGGGCGATCTGGGCGCGGCTCGGCTCGGCTGTATCAACCCTGCGGCCTCGCGTCCCAGCCGCGGCGACGGCCTGCTCATTCAAGCGGACAGCACTGCCGCGAGGCCCTCTTGCAGATCCTTGACGAAATACCGGGGAACCTCCAGCGACGGGAAATGTCCCCCGCTTTCGGGCGACGTCCATCGGACAATCTGCCGGTACCGCTCCTGCGCCCAGGGGCGTGGGCACTTCTCGATGTCGCGGGGATACATAGTGATGGCTGACGGGACGTCGACCCGAAGTTCGGGATCGAGCGAGTTGTGGCTTTCGTAGTAGATGCGGGCCGACGATGCGCCGGTCCGTGTCATCCAGTACAGGGTGACGTCGTCGAGAACGCGGTCTATCGAAATCGTCTCGAACGGGCTGTCTTCGGTGTCTGAGCACTCGGCGAACTCGTCAAGGATCCAGGCGAGAAGCCCGACCGGTGGTCGACGAGCGAGTAGCCGATGGTCTGCGGTCGGGTTGCCTGCTGCTTCGCGTACGCCGCGCGGTGGCGCCAGAAGTCGCGGGTTTCCTCGGTCCACTTGCGCTCGACAGCCGTCAGCCCGTCCGTTGCCAACGCCGGCGCGTCTGCATCTTGGGGATCTGCCAGCTCGTCTACTACATCGACGAACTCGGCAATGCTGCCCGGCCAGCCGTGGGTCAAGACCAGCGGAGTGGCGTCTGCGCGCGCGGATCGGCGGTGCAGGAAATGAATTCCCAGGTCATCAATGGTCGTGCGGAACTGGCCGTTACGGTCGAGGCGCTCTTCGAACGACCGCCACTTGTACTCGGTGCGCCAGTGGTTCACGACATCGACGAGCTCGGCGAGAGGAACGCCCTGTTGCCACCGGCGAGGGTCCGGCGCGGCGCGATAGACCGTCTCGGTCTCCGGTAGTCGCGCCGCGGTCAGTCGCGCGCGCAGCGGACCGAGTCGGCACCCGGCCGTGACGGCCGCCCGGACGGCTGCGGAGGCGCGCCGTGCGCGGCGAAGGTGCACCGTTCGCGGCAGAGGTGCGCCGTTCGCGGAGGTGGGAGTTCCGGCGCGGTCAACGCCTGCGGCCTTCGTGCAGCTCCAACCGCTCCCCTTCGAAGCGCGCACGGAATCCGCGATCGTGCGAGACCGCGACCACGGCCCCCGGGTATGCCGCGAGCGCGGCCTGAAGGTCCTCGACCAGGTCGAGCGCGAGGTGGTTCGTCGGCTCGTCCAGTACCAGGAGGTCCGCGGGCCGGGTCACCAGGCGCGCGATCTGCAGCCGACGGCGCTGACCGACGGACAGGGCGGCGACCGGAACGTACAGGTCCTCCTCCCTGAACAGGCCCAGCGCCAGGAGCTGTGCACCGTACTCGTCCGGCAGTCCGGGCTGTCCGGCAGCGAACGCGGCGAGCAGCGGGAGCCGTGTGGAGTGCGTGGGCAGGTCCTGCGGGAGGTAGCCGATCCGGGCAGGGCGGCGTGCCGTGCCCGCGTCCGGCTCAAGGTCGCCCGCCAGGACGCGCAGAAGCGTCGTCTTGCCCGCGCCGTTCTCTCCTGTGACCAGCAACCGCTGTCCGGGCGCGATCGTGAGGAGCCCGTCCAGACGCAATCGCTCACCTACTCGTACGCCATCGAACTCGGCGAGGGCTCCCTGTGCCGGGATGTCCGCCGCCGACAGCGTCGTCGTGAAGCGGAGCGGTGCCGGCGGCGTTGCCACGGGGTGGCGCCGCAGTTGGGCCAGGCGCTCCCGGACGGAGCGCACCTGCCCGCCGAGCTTCGCCTCGCTGGACCGGCGGTGCTTGCCGAAGCCCTGCTTCGGATCGCGGCCGGTGGTGGCGAGGCGCCTCCCCGCGGCCTCGAGCAGCTCCTCCATGCGGGCCACCTCCTCGGCCCAGTCCGCGTACCGCTGCTCCGCAGCGCGCCGGGTGGCGGCCTTCGCGGCGCGATAGCCGGCCCAGCCGTCGCCGTACCGGCGCACGGTGCGCTCATCGCGGTCGACCTCCAGGATCGTGGTGGCGATGCGTTCCAGGAAGCCGCGGTCGTGGGTGACCGCCACGACGGTGCCGCGGTGTGCGCGCAGGTGCTCCTCCAGCCAGTGCACGGCCGCCGCATCGAGGTGGTTCGTCGGTTCGTCGAGGAGCAGCAGTTCGGGGGATGCGACCAGGACGCAGGCGAGTGCGAGCCGCGACAGCTCACCACCGGAGAGCGAGCCGAGCAGGCGGTCGCGGGCGATCACGGCCAGCCCGAGTCCGTGCATGGCGGCGTCGACGCCGGCGTCCGCCTGGTATCCGCCGCGTTCCTCGTACGCGATCAGCAGCTCACCGTACGCGTCGAGATCCTCGTCCGACGCGTCGGCGAGCGACTCCTCTGCTGCACGGAGCCTTCGCTCCATGGCGCGAAGGTCGGTGAGGGCCAGGTCGACGGCGTCCTGCACGGTGCGGGAGGGATCGAGGTCGAGGGCCTGTGCGAGGTGGCCGGTGCCGCCGGGAAAGCTGACGGTGATCTCCCCGGTGTCCGGCCGCTCGGCAGCGGCGAGCAGCCGCAGCAGGGTGGACTTGCCGGCGCCGTTCTCGCCGATGACGGCGGCCTTCTCGCCTGGGCGGACGGTGAAGGAGACCTGATCGAGGACGGTTCGGGTGCCATAGGTCTTGGTGACGTCCTTGACCGAGAGCTGGGTCACGGCAGCGGAGGCGACGGTGGGCAGGGTGAAAGGGGCGCGGTCGCGCATATGACTTGTCCTGGGGGCATGCGAAGGGTCTACGGGCAGCAGAGACGGCGGCATCGGCCGTGCCCGGACTCAGACGAAGAAGAGGAAAGCCATGCCCCGACCGTAACAAGACGGGCCGTCTCGCCTCAACTCGTTTGCGGCACGCCGGGCACGAGCGCGGCGACGAGGCCGACGTCGACCGGTCGATCGCGGCGATCGTGCGACTGGCGCGGGCGTCGTAACCCTGGTGACGCCGGCCTCTTCCGCACCTTCCGTGTCGAGCGATCGCACCCAATCGAAAAACTGTGCGTTTCGTCCTTTTCCGGACTTCATTTGAGATCTAACCTCAAGTACAGATGGCGGGCGATGGCCGGCCAGTCGACCACCGCCGCCTGTACGAGCGGAGGCGGAGATGAAAGCGTCGATACGACGGTCCGCGATCTTCGCGAGCGCGGCCGCTCTTGCGATAGCCGTGTGCGGTACGACGGGCACCGCCCAGGCCGAGCCGGGCGATGGTGAGCTCCAGTTCGGCTACGTCCTGCCGGAGACGGGACAGCTGGCCTACCTCGGCCCGCCGCAGATCGAGTCGCTGAAGTTCGCGATAGAGAAGATCAACGATGCCGGCGGAGTCCTGGGCAAGTCGGTGCCGACCGTGGTCTCCAGTGACGAGGCGGGCCAGGAGGCCGTTGCGGCACAGTCGGCGGACAGGGTCCTGGCCGCAGGCGTGGACGCCGTCATCGGCGCTGCGGCGTCCGGCATGTCGCTGGCGTTCATCGACCGGGTGACCGGTGCGGGCGTCGTGCAGTGCTCGGGGTCGAACACCGCGCCGACCTTCACCGACTACGAGGACGACGGCTTCTACTTCCGTACCGTCCCGAGCGACGCGTTGCAGGGGCCCATCCTGGCCGATGTCGTCCGCGACGACGGTCACGACCGGGTGGCTCTGGTCGCCCGGGCGGACGACTACGGCCGCGGCCTGATGGAGGCCACCCGCGAGACGCTGGAGGAGCGCGGTGCGACGGTGACGCTGGCCGAGACCTACGACCCGAAGGCGACCAACTTCGACCAGGTCGTCCAGCAGGTGGAGAACTCCAGGCCGGATGCCGCCGTGGTGATCGCCTTCGAGGAGGGCACCCAGATTCTGCAGGGCATGATCGAGTCCGGACTCGGGCCCGACCAGATCGGCGTCTACGGCGCCGACGGACTGCGCAGCGAGGAACTGCCCTCGCTGGTCGCCCCGGGCCAGCCCGAGAGGCTCTCCGGGATGAAGGGGACCGCGCCGGCCTCGGCGTCGAACGAGCAGTACGTGAAGGACCTCCAGGAATTCGCGCCGGATCTGAAGGAGCTGCAGTTCGCGCCGCAGGTGTTCGACTGCGCGACGACGATCGCGCTCGCCGCCGAGAAGGCGGAGTCCGACGATCCCGGCGACTACGTCAAGGAGATGAACGGGATCACCAAGGACGGCGAGAAGTGCAACTCCTTCGCCGCCTGCAAGGAACTGCTCGCCGACGGCAGGGACATCGACTACGACGGTGTGAGCGGTCCGCTCGACTTCACCGACAAGGGCGAACCCGGCCAGGCGTCGATCGAGGTGTACGGCTACGACGACGAAGGAAAGCTGCAGACCCTGCGTACCGAGACCAGCAGGGCCGAGGAGTGACGAGGAGGACCGACAGCGGGAATCAGCGCACGCGGGCGAGTGTGCCGAGGTAGAGCTCGATCACCTTCTCGTCGTGCAGCAGGGCCGTGCCCGTGCCGGAGTACGCGTTGCGGCCCTGGTCGAGGACGTAGCCGCGGTCGCAGAGCTGCAGGCACCTGCGGGCGTTCTGCTCGACCATGAGCACGGCGACACCCGCGCTGTTGATCATTCTGCACCGGTCGAAGACGTGGTCCTGGTGCAGTGGTGACAGGCCGGCCGACGGCTCGTCGAGCAGCAGCAGCTGCGGCTCCATCATCAGGGCGCGGGCCATCGCGAGCATCTGGCGCTCGCCGCCCGACATGGCGCCGGCCTTCTGCTTGCGGCGGTCGGCCAGCAGGGGGAAGAGTTCCTCGACCGCCGCGACCCGCCGCGTGTGGTCCTTGGGCCGTAGATACACGCCCATCCGCAGGTTCTCCTCGACGGTCAGTGTGGGGAACACGTTCTGCAGCTGCGGCACATAGCCCACGCCCCGCCGGACCAGCTCGTGCGCGGGCTGTCCTGTCACGTCCTCGCCGCGTAGCCGCACCGTCCCGCCGCGTACCCGAAGCAGCCCGAAGACGGCCTTGACCAGGGTCGACTTGCCGGCGCCGTTGGGGCCGATCACGCCGACCACCTCGCCCGGCCGCACCTCGACGCTGCATCCGCGCAGTACATCGACGCCCGGCACGTAGCCGGCGACGATCTCGTCGGCCGCCAGCACCGGCGCCTGCTCCTCTGCGGACATGGCTACTCCTCCTCGCCTCGGTCGTCGGTCGCCTCCGGTTGTCCTTGTTCGTCGGTCACCTCCGACTCGTCGTGCCGCTTGCCCAGGTAGGCGTCCACGACGGCGGCGTTCCGGCCGATCGTGTGCGGTGGGCCCTCGGCCACCAGGCGGCCGTCGGCCATGACGGCCACCCAGTCGCTGATGCCCATCACCACGTCCATGTCGTGCTCGACGAAGCACACCGTCAGCCCCTCGTCCCGCAGCCGCGTGATGTGTCCGAGCAGCGACTGGACCAGCGCGGGGTTCACCCCGGCCATCGGTTCGTCGAGCAGGAGCATCACCGGCCGGGTCATGAGCGCGCGGGCCAGTTCCAGCAGTTTGCGCTGCCCGCCGGAGAGCGTGCCGGCGAAGTCGTCGCGCAGGGGCCCGAGCCGGAACCGGTCCAGCAGTTCGCCGGCCCGGCGCTCGGACTCCCGCTCCTGCCCGCGCCACAGCGGTCGCAGCAGGGCGGGCAGGGCCCCTTCGCCGCGTTGCCCGGGTGCGGCGAGCAGCAGGTTCTCCAGCACAGTGAGCCGGGCGAGCGCTCTGGAGAGCTGGAACGTACGGACCAGTCCCCGGCGCGCCACCCGGTGTGCCGGGGAGCCGGTGAGCGGCTGCCCTTCGAACGACCATCGGCCGCCGTCGGCCCGGTCGAACCCGCTCACCACGTTGAACAACGTGGTCTTTCCGGCGCCGTTGGGGCCGATGAGCGCTGTGATGACGCCACGCTGCACCTCAAGGTGCTCGACCCGCACGGCGACCAGGCCGCCGAAGGTGCGGGTCACCTGGTCGAGGATGAGCAGGGGATCGGGCTTGCGCACCCCCGGCTCGGGATCGATCGCGGAGAGCCGGCCCGGGTGGGGCACGACCGGGTCAGCGGCCACTGAGCAGCATCTCCTTCCGGCTGCCGAGGATGCCCTGTGGCCGGAACGCGACCAGCAGGACGAGGGCGACCCCGACCAGGGCGAAGCGCACCGCGCCGACCTCCGAGGTGCTGATGAGGTCCGGCGAGATGTACTCCGCGCCGATGGCCTGGCGCAGCGCGCTGTCGAGGAAGCTGAGGACGAACCAGAACAGGATCGAGCCGACGACCGGCCCGAGGATCCGCCCGGCGCCCCCGAGTACGAGCAGCGTGTACAGGAAGAACGTGACGCCCGGGTCGTAGTTGTCCGGGTTCACGGACTGCACCTGGATGGCCTGCATCATGCCCGCGACCGCCCCGATGACGCCGCCCAGCGCGAGGCTTTGCATCTTGTAGGCGTAGACGTTCTTGCCGAGGCTGCGCGCGGCGATCTCGTCCTCCCGGATCGACCGGATCACCCGGCCCCAGGGACTGTGGATCAGCAGGGCGAGCAGGCCCCCGACCACGAGCACCAGCGCCCATCCGACGATCATCACCCAGAGGTCGCGGGAGCTGAACCTCACGAGCCACACGCCGTAGGTGCCGGGCTCGATGGGGCTGAGTGCGTAGAAGTCGTTGGCGAAGCGCTGCAGTCCGAACACCCCGCCGGTGACCGGCTCGGCCCAGCTGGACCGGTAGAAGAGCCGTAGCGTCTCGCCCGCCGCGATCGTGGTGATCGCCAGGTAGTCGGCGCGCAGCCGCAAGGTGGGCAGGCCGAGCAACAGGGCCAGCACGACCGCGCAGGCCATTCCGCCCAGGACGCCGAGCCACATCGGGCCGTCGTACGTCGACACCGTGATGGCCAGTCCGTAGCCGCCGACCAGCATGAAGCCGACCTGGCCGAAGTTCAGCAGGCCGGTGTAACCGAAGTGCAGGTTCAGTCCCATCGCGGCGAGCGCGTAGACGGCGGCGATGGGGCCGATTCCCGAGCGCAGGGCGTCGGAGACGATGGCCGAGAAGTCCATGGCACACCCCTCACCCGACGCGTTCGGCCCGGCCGAGGATGCCCTGCGGCCGGACGAGGAGGACGAGGATGAGGACGAGCAGCGCCCACGCGTACTGCAGGTCGACCGGGAACCACAGGGTGGACATCTGGGCGACGATGCCGATGACGAGGCTGCCGACCATCGCACCGTAGGCGGAGCCGAGGCCGCCCAGGATGACCCCCGCGAACATGAGCAGCAGGAGCTTGAAGCCCATGTCCCAGGTGACGATCTCCACCAGGCCGAAGAAGACCCCGCCGAGCGCGGCCAGTCCGCCGCCGAGCATCCACACGAACAGCACCACCCGCTGGACGTCGATGCCCGACGCCTCGGCGAGGTCGCGGTTGGCGGAGACGGCCCGGACGGCCGTGCCGATCCGCGTCTTCTGCAGGAGCGCGGCGACGCCGAGGAGCACCAGCACGGCGAGCAGGGTGACGGTGAGGTCCCGCGGGGTGATACCGGCCGGGCCCAGGTCGATCGTGCTCTGGATGTCGTACTGCGCGTAGGAGGCGGGACGGGTTCCGTACAGCACGAGGACGACGTGGCGCAGCAGCAGCGAGAGTCCGATGGTGACGATGAACATGTTGATCAGCCCGGTGCCCCGGGCCCGCAGCGGGCGCCAGATGCCGCGATCGACCGCGCCACCCAGCAGGGCGCCGAAGACCACCGCGGCGAGGGCCGCGGGGATCAGATGCCACCCGGGACCGGCCGGGGAGACGTTGAGGAAGAAGGCGAAGGTGGCGCCGATGGTGACGAACTCACCGTGCGCGAAGTTGATCAGGTGGATGGTGCCGAAGATCAGGGAGAGTCCCACCGATGTGATCGCGATGATCACTCCGAACTGGATACCGTCGATCAGCGCCTGCAGGGCGCGCGCGGCGAACGTGGGCCCGCGCGGGACTTCCTCGCCCTGTGCCTGCGCGGAGGTCGCGGGCACCATCACGAGGACCAGGGCGAGGACCGGTACGAGCATCCGCTGATGACGCATGATGGTTCCGGTATGTCACGGACATCCCCAATGAGCTCAGTGTAGATACAGGTCGGGGCGGTGACACAGGCAGCGGGCCACAGATGTGTCCATGGGAAGCAGGGGGTGCGGGATGGGCGACAGCGGCAGCCTCACCAGTGCCTACAGCGACGACAGCGTGCTCTTCCGGGTCCTGAAGCACCTCGGCTGGGACGACCTGGCCAACATCGGGTACTTCACGCTGCCCACCCTTCCGGTCGCGGCCCTGGCGGGGCCGGTGTTCTTCCAGCGCCGTCTGGCCCGCCGGTCGCTGGGGCTGCTGAACGCCCGGCCCGGGCAGCTCGTCCTGGATGCCGGGTGCGGTCGCGGTGACACCACGGCGCGGCTCGGTGCCGCCGGATGCCGGGCGCTGGGGGTGGACATCCAGCCCCCGCAGATCGACCGGGCCCGTCGCCGCTTCGGCAGCCGCTCAGGCGCGCGCTTCGCCGTCGCCGACGCGAAGGCTCTGCCACGGCAGGCGGCGGACATCCCGCTCCAGGACGACTCCTTCGATCGCGTGCACTGCCTGGAAGCCGCCTTTCACTTCGGCCATGAAGGCCGTGCGTCGTTCCTGGGCGAGAGCTTCCGACTGCTGCGCCCCGGCGGGCGGCTCGTCCTCGTGGACGTCACGTCCCACATGGATCAGCCGATGGAGACCCTCGACCCGAACGGACTCGTACGCCGTACCTGGCGCTTCGACGACATCGAACCGTGCGAGCGGTACCCACTGATGGCATCCGCCGCCGGCTTCGGCACGTACCGGATCCTCGACTGGACGACTCCCGTACTCCACAGGGCGGCCGAACTCTCCGCCCTGTTCGCCCGCACCGCGTCCACCCGGGCCGGCCGACAGGCCCTGTGCGTGCGGTGGCCCGGCCTGAGAGAGCTCGACGCCCGCGAGTGGGACGAGGTCATCGCCGTCGTCCGGGCTCACCAGGCCATCGGGCGCGTCACGCGCTACACGGCGTACGTCTTCGGTAAACCCGCCCGTGAACAGCGTGGCGGTGACCGAGGGCGGCTACGATCTTGAGCCGCTGGCCGACGGCAGGACGCGGGTCCGTCTCCACAACGTTCTGGAGGGCCACGGACTCGGCAAGCTGCTCGTCGGCCTCGCGCTCACCGCCGCCCGCAAGGACGCGCCCGACTTCGCTGCCCGGATCAAGGCAGCGGCCGAGGCGGCGATCCCGCCGCGTTGACCGAGTCCGGGGCGGGGCAGCTGGTGCCCCGGGGCGGGACGGCCAGGTCGGTGAGGTAGCTGTCCACGGCGTCCTCCATGCACGGTCCGCTGGTGACGCTGCCGTGGCCGTGGCCCTCGTAGGTGAGGAGCCTGCCGCTGCGGCCGAGCTGCCGGGCCACCGAGACCGCCCACGGGTAGCCGGTGGCGGGGTCGTGCAACGCGTTGGACACCAGGATCGGCGGGGCACCGCGTGCGTCCAGGCGGTGTTGTGGGTTGGCGGTCGGCGCTCCCAGGCACGCCGCCACCATGTGGATCGGCAGCAGGTAGGGCAGGTCGGGCGCGGTCCTGTCCATCATGGCGACCAGCGAGGCGTACGTCCGGTGGTCGCGCACCGGCAGGTGCCAGTCCGAGCAGAAGACCGGGGTGGCCGGAGGCAGCGGCGCTGCCGAGGTGGGCGATGCCGGCAGCGGCGTGCTCACGTGCATGGTCACGATCGCCGCGGCCAGGCCCGCGTAGTCCGCCTCGTAGAACTTCCGGAACGCGATCTTGTTGACCAGGTCCGACGACGACAGCGGGCTGCCCGCCTTCGCCGGGTCCTCCAATTCGCCGCGTCCGGCCCGGGCCAACAGGCTCCGCCAGATGGCACGGACGTCGCGGCCGTACAGCGCGCAGTCCGCGGTCCCGTCGCACCACTTCACGAACTCCTGGAACGAGTCCTCGGCCGAAGCCGCCTCGGCCCGCAGGAAGTCACGGGTGGCCGCGACGCTGTGGTCCATGACGCTCTCCAGCACCATCGCCCGCACGCGACGCGGGTAGGCCTCGGCGTACTGCGCCCCGAGCACTGTGCCGTACGAGCTGCCGTGGAAGGTCAGTTTCCGCTCGCCTAGAGCGGCGCGGAGGGCGTCCACGTCCCGGACCGTCCGGGCGGTGTCGAGGTGGTCGAACACCGGGCCGGTACGGGCCCGGCAGTCGGCACGGAGCCGCCTGTTGTACGCCATGGTGGCGTCGAAGTCCGCCTGGCTCCTGAGCTCCGGTGACGGCCGCTCGGCGAGCAGGCCGCTGGAGCAGGTCACCGGGTTGCTGCCGCCCACGCCGCGTGGGTCGAAGCTGACGATGTCGAAACTGCGGCGGACCTCCGGGCTGAACCGGCTGATACGGTCTACCACCATCCTCACACCCGAGTCGCCCGGTCCGCCCGGGCCGAACACCATCGAGCCGACGCGTGCGCCGGGTTCGGAGGCCTTGCGGCGCGCCACGGCCAGTTGGAGTCTCGGCCCGCCCGGGTAGGCCCAGTCGACCGGTACCGAAAGGGTGGCGCACTCGGCTCCCGGCCTGGCCGGGTCGTCACACGGTGCCCACCGCAGGGGCCCTGTGAACGAGGGTGACGCGTGGACCGCGGGAGCGGCGGCGAGGCCGGCGGTGACGGCGGTGACGGCCATGCCGGCTCCCACAGCCATGGCCGTGCCCCGGGCGGCGACGCGCCGCAGTACGGATCTGCCCCTTGACGGCATGGATGCTCCTCGTGAAGAGAGTGCTCGTGTCAGGTGTGCGGAGCCGGCCGGGACACCACCGTCACAGTAGATGCGCTGTCGCCCCTGTGGAGCTCCGGTCAGGGGCTGCTCCGGGTCAGGTCGGGGATCGTTCAGGGTGATCGGCGCAGTTCGACCGGCGTCGGCAGGCATGGCTCCACCTGGACGACGCGGCGGCACTCCTCGCCGAGGTACCCGGGGGCTTGGATCCGGTCATGGAGTCTGCGCGAAAACCGGTGGCTGGCCATGGCGATCGTTGCTAATCTCCCGGAGACCGTGCGAGAGATCGAGGAGGTGGTATCCGTGAACGCAGTGTCGACATGGGTGCTCCCCTCCGGGGTCACGGTCGGGCGATAGGTCGTCCGGGAGCGCCGTTCACGCGCCCTCCCGAAAGGCACGACCGTGCAATTCACTTCCGAACAGCGCCTCGACGACGGTGTCCTCGAGCGCGAATTCACCCTCGGCGAGATCCCCGGCACCCTGTGGACGCCCGGATCCGCACCGGCCCCACTGGTCCTGATGGCCCACAACAACGGCCTCCCCAAGGCGCAGCCCAGGTTGGTGGCCCGGGCCCGGTACACCGCGGCGCGCGGCTACGCGGTGGCCACCATCGACGCCGCCGGGTGCGGTGACCGTCCCCGTTCCGCCGCGGACGAGCAGGCCCGTGCCGAGCTCCGCCGGGCGTTGCAGTCCGGCGAGCCGGCCGACGAGATCTTCGAGTCATTCATCGGCCCGCTGGTCGAGAACGCGGTCCCGGAATGGCTGACCACTCTGGACGCCCTCCTCGAACTGCCCGGGATCGGCGGCCCGGTCGGGTACTCCGGGGGATGGACCGCCCTCGGCATTCGGCTGGCGGTGGTCGAACCGCGCATCGCGGCCGCAGGCTTCTTCGCCGGGGGGTACGTGCCCCGTGCCCAGCGCGAGGAAGCCCGGCAGGTCACCGTTCCGCTGCTGTTCCTGCTGCAGTGGGACGACGAGGGAAACCCCCGGCAACGGGCCCTGGACCTGTTCGACGCCTTCGGCAGCAAGGAGAAGACGCTGCACGCCAATACGGGAGGGCACACCGGCACCCCGTGGTTCGAGCTGGAGGACGGATGCCGTTTCCTGGACCGACACCTGAAGTGAGGCCGGGCCGTCGGGTGGGCAGCACGCGGTAGGCAGTGCCGTCCGGCATGCCGTCATCGGGAACAGGTCCCGGCACTTCTCGATGGCGGCGGCCGACAGGTGCACAACCAGCGCGATCGCGAAGACGAAATGTCGGGTGGGGTCCGGGCTGGTGAGGAGTGCGGGACGCTGGGTGGTCCCGCAGCCCCGCCTCGCCGGTACTGGTCGTAGCGGTTCTTCCACTGGGACAGGCAGGCGCGGGAGACGTCGGCCTCGGCGGCCGTGTGGGCGATCGGTCAGCTGCCATGTGGGCGATCGGACGGCTGCGGCAGCGTTCGATGGGCCTTCGGCGTCCCTCATGTTCAGGAGGGCGTTCGCATGTGTCACTGGAGCATCTCGGCGCTACGGCCGGCCGCGACCACCGTGCGAAAGGGGAATGCGATGAGCAGTGTGATGGCAACCAGGAGCCCGCTTACCCACAGCGGCCCGAGGCTCCCGACCGCGCTACTGAGGGTGGTTGCGGCGATGAGGGGGCCGATGGCGGCGCCGACGTTGAGTGCCGCGGTCGCATACGACCCGGCCATGGTGGGGGCTTCCGCGGCCTCGTAGAGGACCCGTGTGATCAGGGTGCTGCCCAGCGCGAACGACAGGGCGCCCTGCACGAACACGAGGGCGAACAGGGCGACCGGCTCGTTGGCCAGCACCGCCAGGGCCGGCCAGCCGATGAGCAGCAGCGGGCCGCCGACTGCGATGACCAGACCGGGACGCTGGTCGGACAGCCGGCCGGCGACGGTGACCCCGGCGAAGGAACCGGCGCCGAAGAGCACCAGAACGACAGAGATCCACAACTCGCCCAGTCCGGCGGTGTCGGTCACGACGGGGGCGAGGAAGGTAAAGCTGCCGAACGTGGCTGCGTTCACCAGCGCGCCGAGCAGCATCATCAGGATCAATGGCCACTTTTTGAGCTGGGCGAGCTCCGCTTGCAATGCCGGCCCGCCAGTCGCCTCTTCCTTCACACGGCCCGCCGGGATTGCCTTCACGATGCCGAGAGCGGCGGGCAGGCAGAGAGCGGCGACAGCCCAGAATGTGGCCCGCCAGCCGAACACCGTGCCGAGTACCGACCCGCCGGGGACACCGGCGATCGTGGCCACCGTCGTGCCCGACAGCAGCACGGCCAGCGCACGTCCCTTCTTGTCGGGTGAGACCAGTGTGGCGGCAGCCGTCAGAGCGACGGCGAGGAACCCTGCGTTCGCGAGCGCGGCGACGACCCGGGTGGCGAACAGGACCGGGAAGCTGGTGGTGATGGCGCCCACGGCGTGAGCTGCCGCGAAAGTGAGGATGAACGCGAGGAGGCTGGAGCTCGTGGGCCAGCTGCGGGCAAGCGCGGCTACAAGGGGAGCACCGACGACCATGCCGATCGCGAAGGCCGAGGTGAGCGTGCCTGCTGTCCCGACTGTGACGTCAAGATCCGAGGCGATGGCCGGCAGCAGGCCGGCGAGCATGAACTCCGAGGTGCCCATGGCGAAGACCGCCATGGCAAGCAGATACAGCGGCAGAGGCATCGAGTGGCTCCGGGGTGAGGAGAAGCACGAGAAGGTCATCTCGTCACCGCGGCCAGCCCTACGGACATCCTCGCGCCCGGCCGCAGAATGCGGCGCGACGACAGGGCTACGAGCTCAGTGGTTCAGGGGGCTGACGGCGTGACCGAAAGCCCCCACCCTGTCTGACTCAGGACTCGACATGGCCCGCACGGTACCCGACTGATGCCCGTCAAGGCACCTTGGTTTCACCGGCCTTGGCGTGCTTGCGGTTCGGTTCGAGGCGACGGTTCAGGTCGCGGCGAGTCATCAGTGGCTGTGAACCCTCAGCCTGCCGTCGTGCGGATGCCACAGCAGGAAAGGACGGCCCTGCGGTCATTACGGAGGAAGGGCGCATTTCTCGGCACAGGGCGGAGCGGTGTGTACGGGGTTGCACCTTCCGTAGCGGCATGTGGTCCGGTGGACTTACGTCCCGATGCCTTGAGGAAAGGTCCCTGCTCATGCACTCGCCCTTCATGCCACCCCGCCAGGTCAAGATCGGTGACGCGGCGGCCTTCGCCGGCAGCACGCCACGGGCGATTCGCCATTACCACGAGATCGGGCTGCTCCCCGAGCCTGAGCGGGGCGGCGATGACCGCCGCCGCTACGGGTACGAGGACATGATCCGCCTGCTGTGGATACGCAAGATGGCCGACGCCGGGATCGCCCTGGACGACATCCGTGACGCCTTTACCACCGGCACGGCTACCGCCGGCGCGGACAGCGGAGAAGGTATCGCGGGCATCCTGGAGCGGTTGGAGGAAACCCTCGCCGAGCAGGAGGCGGAATTGCGGCGGCAACGGACCGCCGTGCAGCGGATGCGCACCGAAGGCAGCCGGATGGGCCTGCTCTCCGACTTCGTCACCGAACGCCTCAAGAGCCTGCCCGAGGGCTCCCTGCGTCAGACGGACCTGGACAGTCTGCTGGTCACTGAGCGGATCTTCGGCCCGCTCGGCGCGGCCGTCCAGGCCACCCGCTTCGTCGCCCTGGCCACGCATCCCACTCTGCGGGAGGATTCCGACCGCATCGATGACGCCGAGGAGGCACTCGATGACAGTGTGGCCGTCGATGATCCACGGGTGGCTCAAGTGGCCGTCGAGCGGCACGCCTTCGAAAGCGCCCTCCAGGCCGTCATCGAGGAGTCCGGCCTGGATGAGGACGACGATGACCTCTTCGACGCCTGGGACACGTTGCACCCCGCTACCGGCGATGACGGCGACGACGCGGCCGACCTCAGCTCTGGCAGGCGGGCGGCTGACTCCATGAGCGTGTTCGAAGCCACCGGCAAGATGCCCTACGACTTCTCCCCAGCCCGCCTGCGCTGTATGGAACTGGTCGAAGAACTCTTCGCCCAGGACTCACCCGCTACCTGTGACACGGCCTAGCCGCTCCGGCCAGGGGCCCGATGCCGGCTTGCGTACGACCATGTCACCGCGGTCATCAGGACCGGGACGGCGACCAGCGGAGCGAATGCGAGGCCCCAGACGGTCTGTGCCGTGCCGCTCGACATGTACGTCCGGCTCTCGACGGTGAAGGCGACCACGAGCTGCCACAGTGCCACCAGGATCAGGACGGCCGACGCGGTCCAGGCCAGCGCGGCGAGGGTTCTGGGCCGCAGCGGCCGCCACCGGTCGCTGACGAGGAGCAGCGGGAACAGGGCGGCCAGCTCGGTGAGGACAGAGAGGCTGACGACGTACGCGATCCCCCACCCCGGAATGTCGAACGCGTCCCTCAGGACCTGGTCGCTGTAGCCGACATAGACCCCGGACGCCATGGCGATGCGCCACAGGCCCGACGGGACGGCGCACAGCGCCATGGCATGGGCGGCGCGACGGGCCCAGACGGGCGCGGCGGGGACAGAAGCGGTGGCTGCGGTCATGACCACATGCTGTCCAGGACCACGGCAGCCGCGCGTCGTGCGCAGCGACGGTCTGTTCTCCGCCGTGCGGCGGAGGACGGATCCACCGAGGTACCGGAGTGCACCGGGCCGCCGTCGCGTCAGGAGAGTCGGCACCGGTCTCCGGAGGGCGATCGCGCTCGGATATCGGCGTGTTGACGGACCTCGTGGAGGGAACCGCGAGGTCCGCCACCAGAACGCGTAACCTATAGGTTACGCTTCCGGAGTGGACGCACTGAGCGAGGTAGCCGACGCCATCGCCGATCCCGTGCGCCGGGAGATCCTGATGATGTTGCGCGCCACCCCGCTGACGGCAGGCGACATCGCTGCCCGGTTCACCATCAGCCGGCCCGCGGTCAGCCGCCATCTGCGCGTGCTGCGGGAGAGCGGCCTGGTCGAGGACCAGCAGATCGGACGCCATCGGCGCTACTCGCTCGTCCGCTCCCCACTGAACGACCTCGCCGCCTGGCTCGCTCAGTTCGACGCCCAGCGTGCCGGCTGGTCGCAGCGTCTTGCGGCGTTGGAGACCGAGGTCTACCGCACCCGACGGGACCGCAGTCGGGCTGAGCACACCGACGATCGGCACACCGCACGCCACGCCGAGGAGGACACGGCATGACCCTTGAGCCCACCGGACGAGTCATCCCCACGCCCACGGGGTACGACCTCGTCCTCACCCGCACCTACCGCGCCCCCGCCGACGACGTCTGGGCGAGTGTCACCGAGCCCGAGCGCACTGCTCGCTGGTTCGGCCCGTGGCGCGGCCAGGCGGCGCCCGGCAGCACCGTCGAGGTGCAATTGGTCTTCGAGGAGTCGGCGCCCTGGTGCCCACTCCGGATCGAAGCCTGCGAACCACCGCGCCGACTCGCCGTCTCGATGGAGGACGAGGCCGGATCCTGGTCGATGGAGCTGCTGCTGGCCGAAGCCGACGGCACCACCGAGCTCCGTCTGGTCCAGCACCTCGCCTCGACAGAGCACCTCGGCGAGACCGGCCCGGGCTGGGAGTACTACCTGGACATGCTCACCGCCGCGCGCACGGACGGGCCACGGCCTGACTTCGAGGACTACTACCCGGCACAGAAGGCGTACTTCGAGTCCCTGGCCTGAGCCTGGCGGTTCGCCTCGACGCTTGACCGTCGCGGCGTACGTCCTCACGGAGGCCGTCCCGCCAAACCCCGGCGGGCTGACGGGCGGCCGGCTGTCGGAGCGGCCTGAACAGCGTGCGCCAAGGGTTCGACGGCGCTGAGGAGAGAAGTCATGAGTGGGTGGGCAGGGGTTGGCTGGAATCTGGCCTTCTGGGTCGCCGGTTTGCTGGTGGCATGCAATTACCGCGATGCCGCAGGGCGGATCCACAGCTTCATCACGAACACAACGGGCAGCAATCGGCTCCTGACACCAGCGGTGATCAGGTTCACCTGCGGTGCTCTGGCCACCGTTTCGATGGTGAGCCTGGCGGCTGACCTCCGGCCGTGAACGGGGCATGGGGCGGGACGTTCGACGAACTCATCCGCGTCCCCTACGCGGACTTCAACCTCGCCAAACTGCCGACACTGTTGGCGAATCCTGGAGCTGAACGTGACGTCGGGCTTCATGACCCGTTGTGGTCGTGAAGCCCGACGTTGTGTTTGGGGAGGGTGTCGGTGTCGTTGCGCGCCAAGAGGATCGACGGGGTTCCAGCGGAGACGGCCCGGGTGACACGGGCTGCGTTCCCGAAGGGCAGTTTGGCGATGCGGATCCGTGACGAGTTGGGCGGGCTGTTCTCGGACGCGGACTTCGCCGGGCTGTATCCGAGCAGGGGGAAGCCGGCGTGGTCGCCGGGCAGGCTGGCACTGGTGTCGGTCATGCAGTTCGCCGAGGGCCTCTCGGACCGGCAGGCCGCAGACGCAGTGCGTGGGCGGCTGGACTGGAAGTACCTGCTGGGGTTGGAGCTGGTCGATCCGGGGTTCGACCACTCGGTACTCACCGAGTTCAGGGACCGGCTAATCGCGGGAGACGCCGGGATCGAGCTTCTGGACCGGGTTCTTGAAGCCGCTGCGGAGCACGGTTTGCTCAAGGCGGGCGGCCGTGCACGCACGGACTCCGGTCGTGCTGTCCGCCGCCCGGCAGATCAACGGGCTGGTGCGGCTCGGTGAGACTCTGCGAGCCGCGTTGAACACCGTGGCCGCCTACGATCCC
>NZ_JBIBEP010000031.1:0-49338 GCF_042955185.1 Streptomyces sp. NPDC012474
GGGCGAGGCTTCTTCTTCCCCATGCTCTCCATGATGGACATCCTCCCGGGGCAGAACCCCTGATCTCGGATGTCCGCCAAAGCGGATCAAGCCCAGAGGAAGGAACGCCAAGGTGCTGTACAAGAGGAGTGAGATCTTCAGGTGGCTGGAACAGCAGAGAATTCACTAGCAGCTGAGACTTGATGGCGGGATGCGGCCGTCGTACTCTCTCCAAGCCCAGCACTGCCCTACTTCGGCGCCGGCCGCCCATCGCGGGTCTTCACCGTCCGCGACGACGGGCGTGTATCCGACCGTCTGCGGCAGGACGCCCTGTCTCGGTGGGATCCCATCGTCCACCCTTATCTGCCGTTCGTCCGGCGCGCGATCAGGGGATGCCAGCGGCACCTACGCTTCGAGCCGGGCATCATCGTACGCTCCAGGGGTGATTGAGAACATTGTGTTCGACGTCGGCGAGACGATCACTCGCGACGATCGCTACTGGGCGTCCTGGGCAGACTGGCTGGACATTCCCCGACACACCTTGTCTGCGCTCGTCGGAGCAGTCGTCGCCCAGGGCCGCGACAACGCCGATGCCATCCGCCTCGCACGGCCAGGCATTGATGTGGGCGCTGAGTACCACGCCCGAGAAGCCGCCGGTCGCGGTGAACACTTGGACGAGACAGATCTTTACGAGGATGTCCGTCCTGCGCTGTCCTCACTCCGAGAGCTGGGTACACGCGTGATCATCGCGGGCAACCAGACGACTCGCGCGGGCGAGCTGTTGCGCTCACTGCGACTACCAGCGGACCTCATCCTCACCTCAGGAGAGTTGGGTGTGGCCAAGCCGCAACTCGAGTTCTTCGACCAAGTGCTGTCGGCGGCTCAGGTCGCTCCGGACGTCACCCTGTATGTCGGTGACCACCCGGCGAACGACATCTTCCCGGCGAAGAAGGCGGGGCTCCGCACGGCACACATCCGACGAGGCCCTTGGGGCTGTCTGTGGGCCGATTCTCCGGACGTCGCAGAGGCGTCGGACTGGCGGATCGACAGCCTCACTCAGCTCGCCGCTGTCGTCCACGACAGCAGAGGCTGAAACGTCTGGGCGTGCCATAGAGGCAGTAACCGGGCATGTGCACCCAGTGCATCTGCTCGGGTACGGTTCGCAAGGGATACGGGGAACTGGAGTCGGTATGCCCATGCGTAGCCAGGGCGGAGTCGGCGCACGAATCGCTTACTACCGCAGCGTCATGCGTCCGAAGATGACACAGCAGCAGCTGGCGGATGCATCCTGCGTCGCGTTAGGCACCATCCGGAAGATCGAGCGTGGGGAGCGTGGCGTCAGCGACGCCACGCTCGACTCCATCGCGGATGCCCTCGGCATCGACCCTGTTCGTCTACGCAGCGACCGTAGCTCGGCCCACACACGGGTCCACGATGCGCTTCCGGCGCTCTCGGCCGCTATTGCGGCATACGACCTTCCCGACGACGGTCCAGTTCGTCCCACCCGGGAGTTGCACTCAGCTGTCAACGAGATTGCTCGCTGTCGACTGGCAGCTCAGTACACACGTATCGCCCGCGAGGTTCCCGAGTTGCTCATGGAACTTTCGCGGGCCTTCCATCTGGCGCCGCGGGAGCAACGGTCTGCGATGGCCGAGCTTCTGATCATGGCTTACCGCTCCGCGGACGCCGTCGCCTTCAAGTTCGGGGCCCACGATCTGTCCGCCCGCCTTGTCGAACTCATGCGGTGGGCTGTTCCTGAAGCCGACGATCCCCTGCTGACGGCATCGGTTGCCTACGTACGCACCGAGACGTTCTTCGCCTCCCACCGTTATGCGACCGGGCTCCGTGCATTGGAGCAGGCCCTGGACTCGGCCCCTCCCCCGGACAGCGAAGACCAAGCCGCAGCACGGGGGGCGCTCCACATGCGAGCCGCTGTCATCGCCGGCCGCGCACGCAACATGGAAGCGGCGCTAATCCACCTGGACGAGGCCCGGGTTTTGGCCGACCGAGTACACGAGCAGGTGTACTACGGCACGGCCTTCGGACCCGACTCCGTACGCATTCACGAGGTATCGGTGGCCGTGAGCCTCGGGGACGAACACGTTGCCCGCGCACTCGACGTCGCCGATGAGTGGAAACCGCCTCGCGACCTTCCTGCCGAACGACGCTCCGGATTTTACATCGAACTCGCCCGTGCGCAGCTGTGGTCCGGGCTCACTGATGATTCTTTCGAATCACTCAAGGTCGCCCGTCACATCGCGCCCCAGCACACCCGCGAACACCCCTGGGTCCGTGAAGACGCTGCCACTCTGCGTCGTCTGAAGCGTGCTGACTCTGAAACCCTCACGAACTTCGCCGAGTGGTGCGCTGCGACCTGAGCGAACTTGGCGACTACCCCATGTAGGGGTACTTGTGGCACGCGCTGCCCGCCACCATCTGTTCCACGCGCAGGAACCAGCAGATGGGAGGCGGGATGTCGAACGTTCCTACGACCCCGCCTGTCCTTGTCGGACGCGTGAGCGTCGCCCGACTTCACGGTGAGGCCTGCTTCGACTGCGGTGCTGTCAACAAGACGCTGCGCGCGGCTGGAAGCGTGGTGGTCCGTGACGGCGGTCGCGTGTGGCAGATCGTCACGTGCGGTTGCCGGAGCAGTGTGGCTGCCGCGTGAAAGCTGCAACCACGAGATCCAGAACACCGGCGAGCGTTCGCGACTGCACCGGGACTGGACCACAGAGCGAACAGGGAGTTTCCATGACGCAGATGGTAAGCGCCGCTCTGGCCTTCTCCTCGGAGAGCTCACGCACCGCTCAGCCCTCGAGGTTTGACGGCGAACACATTCCCGCCCAAGAGCTCGAAGCGGTAGCGCAGACTGTCGCGGCCAAGGCGTACCCTCGACGCCCGCAACGCTTCACGCGCCGATGGCCGCTACGGCCCACGGCCGTGAGACTCGCTCGGATTCACGCCCGCACGTGGCTGACGACTTGGCGCTGGGCCGGAGACCAAGACGAGGCATTGATCGTCATTGACACGCTAATGGCCAACGCCGTGAAACACGGCGGCACTGCTCACGCACAGGACCATGTCGAACTCGCTCTGCTCATTGATGAAGACGACAACCTGGTGATCGGCGTGTCGGATCCGAACCCGAAATTCGAGGGATTCGCTGCAACCATGGCCATACAGACGAAGTCGGGGCTCAGCCTAATCCAGGCCCTCGGGGGCGAGATCACCTGGGGGACGCCGGACGTCGAACGTGGAAAGACCGTCCAGGTACGGATGCGGGCATCTGCCCCGTGACATGTGGCAGACAGAAGCCATGCGCCCCGCCTCCCCCCTTCCTTCTCTTGCTGCGTCGCGACTCTTGAGGACTCCCGTGTCTGACCGCGTGTCGTGTGCCTTTCGCTGGTTCGTCGCGGAGGGAATCATCCAGAGCGCGGACGGGGCGGAGAGCCAGGGTCCGTCACCGTGAAGCAGGCGCCGCAGCATGATCACGTGGTGGCCGCATCGGAGACGGTGACGCTCGTGCTGGGCGAGGATTCGCCGCTGCCCGAGAGCGCTGCTGATGTGGAAGACCTCGTTCGCCGTCTGCGCGGTCACGTTGCCCAGTTGGGCGCACGAACCGCTTCGGGCACCCCCGTCCTGCTGCGCGCGCAGCGGCTCTGCTCGGACAGCGTCCCCGAGGGCTACATGCCCAGCCGGGTGTACCTGGTCGAGCTCGCCGAAGCGACGCAGGAACTCGTCACGCATGTGGAGCGCGGTGATCCCGGGTCGCTGCGCCCGGAGCGCAGGCGGAGTTCGTGGAAGCCCCGGATCAACATGCTGCGCGGGGCGGTTTTCGCAGTCGCCCTTGCCTGTTTTGTCTGGGCCGCTTCGGTGCCACGGACGTGACAGTAATCGGGGTCGTCGTCATCGGGCTGATTCTCGGGCCGATGGCCTGGCTGGTCCTCCGCGGCGAGCGCGCAACCAGTCCTGTCGCGGCCGACGAGGACTCCCCGCCGACCCTGAACGACCCGACCTCACCCCGGTGACCACAGGTGCCCCTCCTTCTCAGTGTTCCCGGCCGCCGTAGCGGCCCCTGATCCCCCCGGCCTGCGGGGTCAATGGAGATTCACAAAACGATGAAACGTCTTCCGCGTATCGAGCAGTACGGCCTGATCGGTGACATGCAGACCAGTGCCCACGTCTGCGACGACGGTTCGATCGACTGGCTGTGCCTGCCCCGCTTCGACTCGCCGGCCATTTTCGCCAGCCTGCTCGGCACGCAGAAACACGGCACCTGGCAGATCGCTCCGGCCTCGCCGCCTCCTGGCCGGTCCGGCTCCGAAGCGGAAGCCAAACGCCGGTACTGCGGTGACTCACTCGTCCTCGAATCGGTGTGGCGCACCCCGACCGGCTCGGTCCGCGTCCTGGATTTCATGCCGCCACGCGACGGGGCACCCCAAGTGATCCGTGCTCGCGAAGCTCGTGGTCGACGGACTCGGAGTAGCCCTCGACCGCATGCTTGGTGGCGGCGTAGACGGCCATGAAGGGGGCTGGGATCAGACCGAGGACCGAGGAGACGTTGACCACGCGGCCACTGCGCTGGGCGCGCATGTGGGGCAGCACTGCGTTTGTCATCCGAATCAGGCCGAAGACGTTGATGTCGAAGACCTCCTTGGCCTGGTGGATCGAGCTTTCCTCGCCGGCGCCGACCGCGCCCACGCCTGCGTTGTTGACCAGGACGTCGATCCGGCCGAACCGATCGATCACCTCCCCGACCAGGGAGCGGACCGACTCGTCGCTGGCCACGTCGAGATCGAGGAACGTCACCCCGGCGAGCGGCTCGGCCTTCGCCGCGTTGCGGCTCGTGCCGACCACCGCGAAGCCGGCGCCCACGAGGGCGAGCGCCGCCGCCCGCCCGATCCCGGAGGAGGCGCCCGTCACGAGGGCCACTCGGTGAGCTGACTGCATGTCGGTTCCTTCGGTTGTGGCATGACTTCGTCGTGCGCTGCGCGGGGTCGCCTGTGCTGGCCGACAGGTCCGCACTGGTCCTGCAGGCCCGGACCAAGCCGGTCCGGTGAGCTCAGGAGGGTTGTGGACTGAACAGTCGGAAATCTAGGCGGTTCTGTACCGGGTTGTCAAGAAGGATGGGTCGGCTTTACCTTCGATGTATGGCGAGACCACGAAGCTTCGACCCCGACCACGTCCTCCACGCCGCCGAGCGGCAGTTCCGCGCCTCGGGCTACAACGGCACGAGCGTCGACGACATCAGCGCCGCCACCGGCCTGGGCCGCGGCAGCCTCTACGCCGCGTTCGACGGCAAGCACGGCGTGCTGCTGCAGGCGATGACCGGCTACTTCGCCCGGCTGGCGCAGGGTCCGCGGAAGATGCTCGCCGGACCGGACGAGGGCGCCCTGGAACGACTGCACGGATACTTGCTCCGCGCCGTCCACGGGGTGCCACTCGCCGCCGACGTACCCCCCGCCCCCGACCGGGCGGCCGCGGCCTGCTTCGCCGCCAAGATGGCCCTGGAGATCGGCGCCTCCGACCCCGAGGTGAAACGCCTGGCCAACGAATGCTTCTCCGTGGTCCGGACGGCGGTGGCCGAGTGTTTGCGAGCGGCGCAGCGCAACGGCGACATCGACCCGGACGCGGATCCCGACGACCTTGCGTACCTTCTGCTGACCATCATCCGCGGGATCGATGTCGTAGGCGCGTACGGCCACAGTCCCGCCCGCCTGACCTCGATTGCTGAGAGCGCGTTCGCCTTGCTGCCCCGCCCGCGCCACCACTGACAAGGACGCGGCCGGCCTCGTTGCACAGGCATCTGATGCGGTCGGCCCACTTCGACGCCGCGGAGGCACGGCCCGTAGGTTCACGCGCCGCCGGGCGGTCGCCTGGGCGGTTGGCGAAGAACTGCGCCCGCATCCAGTCGAGTTGCTCCACCGCATGCGCGGTGTCGCCGGGCTTGAACTGCACGGTCAGTCGCCGAACGCCTCGCCGCAGCGGACGGTGGTACTTCGGCCGCCGCTGCGCCAACTGGGACCGCGTTTGCAGGAATTCGTGTCAGTGCTCCGCCTCGGTGCCCTCGTAGAGCCGGGTGCCGTCCCCACGGATGCGGGCAGCAGTACGGACTCCCACTGAACCTCGACGAGTCGGCGACCGGTCCGATCATCGCCATCCTGAGCGAGCGTCAGCCTGACGTCCTGCTCACCCACGTGGCGAACGTCCCCGTACAGCCGGGACCACAACCAGGCACAGGCGACCACCCCGCTGACGCGCAGGATCGCCCAGGCCCACGGCCACCACCGCGCCCCCGGCCGCTCGTCGCCGCCCAGGGGTTCCAGTTCGAGCCGCGCCAGCCACAGGTCTGCGAGGTTCACCCCCGACCTGCTGCTGGACATCACACCCATGTCCGGCGTCGAGACCAAGGCGATGGGCTGCACGAACGCGCAGGACCACATTGGTCCGAGCTCACGGCAATGGGCTCCCCTGCCTGTTCGCCAGGGGTCTCGGCGCAGGGCACGGTGAAGGCCGGCCCCGGCCCGGTGAACGCGCCCGCCGTGGTCGCCGGCACCACCGTCCAACGCGGTGACGCGATCGTGGCCGACGACGACGGAGTGCTGTGCGTTCCCCTGCTGCGCCGCTCGCACACACTCGGCCACCGCCGTCGCGACCACGGAGAAAGGTAAAGCCGACCCGCCGTACTTGACAACCCAGTACAGAACTGCGGCAGGTTTCTGACTGTTCAGTCCACAACCGTCCTGAGCTCACCGGAGAGGCTTGGTCCGGGCTTGCAGGACCGATGCGGACCGTGTCGACCTGAGCACAGGCGACCCCGCACAGCGCACGACAAAGTCATGCCCACAACCAAAGGAACCACCGTGGAGTCACGTCCCACGATCCACATCCCGGGGACCACCAGCCATACCATCGCCCCACGTGCAGGACGTCACAGTCACGAGGGGACGCTGCGCTACCTCAAGGCGGGCACCGGTGCACCCCTGGTCCTGCTGCACACTCTGCGCACGCAGGCCGAGCACTTCCGCTTCCTCATGCCGATGATCGCGGACCGGTACACCGTGTACGCCCTCGACCTGCCGGGGATGGGCTACTCCGAGATCGTGCCCGGCTCGTCGTACGACGAGCCGGCGCTGCGCGCGGGCGTCAAGCGACTCCTGACCGAACTCGACCTCCACGACGTGACATTGGTCGGGGAGTCGTTGGGCGGGGTGCTCGCCCTGACCACCGCGGCCGACCTTCCGGAGCGGGTTCGGCGCGTCGTCGCGGTCAACCCGTACGACTACCGTGACGGGATCGCCCGCTCCAGCCTCCTCGCTCGCGTGGTGGTCGGCGGGATCATCGCTCCGGGGCTGGGTCCGGTGATCGCCCAGCAGGAGCCCAAGCCCGTCCTGCGCAGAATCCTGCAGGGCGGCGTGGGTGACAAGACCGCTTTCCGGGAGGACTACCTGGACGAGCTCCTCCAGTCAGGCAGGCGTCCAGGCTTCCCCACTGTCGCCCGCGCCCTGTACCGGAACATGCCCAGCCTCATCGCGGCCCGCTCGCGCTACCCCGAGGTCAAGGCCCCCGTCCACCTCGTCAACGAGGAGAACGACTGGTCCCAGCCCTCGGACCGCGAGGCCAACAAGAAGCTGCTGCCCGCCGCCGACTTCACACAGGCGCCGGGAGCGGACCACTTCATCGCACTGGAGAGGCCGGAGGTGGTGGCCGACCTGTTGAACGGGGTGGCGTGACCGCCCTCACGGTGCCACTCCACCCTCGTCCCGTTCGGGGGTGGAGCGGGATGAAGTTCGACTCCATGATGTCGCGCAACGGCGTCGTGGTGGGCGACGGACCAGTACTCGGCGGTGATGCCGATCGAGTGGGCGATGTTCCGGCTCAGCTGCGTGACGCACCGGATGCGGGGAAACCGGCACTGGTGATTCGACGCGGGCCGGACCTTCCGCGGATCACGAACGTCCCAGACCGAGCCGCTGCGCTCGCCGCCCGCCCCGAGGGCGAACGGCCTCACCTTCGAAGCTGTCAGTTGCTTGACGCAACGTGTTAAATTCGCAGCATGCTGGGCCGAACATACGACAGTCAAGTGTGCTCTATCGCCAGGACTCTGGAGGTTGTGGGCGAGCGCTGGACCTTGCTGATCATTCGCGACGCGCAGCTTGGCCTGCGCCGGTTCGAGGAATTTCAAGACAGTCTCGGGATCGCCCGCAATGTACTCACCAACCGCCTTTCCAAGCTGGTCGACGACGGGCTGCTGGATCGGGTCTGTTACCAGGAGCGGCCCGCCCGCTATGAGTACCGGCCGACGAGCAAGGCCAAGGACTTGCTCACCGCGTTGCTTGGTCTGATGCACTGGGGCGATGAGCACGCCGAGGATCCGGCCGGCCCTCCGCGGATCACGAGCCATGCGGGATGTGGAGGCAACGTTCGGGAACAGCTTGTGTGCACCCACTGCGGACAAGTGGTGGGCCCGGACGCCGTTCACCTGCTTCCCGGCTCAGCGCTCACCGACTCGCCAGCCTGACATCCGAAATGTTCCTCAACGGACTCGCCGCCACCAACTGGGGCGCGTACCGAGTCGCGATCAGCGGGTAGCCCGCGTGAGGCCTGTTCCATCAGACGCTCAACGATGCTTCTTTTCTTGGAGAGATCTGCATCGCGACTGACGGGCGGATCACCCGCGCTGTCTCCCCGTTGGGTACGCGTCATCACCGGTTCGGCCGTCGTCCGGACCGGAGCAAGGGGGCCGACGGGCCGGCTGACCCGCTCGTTGCTCAGGCAGGGTTGGACTGCTCACTGCCGGTGACCTGTCTCTCCAGTCAGGAAGAACGCCATCCCGGCGGGCGGCACTTCCCGGCGGCGGCGAGGCGGACCTTGCCGGTCAGTTCGCCGCTGGAGCACGCGCGAGGATCGGCCCGCAATCGGAGTTCACGCCGACGCCGTATGCATCGTCACCCTCTCGCCGGAGATCCGCTTCGACATCCCGCCCGACCACTTTCTCGACGCCGCGATAGCCGGCCTCTCTTCCGTCCTCCGCAGCGGAAGCGGTGGTGGACGGCCGACCAGATGACGAGCTCCTGCGGCATCTGCCACCCCGGCCCGGCGTGAACTGTCAGAGCACACCCTGTTACCGCTGCCCTCGCTGCTCGGAGTGCGGGCCGTTCCTGCGGTTCGGCGAATACAGCCCGCCGTACTCCCCTTCCGTGCCAGTCAGTTGCACTCACATCCAGCAGAAGACCCACACAACGATCACAGCTCGATCGCAAGTTGCTTCACGCAACTCGCGCGGCTAGGGTTCGAGTTGCTTCATGAAACTCGTACGCATCCCGCCCCGTGAGGTGACGCTCGATGGCCAGGAACAGGCTCGAAGACCATCCCACCGTCGTCCAAGCCCGTCGGCGCGACCGCACCGCCGACCGGCCCGCCGAGCCGTTGGATGCGTCGTGGCTGCGCCAGCTGTGTCTCGACGCAGGTGCGGACGACGTCGGCTTCGTCGAAATCGACCGGCCGGACATCGCCGACCAGCGAGAGGACCTGAACGCCGCGCTGCCGGGCGTCCGGACGCTGATCAGCTTCGTGTCCCGAATGAACCGGGAGAACATCCGCACTCCCGCGCGCTCGGTCGCCAACCTGGAGTTCCATCACACCGGCGACCACACCAACGAGATCGGCCGGCACGTGGTGGGCGAGCTGGAAGCGATGGACGTGCGCGCCATCAACCCCGCGATGGGTTTTCCGATGGAGATGGACAAGTTCCCCAGGAAGGCGTGGGTCGTCTCGCACAAGCCGGTCGCCGTGGCGGCCGGGCTCGGCAAGATGGGAATCCACCGCAACGTCATCCACCCGAAATTCGGCAACTTCATCCTGCTGGGCACCATCCTCATCGACGCCGAGGTCAGCGAATACACCCGGCCCATCGAGTACAACCCGTGCCTGGAATGCAAGCTGTGCGTAACAGCCTGCCCGACCGGGGCGATCGCCTCCGACGGTCACTTCAACTTCTCCGCCTGCTACACGCACAACTACCGCGAGTTCATGGGTGGCTTCGGCGACTGGGCCGAACAGGTCGCCGAAAGCCGAAACGCCCACGACTACCGATCGCGAGTGAGCGACAGCGAAAGCGCCTCGATGTGGCAGAGCCTGTCCTTCGGCGCCAACTACAAAGCGGCCTACTGCATGTCGGTCTGCCCGGCCGGCGAGGACGTCATCGGCCCCTGGCTGGACAATCGCAAGGCGCACCTGACCCAGGTCGTGCGCCCGCTGATGGACAAGGAAGAGACCGTCTACGTCGTCCCCGGTTCCGACGCCGAGCAGCACGTGACCGACCGGTTCCCGAACAAGCGCACAAAGCATGTGGCGATGAGCTTGCGAGCGAACAGCATCGACGGTCTGGTGGAAGGCCTGCCGCTGATCTTTCAGCGCGAACAGGCCAAGGACATGTCCGCCACCTACCATTTCACCTTCACCGGCGACGAGTCCCGGCAGATCACCGTGACCATCCGCGACCGTGAACTCGATGTCGCCGACGGACATCACGGTGAGCCGGATCTCAGGATCACCGCCGACACGCGCACCTGGCTGCGTTTCCTCGCCAAGCCGTCAATGCTGGCGTGGGCACTGGTGCGTCGGCAGATCAAGCTGCAGGGCTCCCCTCGACTGCTGCGCGACTTCGGCCGTTGCTTCCCTTCCTGATCGGTCAGAAAAGACCCATCACCCAATCGTCACTGTGAGAAATGAAAGGCCGGTCATGAGCACTCTCGGCACCGAAGTCGAGCTCGACCTCGTGTTGGAACGCAAGGAAACGATGGCCGAAGGTGTCGTGCTGCTGACGCTGCGCCACCCGGAAGGCCGTCCCCTGCCGGAATGGCAGCCGGGAGCCCACATCGATCTGATACTGCGAGCCGACCTGATCCGGCAGTATTCGCTGTGCGGGGACCCGGGAGATCCGTCCCGCTTTCAGGTCGCGGTGCTGCGTGAACCGGAAAGCCGCGGCGGGTCGAGCCACGTGCACGACATGCTCACGGAAGGTGAGTCGGTGCGCATCCGCGGGCCACGCAACCAATTTCCGCTCGTGAAGGCCAAAAACTACCTGTTCATCGCAGGCGGAATCGGGATCACCCCCATCCTGCCCATGGTGGCAGCCGTCAACGCGACCCGCGCCGACTGGCGCCTCGTCTACGGGGGCCGCACCCGAGCGTCGATGGCGTTCGGCGAGACTCTGCAGCGGGCCTACGGAGATCGGGTGAGCCTGCGGCCGCAGGATGAGTACGGGCTGCTGGACCTGCCTTCGCTACTCGGCAAGCCGCAACGGAAGACAGCCGTCTACAGCTGCGGTCCGGAACCGCTGCTCGCGGCGGTCGAGGCCGGCTGCGAGAAGTGGCCGAGCGGATCTCTGCACCTGGAGCGCTTCGCCCCGAAGCAGGACCTCACCGCCGGGCCGCGGAGCAGCTTCGAGGTCGAGCTGGCCCAGTCCGGGAAGAAGTTGTTGGTCTCTGAGGACATGTCCATTCTCGAGGCCGTCGAAGCTGCCGGTGTGCCGGTGATGACCTCTTGCGAAGAGGGAATCTGCGGGACTTGCGAGACGAAGGTGTTGTCCGGAGAGATCGACCACCGCGACTCGGTCCTGAACGACCAGGAGCGCGCCGCGGGCGACACCATGATGATCTGCGTCTCCCGAGCCAGGGGCGACCGCTTGGTCCTCGACACCTGATCCACTTCGGGAGCCGATGACCGGGCCGCAGCCCGTCCCGCGGGTAGTTGGGCGCTGACGGTTCGCTTCAGATCGGATCGCACGAACAGACTCGCCGTCGCGACGCCACGAGCCCGCAGGCCCCTCCGCCACAGTGAAGATCCGGACGCCTGGACACTTGCTTCCTGGAAACCGATCGGTGTACCGTGTAAGAAACCGATCGGTTTCTGCTTTGGAGTCGAGAACATGACTACTCATGCCACCTCCACCATCTTCGTCATCGGCGGCACAGGGGCCCAAGGGATACCTATTGTCCGCGCTCTTGTCGCCGACAAGAAGTACTCCGTCAAAGTCCTCACGCGGGATGCCGCCTCCCCCCGGGCCCAGGCTCTCCTCGCGCTCGGCAACGTCTCCCTCCTCGAAGGGTCATTCGCCGACGAGGACGTACTGCGCGAAGGATTTCGCGGCTGCGATGGGGCGTTCATCAACATCGACGGGTTCAACACCGGCGAGAAAACGGAGACCTACTGGGCCATCCGCACTTACGAGATAGCGATCGAAGAAGGGATCAAGTTCTTCGTATACGGAAACCTCGACTACGCCCTCAAGAAGTCAGGCTACGACTCCAGGTTCCGCACCGGCCACTATGACGGCAAGGGTCGCATGGCCGAATGGGTACTGTTCCAGAACGAAAAGAACAGGGACCGGATGGGAGCGGCGGTCTTCACGTCAGGTCCCTACATCGAGATGGTGATCTCGCCGCTCACGCCCATGCAGCCCGCCATCGAGGACGGCGTCGTCACCTGGCGAGTCCCGCTCGGCGAGGGAGCCGTTCCGCATGTGGCCCTCGAAGACTGCGGATTCTATGTCCGCTGGCTCTTCGACCATCCGGAACGGGCCAACGGCATGGACCTCGAAGTCGCCATCGAGCACATGACCTACGCCGACATGGCCGCAGCATTCGAGAAGGTCACCGGGCACCCGGCACAGTACATCGACACCGATCTGGAAACATATTGGAACAGCCCGGACCTGAAGGGGATTGCCGATCACCCTGCCGGATACAACGCCGATCCCAACGACAAGAGCACCATGAGCTTCCGTGATAATTTCACCGGCTTCTGGAATGTGTGGAAGTACGGGATCATCACCCGGGACTACGCTCTGCTCGACGAAATCCACCCCAACAGGATCAGAAGCGCTGAGGAGTGGTTCCGCCGGGAGGATCAGTTGGGCCGGGAACTCGGCAAGGGAAGTCTCTGGGAGAGGGTCCAGCCGGAGAACTGGAGCATGGACTCCGCGGTCCTCAAGAGCAGCGCGGACTTCAGGACTGGCAAGTTGTAGACGGCCCCATCGCACGGCCGGACGCTATCTCCGACGCGGAACGAGCCGGTGCGGGGGCGGGGCTGATGCGTTCTCAGTCGGTGAGATGAACTGACCTCCAGAGCTCGAAGGGTTGACCAACCATGACCAACGCTGCCCGGAAACCCGACCTCGGCCGGTTCGGATCGTTCGGATACGCGGTGACTCCCGATCAGGCGAAGGACATCGAGGCGCTGGGGTATGGCGCCGTATGGGTCGGCGGTTCGCCGCCTGCCGAGTTGGAGTGGGCCGAACCGATCCTCGAGAAGACCACCACGCTGAAGGTGGCCAGCGGCATCGTGAACATCTGGACGGCGGCCCCCGGGCCGGTCGCGGAGTCCTTTCACCGCATCGAAAGGGCCTACCCCGGCCGCTTCCTGCTGGGTATCGGCGCCGGCCACCCCGAAGCCAATCAGCTGTACCGCAAGCCGATCGACGCGCTCAACGACTACCTCGACAAGCTGGACGAGTACGGCGTGCCGAAGAGTCGCCGTGTCGTCGCCTCGATCGGGCCGCAGATGCTCAAGCTGTCCGCACGCCGCAGCGTGGGCGCGCATCCGTATTCGACGACACCGGAACACACCGCCCAGGCACGCGAGTTGATCGGGCCCGAAGCGATCCTCGCACCGGAGCACAAGGTGGTGCCGATCAGCGACACCGACGAGGCGCGCGCCGTCGGTCGCGAGACGCTCGACCTGTACCTCAACCTGAAGAACGCCCTCAACAACTGGAAACGGATGGGGTTCACCGACGAAGATCTTGCCAAGCCCGGCAGCGACCGCCTCGTGGACGCCGTCGTCGCCCACGGCACCGCCGATGCCATCGCAGCGAGGGTGAAGCAGCACCTCGATGCCGGCGCGGATCACGTTCCGCTGCAGGTGCTGACGTCACCCGACAAGCTCGTGCCCGCACTCGCCGAACTGGCCGGGCCACTCGGCCTGCGGTGAAAGGCCGACCCAATCATCTGGGGCTCGACGGGACCTGATGACTTCCCGTAAATGACATCACCGAGGAGAATGAGCATCCTATGCACGTCTTCGTCACCGGAGGCTCCGGATTCATCGGCCGCGCCGTCGTCGCCGACCTCGTCGCCGCCGGCCACGAGGTGACCGGCCTGGCCCGCTCGGAGGCATCGGCCTCCCTCGTCAAGGACCTCGGTGCGGCTGTCCACCTCGGTGATCTCCACGACCTCGACGGAATCCGCCGGGCCGCGGCAGCGGCCGACGGCGTGGTCCATCTGGCGAACACGCACAACTGGGCCCACCTCGAGGAGTCCAGCCGCACCGAGCGGGCCGCGGTCCAGACGATCAGCGACACCCTCGTTGGCTCGGACCGGCCCTTCGTGCTCGCCTCGGGCGTGGCGTTCGGCCTGGACCGGACCGTGACCGAGCACGACCGCATCCCCACTGGGTCCGACCCAGTGCGCGGCGGCTCCGAGAACCTCGCCCTCAGCTATGCCGAGAAGGGCGTACGGGTGATCGCCGCCCGCTTCGCCCCGACCGTCCACGGCGAGGGGGACGCCGGCTTCATCTCCATCGTCGCCCAAGCCGCCCGGCGGCGCGGAACCTCCGTCTACACGGGCGAAGGCAACAACCGGTGGCCCGCCGTGCACCGTTCCGACGCCGCACGCCTCGTCCGGCTCGGGCTCGAGAACGCCCCCGCCGGCACGATCCTGCACGCCGTCGCCGAAGAGGGCGTGCCCGTCCGGCAGATCGCCGGAGCACTCGCCGACCGCCTCGGCGTGCCGGCGAAGTCGGCCCCGGCGGAACAGATCGCCGACGAGATCCCGTTCGTCGGCCGGTACCTGGCCGGCGACTTTCCGGCCACCAGCACCAGGACCCGCGACCTGCTCGGCTGGGGGCCCGCCGGCCCCACCCTGCTGGACGACATCGCCGCGGGCCACTACGACCAACCCTGAACACGCCGGAGGTCAGCCACGAGATGGGGAGATCCGGCGGCTGCACCACTTCATCAAGGCAGGCGACTGCTTCACGACGGCCTGACCTCGCCGGTGAGTGAAACAGACAGACGACTTGTCGGGCTTGGTGGGGGGCCTGCCCGGCCCGGCACGGGGACACGGATCTTCGCCAGGACGGCCTCGAACTGAGTGCAGTCCGCTCGCTGCCCGCTGGTGACGAGCAGGGACAGCGGTCGGCAGCATCCGTCCGCGCTCAGGTGGAGCTTGCTGGTGAACCCGCCGCGCGAGCGGCCCAGGCCCTCACTATCTGCACTGCCTCCACCAGCCGGGCGAGCAGGCTCTGCCACGGCGTCTCGGCCGGGTGTTCTGCCGCTTCGTCCCCTTTGACGCGGGAGCCGGCGGCGGGTCGGTGCGAGCACCGGCCGCGTGCTGGTGCGCACGCACGATGGTGGAGTCCGGAGGTTACGAACAACTGGGCTGTCTCATGGCGGGTGGAGTCTCAGGACATTCGCCGTTCTGCGGACGGGCGCGTGCTGATCATCGGGTGGTGTGTTTCAAAGTAGGAAGGGTGAGTTCATCCGTTTGTGGCCGCCCCGGAGTCGGCATGTTGACGAATGGCCGCGTCGATCAATGTCGGTGGGAACGCCGTGTCGCGGCGTCAGCCCGTCAGGGCTGACGCCGCGAGCTGATCGTTAACGCGAGCGTGTCCGCCATGGGTGAAGGCTGTAAGTGCGGTATACGCGGGGGCTAGCCTCGATCTTTCTTGACGGCCCACCGACGGAGTCGGTGGGCCGTCAAGAAAGATCGAGGTTAAGGCTTGAGCACCGCCAGTACATCGTCGAGGGAAACGTCGGCGGGGTCACTCATGTCGGAACCATCGAACGTCTGCCAGATATAGGAGGCCGTCCCGTTCTCCCGCAGCGGATGCAAGTCCGCCAAGTCCGGATCGTCCCGGAAGCTGTTGAACGCCTCTTCGGACTCCCATTCAACGAGAAACAGAACCTGCCGTGGCGCGAGGTCACCGGTTACGCTGTCCCGGAAACGGCCGAACGCCACCATTCGACCACCATATTGCGGGGCCACTTCGGGCAGACGGCTGAAATACGCAAGGTACTTCTCCACGTCGACCACGTCAAACATATTCAGGGCGTAAAACTTCTTCTTCTGCGAATTTGCACTCATTGCCAATACCCACTTCGGTCTCAGGAAACTGGTGTTTGCTGCTCCAGGCGGGCGCGGGGCACCGGCAGCAGGGCGCCGGCATTGTTGATGATGTTGACGTCGGTCGCGATTTGGGCCACGCCAGAGACTGACTGTGAAGAACGCACTTCCAGCGCTCGGGTGAAGACCGAGGTCGCCAGAATCCGAGTGTGCTGCCCTTCGGTGTCGCGCGAAGAAGCCATCCGTACTCCTGGTGATGGGGTTCGGGACTTGCCCGCCTCCTCATCGTAAACCGATCGGTTCCTCATCGTAAACCGATCGGTTTTCTCTCGCAAGTCTGAGCGGAGGGGTGCCGTTCAGCGCATCCCGATGTCCGCGCGGAATGCCTGTTCGTGGCTGGTTGTGGCCGACATTCCGGCGGCGTCGGGCCGTGCTGCCGCCCCCTGCCCTCCCTCCCGGGCGAGGAGTCACATGGCCAGGGTCAGGACTACGGCTGTGGTGACGGAGATCAGGCAGAGAACCATGGGGCCCATGGCGTTCGCGCGGGTGTCGGGGTTGGCGAAGTCGCCGGCTCTGCTGTGGAAGACGGCCGCACCGACCATCAGGACCGCGAAGCCGGTGGCCGCGGCGATCCCCAGGGGCTGCCAGAAGAGACCGATGATCAAGCCGGCGGCGGCAGCGACCTCGGCCCCGATGAAGCGGACCAGCCCGGCGCCCAGTCCCATGTGCGACTGGAGACTGGCGGAGCCCCCTTCCTGGAGCCGCTCCTGCCTCTCTTCGTCGAGGAGCCCGTGCTGCCCGAGTTCTCCCGGGACCTCGGCGCCGTGGTGCGCTCCACCTCGATCCCCATCACCACCGGCGAACGGCTGTACTCGCGCTGGGACTTCCGCTCGGTGCTCTCCGACGGCATCGCCGTGGCCCAGCCGGACATCAGCCGCGTCGGCGGCATCTCCGAGACCCGCCGCATCGCCGCGATGGCCGAAACCTACGACGTCCTGGTGGCGCTGCACTGCCCGCTCGGCTCGATCGCCCTCGCCGCCGGCCTCCAACTCGACTTCGCCATCCGCGACTTCCTCATCCAGGAACAGGCACTGGGCATCGGCTACGGCGACAGCAGCGGCCTGCTGGACTACCTCGCCGACACCACGCCCTTCACGTTCCGCGACGGCTACATCGACCGCCTGACAGCACCCGGTCTCGGCATCACCATCGACGAGGACGCAGTCCGCGGCGCCGCCGAACGCGGCCACCGCTGGCGCAATCCGCTCTGGCGAACACCGATGGCTCACTGGCCGCCTGGTAGCCGCACCAGCACCCAGCACCCAGCACCACCAGCCGGCCAGACGTTGCTCGACACCTCGAAGCGTGAAAACGGCCCGTCCTGCTGTCTCACGAACAAGCCGGGATCCGCAGGTCAGGTGACCCGGCGAGGTTGAACAAAGGCTAACCCGGGACGCTTTCCCAGTGCCGTGTCAGGGCGGCGGCGAGATCCCGCGGTTGCTGGAGCTGCGGCCAGTGACCGCTGTCCAGCAGGACGACGTTCGTGGCCCTGACGTTCTTTGCGAGAGGGGCGGCGTACTCCACCGGCTGGTACTGGTCGTCTGTGCCCCAGAACACGAGGGAAGGGCTGGTGACGTTCGCCAGACCCGGCTCCCACTCCGCCCCCGTATGGATTCCCGAGCGGACAAGGCGAAGCATGCTGTCCTTCATCGTGGCGTCCATCCGGCTCACGGTCTCATCGGCGCGATGGGCGGGCACGCCGTTGGCCTTCAGTGCCACCTCGCCGAACTCCGCCAGGTCGAGTTCGGCCATCCACTGCTCTCCGACCCCGGGTGTCTGCCAGATCTTCGAGAGGGGACTCCACTCGAACGCCGGGCTGATCGCCGCGTCTCCGCCGGCCCAGGTCCTCACCAGGTCGGGACGCAGCGAGGCGACGCGCACGGTGAAGGCGGAGCCCCAGTCGTGGCCCACGAGGTCGACCGGGGTGCCGATTTCCTCCAGCCGGGCGATGATCCAGTCGACGTACTCCTCCTTGGTGGCGGTGAAGCCTTCCGGCACGGGATTTCCCAGGCCGGGCAGTGCGAGTGCGATGACATCGGTCCGGGTCAGGTGGTCAAAGAGGTCGTCCCAGACGTGGTGGGTGTCCGGGATACCGTGCACGAATACGGCGGGCACAGGATCTCTCCAGTCGACTGATGATGTGCATGGGTTGCTGTGGTTCGGGCTTCACCGCGGAGATCGCCGACGGCCAGGAGCCTGCCGGGAGAACATCGCCCCCGGCGGGACTCCGGCCGTCGTTCGCCGCAGCCACCGCGGCCGCGGTCGGTGTCCTTGCTCACCGGCGCACCGGATCGGTCGGCCCTCCCGCCGCTTCCTGTCAGCCCGGGACCACCGGCAGGACGATGCGGGAGGGCCGGGCGGGGTCGTGGAATACCTGCTGGCGGGCCACTCGGGCCGTGGTCGCGCTCTCCTCGGGCTCGCCCGTGTTGAGGTTGCGGTCCCAGCGCGGGAAGTTGCTGGAGGTGACCTGAAGCCGTATGCGATGCCCTGTCCGGAAGACGATGCTGGTCGACCACAGGTCCACGACGTGCTCGATAGGCTCACCCGGTGTCGCTGTCCGTACCCGCACGATGCCGTCGGTCACATTGCGGGAGACGCCGTGCTCGTCGACGTCGCACAGGCGGGCCACCCAGTCGGTCGAGGGGCCGTCCGTGGCGGCGAAGAGCACCGCCCGGACCCGGCCGGTCACCTCGACGTCCTCGGTGAGCGGTTCGGTGGTGAAGACGAGGACGTCCTCGCGCGCCTCCACGGCCGTCTGGTCGAGCGGCCCGGGACGGAAATCGTCGGTCAGCAACAGGGCTCCGCCGACTGTGGGCACCGGGTCCATCGGGTCGTAGGCGAACTCCTCAGCCTGCTCGGCGCCAGGCGGCGGCTCCTGCGTCAGACGCCCGTCCGCGCGCAGGTGGAAGTCCGTTTCCACGGCCCGTGACAGGGGCCATTCCGTCTCCTCGCGCCACTGGTTGACGCCCATGACGAACAGCAGCACCTTGCCCGTGTCCGGCTCCAGAGCCTCGCCGTCGCCGATCGCGCGTTCGTACCAGTCGAGCTGGAGGCTGTGCAGGGGTCCGCGCATGCCCATGAAGGCGGAGTTCGCGGCGAAGCCGAAGTTGACGTCGCCGATGACGTGCTGCTGGTTGGCGTGGCTCCACGGGCCCATGACGAGCGTGGCGGCTCGGCCGGCGCGGCGCATGGCGGTGAAGTTGTCGAGGGTGCCCTGGGTGAAGATGTCGTACCAGCCGCCGACCTGGAAGGTGGGCAGGTCGATCTCGTCGTGCCGGCCCGCGACCCGGCAGGCCCGCGCCCACTCGGGCTCGCGCCGGGAGCGCTCGTAGCCCAGTTCGGGAAGATCGTGCCGGACGAACGTGGGGAAGTGTCCGGTGGGCAGTTCGCCGTAGCCGCCGTCGGCCAGGCCGTCGAGATCCTGCACGAGTCTGCCGAGGCTGCCGCCGAGCGTGGCGGGGTCGGCGCTGTGTCGGCGCATCAGCGCGTCGGCACCCATCATGAGGGTCCAGTTGGCGGTGATACCGAGTTCGATCGCGCCGCCGCGCGTCCACAGTCCGTCGTGCGGGTCGGACCACGTGACCATCGGTGCGATCGCCTTCAGCTCCGGCGGCTTGGACAGCGCTGCCATCCACTGCGTGTGGCCGAAATAGCTGGCGCCGATCATGCCGACGGAGCCGTTCGCGCCGGGAAGGGCGGCAGCCCACCGTACGGTGTCGTACCCGTCGCTCTCCTCGTGCGTCCACGGCTCCCACTCACCCTCGGAGGCGAACCGGCCACGGGTGTCCTGGAGGACCACCATGAAGCCGCGTCGGGCCGCGGCCAGGGGATCGAGAACGGCGATCGCCAGGGGCATCTGCTTCCCGTACGGCAGCCTGCTCAGCAGGACCGGCCACGGTCCGCTGCCGCCGGGCCGGTAGACATCCGCGCGCAGCACCGTGCCGTCACGCATCTTGGCGGGTACGTCGAACTCGACCTGGATCTCCGTCATGTGCTGCTCCTTTGCCCGCCACGACGTGTTCTCGAGAAGATGATTGATCGGGTCTCCACTCGCGCGGCGCCCCCCGAAATGAGGTACCCGCGGCGCTCTCGGGACGCTTACGCCACCGCGTTCAGGAGGTCGGCCAGTACGTCGGGCCGTTCCAGGGCGATGAAGTGGCCGGCCTTCGGCACCTGCGCGAAGTCGGCGGCGGGCAGCAGCTGCTTGTTGGCCTGCCGGTCCGAGGGGCGGGACCAGTCCTTCTCGCCGTAGACGAGGTGGATGGGAGCCTTGACCTCTCGGTAGCGCGAGCGGGCCGCGATGAGACTGGGCAGGGCCTGGTACACGCCCCGGGCGACGGTCGGGTAGCCGGGGCGCTGGCCCACCCGGAGCAGCTCGTCCACGTAGTCCTCGCGCAGTGCGCTCTTGTCGCCCAGGCCGCCCTGAAGGATCTTGCTGAGCGCGGGCTTGGGCTCCACCCCGGCGATCACCGGGCCCACCCCGGGCGTGAGGACACCGCTGACCACCACGCGGGCGAGGAGGCTGGAGCGGGCGATCCCGCCGCGGAAGTCGTAGGTGTTCACCGCGACGACGCGCCGAACTCGCTCCGGCAGATCGGCCGCGGTGGTCAGGGCGAGCACCGCCCCCATGGACTCCCCGACCAACGTCACATCCTGGAGATCGAGTTCGGTGAGGAGCCGCTCGACGCCCGCGCGCATGGCCGGCTCGTCGTACGACGCCCCGGGCACGATCTCGGAGTAGCCCATCCCCGGCAGATCGAGGGCGTACACGGTGTACCGGTCCGAGATCAGCGGGATGAGGGAGCGGAAGTGCTCGGCCTGGGTGCGCACGGTGTGCAGCAGGACCAGGGGGGCACCGGTGCCCGCCTTGAGGTAGCGCAGCGTCCCCTCGCGGCTGTGGCGTCCTGCACGTGGGGTGATGGTGTGGCTGGTGGTCCCGGGGATGTGAATCGTGGGACGTGACTCGTGGCTGGGCATCTCGCTGTCTCTCTTTCCTGTCTTACTTGGCCAGTTGGGGGTACAGCCCGGCCAGGTCGCCGGCGAGGCCTGCCTTGACCTGACGGGTGATGTCGTCGGCGAGGACTTCGTAGGCTCCCGTCTCGATGCCGTCGAGGGCGAGTGCGGCGATGTCGCGGGGGTCGGACTTGGGTGCGTCGACGCCGGCCGTCAGGTCCGTGTCGACGTATCCCATGTGCAGTCCGGTGACGGCGATGCCGCGCGGCTGAAGCTCCAGACGCAGGGAGTTGGTCTGCGACCACAGGGCGGCCTTGGAGGCACCGTAGGCGCCTCCGAGGGCTATCCAGGAGAGCACGGAGTGCACGTTGAGGATGTGGCCGCCGCCGTTCCCCTCTATGACGGGCACGAAGGCGCGGCCGACCAGGAGCGGACCGTAGAAGTTGGTCTCGAACTCCTGGCGTACGTCCTCGACCGGAGAGTCGAGGAAGGACGCGCCCACCGAGCCACCGGCATTGTTGATCAGCACGGTGACGTCCTGCGCCTGTGCGGCGGCCGCCGCCACGGAGGCCGGGTCGGTGACCTCCAGCGCGACCGGGACGGCGTCGGGGTGCGTCACGGTGCGCGGGTCGCGGGCCGTGGCGTACACCTTGGCGGCTCCACGCGCGTACAGCTCCTCCACCAGCGCCTTGCCGATGCCCCGGCTGCCGCCGGTGACGAAGACGTTTGCGCCCTTCAAAGCGGTCATGACTGCCTCCACAAAGATCGGAAACCGATCGGTTTCCTTCACGGTAAACCGATCGGGTTCAAGGTGCAAGCTCATGGAAGGAACCAGGGGCTGTCTTCGGTTGTGATCAAAGCCGTTCATCGAGCCGTTCGTGCCGATCGGCAGGTTCGGCCCGTACCCCGAGCGGCTGCGTGAGCAGTTCGAAGGGGTGATGGCGATTCCGCACCGGCAGCCAGTGGCGGGAGATGCCCGAGCGGTTCGGTGCCTGGCAGGCGCTCGACCTCGCCCCTGTGAACGGCCTCGGCGATCACCCCTTCCAGCAGGGCCTGGAAGACGCCCGCGTCCCGCCATCGCATGAAGCGGTTTTGTAGACAGCTCGTACCCGGATAGCGTCCGGTCTCGTGCTCTGTGCGGCAGCGGCCACACTGCTGATCACCGCACCGGCCCAGGCGGCCGGGCAGTCGCAGTCGGTGAGGTCCCACGTGGATGACGTCAAGCGTTCCAGCGTGTCCCCACTCGACTGCTACCACTGGCAGTGCTGGGAATAAGAGGGCCGCATCACTGACGGGAAGCTCCAGAAACGCACCATGGCAGGCCGCGCCGGTGTCCCACTCCTCCGCCACGGAGTCGTACTGATCGCGCACCTACGCCGCCGCTTCGCGGACCGGCCGATCACCGCACCAAGATGATCTCCGGCTGCGAAAATCTTGCCGGAGCCATGTCCAGGTGTACGCCGACACCAGCGCCCCGGAGTACTGGCGGGCTGCGCCGACCGCGTCCGTGGAGGGCTTCTCGTCGCCAGCCTCGTCCACGACCAACATCACGATCCTCGTGCCGAGTTGTTCCACCGTCCAGTCGGCCGCCGCCCGGCGGACCGCCTCGTCATCGAAGCGGGCCCTCGACAGGAAGTGCTGCAAAACGTGCGGGCCGTCGCCGTGCCCGATCGCCTCGCCCAGCGACCAGTAGTTCGCCGACTTTTTCACCATCAGCAGCCCCTCGACCATGTTCCGGCAGGTCAGTCGCGTCTCCCACGCGGAAAGCACCCCGCGACCCGGCTCATCATCCCTTCGAAGGACCCGCTCCGCAGCGCGTGCGCTACCGGGCCTGCGCGGCTACCGCCTCTTGATTCTTCGTCACACAAGATCACGATGCCGGTGGCCGTTCCGCTACCCGCGGGCACCCCACCCACCACGCTGACCAGCGATGACGCTCTACGCCTCACGAACTACAGCTGCCGTGCCAGAGGCGCCTCGTCGGCGGCCTGCTTCACTCGGCGGGAGGCCACGCGGAACAAGACCTGCCACGGCAGGCACCTCGCCGCGCGGCCGACCCAACCTCCTGGCTGTTCGGCTACCGCCGCGTCACCATCCGGTACGAATGCGATGGCAGCCACTTCGATGGGGCGTCAGGCGCGGGTCACGCAAGCTCGTCGGGGTTCCCTGCCCCTCCGCCGTCGATGCCTACCGGACCGGCGGTCACCCGGCGGAGGATCTCACGCCTTCTCTGTACTCGGCCCGTGAGCAACGGCCCGGAGAGTCCCGACAAGCCACTCGCCATCGATGCTTGGGCTTTGCCTTGGTCCGGGACAGTGGGCGCGGTGACGCCCGGGTGGTCGGGTAGGGCCGGCGGTTGCGTCGTGCGAGGCCATGCAGGGCGCCGGCCCCGCACGACGGCTCGCGGGCTCGCCCCGTCGAACAGAGGGTCGACTGCTGGTCCGGCAGGGCCGGCTCCGGATCTCCTGGCTGTTCGGCACCGCCGCCTCACCGTCCCGTGTGCCGACTTCACCGGGGCGTTCCGTTCCCGGAACCCCCAGGGCGATGAGCTCTCCTCCGTCTGGTCGGCTTCGTGGTGTAAGCGACCTTGCTCGACGCCTTCCGGTAACCGCGCGTTGGCCACGCCATGGGACACGGCTCCCGGGTCGCGCAGCGGCTGACCTGCCGTCAGCGCCATGCGCGGCCCCGAAGCGCGGCGATGCGGCGATGACCGCGGGTTTCGGCGCCTTGATCCGCTACACCACCTGGCGGGACGCCACCCTCCGTCTTCCGGCCTGGTCGATGCCCTGTCGCTGACGGCGCGGTCGGCGTGAGTACCGGTTGGGGCGCACATCGAAGAGGGGCGGCGGGGTGGTCCGCAACTCGGGCCCGTACCTCGGTCTTGCATGTGGAAACCGATCAGTTTACAGTGGCAAAAACTGATCGGTTTCTCGTCGTGGAGGCGGGCGAGTTCCGGACCCGAGTCACGAGGAGCACCGATGACTGCCGCGCGCGACGCCGAGGGACAACTGCCGAGTCCCAGGCTTCCGGCGAAGCTGGCCGCCCACCCGTCGGTACAGGCCGTACTCGCCCGACGGGAAGCCGGTCACGCGGTGCGCCCGCCGGCGGTGATCGACGCGGCCTGGCTGCGCGAGCTGTGCCTGGCGGCCGGTGCGGACGACACGGCCGCGGTGAGCCTGGACCACCCCGACCTGGCCGGCGAGCGCGAGTACGCGCAGTCCGCGCTGCCCGGCACCCGCACCCTGATCGCGATGGCGGTCCGGATGAACCGCGACAACTGCCGCTCCCCGGCCCGCAGCGTGGCCAACCAGGAGTTCCACCAGACCGACGAGCAGGCCAACCATGCCGCCCGCAGCGTCACTCAGGCGCTCCAGGACGCCGGGTACCGCGCACTCAATCCGTCCGTCGGCTTCCCCCAGGAGATGGACCGATTTCCCAAGGAGCGGATCTGGGTGGTGGCGCACAAGACGGTCGCGGTGGCCGCCGGGCTCGGTGTGATGGGTCTGCACCGCAACGTCATTCACCCGAAGTTCGGCAGCTTCGTCCTGCTCGTCACCGTCCTGGTGGACGCGGAGGTGAGCGCGTACGGGCAGGCACTGGACTACAACCCCTGCATCGACTGCAAGTTGTGCGTCGCCGCCTGCCCGGTCGGCGCCATCGCCAAGGACGGCGCCTTCGACGCGCTGGCCTGCACCACGCACAACTACCGCGAGTTCATGAGCGGGTTCACCGACTGGGCGCAGACCGTGGCCGACAGCGAGGACGCCGCCGACTACCGCTCCCGGGTCACCGACTCCGAGAGCGCCTCCATGTGGCAGAGCCTGAGCTCACCCCCCGGCTACAAGTCCGGTTACTGCGTGGCCGTATGCACCGCCGGCGAGGACGTCCTGGGCCCGTATCTGGACGACCGCAAGGGGTTCATGGACACCGTGCTGCGACCGCTGCAGGACAAGAAGGAGACCCTCTACGTCCTGCCGGGCTCGCATGCGCAGGAGTACGCCCAGCGCCGCTTCCCCCACAAGCCCGTCAAGGAAGTCACCGGCGGCTGGCAGCCCCCGGCGAAACGCTCCACCACCACCGACCGAGAGATACGTACGTCATGAGTGAGACACCCCCCTTCCGCGTCCTGCGCGCCAAACCGCTGTGGATCGCCAACGGCGTCATCACGGGCGTACTCGCGGTCCTGTTCGCCGTGTTCTACGTCGGTGCCAACATCGACCCCGTCGATCACATGAAGAACCTGCCCGTAGGCCTGGTCAACGCCGACAAGGGGGCCGTCGTCGGCGGCAAGCAGGTCAGTCTGGGGGCTCAGATCACCGAGTCGGTCAAGAAGTCCACCGCGAGCGGAGGCAAGATCGACTGGAAGGTGATGGGCGAGAAGGAGATGAAGGAGGAACTCGGCAAGGGCAAGCTGTTCGGCGCGCTCGTCGTCCCCGCCGACTTCACCTCCGCCACCACCGCACTGACCGGCACCGCGTCCACCGGGACCCCGGCCCGACCGACGCTGACGGTGCTGACCAACCAGTCCGCCGGCAGCATCGGCTCCAGCCTGGCCCGGACGGCGACGACGCAGGCGGCCGAGAGCGCCTCGCTCCAGGTGGGCAAGGAGCTGACCGCCCAGGGCGGGACCGGGCAAGCGAAGTTGCCCGCCGCCGCGCGGGTCCTGCTCGCCGACCCCGCCGCCGTCACGGTCGAGGACGGCCATCCGCTCGACTCGCACAGCGGCCTGGGCCTGACGGCCTTCTACTACGCGCTCACCCTCGTGGTCGTCGGCATGCTCTCCGCCAACGTCATCAGCGGCCAGGTCGACCACGCCCTCGGCTACACCCACAACGACATGGGCCCACTGCGCCTGCACCGCCCCCTGATCCGGGCGACGCGGGTGCAGACCCTCGCCATCAGCGGCACTCTCATGGCCGGACTGTCCCTGCTGATGGGCACGCTGGTCATGGCGGGTGCGGTCGGCATCATGGGCATGGACGCCTCCCACCTCCCCCTCCTGTGGCTGTACTCGGTGTGCGCCATCGCGGTCACCGGGATCGGCGCGCTCACCCTTCTCCCGGCCTTCGGCACGCCCGGCATGCTGATGGTCACGCTGGTCTTCATCGGGATGGCGGTGCCGACGTCCGGGGCCACCACCCCCATCGAGGCGCTGCCCGGCTTCTACCGCTTCCTCGCGGAGTTCGAGCCGCTGCGGCAGATCACCGGCGGCATCCGCTCGATCCTCTACTACGACGCCCAGGCCGACGCGGGCCTGACCAGGGGCTGGGTGATGATGGCCGCCGCCCTTGTGGCGGCAGCACTTTTCGGCTTCGGCGTACTGGGGTGGTACGACCGCAAGGGGTTGCACCGCATCCCGGTGAAGACGCCCGAGAAGACGGCGGCCCCGGCATAGCGAAAGCCACCCTCCACCTCCCCCGGGACGGGGCCGTCACTCGGAGTGGCCCCGGTGTGTGTCGCCCTGCCGGGGACGGCAGGCGCGCACAGCATCAGGGCTCGGCGACGGTCTCTCCCCCCAGGCCGTCGCCGAGCTTCCGCGAGGACACCACCATGGAAACCGATCGGTTTTCATTTGCTTCTCTTTGGGTTAGCCTCGCGGTATGACCACCGAAATGAAACAAAGCCCCAGGGAGCGGCTGCTGGAGGCGGCGGCCACACTCACCTACCGAGAAGGCGTCGGCATCGGCGTCGAGGCGCTGTGCAAGGCGGCAGGAGTGTCGAAGCGCTCCATGTACCAGCTGTTCCAGAGCAAGGACGAACTGCTCGCGGCGAGTCTGGAGCGGCGCACTTCCGCCTACGTGGCGGCACTCCTGCCCGCGGCGGACGACGACCGTTCCCCCAGGGAGCGGATCCTGCACGTCTTCGAGCAGGTGGAATCACAGTCGGGCGCACCCGAGTTCTACGGCTGCCCCTACCTGGCCGTGCAGATCGAGCTCAAGGATCAGAGCCACCCCGCGAGCCGGGTCGCCCATCAGGTCAAGGAAAACCTGACCGCCTTCTTCCGCGCCGAGGCCGAGCAGGGCGGGGCGAGCGATCCCGGTCTGCTGGCCCGGCAGCTCATCCTGGTATTCGACGGTGCCAGCGCCCGCGCGGGCATCGGAGCGGACAAACTGACGGGCCTTATCGCGCCCACAGTGATCGCCCTGCTCGACGCGGCACGCATGCGCTGACGCATCGCCCCGCCAGAACGCTTCCCTACCGCCCGGCGTTCGGGGGAGCGTCAACCAACGTGTCCGTCGAGGCGACGGCCCCGGCCGCCTCGGCCGAGGCGGCCGAATGGGAATGCCAAAGCCGCCGTGCGGGATGGCGCCCAGTCATGCACGACCGGGGCCGTTTCTCGTACAGGGCTTCGCCGCCAAGCCGTTCAGGAAAGAGGCGACGGGGCAGGCGTCGAGCCGTCGGCTGATCTTCTCGGCAGTACTACGCCGGCTTCCGCCCCGCACTCACCGCTTGCAGGGCCCCTGACCGCTCCAGGAAGACGCTTCTGCTGGTGGCGTTCTGGGCGAGGGCGAAGCCGAGGAGGAAGACCTTCTGGCGTTCGAGACCATATGAGCGGAGTTGTCTTTTCCGGTGCGGTCAGCTGCATGTCAGGCGTCTCCTTCGCTGCGTCCGGATCGGCGTTCGCGCACCGTGAAGATGGTCAGCCAGATGGCGATCAGGGCCCCGGCGATCAAGCTGACGGGTATGGGGATGTGGGCGATGGAGCCCAGGAAGAGCCCCAGGAGCAGGAGCGCGAAGACGATGAACACCATGGCTTGCCTCTCAGCGCGTGATGGTTTCTCGTTCGGGGTGGGTCGGCCGTTCAGGAAGCCGAGGGTGTGAAGTCGTCGAGGCGGGCGAGGAAGTCGAAGGGTGGCGTTGACCTCGGCGCGACGCTCCTGCTGCTTGCTTGCCGGGCATGGCTGAAACCCATCTGGAAACTGATCGGTTTCCACCTGAGAAAACTGATTGGTTTCCTCACCGATGAAGGTGAGGCGAGTGGGTGACGGGCTGAGATCTCAGGGCTTCAAGATCATCGTGTGGGCGCTTTGGGGCTTGCCTCGGCGATCTTCTGGAGGGCCGCGTCGGTGTCCGCGGTGGCCAGCATCCTGTTGATGTAGTCGCCGGCCAGTGCGCCGGCCGCTGCGGAGGCCCCGACCTGGGCGACCGGATCGGTGGCGTTGCCGGCCACCCACACACCCGGCACCTCGGTGGCGCCGGCCGTGCCGGAGGCGAAACCGCGGCCCATGCTGTTCGGCAGGTCCTGCACCGGCAGGCCCAGACCTTCCAGGCCCTGGGTGCGGGCCTGCATCTGCGGGGCGACCGCGAAGACGCGGCGGGCCACGACCTGGCCGTCGGCCAGGCGCACCCCGGCGAGGGCACCGTCCTCGCCGTTGACGACCTCGGTGACCGGGGTGTCGATGATGCGGATGCCGCGGGCGGCGAAGCGGGCGCGGCTGTCCTCGTCCAGGTCGGTGCCGTGGGTGAAGTAGGTCAGGTCCTCGGTCAGCTGGCGGAACAAAAACGCGTGGCCGATGGAGGCCGGGCCGGTGGCGAGGATGCCGATGGGCTCATCGCGCACCTCCCAGCCATGGCAGTACGGGCAGTGCACCACACTGTCCCCCCAGTGCTCGGCGAGCCCGGGCACCTGTGGCAGCACATCCTTCAGGCCGGTGGCCACCAGGATGCGGCGGGCGGTGATGCGGCGGCCGTCGGCCAGGGTGACGGTGAACCGCAGGTCCCCGTCCGCCGACGGGGCGGCGGACTCGGCCGAGACCACCTCGCCGTTAACGACGCGTCCGCCGTACTGGCGCACCTGCTCCCGGCCCCGTCGAAGGATCTCGGACGGCGGGGTGCCGTCCAGGGCGAGGAGGCCGTGCACGGCCTTCGCGGGCGCGTTGCGCGGGGAGCCGCTGTCGATCACGACGACCGAGCGGCGGGAGCGGGCGAGGATCAGTGCACCGTTCAGCCCCGCGGCGCCCCCGCCGATCACCACCGCGTCGACGGTCCCCTCGGCCAGTGCATCGCTCGCGTACAAAGGAGTGGCCACAGCCATGGCCTCCTGCGTTTCCTTGTCAGTCATGGTTCGGTCAGCCCTTCGAGTTCTGGGTGGTCGGAGGGGGGTCAGCTGTTCAGGAAGCCCAGGATGTGGTCGGCGACCGTCTTGGGCTGTTCAAGGTGCAGGAAGTGCCCTGCGCCGGGTACGACGATGCGTTCGAAGCTGTTGGTGAACAGGTCGTCCATGCCGTCGCTCAACTCCACGGACATGCAGTTGTCGTCGGCCCCGTGGAGGTAGAGCGACGGGACGGTGATGGCACCGAACGCCCGGGCTTCCAGGGCTTGGGCCGCCTCGTCCGCGGGCGGCGATCCGGCGGAGGCGGTGCCCGGCGACCCGGCGGATGCGTCCCCGGCGATCCGGTGGACGCCCCGCCGGCGATCTATCGGGTGGACCCGGTGTGCTCCCGCACAGTCGCCGCCTCGCTCGCCGTCGTTCCGGCCCCCGGCTCGGCGCTCTGCTTCGCGAAGCCGCGCCGGCCCGGCAGGATGGCGAGGACGATCAGTGTTCCGGCGGCCATGATGATCCCGCCGATGAGGCTGGTCTGGGCGACGCCGTGGGCGAAGGCCTGGTGGACGGCGTCCACGGCGGCCTGGGCCTGCTGCGGCCCGGCGGAGGGATCCTGCCCGACCCGCTCCGCGACGGCCAGGCCGGCGCCGACCGAGTCCTTGGCGGTCTCCATCGCCTCCGCCGGGAGCCGGTTGCCCACCAGATCGGTCAGCTCGTCCCGGTAGGCCGTGCCCAGCAGCGAGCCCAGCACCGCGATGCCCAGCGCCCCGCCCAGCTCCAGCGCGGTGTCGTTGGCACCGCCGCCGACCCCCAGCTCGGACTCGGGGAAGGAGCCCATGATCGTGTCGGTCGCCGGGGAGATGGCCAGTCCGAGCGCGAGGCCCAGCATCATCATCGGCGCCAGGAGGTCCCCGTACGTCGACCCCTTGTCGATCTGGGTGAGCAGGAACATGCCCGCCGTGCCGACGGCCAGGCCGGTCACGACCATCGCCTTCACTCCCAGCTTCGGGGTGAGCTGCCCGGTCACCACGGACCCGAGGAACACCGCACCGGCCAGCGGCAGCAGCCGTACACCCGTATCCAGGGAGCCGTAGCCGAGGACGAACTGCAGGAACTGCGTCGCGTAGTAGATCACGGCGAACATACCGAAGAAGAAGAACAGCACCGCGAGCATCGAGCCGCTGAAGGGCCGCAGCGCGAACTTTCGGACGTTCAGCATCGGGTGCGGGTGCCGCAGCTCCCAGGCGACGAAGGCGGCCAGACCGGCACCGGCGACCACGGCGGCGGTGACGGGGCCGACGCCCCAGCCGGAGTGCGGGCCCTCGATGGCGGCGTAGATCAGGGAGCCGACGGTGACGATCGACAGCAGACCACCGACGTAGTCGATCCGGCCCATGCCCTCCGCCTTGGACGGCGGTACCAGGGCGAGCGCGCCGAACACGGCGAGGACGGCGATCGGCACGTTGATCAGGAAGGTCGAGCCCCAGGCGTGGTCCTCAAGCAGCCAGCCGGAGACCAGCGGGCCGACGGCTACCGCCAGCCCGGAGGTCGCGGCCCAGGCGGTGATGGCCTTGGCCCGCTCGCTCCGGGGGAAGGTCGCGACCAGCAGGGACAGCGTGGCCGGCATCACGACCGCGGCACCGACACCCATGATCGCGCGGGCCACGATGACCAGCGAGGTCTCGTCGACCATGCTCCCCATCACCGAACCGCCGGCGAAGATCAGCAGACCCAGCACCAGCGCGCCGCGCCGGCTGTACTTGTCGCCGATCGCGCCCAGCACCAGCATCAGCGCCGCGTACGGAACGGTGTAGCTGTCGATGACCCACTGCAGATCACTGCTGCTCAGGCTCAGGTCGGTGGTCATGTCGGGGGCGGCGACGATCAGCGACGTGTTCGCCATCACCGTGATCAGCAGGCTCAGGCACAGCACGAGCAGCGCCCACCAGCGCCGCGCGTAAGGCCCGGTCATTTTCTCCACGGGGGTGTTCGCAAGGAAGGGCATCAGTAGCTCCTGAGAGGGACGGGGCGGACGGGCGGGAGCACTTAATTGCCCATCGATGTGCACACTAGTTTATTGCCCCTCGCTGTGCAACTATCGCGATGACTCTCTCCTCCCACCCGCCCTCGAGGTACCGACATGACCAGCCGACCAGCACGAACACCGACGACGAGGCCGAGACGGTCTCCGGCCCGGCCCCACGAGACGCCGCCCCCTCCTGCTCCGACTTCGACTTCGTCCCCCTCGCCGACTTCGACCTCGACTTCGGCGCAGCGTCGGGACGCGCGGGCCACCCGTGCCCGGATCCTCGACGCGGCTCGGCGGGAACTGACCCGCGACCCCGACAGCAGCCTGGAGGACATCGCCGGTGCCGCCGGTGTGGCCCGGCGCACCGTGTACGTCCACTTCGCCGGCCGGGCCGCGCTCGTCGAGGGCCTGGCCGCCGAGGCCGCGGAGGCGATCCGGCGCGCCGTCGCGGGCGCCCCGGCCCCGACCCCCGACGCCGTCGCGGACCTGGCGCGATTCGTCCTCATGGTGTGGCCCGTCGGCGACCGCTACCGCACCCTGATCCGGCTGGCCCGCGGCCAGGACCTCGCACGCGCACGCGTCGACGAACTGCTGACCCCCGCCCGCGACATGGCCACGAGGGTCTTCGCCCACGGCCGCCGACAGGGCGTCTTCCAGACCACCGTCCCGCCCGACCCGCTCGGCCGAGCCATCGAGGCCCAACTGCTGGCCCTGCTCGACTGCGTCGACCGCGGCCTGTGCTCCGACGACGGCACCGGCGCCGCCACCGCCGCCCTCATCGCCGCCGGAGTCGCCCCGGACACCGCCATCGCGAAGGTCGATCAGGTACGGAAGTCCGGGTCGCCCCCGAGTCCCGTCTGAAACCCGTGCCCGTACCCACTCGCACTCACACAAATGTCCGCCCCCAACTCCCTGTCCCCCGAAGCCCTTTGGAGGAGGGCCGATGTACCGCCCCCGCCCCGAGCACGACCGTGACCAGGAGTGCGAGTTCTCGTACTCGCACGGACCCGCCGACGGCTCCGACCGCCCGCTGCCGGTGGCCGAACTCGCCCTGCGGATGGATGGGTTGACGAAGTCGGACGACGACAGCGAGGCCCGGGCCCGCTCGGCGAAGGCGACCGTCTTCCTGTCGTCCGCGGACCTGTCCGACGCCCTAGGCCTGGAACTGACCCGGGGCTACGGTTCCGACCGGATCCGCGCCCGCGTCCTGACCACCCTCGGCTTCGAGGTCACCGCGACCACGACCGTCTCATCGGCCTCCGGCAACCGCTTCACCTTCAAGGACTTCAATGTCGCGGGCCGCGTCGCCCTGCCCGAGACCGGTGAGAAGTTGCTCGGCCAGGTCTTCGCCGAGCCGATCGCGCCGCGGAACATCCCCGACGGCCTCCGCCTGCGCTCGGTCACCACCACGGAGCAGGGCCTCACCGCCCACTTCTCCGGCAAGTCGGTCACCTTCCGCCGCGACGACGCCCAGGACACCTCGTCGAACGGGTCGGCCGGAGAGAAATCAGGTGCCGTGGGCCGGAGGAGCCGTAGCCATCGCCGACGCAACCTCCTCGACCACCGCGCTCGCCCGATCCTCCGGCACGCCGGCCGCGATGAGGGTGGCCGTGGCGATCCGGTGCCCGTCGTCCTCCAGCGCGCCGGTGTTGACGGACTCCACCAGAGCTACGATCAACGCCATCAGGCCTGCGCTCTGCACGGCCGGCGGCAGATGGGAGTGGAAGACGCCGTCCCGCTGCCCGCGCTCCAGGATCCCGATGGCGGCCTCCCGGGCCGGCGCGAGCACCTCGGTGACGCGCTCGGAGCCGAGGTCCCGCCGGGTGAGCGCCAGCAGCATGCGGTAGCGGTCGCCCACGGGCCACATCCGGAGTACGAACCACGCCAACGCCCGCTCGGCCGACTCCCCCGGCTCCGGCCCGGCCTCCACCGCGTTCCGCAACGTCTCGGCGGCTTCCTCGGCGAGCGCCTCCAGCAGCGCCGCCCGCCCCGGGAAGTGCCCGAAGAGGGTGCGCCGGACGACCCCGGCGGCCCGCGCCACCTCCTCCAGCGTGACATCGGGGTTCCGCCCCAGCTCCTCACGGGCCGTGGCCAGGATGCGCGCCCGGTTGGACCGCGAATTACGGCGCAGCGGCTCGCGGGCCACGTGCTTGCTCACGGAGAACCTCGCAGCATCAAAGGACGGACGAACGGCCCCCATTTTGTCACGCCGAGCCGAAGCCCCCGTATCACGCCCCAGCGGCCGCTGCCTCACGCGGGACCCGCCCCACCTCATGGCCCCGAAGCTCGGCCGACGCGGAACCGAGCGCGCCCGGTGCGGCCCTCGCGCTTGTTCCTCGCCGAGAGCCCCGGCGCGCCGGGCGCCGCCGCCGACCTCGTCCGTCGCGGCCATCCCACCGGCCACCCCCCGTCGGATCAGACCGCGAACTCCCGGATCACCATGTTCCGGAACACCGCCTGCCCTTCGATGGTGAACAGGGCCAGCCCGGTGTCGGACACGTCGGGGAAGACCACGGTCGAGTGCGCCTACCGGCCGTCGTCGACGAACATCTCGACGGACGTGCGGTCGACGAGGACGCCCAGGCGGACCGTGCGGGCGGACAGGTCGAAGGGCGTCCGGCTCTCCTGCCAGCGGTCCGAGGCACCGGGGCCGGCGGTGTAACCGCGGTTGACGAAGGCGTAGTCGCCGTAGACCCCCACGTCGACGTGCCGCCCGCCGTTCGCCGAGCGCCGCAACTGCAGCCCGGCACCCGTCAGTTGGTCCCAGGTGATGTCGCAGATCAGTCCTTCTGGTCCCTGTCGGGGAACGCCTTGCCGTCGTGAAAACATGATCGCGGCGCCCGTCCGCCGACTCCGGTACGTCGTCGGCGATCGGCGCGGACGCCAGGTCGCGCCACTGCTCGTGCGGATCGGGATCGTCGCCGTCGTACTCGACGACCAGGCGGAGGCCCGCCGTGAACTCCGAGCTGACCGGCCGTTCGACCGGGCCGGTGACAACCTGACCGTCAAGCCGGTCAGCCGCCCCAGAACGCCTCTGGCTTCGTCGTGCTGCCCCGCCGCTGGGTCGTCGAGGTCGCTCGCGTGGATGATGCACGCACGCCGCCATGCCCGGGACTACGAACGGCTCATCCAGTACTGAGACCCTGATCGTCTGGGCCGTCATCGCCCTCATGACCAGGCGTCTCGCACGGAAGGGGGCCACCCCCAGCTGGCCAAGGAAACCCCCATCGGCCACGAGCGCCTGGCAGGCGTGGTCACCGTTCCCCGGTCAAGCGGATCCCCGCAGCTCGTGCTCCATCTGCTCTCTAGGCGGAGGCGGCAGCCACGAAGAACGGAATGGCGATGAGGAAGCGGTCGGCCTCGGCGCGTCGGTGCTGTTCGGCGAGCCACTCATCGGCCTGGTCACGGCCGACGGCACCGCTCATGCAGGCCGACTCGGCGAGCCCGGTGAGCAGCGACAACATCGCGGGATCGGTGAATACGCTGGTGTGCACCTCGACGGTGACGTCGTTGAAGCCGCCGTCCAGGAGCAGGTTGCGGTACTGGCGGGCGGCGCGGGGCGTGCCCAGGAGGTCGGCGCGGGCGTGCACGATCGTGCGGGTGAGCGCCGCATCATCAGAGTCGACCATGATGGCGTCCCAGTCCTGCCCGACCAGGACGATCCTGCCGCCCGAGCAGAGGACGCGCCGCGCTTCCGCCACCGCGCGCCATGGCTCCTGAAGTGCGTGGAAGACCTTGTCGGCACGGTAGCCGCGCACACTTCCGTCGGCGAACGGCAGATCCTCCGCCCCCGCCTCCCGGAACTCGGCCGCCGGCCACCGTTTCCGGGCCGCGGCCAGCATCCACGGATCGGGATCCACGCCCACCGCGTGAACGCCACGCTCGGCCAGCTCGGCGACGGCCCGCCCGGCACCGCAGCCGACGTCCACGACAGACGAGCCCGGGACAAGAGACAGCAGCTCGTAGGAGTGGGCCCGCAGCAGGCTGGCGCTCGGCATCTGGTCCATCGCGTCGAGGAGGGCCAGCATAGCCTCGGTGCCGCGGTGTTTTTCCACGAAAGGAGTCGTCACAGCCATGGCCTCCTGCCTTTCCTTGTCAGTCATGGTTCGGTCAACCCTTCGAGTTCTGGGTGGTTGGCGGGGGGTCAGTCGTTCAGGAAGCCCAGGACGTGGTTGGCGACCGGTGCCCTGTGCCGGGTATGACGATGCGTTCGAAGCACGTTGGTGAACAGGTCGTCCATGCCGTCGCTCACCTCCAGGGACATGCAGTTGTCGTCGGCCCGTGGAGGTAGAGCGACGGACGGTGATGGCGCCAGGCGTGCACGCAGCCTGTCCGGTGAGCTCAGGACGGTTGTGTACTGAACAGTCAGAAACCTAGGCGGTTCTGTACTGAGCTGTCAAGTATGTCGGACGGTGGTGTCGGCGACCACGGCGACCACGGCGGGCGCGTTCACCGGGCCGGGGCCGGCCTTCACCGTGCCCTGCGCCGAGACCCCTGGCGAACAGGCAGGGAAGCCCATTGCCGTGAGCTCGGACCAATGTGGTCCTGCGCGTTCGTGCAGCCCATCGCCTTGGTCTCGACGCCGGACATGGGTGTGATGTCCAGCAGCAGGTCGGGGGTGAACCTCGCAGACCTGTGGCTGGCGCGGCTCGAACTGGAACCCCTGGGCGGCGACGAGCGGCCGGGGGCGCGGTGGTGGCCGTGGGCCTGGGCGATCCTGCGCGTCAGCGGGGTGGTCGCCTGTGCCTGGTTGTGGTCCCGGCTGTACGGGGACGTTCGCCACGTGGGTGAGCAGGACGTCAGGCTGACGCTCGCTCAGGATGGCGATGATCGGACCGGTCGCCGACTCGTCGAGGTTCAGCGGGAGTCCGTACTGCTGCCCGCATCCGTGGGGACGGCACCCGGCTCTACGAGGGCACCGAGGCGGAGCGCTGACACGAATTCCTGCAAACGCGGTCCCAGTTGGCGCAGCGGCGGCCGAAGTACCACCGTCCGCTGCGGCGAGGCGTTCGGCGACTGACCGTGCAGTTCAAGCCCGGCGACACCGCGCATGCGGTGGAGCAACTCGACTGGATGCGGGCGCAGTTCTTCGCCAACCGCCCAGGCGACCGCCCGGCGGCGCGTGAACCTACGGGCCGTGCCTCCGCGGCGTCGAAGTGGGCCGACCGCATCAGATGCCTGTGCAACGAGGCCGGCCGCGTCCTTGTCAGTGGTGGCGCGGGCGGGGCAGCAAGGCGAACGCGCTCTCAGCAATCGAGGTCAGGCGGGCGGGACTGTGGCCGTACGCGCCTACGACATCGATCCCGCGGATGATGGTCAGCAGAAGGTACGCAAGGTCGTCGGGATCCGCGTCGGGGTCAGCCTGGAGGCCCTGCCGGAGCACAAGTGGTACTCCATCGAGGAACTGCTCGCCCGGCACCGCGACGCAGCGGACGACTTCTCGCTCGCTGGCTTCGACTTCATGCACGCGCCGGGCGGCCACGCACCGATGATCGACTTCCACGACAACCCGTTGGTCGGCGAGCTGCTCCACCAGCTGCGGGAGAACGACGTCCCGATCTCGCTGATCTGCCACGCGCCCGTCGCGATGACGGCTGCCAAGTACCGTGTCGACGCCGACGGCAAGGTGAGCATCAACGAGGACCACGCGTTCAAGGGCGCCCACATCACCACCGTGCCCGAGCACGGCGAGCTGCAGATCCTCGACGGCGGCTACCCCAAGATCCCAGGCGAGGAGACCCGTCTGGCCTTCTTCGTCGACGTGGCGCTCAACGACGCCGGCTACAAGGTCGACGTGACCGAGAACATGGCCGAGGTTCTGGTCATCTGGGACGACACCCACGGCGTCCTGACCGGCAACGGGCCGCATGCCGTCGACGAGCAGACCGCGCGCCTCAACGAGATCGTGCAGAGCCGCAAGAACGCGGCCGCACGAGCCTGACAAGCGCCCTGGCTGGTTGCGTGTCGACCAATGCGGGCGGAGATCAGGTGGCCCCGACGGCCTCGAACGACTTGACCGTTTCGGGCAGCGGCGACAGCCTGCGCCTGGCTTCGGCGTTGCCGCAGCCAGTGCCACCTGCGCCGGGACGTCGAGTTCCCGGGGTGCCAGGGGCGGGCCCTGCGTGGCGACGGTTGGGCCAGTCGGTCGGCCATGGCGAGCAGCCGACCACGCAGGTCACCGTCCGGGACCTGCTGGAGTACGCGCCGCAACTCGGCGTGAACCTGGCGGAGTTCTTCCAGCGGCACTGCCCGCCGACGGCGCGGCCCTGCGCGGGGTACAGCAGGCGTAGACGGCGGACGGGACGCCGTGCGTCCTTGCGGGCGTCGGTCTTCCCGTCCCCGCCCGCCGAACCCGCCGTGCGTGTTGGCCCCCAACGGGCTCTCCACGTGTCTTGCCCGGTGGTCAGCCATGGTTGGCTGCCGATTCGATGGTCCACGGAGTCGGAATCTTGGCTCCGCGGTAGCGGTAGCGTTCGATCTTGACACTGGATGCGCCGGGGGACATCGGCAGCTGGAGGACGCACGCTCGGTGTGTACTGGCTAAACAAACCCTCCGGGTCGAATCTGAGTCGAATCCGAGCTGCGGGTATCGTCGTTTCTGTCTGCCGCCCTTGTGGCACATTCGTCTGCCGCTCTCTATTTTCGCAGGTCAGAGGAACGTGTTTCAGGTTCAGCCAGAGCAGGCCGACAAGAAGACTCGCCCGCCTCCTGGACGATATGAAGCAGCAGGGGCCCCCGGCCGACCTCAATGCCGCGCTCGCTCTCCCCCTTCCGATCCTGGTGATCTGCGAGCTGCTGGGCGTGCCCTACGAGGAGCGCACTCAGTTCCGCGCGTGGACGCAGGCCGCCGCCGACGTACTCGACAGGTCCCGATCGGAGCAGGGGCTAGGGGACCTCTTCGCCTACGGACAGGAACTGGTGGCCCGCAAGCGTCGCGAGCCCGGCGACGATGTGATCTCCCGGCTCTGCGCCACGGACGGAGTCGCAGACGACGAGATCGCCATGCTGTCGATGGCGCTGCTGTTCGCGGGACACGAGACCACGGTCGTTCAGATCGGCATGGGTGCGCTGCTTCTGCTGACCAGTGCGGACCAGTGGCAGCTGCTGCTGGGCGACCCCGGCCTGATCCCCGGAGCGGTCGAGGAGATCATGCGCGTCCCGGGCAAGAGCGGGGGAGGCATCCCGCGCTACGCCCATACCGACATCGAGATCGGCGGCGTCACCATCCGGGCCGGGGATCTGGTCATGCTGGACAACGGTGCCGCCAACCACGACGAGGCCGTCTTCGCCGACCCCGACCGCTTCGATGTCACCCGGCGGGCTACCGCGCACCTCACCTTCGGGCACGGCGTGCGCTACTGCATCGGCGCCCCCCTGGCCCGCATGGAACTCCAGGTGGCCTTTGGCCAGCTGGTTTCCCGTTTTCCCGGCATGCGGCTTGCCGTGCCGGTCGAGGACCTGCGGGTCCGCAGTGACGTGCTGACCGGCGGCCTCATCGAGCTGCCGGTGACCTGGTGACTGGACAACAGCGGCTCACCGCCTTGATGCCGCGGATGCGAAAGCCCGCACACTCTGGGCCGGAGTGAGGTGTGGGCACCGCTCCCTGCTCACGTGTCCGGACTGCTGGCGGGAGATTTGCTGGGGTGTTCGGTGATCCAGCGGGCGGCGAGCAAGCCGGAGGCGGCGGTGAGAACGGCTGCGGCGATGACGGTGGCGTTGAGGCCGAAGGCGTCGGCGAGGATGCCGGCGACGAGGGCGCCGGCGGCGTAGCCGATGTCGCGCCAGAACCGGTAGGTGCCGAGGGCGTTGGCCCGCCAGGCGGGGTGGGCGTGGTCGGAGATGGACGCGATGAGGGCCGGGTAGACCATGGCGGTGCCCAGGCCGAGGAAGACCGCGGACAGGATGCCCGCGAGCAGCGGGCGCTCCAGCAGGGCGAGGGCCAGGACGAAGCCGACGGCCTGGACGAGCATGCCGTAGACGATCAGCGGCTTGCGGCCGATGCGGTCGGCGAGGTGACCGGTGGGGATCTGCCCCAGGCCCCACAGGATCGGGTACAGCCCCTTGATGAGGCCGACGGCGGCAAGTCCCAGGCCGTGGTGAGTGAACAGCAGAGGGAAGACGCCCCAGGTAAGACCGTCGTTGAGGTTGTTGATCAGTCCGGCCTGACTGGCACCGCGCAGGGAACGATTGCGCCACGAGGTGCGGGTGAACGTGGCCTTCAGGCCGGTGTCCTCGCCGGTGGGCAGCGGCTTGGTGTGGTTGGCCAGTTCGAGGGCGACGTGCGCGGCGGTGTCGCGCACGGCCAGGGCCAGGGCAAGGCCCGCGACAACAAACACGACGCCGATAAGTTCGGGGACCGGGCGCAGACCATAGGACGTGGCGAGGTAGCCGGTGACCAGCGCGGTGGCGCCGACCGCGGTGTAGCCGGCCGCCTCGTTCAGGCCGGTGGCCAGGCCGCGGCGGGAGGGGCCAACGAGGTCGATCTTCATATTGACGGTCATCGACCAGGTCAGGCCCTGGTTCAGGCCCAGCAGCACGTTGGCCGCGACGATCCAGCCCCAGGACGGCGCGTAGGCGAGGGCGAAGGGGACGGGAATGCCGAGCAGCCAGCCGGCCACCAGCAGCTGCTTGCGGCGGAAGCGGGCGGTGAGCGCCCCGGCGGCGAGGTTGGTGAACGCCTTGGTGAGACCGAAGGCGATGATGAAGGAGAAGACGGCCAGGTCGCTGGTCAGGCCGAAGGTCTCGGAGCCGATGAGCGGGACGGTGGTGCGCTCGAGGCCGACCAGGCCGCCGACGCAGATGTTGACGATGACCAGCAGGGTGAACTGCAGCCAGTTTTCCCGCAGGCCGAGCCGTACGGGCCGGCCGGAGGCGTCGGTGGGGGTGGTGGTGGGCGTGGTGTTCACGGGCGGGTGTCCTCCGTGCCCTGGACGAGTCGCTGGCCGTGGGCGGCGGTGTAGTCGTCCGGTCCGCCGTCGAGGACGGCGATGTCGGAATGGCCGGCGCGCTCCAGAAGGCTCGCGGCGGTCATCGCCCTCTCGCCGTGCCCGCAGGCTACGACCGGCCCCGCCGGAGCGTCGGAGGCGGCCTTGCCCAGAGCGCCGAGCTCGATGTGCACCGCTCCGGGGACGTGCCCGGCGGCGAACTCGGCTTCCTGCCGGACATCGACGTAGGGGCGGCCCGCGGCACGGTCGGCGGCGAGGAACGCGGTCGTGGCCTTGGCGTTGCCGTCGGCGAGCCACGCGTCCATGCCGCCCGCGAGGCGGCCGACGAGACGCTCATAGCCGATCTTGTACGCCTGCCAGACGATCTCGCTCAGGTCCTGGTCCTCACCGGTGACGAAGGCCAGGGGCGCGGTGTCGGGCAGGAGCCAGCCGAGCCAGGTGGCGAACTGCTCGCGCAGCGGGATCGACAGCGAGCCGGGGATGTGGCCGGCGGCGTAGTCGGCGGCCGGTCGGACGTCGACGACGTGGTCGCCGTTGACCATCAGGGCCCGCGCCTGGGGTGCGGAGAGGGAGGGCAGCGCCGGCTGTGCGGTCAGGACCGCCGGCCCGCGGCGGTTGATCTCGCCGAGGCGGTCGAAGTACGCCGGGTAGGTGCCCAGGCTCGCGACCAGCTGGGCCACGAAGGCGTCCTCGTCAGGGGCAGTGAGCAGCGGGTTGGCCTGCTTCTGCGCGCCGATGGTGGTGGTGCGCTCGGTGCCGGGCGGGGCGGAGCAGAAGGATCCGGCGCCGTGGGTGGGCCACACTGCGGTTTCGTCCGGCAGCGCGGTCAGCCGCTTCAGGGACCGGTACTGGGCGCGGGCGAGTTCCTCGGTGCGCTCCGGGCCGAGGAGGTCGGTGCGGGCGGCGGAGTTCACGATCAGTGATCCGCCGGTGAACACCCCGAGCTGGCGGGAGCCGTCCAGCAGCAGGAAGGACAGGTGCTCGTCGGTGTGGCCGGGGGTGGCCAGGGCCCGCAGCGTGAGTCCCCCGAGGTCGACCTCGTCGCCGTCGGCCAGGCCGTGGTGGTCGAAGGCGCGCCGTCCGGCGGCGGAGGCCAGGATCGTGGCGCCGCTGTCGTGGCCGAGCTGGACGGCGCCGGAGAGGAAGTCGGCGTGCAGATGCGTGTCCGCGGCGAACGCGATGCGCAGCGCGCGCCGCTCGGCCGCCGCTCGCAGCGCGCGCAGGTCACGGCTGGCGTCCATGGCCAGGGCGCGGCCGTCGCCGAGGTCGAGCAGGTAGGCGCTGTTGCCCAGCCCTTCGTCGACCAGCGGTATGAGGTGATCGTCCGCGAAGCCCACGGCGTCCTCCAAGATCTCGGGAACGGGGGCGTGTGGTCACACCCACCGGACTCAACTACAATAATCCATGGATTTATGGAGGATGGTATGTCGGAGAACACGAAGAGCATGACGAAGGCCCGGCTGTACGACGCGTTCGCAGCAAGCGGCAAGGCGCTGGCCAGCGGGAAGCGCCTGGAACTGCTGGATCTGCTGGCCCAGGGCGAGCGCACTGTCGACGCGCTGGCGAAGGCCGCCGGGCTGAACCTGACCACCGCCTCCGCGCACCTCCAGACGCTCAAGCAGGCCGGGTTCGTCACGACCCGCCGTGAAGGCGTGCGCATCCACTACCGGCTAGCCGGTGACGACGTCGCCCAGCTGTTCGCGCTGCTGCGCAAGGTCGCCGAAGCCCACCAGGCCGCCGTGCCCGCCGCACGCGATGCCTACCTCGGCGAGGACAGTGCCGCCGAGCTCAGCCGTGAGGAACTGCGGGTCCGGATCGCCTCCGGGGACGTCGTCGTGCTCGACGTGCGGCCGGTGGAGGAGTACCAGGCCGGGCACATTCCCGGCGCCCTCTCCATCCCGGTCGATGGGCTCGCCGACCGGATCGACGAGTTGCCCGAGGACCTGGAGATCGTCGTCTACTGCCGTGGCGAGTACTGCGTCCTGGCCTACGACGCGGTCCGGCTGCTGACCGACCACGGACGCCGGGCGATCCGGCTCAACGACGGCATGCTGGAGTGGCGCCTGTCGGAGCTGCCCGTCGACGTCTCGGACTTGACGTGACCGGCCCGGGCGGCAACCTCCCCCTGCATCCGGGACTGGCCGGCGGGCCGGTCTACCTGGACTACAACGCCACCACTCCGGTCGACCCACGCGTCACCGAGGCCATGTGGCCGTATCTGACGGACTTCTTCGGCAACCCCTCCAGCAGCCACCCCTACGCCGACACCCCCCGCCGGGCGCTGGCGGAGGCCCGAGCCCAGGTCGCCGGTCTGATCGGTGCCGGGCCTGGCGAGATCGTGTTCACCGGCTCGGGGTCCGAGGCTGATCTGCTTGCCCTGCGCGGCGCGGTCCTGACCTCCGATCGCCCGCGCCCGCATGTGATCACCCAGGCCACCGAGCACCCTGCCGTCCTGGAGACCTGCCGGGCCCTTGAGCGCCTGCACGGCGCCCGGGTGACCGTGCTGCCGGTCGACGGCGACGGACTCGTCGCCCCGGCCGCCCTGGCCACCGCGCTCACCGAGGACACGGTGTTGGTGTCGGTGATGGCGGCGAACAACGAGACCGGCGCCCTGCAGCCGATCAGGGAACTCGCCGCGCTCGCCCACGAGCGCGGGGCGCTGTTTCACTGCGACGCCGCCCAGGCCGTAGGCAAGGTTCCCCTCGATGTCGGCGAGCTGGGCGTGGACCTGCTCACGGTCGTGGGACACAAGATGTACGCGCCGAAAGGCGCTGCCGCCCTCTTCGTACGCGACGCGGTACGGCTGGAGCCGGTCGTCTACGGCGGCGGGCAAGAGCGCGGCCTGCGCGCGGGTACGGAGAACGTCGCCCTGGCCGTCGCGCTCGGCACCGCCGCACAGATCGCGGCCGGCGAGCTCGCCGACGGCGCCCCAGCCCGCATCGCGGCCCTGCGCGACGACCTCCACCAGCGGCTGACGACCACTCTGCCTGGCCGTGTGCACCTGAACGGCCCGGAGAAGAACCGCCTGCCGAACACCCTGAACGTCAGCGTCGACGGTGTTTTCGGGCACGAGCTCCTCTCGGCCGTCGGTCAGATCGCGGCCTCGACCGGCTCGGCCTGCCACAGCGGCACCCACACCCCTTCCCCCGTGCTGACCGCCATGGGCCTCGATCGGGACCGCGCGCTCGGTGCGCTGCGGTTGTCTCTGGGCCGCTGGACCACGGCCGAGGACATCGAGACGGCGGCAGCGGCACTCGCCCAGGCGGCTGTCGCGCAGTGACCGGGCCGACCGGCCCGAAGCATGAGGAATCGACGAACCGCAGGAGAGGCATGACCGAGACCACCGCGCACGGACTGTCCACCCGCAGTGTCCACGCCGGCGAACGCCGCGACGCCGAAGGGGCCATCCACACCCCGCTCTACAACCACTCCACGTTCGCGTTCGACACCACCGCCGACCTCCTGGACGTCGTCGAAGGCCGCAAGGCCGGAAACCTGTACACCCGCTACGGCCTCAACCCCACCATCCGTTCCACCGAGGCCAAGCTCGCTGACCTCGAAGGCGCCGAGCAGGCCCTGGCGTTCTCCTCCGGCATGGCCGCCAAAGCCGCCACGTTCCTCGCGCACTGCCGCACCGGCGACCACATCGTGTGTATCGGCGAGGTCTACGGCGGCACGTTCGAGCTCCTCTGCGACAACCTGCCGCAGGTCGGCATCACCACCACGTTCCTGCGCGCCGACGAGGTCGACCGGCTGCCCGAGGTGCTGACCGGCCGGACCCGGATCGTGTTCTTCGAGACCCCGGCCAACCCCACCCTGACCGTCTTCGACATCGCCGCCATCGCCGAACAGGCCCGCGCGGTCGGCGCGCTGACGGTGGTGGACAACACCTTCGCCACCCCCGTCAACCAGAACCCCCTCGCCCACGGCGCGGACCTCGTCGTGCACTCCGCGACCAAGTACCTCGGCGGGCACTCCGACCTGACCGCCGGCGTCCTGACCGGCCCCGCCGAACACCTCGCCCCGGTGGCAGGGTGGCGCAAGAACCTCGGCCAGGTCATCGCCCCCGAGACCGCCTTCCTCCTCGCCCGCTCCATCCGCTCCCTGCCCGTCCGGGTCCGTGCCCAGAACGACACCGCACAGGCCGTCGCCGCGTTCCTCCAGACGCACCCGCGCGTGGCCCACGTCCACTACCCGGGGCTGGCCACCGGCGAGCAGAAGCGCATCGTGGACGCGCAGATGCGCGGCGGGGGCGGCATGCTCAGCGCCGTCCTGGACGCGGACGCCGACCAGACCGCCGCGGTGGTGGACCGGCTGCGGCTGTTCGCCATCGCGCCCAGTCTCGGCGGCGTCGAGTCTCTGGTCACCCAACCCATCACCACCACCCACCACGGCCTGGACCCGGCCGAGCGCGCCAAGCGCGGCATCGCCGACAGCATGGTCCGCCTGTCCGTCGGCCTCGAAGACGCCGACGACCTGATCGCCGATCTCGCCAAGGCCCTCGACACCGACTGACAGCCCTCTTCCTTCCGCCCACCGGACCTGTACGAGGGCCCGGTGGGCGTCCCGTACGACCTCTGCACGAAAGGCGTCCATTTCCGTGACCGACTTCCCCCTCCACGCCGAGGCCACCGCACCCGCCGAGGCCCTCCCGCACCTCGCCGCGGCCCGCGAACGCATGGGTTTCCTCACCACCCTCAACGCCGTCATGGCCGAATCCCCGCAACTCCTGGCCGGCTACACCGCCCTGGCCCAGCAGTTCGCCGCTTCCTCCCTGCCGAAGCCCGCGCAGCAGGTCGTCCTGCTCACCGCGAGCGTCGCCAACGCCTGCCCGCACTGCGTCGCCGCGCACTCCACCCTCGCCCTGCGCGCCGGTCTCACCCCACACGACGTCAACGCCCTACGCAACGCCACCACGTTGCAGGACCCGTCACTGGAAGCCGTACGCCGCCTCACCCAGGCCATCGTCGACAAGCGCGGCTGGGCCGACGAGCAGGACATCGCCGGCTTCCTCGCCGCCGGACACACCCACCGCCAGATCCTGGACATCGTCCCGGGCGTCGGCATGAAGACCCTGTCCAACTACACCAACCACCTCACCCACACACCCGTCGACCCGGCGTGGCACGACCAGCAGTGGACGCCGCCAGCAAACACAACCCCCTGACGCACCCACTGCCCACCGCCGCACCGACCCGGCCGCCGCCGATGCCGCCGACAGCAGTGAGGGCCGTGGAGGCGTGGTCCTGGGCGCGCTGGTCATGGTCCTCACTCAGCTCGTCATGGTCGCGGTCATGACGATGACGCCGGTCCACATGCACGACCACGGCCACTCCACCGCCGCCTCCGGCCTCGTCATCGGCATCCACATCGGCGCCATGTACCTGCCCTCCCCGCTCACCGGCTGGCTCATCGACCGCTACGGCCGCATGAAGATCGCCGCCGCCTCCGGCATCACCCTCCTGGCCGCCGGTATCCTCGCCGCGCTGGCCCCCGGCGACTCCGTCGCCCTCCTCGCGCTCGCCCTCGCGCTGCTGGGCCTGGGCTGGAACTTCGGCCTCGTGGCGGGCACTGCGATCATCACCGACACCGTCCCGCTGGCTACCCGCGCCAAGACACAAGGACTGGTCGACGTCTCCATCGCCCTCGCCGGTGCCACCGGCGGCATCACCTCGGGCATCATGGTCGCCGCCACCAGCTACCCCGCCCTCGCGCTGACCGGCGGAGCCCTCTCCCTCGCCCTCCTGCCCGCCGTCGCCGCCACCGCATACCGCCGATGAACCCCACGAACCACGAAACCCCCGCGCCCGACATCACCGTCGACGGCACCGGCCCTGCTCTGCGTCACCCTCCTGCTGCGCATGCGCAAGGAGATCGACGGTGCCAAGCCGGGCACCGTCGTCCACGTCATCGCCACCGACCCGGCAGCCCCGCTCGACCTGCCCGCCTGGTGCCACATGACCGGCCACCACTACCTCGGCCCCGTCCCTGACGACGAACGGCCTGTGTACGCCCTGCGGATCGCCGCCAGCGCACGCCCCACCCGAGCCGGCGCCCCCTGGCATGCGGATAGTCCCGACAGGTAACCGCCTCTCCCCTTGTTCAGAGGGATTCGCTCACAGTCCGTGACCACGCCTTGCCAACTGTCCTGCTGCATCTTTGCCAACTACACAGCGACACATCCTTCGGCCCAGCGACAGCCCCACCAGTTCCGGTGCCGCGCAGTGTGTCGCAACAGCGGCACCGGAGCTGGTGCGATCGTTCAGAGGAGGGCGTTGAGGCGTGTGAAGAGGGCCTCAAAGCGGGCCCGGGTCTCATCGTCGATCTGGTCCAGCAGCGTGCCAGGCGAGCGCATCAGATGGCTGGCCGGCTGGTAGTGGTCGAACCGGCCCCCGTGGGCCGCCTCCACCTGCCTGATGATTCGACCGCCTCCCTTGAGCTGCGCCTTGGTGAACCGCCCCACCTTCGCGGCGGACAGGAGCTTGAGGTACCAGCTCGGGCTGAAGAGGTCCTCGATGTCGGCTTCACTCGTGCTGGTGAACTCGGTGAGGTAGACCAGACGGCCCTTGTCGAGCAGGCCGCGCGAGACGAGCTGTGCGATGCGCTGGTTGCCGCCGCCCGCGACATCCATCAGCACCGCGATGCTCAGGTCGCTGCTGCCGAGCAGGGACACGAAGGACGGGACCTTGTCGAGCCCGCCGACTGGGGTGATGGTCCAGTTGGGGTTGAGGGGCGTGCCGCCGGCTTCACGCACAACCTCGCTCATCACGGTCAGGTACACGACGTCGGACGGGCCTTCGACCAGCAGCTGGTTTGGCCCGATCACCAGCGTCTGGGTCATGTCGACGCCGATGGCTCCCAGCAGCGGGAAAACCGTGTCGGCACGGGCTCGCCACAGTTCCTGGCTGACCTGGGTGCCGTCGTTGTCGACGTCTTCCACCGTGCGGCAACGGTCCAGTTTCGAGGGCTGGATCATGAACAGGGAATGGGTGCTGTAGATGACCTGGTGCTGCGGGACCAGGCGTTCCTCGATGTAGCGCAGAAGGTCGTTCTGAGCCTTGGCGTGGAGGTTCAGGCCCGGCTCGTCCAGGAGGATGACCCGCCGCCGGGTGACGTCGCTGTACTCCGAGAACGCGGCCAGGAACGAGAAGAACCAGATGAAGCCCTTCGACCGGCCTTCCATCCCGAGGGTGACACGGTGCCGCTGGTTCTTGATCCGGATGTGGAGCCACGGCTCGGTGCGATGCGGTTCGTGCGGTGTGGGGGCCTGCTTGAACTCGATGTCGAGCTCTACCGAGAGGTCCGGATTCTGAGTCCAGTACTCGAAGAGTTGGTCGGTCAGCTCGTTGGCCGCAGCCTCCAGGGCGGCTTTGCGGCTCTCGTAGTTGTCCCTGGTGAACTCCTCGGATTCTACGGCGGCGAGCTTCAGCAAGGACAGGGCCGTGCGCTCCTCCGGCTCCAGGTCGTCCTCTTCGACACTCTGCAGTCGCGCGATCGAGACGCTGCCGGGCAGCACGTTGTACTCGTCGAAGTACTGAAACCGTGGCAGCCGCAGGTGCAGGATCTTACGGATCTCCGCGTTCAGATCACGTTCGGCGAGCTCGTCGGCGAGCTGAACCGCAGCTTCGGCGTTCTCGTCGGCGCGGAGCGCTTCGATGAATGCGTCGACGTCCTTGACCTTGGCGAACCGGGTGGCGTCCAGCCCGGCCTTGGCGACCAGGTGCTGCGCAGCGGCCAGCGTGTCGGTGGCGAGGTCGAGATACCAACGGGTGTCGACGTCGTACTGGCGGTACACCGTGATCGTCTTCGCGGTGAAAGCCTTGGGGCCGAACTCCTTGGTCACGGCGTCGATGTCGCCCTGCTCCAGCTCGAACGTCGCCGTAACCGGGCGAGCCTGCGCGATCCGGTTCTTGTCACGGGAGCGGTGACGCCGCGGATAGTCCCGGAGCTCCTCGAACGTCGTCGGATGCCCGCTGGACAGCGGGTTCACACGGTAGAGCGCCTCCAGAGCGGCGGTCTTGCCGGACTCGTTCTTACCGACGAAGGCGGTGATATCGCCTTCGAGGGTGAACCGAGTGGAGTCGTTGATGCTCTTGTACTTGGTGACGTGAGCGGACTGCAGGCGCATCGAGCTTCTCCTGTGCTGACAATGCCGCCGACAACAGCGTCGACGAACGGGATCACGCTACGCCGCAGGGGTGACAACCGGCCTGAAAATATCCCTGACATGGGCAAGATGATCACTGTGCCGCTGACCATCTGCCGGTCCGGCGCAGCACGTAGGCAGAGGACCGTACCGGCGCCGCGGTGCAAGCCTCTGCACACCGGCGCAGCGGTTTGAGACTCAGAAAACCGCTGCGCAGAAGGCAGTTGAGTGTGGCTACTGTCAAGCCCTATGGGGATCGCAGACACGTCCATCGCCGCCGCTTCCGCAGCTCTCAGCGGCGTCGCAGCCTTCGCCGCCTGGCGTGCTTCGAAGGAGGCCAACCACACCGCTTCGTCCGTCGCCCAGATTGAACGCGACCGCTGGCACAACGACCTGACGCCCAGGCTCCGGCTATGGATGGGATCCGAGAATCAGCAGAGAGGCTCACACCTGTACATCAGGTTCGAGGGGCCGGCATCCCTTGGACGACTCCAAGTGCGGTTCGTCGTGCGGGACGACCGCGACCACTCCCAGGACGTTGAGCTGGCAGGCGGCCCGACAGCTGAGACGCGTGCTCAGGTCATCTGGGGTCCCTACCGCTTCCGACCCGGCATCGACAGAGCGGACCAGCTCGGACGCACGTCCGGCACCATCCTTCTCGAAGCGGCTGACCATACGAGGCTTGCCGTCGATCCCTCCGTCAGGCCGGACTGGTACGAAGGTCAGGACGGGGAGGTGCGTTGGCGGCGGGACTACGGTTCGCTCCCCATGCGTCTGTGGGTTGAGTGCGAGGCGCTGGGACACAGACCGTGGCGACTGCCCGCCGACGTCCCCGACAGTGGCGACCATGTCATCACCGGCCCCGCGATCTCAGGCCCCTGAGTACCTCGCCTGATCCGCGGTTCCCGATCGCTATCACGGCGAAGTCGAAGCGGAACGCCTCGTCCCCGGCAGCTTCAAGACACTGTTGGCGAATCCTGGAGCTGAACGTGACGTCGGGCTTCATGACCCGTTGTGGTCGTGAAGCCCGACGTTGTGTTTGGGGAGGGTGTCGG
>NZ_JBIBEP010000032.1:0-43556 GCF_042955185.1 Streptomyces sp. NPDC012474
GCCAAGTAGACACTCACCACGGGAGGCGGCTACTTCTTCGTTCCGCCACCGGGCGATGCCTGGCTCAGTGCGCTCAATAAGAACTGACACACCAGTAGTTGCGGCCCATCGCTGAATCGAGCACTTCAAGTCCGCGATACGGGTACCGGCATGCCGTTCGGCTCACGCGGCCCCGCGATGTGGGCAGAATCGGGCTGCAGAACAGCATGGGGGTCACATCGCCGAGGCGCGGCACAGTGCCTCGGGTAATGCGCTGAATCTGTACCTCCCAGCGGTCATAGCCCTCCAGACCGCTTCCTCGCGCGGTCTCACGGCCGTTGCGGACCGTGACCGGCACCCCCTTGCTGGCGATGTCGTCGCACGTCAGACGATAGGTGCGGTTGTTCCAGTCGACGTTGACTCTGGAGGCAAGGAATCGCCCGGCCTTCGTGGTGGAATGGTCGAGATCGGATCACGGTGGTTGCACAGGCTCTGTACCCGGTCGGCGGACGGGGGGTAGCTGGTACGGCAGGCCGCGGCCGAGGATGACGGCCAGGCCCTGCCCCTACCCGGGTTCGCTCCACTGCGGGTCACCATAGAGCTGGGCGGCGAGGACCAGAGGCCTACGGCGAGAGTCTGTGAGGAGGAGCTTGTCGGCGACCCGTGCGCCCAAGGAGTACCCGGCGAGCACGAACTTCGTGGACGGGCACTTCCTGACGGCATGGTCTATGGCGCGCTGGACGGCCCGGACGCCTGCGTTCACGTCCGGCTTCGGAACCTGGCGATCGGACGCCTGCGACTGCTCGGCGCGACGAACATCGTCAAGACCACCCGGATGATCCGGGACCTAACCATCTACGCCGCATGGATCACGGGCATCAACGATAGCCCGCACCCTCCGGGAACTTGCCGCCGCCCTGGGGGGGGATACCGGCGAGACCCCCTGGGCCGGCACCGATACGGCGTCATGGCCGCGCTGATCACGGCAAGAGGTGAGCCGACGATCGCGCGTTCATACGTCCGGCCGCGCCTGGCGGCAAATGCCTCCCGTGTTCGGGCCGTGCTGGCAAGCGATCTAGCAGCGCTTCACTCAAAGGAGCCGTTCACGGGTCCGGGTCCGCCTTCACCGCGTGGTCCTGGACGAGTTGGAGCGCGTGGCGAGCTGCACTGGCCCGCGAAGAGGGCGGCAGGGCCGCGCCAACGGCCCTGCCGGGTGGTGTGCGTTCGGACCGTCGAGTTCCGTTCGCAGGGGCGCCCGCATTGTTCGCGGTTGTGTGGCCCAATGCTGATTATGCGCCGGAATCTATTTCTTCAGGGGGGCGCGGTTGTTCGCGTTGGCCGGACGGCGGCGGGGCCGCGTGGTCATGTGCGCTGACCTGCATGGGCCTGCCCGACTGTCCATTTTTCAGCTCCGCGCAGACGTCCTGCAGCATTTTTCAGCAGGCGGAACAAATCGCCTCATAAGCAGTAAATGCTGCCATGCTCGCAGACTGGTTGACGGTTGGCAGACAGGGCAAGGTGAAGGCCTGCCCGTCGTCTTGAGCACGTGACGGTGAACCGTCCGCAGCGCCAACTGCGGGCCGTACAGGCAGACATACGCGCGCAAGCACGTTCGGACCGTCGATCTTCTTTTCGTATAGGAGGCACTCATGGTGCATTCGTCGGAGTACCCTCGCGGCTGGTGGCCCTCTGTGTTCCCTGTCCGCATCATCGTGGTGATCGTGGTGGCCGTCGCCACCGTGGCTCTGACCCTCAACGGCTACGACGCGAACACCGCCCTGGTGCTCATCATGCTGGTGACCACCACCGCACTGGAGCTGGCCCAGCGCGTCACTGCTCTGCCGGCACAGCCCGCACGCGGCCAGTAGGAGCCCCAGCATGTCCAAAGGGCAGCGCGGACGTCCGCAGCGTCAACTCGACACGTCCCTTCCGGCCCTGGCGGAGCTCGCGCAGCAACTGCGCGAGCTCCGTGCTCGTGCCGGACTCACACTGCATGAACTTTCCGCCGCCGTGAACTGGAGTATCGCCTCCCTCAGTACCGCCACCACCGGCAGAGATCTGCCGAGGTGGGAGCTGGTGGAGGCCTGGGTCCTGGCATGCCGGCCGGATGCCAACCTGGCACTGTGGCGCAGTCGGCACGACAGGGCTGCCGTCGCCGTCCGATTGGCGCACGAAGCGGGGGCCGGGGCAGATGGGTTGGTCTTCGGTCAGGCAGGCGAGATTCCGGTCGCAACCTCCGCCGCCGGTGATGAGAGTGCCGTTGCGCCGCCGCGGAAGCCGGATACCGGGCTGGAGCCATCGTCGTTGCCTGCAACGGTTCCGGGTCCAGCGCATGGTGTCGGCGGGGCCCTGCCGGGCGCCGAGGCGCTGGATCAGCCAGCCGTTCCTCTTTGGCAGGGGGCGCTTGAGCAGGCAGCGTGGCGGTCCCTGACCCCGCAGGCTCACGTGCGTGGGCTCGTGGCGCATCCGGCGCCCGCCCCCGTGCGCTTCACTGCCGTCCCGGCCGACTTCATGGACCAGGAGGAGGCCACTCGGGACCTTCACGGTCAGTACGCGGATATCGCCGAGATCTTCGCCCTGGTCCCTGCGGGGCGCCTGTTGATTCTCGGCGAGCCCTCGAGTGGCAAGACCCAGTTGGCGCGGCATCTTGGCGAACAGTTACTCGCCTCGAGCAAGGGCCTGCCCACTGCCGCCCTGCCCGTCTGCCTCTCCCTGGCTTCCTGGCGGCCCGAACAGCACAGTCTGCAGCACTGGATGGCTGCCGAGCTCAATGCCTTGGCTGTCGAAGTCCATGGCAAGGAGCGGAAGAAGGCCCCATTCCATGGAGAGCTCGTCAATGTCCTGCTCGGCAAGCGCCAACTGCTGCCCGTTCTGGACGACTTTGACCAGCTCTCTCCCGCCCAGCGCGGCCGTGCGCTGGACGGCCTCAACCGCCTGCCGGCCTCCGCTCAGTTCGTGATCGTCAGCGGGTACAGCGAGTTCGCCTCTGCTGTGGAGCAGACCGACACGGTCATTACCGCCAGCGCAGGCATCCGGCTGTTGCCGCTGAGCCTTGACGACCTCGATGGCTGGTTGCAGCGCAGTTCCCGCTCCGAGTCCCGCGCCCGTTCCAAGGCTGAGGACTGGGCTGCCGTGATCACGGCACTGCGCGCCCACCCCGACGCGCCGGCTACGCGAGTCCTGGCCTCACCCCTGCTCGCGGGAGCGGCCCGGATGCTGTATACCGACGGGCGGGCCGACCCGCGCGAATTGATCAGCGACGATGTGAGTGCGGAGGGCTTGGAGCACCGCCTGGCCGGCTTTCTCGTCGAACAGGCCCGCGGAGGGCAGCCGACGAGTCCGCCAAACTTTCCCCGGCATGAGCCGGATCCTCCGGCTCTCGGTTCGGCACTGCACCTGGTTTTGGAGCGGGTCGCTCTGCACGAACTCACCAGGGGCAAAGGAGTCCGGGCTCTGTCAGGCCTGTATCGCCCGCGCCCGCGCGGCCTGCTGTCCGCTGCCCTGCAAAGCGCCGTTCTCGCGGTATGCGCCTACCTGTACCTCGCAGGCCTCACACCGGAGCCCGCCTACACCGCGTATTCATACGAGAGCACGCCTGCGGTCAGCGGTACGACGATCATCGGCTCGCTGGCGACCGGTCTGCTGAGCTACATCTACCTGCGCAAGGAATCGGTCCAGGGAGCGGTTCCTGCGGATTTACAGGGATTGGGGATGCTCGTACGGGTCGTCGCCCTGGCGGTGATCCCGGGGATCGTTTGCCTGGGCCTCAACCTGACTGCCGTCACCGAAAGCTCCTACGACGACGTCGATGCCCAGTTCCTGGCGCTCCCGCTCACCTTCCTCGTGGCCATGAGTCCGCTGCTTGCCCTGGGGAGATCCATGACGCCGCGTCGCGCAGCTGCAGACGGCGTCCTGGTCGCCTTGACGATGCTCACAGCGCTGCCGGTGGCCGTCTCCTCCTCACCTCTCACGTTGATCGCGTTGCGCTACCTACTCCTGACGACCACAACCGGCCAGTGGTGGTCTGCCGCTGTCGCGCACCCGGCACTCCTGCGCGACCTCAGCCCCCTACGGCTGCTCACCGCACTCACCCGCGCTGCCGAAGTCGGCCTGCTGGAGAACACCTCACACAGCTACACCTTGAGCCACGCAGCAATCGCCCGGTTCTACAGCCACGCCTCCCGCCAGCCCCGACCCGAGCCACCACCCCTTGCGGGCGCTGGTCACCTCTGGCGCCGAGCCGGGTAGCCTGAAAGCGCCGCGACCGCTGTAGCCACCCTCGGTAGTCATGCTTCGGCATGGAGGATGGTCTCGGATGGTTCGGCGGCAACAATGAGGACGCCTTGCTCTTCGCTGGAGGGCAGCGAAGCACGCCGGATGAGCGACTCCCACTCTCCTGGCCATACGGTCGTGGCGTCCCACAGGATCCCCTCAAGGAGCACGCCGTCCAGTTTGGCGCTGCTGAGGTCCGCGCCGACGAATTCGCTGCTCGCACGCTCTACTTCAGTGACAGCTCTGGCGAGGGCATCGGCTTGATCGCAGGCCTGGGTCAGGTCGTCGATGAGGTCCTGGACAACGGCGTCGACACCGATCAAATAGTCGGAGGAGGCCTTGAGAGCGCCGATCGCCGGTTCCAGTTCCTCGTCGAGCATCTGCCGGATGCCGTAGAGGTCGTGCAGCAACCGTTCGGCGGGCTCGGCGAGGACCGATTCGATGGCGACGAGGTAGTCCACCCCGGTCAGAGTGACGGGGGCAGGTTGCGGTTTGGGCAGCTGGGACAGCTGCCGAAGCTGTCCCCGCAGTTGTGTTACCAGTTGGTCTGCGTCGGTGGTCATGAGCTGTTCGGTGGTCTGCAGCAGGTCGCTGATGTTCTGCACGATGCGGACAGCGACCCGCATGCCTTCGGCGAGGTCGGCGGGCCAGTAGCGGCGGGCGAGACGCAGCGACTCACGGCGGTATTTCACGCGCACCTGCGAGGGCCGGTTGAACAGAGGGCCACGTTGCTGCATGCGTGCTTCGAGGGTCTGGTTCTGGGCAAGGGCCCGGTCCTCGCGGGCAAGGCGGCGCGTGACGGCCGTCCCCACGGAGCGGTGAGTGGCTGCCAGGAGCCGGTCCAGAGCGAGGTCCGGCGGGCGCAGTTCCGGTGGTCCACCCTGTGCGTTGGTGCGGTCGGTGACAGCGATGCCCAGCTGCCGATGGGCTCTGATCAACAGGGTGTCCAGCGCCTCGTCGCTGCAGTCACGTTCTGCCTTGGGTGTGCGGGGGTCGCCATGGGTCACGTCGTCCTCCTCTCCTGCTTCGAACGTCCTTCCAGGCGCATGCCTTCCTTCAATGCCGCTCTGGCTCGCGCCAGGTTCTGGCGTACGGCAGGCTGGGTGGTGCCCATGGCCCGTGCGCTTTCCTGGGTGGTGAAGCCGTCGAGATGCCAGGCCATGGCTGCGCGTTGTTTGGCCGGCAACTGAAGCAGCAGAGCGATCACCTGACGCTCTTCGTCTTCGAGTTCGGCTGCGTGGGCCGGGGTGGGCCAGCGTAGGTCCGTGTGGGCTTCGGGCATCTCGGCGCAGGCGTCTTCGGGTTTCAATTTCTGGCTGACCCAGGATCGCCAGGCCACGGTGCGCAGCCAGCTGCGGGGGTGGGTCAAGGACAGGCCGGGCGTGCACATTTGGGTGAAGGCGTCCTGCGCGGCATCCTGAGCCTCTGCCCACGAGGCGCCGTTGAGGAGCAGGAAGCGGACGAGGGCCGGATACTGCTCGTGGTGCAGGGCTTCGGCGAGTTCTATGCCGGGCTGAGGGAGGGTGGTGGTCTCGGTGTGCTCGGCGAGTTCGGTGTCAGTACTGAGTGCTTCCTCCACGGCTTTCACCCCCGATTTCGTTGGCTGGTGCCGGGGGCAGGCAGCAAGAGGCGGGCGCTGTGACGCAGCGGATCCGGTCGGTCTGCCCGGCTTCGGTGATGCGCGCCATCTCCAACTTGACGGTCAAGCGCTGCTGGGCGATCTTGACTATGCCGCTGGCGACGCTGACGGCCACGGTCACCACCGCACCGACGATCACAGGATCCATTCCGCATGTGCCCCTTCCGAATGGCTTGCTCGGGTAGCGCTCGCGCATCGCATGCATCACAACAGTGCTTTTTCATACGGCAGTTGTGACATTTTGCTGGTCAGGCGGGCCGGTGTCCCCCTGCGGGCCTGCTCATGCCGCAGGAGAGCAGGCCGTGGGCGCGCTCGCTCAGCAGCAAGCGAATGACCGCGAGGGCAGACCGCCGCGGGCCGGCGTGCGGCAGCCGCTCCCGGTGATCAGGCGGTCGGAGCCGGCTGGCGGGGACAGTGCCGGCTTGAGGGTGCGCCCTGATCTCCCGGGGGCCGGACCACGGGCCAAGGTGCCCCCGATGACTCACCGCGGGCTTCCCCCTTCACGTGGGGGGTCTGTCGCGGTACAGGTCGACGGCATCGAGGCCGAATCTCCCCGCCCAGGTGGTGGTCTGGCGACGCGCCTGCGGACCGGCCCTTCCTGCACCGGGTGCTCCGCGCACGCGTGTGGTCTGGCCGGGCGCCATGCCGGGTTCGTGACCAGCGCGTACGAAGGGGGCTGCCGGGAAGGCGTAGTAGAAGATGCGTTGGCCTCAGGCGGCTGGAGTTCTCGGGTGATGGTGACTCGATCCTGCGTGGCCTTGGAGTCCGCCGTGCGGTGCCGGCGCGCCGTCAGCTCGGTGAGCGCATCCCAGGGTTGATCGCCTTCGCGCCCGGAGCCGCGTCAGCCTCGTTGACCGGACGTTGCGGCCCGCAGCAGGGGCGGGTTGAGCAGCCATGCGTGTCCCCGCCGGTAGAGGGCGGCCGGACGCCCGGTGGGGGGTAGCCACTGATCTCCCGTCGGCTGCACGAATCCCGTGGTGTTGAGTACCTTGCGGCGGAAGTTGCTCGGATCCAACGGCTGGCCCCAGATCACTTCGTACACCGTGCGGAGATCTCTGAGTGTGAACGTCTCTCCGCAGAAGGCCGTGGCGACAGCGGTGTACTCGAGCTTCCTGCGGACCTCTTCCAGGGCCTCGGTCAGGATTGACTGATGGTCGAATGCCAGGCGGAGCGCCCCCTCCTCCAGGCGCGCCACGGGGGCCCAGAAGGCGCGTGCGGCGTCGGTCCCGCCGACGGGTGTCGGCAGGTCCGGCCCCAGTGCGAGGTAGGCGACGGTCACGACTCTGCCCCGCGGGTCACGGCCGGGGTCTGCGTAGGTGCCGAGTTGCTCCAGGTGCAGCTGGCCACCGTCGATGCCGGCCTCTTCGGCCAGCTCGCGCAGGGCCCCGTCGCGGAGGGTCTCGTTCTTCTGGACGTAGCCTCCGGGCATCGCGGGCATGCCGTGGAAGGGATCCAGGCCGCGCTCGATCAGGAGCACCATCAGCTGGTCGTCTCTGAGGGTGAAGATCGCCAGGTCCACGGTCAGCCACGAGGGCCCGACCTCGTCTGAGTCTTTCAGCCAGTCGTCCACCCGCACCCCTAAAGGTCTCATTGACTTAAACTCCTGCCGACACTTATGGTCACAGCAACCATAACTGTAGAAGCCGGGGGCAGGACATGACCACTTCCCACGCTCCACCAGCACACGAGGCAACGCTCGAACCCACGGCCGCCACGCGTCACCTGTGCGCCGGCGTGTATGTGGACGAACGCTTCCGCGACCTTGTGATCAGCGAAGTGTGCACCGCGCCGCACCGCAGGGTCGCCCCGTCCTACGGCTTCGACATCGTCCCCGTCATGCATCACGCGTGGCGCGCCGCCGCGCTCAGCGCGCTCCCTCGCATCACGGTCCTCGCTGCAGTGGTCGGACCCGTCCTCAGCGGAGCCGTTCCCGCAGCCATCCTCATCGCCAGCGGCTTCGGGCTGTTGTTGTTGCTCCGTCTCGCCACACTGCTTCGAGGCATCGACCTCCAGTCGATGCCGGCCCGCAAGTCCAGACGTCGTGGCTTAGGCCCGTTACGGGCCCACCGCTACCTCCTCAGGCTCCTCCTGCCGCGCATGCAGACGCGTAAAGCACTCGCATTCAGGCGTGTCGCCACGGCCGCGCTGTGGCTGGCCCTGACCGTGCTGGTCATCGCCCTGGTCTTTCCGCGGCAGGCGCTGACGGCACTCCTCCTGGCCACGGCGATCACATTCGTCTACCTGGCCGTGGGAGCCACCCGCCAGCTGATCCTCAATCGCATCCTGCGCACCCGTACGCTGCGCCCCGCCCGCTTGTCGGGCCGTCAGCGTGCGGCAGACCGCCAGCAGCACCACATGTGCGCCGTGTACCGCCGCCCCCGGCACAGCGACGACGAGGACGACGACCTCACGATGTTCACACTCTTCGGTGACCAGTCACCGTTCATCGGAGCCGGTGAGCTCGTCTACCAGTGGAATCCGCCGATGAGCATCCAGTTGCTGCGGCCCGATACAGACGATGCGCCGCTGCACGAGCGCGAGCACTCGGTGCCGCCTTTCCAGACCCACGAACTCGTCGAGCACCTGCGAAAAGCCGTCCTGCCGCTGAACATCGACAGCCGCGACGTCCGACTGCCGGCAGAGGTCCGGGACCGCGTCTATGTGGCCGAGACCGATGTCGCGGTGGACCGATCGCTGCTTCCTCACCACTTCACCCGAAGCGAGCTGCGCTCCATCATCAACACGCCCGAATCGAAGCAGCACCACTTCCTCGAGGTCACCACCGCCGCGGACGGGGCCGAATTCGTTGCGACCGTCCTGCTGCACGTCAGCCTGCAGGGACGAACCCTGAACCTGTCCACGGCGGCGTGTGTGCTCGCGCACACACCACGCTCCTTCCAGCGAGCTGAAGAGTTCGGCCACCACGGCGCCGCAGCCGTCATATGGGCAGCCTTCAACGAACTGGCCGCGCTGCCCTCCGACATCCAGCACTCATGGCGGCTCGTCCATTACCTCTACGCGCTGGCAAAGGCCGCCGTCCTGCCCCGCGACCTCACCACGACGCCGATCCGCAACATCCTCATCGGCAGCCGCGTCAGCATACGAGAGGAATCGTCGCAGGCCTGGACCAAGGTGCAGCTCGAGAAGAGCGACATCCTCGGGCGGATGAAAACCATAGAGCAGCGGCTTTTGAGCGCCGCCAGTGACTTCCTGCAGGACAAGGATGTCGACACGTCCGTCTTCAAGGACCGAGCACTCAAGATCATCAACAGTGGCATCTTCAACTTCGGCGACAACAACAGCTTCACCAACAACGCCGTAGGCGACGCGGCTCAGGTCAGCGTCGCCGCGAACCAGCCCGCACAGCCCGACAACGGAGCAGCCCCATGACCAACAACCGAGGCATCATCAGCCACGGCAGCAACAACCACTTCAGCAACATCGCGATCGGAGCGAACGCTCAAGCCTCCGGGCCGGTGCCCCAGCACTCCGCCGAGCCGGCCGTCGAGGCGGGCGCCGGGTGGGACCTCGGGATCGTCACCATCCTGAGTGAGGAACTCCGCTCCGTCATCGACGAGTTAAAGCTTCACCGGCACAGGATGCCAAGCGGCTTGTACTTCTACCAAGGCCAACACAGTGTCCCCGGTGCCACCTTGCGCGTCGTGGCCACACAGACGCAAAGCCAGGGACAGCGGTCCACCATGGCGGCCCTGGAAAACCTCCGACGCCACTACAACCCCCGGCTGTGGGCCCTCGTCGGCATCGGAGGCGGAATCCATGATGACCACGCCCGGATCGGCAACGTCATCGTCTCCACCGACGTCGTCTACTACGAGAGCCGCAAGATCAACCCGCTGGGAGACACCCGCCGCCGCGGTGAGCACCGGCAAGCACCCGCGCAAGTCGTTCACGCCGTAAATGCTTATTTCACCGACCACGGGACGCCGGCGCGCATCAACGGCCAGATGACCGCACACGCCGGCGACCAGTACGAGGTATTCCCCGGGGTCATCGGTTCCGGGGAAGCCGTCATCGCCGACCGGGCCAGCGAGGTCCGTACTTACCTCACCACCTACCACGAAAAGGTCCTGGCCGTAGACATGGAGGCCGGCGGGCTCAGCCAGTACTGGCAGGAAAACTCAGTTCACGGCACCGAAAACCCAGGCTGGATCGTCATCCGCGGCGTCTCAGACAACGCAGACGAACACAAGGGCCACCGGCACCACGAACTCGCAGCACGAAACGCCGCCCACGTCCTGAACCAACTGCTCCCCTACCTCTGCTGACCCAGCGACGAGCACCGCGAACACCGCTTAAGGAGACAACTCCCACCACCGGAGCCTCAGCATGAACGCCTTTCTGCTCGGCATACTCAGCTCCCTCGTCACCAGCGCCCTCCTGCTCGCCCTCAGCCTGCTGCGCGCCTCACGCCCCCTGTGGTGGCTCACCGCCGCCTGCTCCTGGTTCACCGGCACCGGACTCCGCCGCGTCTACCGCCGCCAAGCCGCCGCAGAACAGAACATGAGCCAGGACCTCGCCCGGGCCCGCTGGGTCAAAGTCATGGCAGGACGCGGCAACATCCTCACCCGCGAAGCCTTCGCCCCCCTCTGGTCCGGCGATGCCTCACCTGCGTCCGTCCAGATCCTGCTCCCCGACCCGGACACACCACACGACTCCTGGCTCGACCGCCGCTCCCACGACGTCGCCCGCTTCGACCCAGGCTTCACCCCTGACCTGCTCAGAAACCAGGTCCGAGCCAACATCAACTACCTCGCCCAGGCCGCACACGCACAACGCAACATCCAACTGCACAGCTACAACCTGCCCCACACCTGCCGCGTCATAGCCACCGACAAAGTCGCCTACCTCACCTTCTACAGCGACAACGCGCACGGCAGGAACTCACCCTGCCTGTACTCACGAGCCCCCGGCCTCCTCTACACCATCGCCCTCCAACAATTCGACACAGCATGGGCGAACAGCACAGTCACCACGCGGCACTCCTGACATCTCATCGCCCTGCTTCCCACCACAGGACGGGTGCCTGCACAGGGCCTCACCCACAAACACCAGGAGGGCGACTTCGCCGGGCCCGATGCTTGACGCTTTGCCGAAGCGCTCACGTGTCGGCCAGCCCTCATCCGACGTGTACGCAGGATAGGTCTGGCGCACTTCCAAGAGCGCCTCGGCGACCGTCTCAGGCATCTCCTTCCCCTCGGCTCGTTCCCGGCCATCTCATGTCCGCCAGCACCCACCGGGCGGCCGCCGATGGGACGGCCCCCGCCGCCGCGCCGACGATGCCCGCGAGCGGTCAGATCCAGACAGCCGTTCCCTAACTCTGCCGTGCAGCGGCGATGAGTCAGTGAACAGGAACAGCCTTCTCGTGCGGAGTCTGTCGCTCGCTGCGGCGATCATGGTGCGCTGGACGACATGCCCTGGAGGCTTTTGCTGGGTGTTGCCTCACCAGAGGGTGTTTCGCGGAGCGGTCAGTCCGGACCTGTGAGCTTGTGTAGTTTGCCGCGCGCTTGAGGGGAGGTCAGGCGCAGCTCGACCCATGTGCTCTTCCCGCGGGGCAGCAGGTCGACTCCCCATCGGTCCGAGAGTTGGTCCACCACCCGCAGACCGCGTCCGTTCATGCCCTCACCCGGTGGCATCAGGCAAGGCAGACCACGCGAAGGGTCTCGGACTTCAATGCGGATCCACCCGGCGCGCCGTCGCACACGAAGTCCCAGAGTTCGTGCGCCTGTGTGCCGGACCACGTTGGTGACAAGTTCGGAGACCATCAGCACAGCTGATTCGGTGATGGGGCCGGGCATGCGCCACTGCTGGCGGAGGGCGAAATCGATGAGGAGCCGGGCGGTGCGGGCTGTCTCCGGTCGGCTGGGGAGAGCAACCTCCTTCAGCGCGGGGCTCGGGAGATGCTCGATTGCGGGATCGATTTCGACCTCGGAAGCCATCCATGCGCTCAGCTCCTGTCGGCGCTCGGCTCGGCCTGCCTCGGCAGGGGTGGTGACGACTTCGAGGGATTGGACGAGTTGGGTGATCGTGACCGAGCCCTCGGCAACGACCTGCCGGCCAGGGGCCATACGGTTCATGCGCCCTCCTCCTTCGGTACGTCAACGGGGTCGATCAGCTGCCGGTCCAGGTAGGGGCCGACACTGAGTTGCAGAGTTCTGCGGGCGAAGCTGATGTGCTTACGCACTCCGGACGGCTGGATCTCCAGCAGCTCGGCGATCTCCGGCGCGGAGTACCCCTGATGCCAGTGCAGCAGAGCGACCTGCCGGCGCACCGGCGGCAGCGCTTTGATCACCTGCCAACACTGGTCGAGTACCACGCGAGCGATGGCAGTCTCGGCAGGATCTGGCGCCTGGATCCCGTAGCGGCAGGCCAGGTGTGGCAGCAGGCCCTCCATCGTGCTCGACCGTCGAAGGTCATCGATCCATTTGTTCCGGCACGTCCTGCGCAGCCAAGCTGCCTGTGCTGCGAAGTCCCTCTCCCCCACCGTGCCCCAGTCCAAGGCCGCCGCCATGAAGGTCCGCTGAACCAGATCTGCTGCCTGTGCGGCTTCACCGGCAGTGAGCACGGACGCGAACCGCATCAGATAGGGCTCCTCACGGTCGAAGAGCTCCGTGACCTGATCGGCTGTCTCCTTCGGGATCCGCCGCTGCTTCACGCATCTCCCCCTCGCCGTGCCCAGCCGCATACGGCCTACCCACGCGGACACTCATCTCCGGCCCGCCCCTGCCGTTCCCTTGAACCACCACGGTGCCCACAGGTGCCTTCTCCACTAGCGCCACGAGCGTCTTGCGCCGCTGCCACTCGGCCACAATCCCAGCGGCGGTGGTCATCCCCATGACGAGGACCACCGCAAGCCACACACCGCGGCCTCCCGCCACAGAGCTCACCATGCCGGTAGCCTCGGCCCAGACTTCCCAGAGAATGTTCACACCGTGATATCGGACGAGGCTGCCGAAGTGCTGCCTCCCTGCTGCGTGAGCCGCGCACGTGGAACACTTCGCTCGGCACTTCGCCCTCAGCACGGGTAGAGGCCCCTCCTCCCGCTTTGGAGGGGCCTGGTTGATCATGACGGCTGAGCCCCCGCGGCGGGACCACCCGCTCGATGCGCACGTCCGCAGAGCTGCCACCCAGCTCCTTCACAGCGGTACAACGCAGCCGCCTTCAGGGCGAGGCCCTGGCCAAGTACAAGCGGTCGAGGCCACCTTCCCGGAACTGAGATATTGGTAGGGTTCCATCGAAGCGGGGGTCCGTCCGTGGCGCCGACGCGTTTGAGAGCTTCCCCACGACTCAGTGGGGGTCCCTCCGCTGCTGCCTCCTCCACCTTCTGGTGGAAGGGTCTGCCTCCCCATACGTGGGGGTCTGCCCGCCTCAGCCTCTTGGACGATGTGGTGAAAGATCACTCCCCGCGCCCGTGGGGGTCTGTCGTATAGCAGGACGGCGAGTTGGGCGATGCTGGGCTACTCCCCATCCACGTGGGGTCTGCCGAGAGTGGATGCAAACGACTCGGCTGGGGCAACGCGTTGAGGGTCGATGCCTCCGCTTCGGCAGGAGGCCGGGGTGACGTATCGCGGAAGAATGCCTGTGCCGCACCTCCTGTTTCCGTGGCGATGCGGATGCGCCCATGCGCCAGGGCGGCGTTTCAGTCGGTGTGCCGTTGGGTGGGGTCGAGGCGGCTGAGGGCGGCGCGCATCAGCTCCCGGCTGTAAGGAGGGAGCGGTGTGGCCGCACCGTGCGAGGTGGACGGGTGTGTCGGACCCGTGCTGCCGGCTCCCTTCGAGCCAGAGCCGCCGTGCTGTTCCCAGAGTAGGTAGGTGATTTTGGCCCACTGGCGGAAGTTGCCGTGGCAGGCGACATCGTCGATCCACAGCAGCTCATCTGCGGGTACGTCCGCCCACAGCGGGTGGTATTCGGGGATGACGGTGAGGACTTCGGCCGGGGTGAGGGGCTTGTAGCGCTGCCAGACTAGGATGCGGGAGTCCAGAGCCGGACGGTTCTTGATCTTCTGGTAGCAGGTTTCGGCTCCGACCAGAACGACGGCGAGGCGGGTGTCCTCGTCGTCCCAGAGCTCGCGGATGAATTCGAAGGCCCGGGTGTCCAGCCACTGCGCTTCATCGACGACCAGGACGCGCGGGGTTTCCGACAGGGCTTCCTTGAGGAGGGTTTCGCAGCGGGTGCTGTTGAGGGGGGCCTCGCCGGGCAGGTCGAGCCTTTTGTACAGGGCGGCGCGCAGGGCCTGGATTTTGGCGGAGCCGACTTTGATGCGCAGGGTGGTGTGGGGGGCGAGGTCGTCGAGGTGGCTGTTGACGGCGAAGGTCTTGCCCAGGCCGACGCCGCCGTGGACGCACATGATGGCGCCCTTGCCGGCGTCTGCGTTGAGGGTGGTGACGAGGTTGGCGTAGGTCTCTGCGCTGGCCTGGGTCAGCATGGCGCGGGCGCCGGGCAGGCCCATGTAGTGGTAGTTCGGGCCGACGGCCGGCTGGTTTTCGGGCGTGGTGGTCGGGTGAGTCACTCGGTGTCCTGGGGCTTGGGGCCGGGCCGGGGCTTGGTCCAGCGGGCGGAGTCGGGCTGGGGCCGGTTGAGGAGGTCAGGTCGGGCCTCGGCCTGCAGGTGACCTTCCGGTGTCTGCAGTGCGCGTAGCTGGGCGGCTGCCTGGCTGGCGGTGAGCCGGTTGAGGGGCTCGGGCGCGGCGGTAACGCTGGTGGCGGCGTAGTGGGGGGTTGCGTTCTTGCGTGCTCGGCGGGCCTTGGCGGCGTAGCGGTCGGCTTCGCGTCGGCGGGCGTTGCGCAGTGCGCGGGCTTGGCGGGGGCTCATCTCGTCGCTGCGGAAGGCGGGGCCGCGGTAGGTGAGGGTGTCGGCGTCGTAGAGCTCGACGCGGTGGTAGTGGTGGGGTTCGTGGCGCAGGCGGACCATCTCGCCGGCGCTTGAGTGGCCGTGCATCCAGTCGCCGACGTAGTAGGCGTTCTTCCAGCGCACCCCCTTGCTGGTGATTTTCCGGGGTGGGCCGGCGTCGGTGAGGGTGTAGGTGTGCAGGTCGGCGGGGTCGAGGGTGTCGATGGGGGTGAGGTCGGCGTGCCAGGCCTGTGCTGGGGTGCGCCGGTTCAGGCGGGCGATGGTGTGGTCGTTGTTCCACCAGTCGACCCAGTTGAGGACGATGGTGACGAAGGTTTCGTAGTCGAGGAGGTCGTCCAGTGCCCATAGGGGCTGGCCGCGGCGGTCGCGGCGGCTTCGGGGGGTGTGGGCGTAGCCGGGCAGTCCTTTGAACAGCATGTGCTTGGCGGCGCCGTTGATGGCTTCGACGGTGCCTTTGAGGTGGGGGCTGTAGGGCGGCAGGACGATCAGGTCGGTGCCGAACTTTTTGAACGCCTCGTCCACGCACTTGCCCAGGAAGTCGCGGCCGCGGTCGGTGCGGATCGTGCGGGGGATGCCGCCGAAGGGCCGGTGGTGATCGGTGCAGAGGATGGCGTCGCGGGCGGCGGCCAGGATGGCGTCCTGGCTGGGCTGGTGGGGGGTGATGGCCAGCCCGCAGATGACGGCGGTGGCGTGGTCGATGAACCAGGTGATCCAGGGTTTGCTGCGGTGTCCGTCGACGTTGACGAAGACGCTGGCTTCGACGTGGTCGGTCTCCCAGACGTCGTTGCGGTTGCCGTGCGGGCGCAGGGCGTGCGCGTCGTGGCGGCGGCGGGCTGTTTCGCCCCCTTTGAGGGCGGCACGCTGGCCGGGGGTGAGTTCCCGGTCTACGGCGCGGTAGAAGGTCGCCCGGGAGACGCGGGGCGGGCTGCCGAAGATGTTGTCGTCGACGAGTTCGCGGTAGGTGGCTGCCGCGTTGCCGTTCCATCGGGCCAGGGCTTCGTGCATGGCCGGGGTGAGGGTGAAGTGGCGGCGGCCTTGGGGGGTGTAGGTGCCGTTGTGGGTGTCGGCGTTGTCCATCCAGCGGCGTACCGTGCGCCAGTGGACGTCGAACCCGGCGGCGACGGTACGGACATCGTGATGGGTGAGGCGGTCTGCGGTGCGCAGGCTCAGCAGTCGGCGTACGGCGGCGGCACGCAGGGAGGTGAGGTCGTAGGGGCCGTCGGGTGGTGGTGTGACGGGCACGGGTGTTGGGGGCTTCCTCGGCGGTGGTGGACGTCGGGGCGGTTGGCTAGGCGGGGGCGAGGGTGAGCAGGCCGGCGCCGTAGGGCTTGCCGCGGCCGATGCCGGTGAGCAGGGCGTGGCTGAGTTGGTGGGGGTCGGTGATGGTGGCCAGGCCGTCGAAGCGGGTCAGTGCGTGCATGGGGCCGGGAGGGTGGGCTTGTTCCCCGGGCTTGTCGGCGCGGCGGCGTGTGCGGGGGAAGCGGGCGGGGGTGATGTCGGTGGTGGTCAGGGTGAGGCCGGCTTGGTGGGCGCGGCGCTGCCACCAGGCGAGGGCGTCGTTGCCGTGGAGTGCGACGATTTTTCTTCCGTGCTTGTTGTCGACGGGGTGGTGGTGGTCCAGGACGCGGCGGGCGGCGCTGGCGTTGGCGGTGATGCGGTAGCGCACTGCTCGGCCGGGGGTGAGGGCCTGGAACATGGGGTGCAGGGGTCGGGTCTCGGCGGTGCCGTAGTGGTGGGGCAGGCGGGTGAGGTCGGGCGGCTGGTGGGACTGGACGAGCAGGGTGGGTGGGGTGTCGTCGGTGGTGTCTTCCAGGCGGAAGAGCAGACCGGCCTGCTGCCGGGGGCTTTCGCCGAGGCCGTCGGGGGCCAGGAGCATCACGCTCTTGTGCAGGCTGACGGCGTCGGCCAGGTCACGGCGGGCGGCCGGGCTGCGGCGGTTGAGGCGGATGCGGGTCAGGGTCGCTGTGGTGGCGAGGACGGCGGTCGGGGTGCTGGTCACGGGGTGGCGTCCTGGTGGATGTAGGCGGTCAGTTCGGTGAGTGCGGGCGGTGGGGCGTAGAGGGCGGCGGGGAGATCTTCGGTGGTGTGCCAGGTACGGCGGATCTTGTGGGAGCGCCGTGTGGGGGTGAAGTCGTGCGGAACGTCGGCGACTTCGCGTTCGCTGTGCGCGGCAGGCACGTGGGAGGGCGGGCTTTCCCAGATGAAGGCGACGGGCACGGTGGCCTGGCCGGGGGGCGGTGGTGTGGTGAGGCTGAGTGGGACGTGGTGGAGGAGTTCACCGATGGGGTCGGGGTGCGGGCCGCCGAGAACGAGGGGTTCGTTGGGGAGGCAGGCGCGCCGGCCGAGGTAGGGGCCGAAGGCGGGTTGTTCGAGCCGCTTCAGGAGGTGTTCCAGGAACGGATCGGGTCCTTGTACGGCGAGGGTGAAGACGGCGTCGGCGAGGTAGATCCGTTCGGTGATGAGGGTGGACTTCTCGCGGGGGCGGAAGATGCCGCTGCTGGTGCGCAGGCCGCGGCGGTGCGGGCGGCCGCCGCCGACGGTGTGGTAGTCGGTGTGCCGGGTGCCGGGGCGGTCGATGCGGACGGTGAAGGTCAGGTTGGTGTAGGGGTTTTGGCCGGTGGCCGGGTCGGGGGTCAGGGCTTCGCTGCGGGGGCGTGCGTCGGCGGCGGCGAACAGGCCGATGAGGGCTGAGCGGGAGGGGAAGGGGAGGGTGTCGCGGTAGTGGAAGGCGGCGTGTTCTCCGAACGACATCAGCGGTGCGGCCAGGCGCAAAAGGATGCCGTTCATACGAGGGTCCCGGTGGGCGCGGCCGCGTTTTCGGTGAGGGCGTCGATGAGTTCGTCGAGGCCGGAGTGGGCGGTGCCGAGGTGGTCGACGGGGCCGGGGTGCAGGGTGGCGTAGCCGCAGCCGAGGAGGCGGCGGGTGCCCAGCAGCCGGTTCAGGGCGCCGGCGTGCTGGGACAGGGCGGAGACTGGGCGGCGGTCGCGGATCGTGTAGTGGACCAGGTGGGGGTAGGTGTGCGGGGCGGTGGAGGTCTTCTTCGCGCCGGGCATGACGTCGATGAAGGCGTCGGCGAACAGGCCCAGCAGGTGCAGGGCCTGTTCGTGGTCGCCGTTCAGGTTGCGGGTCAGTTCGGTGAGGTTGACCGTGGCGTAGCGGTAGAGCAGGCCGGTGGTGAAGAACGCGGTCTGCAGGTGGGCGCTGCCGGTCTCGTTCGGGGCTGCCCAGTCCTCGACGGCGGTGAAGTAGTCGGGCTGGGGTGAGCTGGGGTGGACGGTGAAGGCGGGTGCCATCTGCACGGCGCCGTCGACGTGGGCGTCGGGTACTTCGGCAAGCATGCGGCCGAAGAGGTTGATGGTCGCGGTGCGGCGTTGTCACGTTGTTGGGTGTGAGGGTGTCTGACGGTGTGCCCGGGCGTGGTGGAGTCGGGCTCCGGCTGAGTGCTCAGGCCGCGGCGGCGTGGCCGGCGACGCAGGTGATCTGCTCCCAGATCGCGAAGCGAACGGTCATTACGGCTCGATAGTCGGATGCAGGGATCAGATGACGGCGACACCGGAAGTGGGGCGAGATGCCGCTGAACGCGGACAGGAACCGCTGGGCCCCGCCCACGGAGCGGAAGCCTTTCATCGCCCGTTCGCGCTGTCTGGTGGGTTGGTGGCTGTTCTCCGCCCGGTTGTTCAGGTACTTCGACTGACGGTGCTCGACGCAGGGCATGACCTCGCGGTGGGCCGCGCCGTAGGAGCGGAGCTTGTCGGTGACGATCACCCGCGGCACCGTGCGGGTCTTCTTCATCAGCCTGCGGAAGAATCGCCTGGCCGCGGCCTTGTCCCGGCCGTCCTGCACCAGGATGTCCAGCACCATGCCGTCCTGGTCGACGGCCCGCCACAGGTACTTCCGCTCGCCGTTGATCTTGATGAAGACCTCGTCCAGGTGCCACTTGTCACCAGGCCGTGGCCGGCGGCGGCGCAGCGATTCGGCGTACCGCTGCGCGAACTTCACGCACCAGCGGCGGATGGTCTCGTAGGAGACGATGATCCCGCGCTCGAACATCAGCTCCTCGACCTCACGGAAGCTGAGGGGGAACCGGAAGTACAGCCACACACAGTGGGAGATGACCTCGGCCGGGTAGCGGTGCCCCTTGTACGACAGCGACGCGCTCCCCACAGACGACCCTTCCCAGGTTGATCAACCCGAAGATCATCCCACCGGTCAGCCAACGTGACAGTGCCGTCTGTCCTGCTTGTGACACCGAAGCTACGGATCACGCCTTGTGACCTGCGTCCCGCCAGGGAGTGAGCCTCCCTTGTAGCTCTCAAGTACTACGGCTACGGGGTGGTGTGGCGTCCTGTGGCGCCAACCACCGGCTCCAGAAGGCAGGTTCGTCCACGATCGGCCGCCGGGCGGCCAGGGCGGTCATGTGGACGAACGACTCCAGGACGGCGCAGATCTGCCCTGCCTGCCGCCGTACGCGCCGTTCAGTCCTTCACCCATCGGCTGGACATCACCCGGCCCCCGCGAGGAGCAGCCCTCATCTGTCGCCGGCCGCGACAGGCCGGGCGACCGCCGCGCCGGCGGCAATGTGCCGGTTGCGTGCGGGGCCGGAACATCCATGCGTCTCCTCAGCCGAAGCCCGTGTGTGCTGCGGATGGGTGGTCGCCGAGCCGACGGTGTCAGGGCAGAGTGAGCGGGGTCTCGGAGGTGACGTGGGTCAGCTTCTCGGGGTTGCGGACGAAGTAGAGGCCGGTGATGGCCGCGTCCTCGACACGGACGGCCATGACGCCGTCGAGCTCGCCGTCCACGTACACGGCGAGTGCGGGGCTGCCGTTGGCCAGGGTGGGCTCCCAGGTGATGGTGGCCTCGACCTTGGCGGAGCCACCGAGGTAGAAGCGGACGATCTTCTCGGCGCCGACGACCGGATGCAGCGCGGCCCTCTTGAGGCCGCCGCCGTCGCTGAGCAGAACGACGTCGGGGGCGAGTACGTCGAGGAGATCCTGTGGGTTCCCGGTCTCGATGGCGCGCTGGAAGGACTCCAGGGCCGCGCGGGTCTCGCTCAGGGAGGCCGCTCTGCGGGGGCGGCGAGCGGCGACATGCCGACGGGCGCGGTGCGCGATCTGGCGGACGGCATCGGGGCTCTTGCCAACCGCCTCGGCGATCTCGTCGTAGTCGATCTCGAAGACCTCGCGCAGCACGAACACCGCCCGCTCGGTCGGGGAAAGGCTTTCGAGGACGAGCATCATCGCCATCGACATGCTCTCGGCGAGTTCGATGTCCTCGGCCACGTCGGGCGTGGTGATCAGCGGTTCGGGCAGCCACTGGCCGACGTACGCCTCGCGGCGGCGCTTCATGGTGCGCAGCCGGTTGAGCGCCTGCCGGGTTGTCATCCGCACGAGGTACGCCCGCTGATCGCTCACCTGTCCCAGGTCGACCTCGACCCAGCGCAGCCAGGTCTCCTGGAGGACGTCTTCGGCGTCGGCCGCCGATCCGAGCATCTCGTAGGCGACGGTGAACAGCAGGTTGCGGTGGGCCACGAACGCATCGGTCGCCAGGTCGGTGCGGGGGTCGGTCATGTCTCGGTCTCCTTCGCTCGAACGCCGGGTCAGGCGGCCCACCCCGCGGCGGCCGACGCCCCGCCGTGCTCGGGCTGCGGCAGTTACCGGCGGTGGTCGCCCTCGGGGCGGGTGCGCACGATGACATCGGTGGTCTCAGCCAGGGACGGCTCCTCCGTCGTCCAGCGGCCGGACCGTCTGCTCCCTGAACGGATCCGGCGCGGCGGCCAGGCGGCGCTTGCGTTTGGGCAGGCCGAAGGTCGGGTGGGAGGTTCCCCACAGCGCCCCCTTTTCGATGGCCGCCTTGATCCACGCGGCCTTCCGCCCGCCCATGTACTTCGGCTTTGCCTGCCCTTCGTCGTCGACCGACTGCCAGAGCCCGTCCCGCCGCCCGAGGCTGATGGCGTTGTACAGGTAGACCAGCTTGACGTTCGAGACCTTGCGGCCGGTCAGGCGTCCCACGATCGCCTCGATGGCCTGTCGGCCGGTGTAGCCGGCCGAGCCGCAGGACATCGGCAGCGGACGGCCGTTGTCGCCGAGGGCATGGACGCTGTCACCGATGGCGTAGACGTTCGGGTGCGAGACCGACCGCATGGTGCGGTCGACGACGATCCGGCCGTCCTCGGTGACTTCAAGGCCGCCCGCGGCGGCGATGGGATTGACCGCGAACCCGGCCGTCCACACGGTGGCGTCGGAGGGCAGGGCGGTGCCGTCGGCGCACATCACCCGCGTCGCTTCGACGGCTTCGACGCTGGTGTGCTCCAGGACTGTGATGCCCAGCCGGTCGCACGACTGGCGCAGGTGGCCGCGGGCTCCGGCGGAGAGCCGGGCGCCCAGCTCACCGCGGGCGATCAGCGCCACCGACAGGCCAGTCCGGACTTCGGCGATCTCAGTGGCGGTCTCGATGCCGGTCAACCCGTCGCCGACGACGACCACGCTCCCGCCTCCGCCCCGTCCGCCCAGGCCGTCCAGGCGCTCGCGCAGACGCAGCACCGAGGGCCTGGCGGCGACGTCGAAGGCGTGCTCGGCCACGCCGGGGACGCCATGGTCGTCGCCGTGGCTGCCGAGCGCGTACACAAGCGTGTCGTAGCCGAGGTCGCCGCCGCCCTCGGCGTCGGCGACGGCGACGACCCGGCGCTCGGGGTCGACGGCGGTGACACGGGCCACGCGCAGCCGGATCCCCGTGCCCGCGAAGACATCGGCGAGCTGCGGAGCCTCGATCTCCCGGCCGGCCGCCAGCTGGTTCAGCCTCAGCCGCTGGACGAAGTACGGCACGGCGTTGACCACGGTGATCTCGATGTCCGCCGGGGACAGCCGGCGGACCAGGTTCCCGGCCACGTAGGCCCCGGCATAGCCGGCGCCGAGAACGACGATGCGGTGCTTCATGAGTTGCTCCTGACGGCTTGCTTGCTCCCGGTGAGTTGAGCGGAACGGCGCCCCGATCGCTGACGGGAACTGACACCCGCGTATCCGCTGCCGATCACGACCGCCTCGATCCTCTCGGTCATGCTGTCTCCTCTGTCTCAAGGGGTTCGGCCTCAAGACACCGCGCAGTCGGTCGCTGTGACAGCCTGTGATGCAGATCACTCACAGGCGTGGGCTCGGCACGCGACGTCCCCACTGCCCAGGACCGGGGAAGGTGCGGCGTATGGTCGCGGACTCGGGCAGGGAGCGGGGGACGCCGGGCGGCGGGTCGATGCTGCGGGCGCGGTCGACGGCCAGACGGTCTGCGCGGCCGTCCAGCAGAGGCTGGACGACGGCGAGGAGTCTCGATGACTGGGCAAGCCACCTGCATGGTCTGTCGAAGAGCACCGAGGCCCATGTCTTGCCTGCGCAGCTACCGCCGCCTCGCCGTGCAATGGCTGGTTCCGCGGTGATTTCGCCGCCGAAGATCGACGACGATGGAGCCCCTCGCACCAGACGACGACAAGAGGTGGGTGACGTGGTCAGCCTGATCAGGCGCCAGGAGTATCCGGTGTATGTGGACTACAACGGATGGGTCTTGCAGGACTTCGACGACACGCAGGTTCCTGTGCTGTTCCCCGAGGGTTTCGAGAGCGACACGTTCCTCACTGCTCACCCTGGGCGCCTTGATTTCTACAGTGCCGGGCACACCCACACCGCGTCCCTGACGGTGGAGGTCTGGGACGGGGAACCTGCGGTGCCGGCCGGAGAATGGGACGAGACAGCCCTGGCCGGCATCGTTTGTTCTTCGGGCAGGTTGCGCGCCAGGGGAATGGCGGCAGGACCGATGCCAGAGGCTATCGCGCTGTCGGACGGACCCGGCGTCTGGACGGTGCGAGTAGTGTGCACCGGCCGCGAGGCGGCATGTGCGCAGACCCAGCACGGTGTGGTGCACGGAGTCGAGCGCTACATCGCACAGTTCTGGCCGAACGCCTAGATCACTGAGGGGCGGCTCACATCTCCCGAGCCGCCCCCGCCCGTGGCGAAGGGCGCCTGCGAACTGACTTCGACCATGAAGCCGTCGTCCGGTCCCCTCCCCGCAGTTGCAGGTAGAGCTGTTACGGTTCAGAGTCGGTGGGCGTCGGCTTCGCGGATGACTTCTCGGGAGCGGATCTGGTGCAACTCGACGTGCATACCGCTCGCTCCTACTGCTGGAGCTCCATGACATCGGCGACCACGCAGCTGACGTTGTCTGGGCCGCCGGAGCCATTGGCGAGGGCGATGAGTTCGCGGACGGCCTGCTCGGGTTCGCTGATCTCGGAGAGCACCCGGCGGATGTCCTGGGTCGGCACGACGGTCGACAGGCCGTCGGAGCAGAGCAGGTAGCGGTCTTCCCGCCGGGCGTCGTGAAGGCGCATGTCCGGAGTGGTGTCGGTTCCTTGGCCCAGGGCTCGGACCAGCAGCGACCGCTGAGGGTGGGAGGCGGCTTCTTCCGGACTGAGGCGTCCTTCGTCGACCATCGACTGAACCATGGTGTGGTCGTGGGTGATCTGGAACAGTTCTCCGTCACGCAGAAGGTAGACGCGGGTGTCGCCGATGTGGACGAGGGCCAGCTGCGACCCCGTCCAAAGCATTGCGGTGAGTGTCGTGCCGGTGTCTTCGGGTGAAGAGTCGCTCCCGGCGATGTTGTGGACGGCATGCTTGGCCTGTTCGATGACGTCGTCGAGGACGTTGAGGAGACTGCCGGCCGGGATGCTGTCGGTTTCGAGGTGCTTGAGCGCGTCGATAGCGGCGGCGCTGGCAGGTGCTCCTTGGCTGCCACAGCCGTCGGCGACGGCGAGCAGCCGGGGTCCGGCGTAGGCGGCGTCCTGGTTGCTCTCGCGAACCAGGCCCCTGTCGGAAAGAGCGGCGTAACGGATTCCCAGGGGTTTGGCGGTCGGGGACATGGCGGGGTCCTTCCGGGACAGGTGGTCGATGAGGAAGGCGGCCAGGTCCCGCCGTGCGGCGGTGTCGGCCTCGACCTGGGCCCAGAACGCGCGGACCTCCTGGGCTGCCGCGACTGCATTCAACGTGCGGACGTGTTGAATACGGGCCAGAGGCATTCCAAGGCGGCGGAGCCAGGCGACGAGCCTGGCCTGCGCCAGCTGTTCCGGTGCGTAGAGGCGGTAGCCGGTCACCGGGTCAACGCGCGCGGGGGTCAGCAGGCCGAGCTCGTCGTACAGACGCAGTGCCTTCGGCGACAGCCGAGACGCCTTCGCGAACGCCCCGATGGTCAGCAACCCCATGCTCGTTCCTCCTCATGCCGAGCGCGTCGCCCGGCCCCACTGATGCTGTGGGCTCCCCCAGGGTGAAGGTCAACCAAGGCCTTCTGTGTGGCCCCGTCCGATGCTCCCACTCAGATGACCTGGGCTCGTTTCGGCTTGGGCCTTGGTGTGGGCGAGGCGGTGGGACTCGGTGCCGGTCCGGATGATGGCGCCGTTGAAGGTCGAGGCCGTGTTGGCCGAGGTCGTCAACCGAATCAGGATGCTCAAGCGTCAGATGTTCGGCCGAGGCGGCTGCGATCTCCTCCGCAGTCGTGTCCTGCTGAACGTAGGGCCACGTTCCCCAGGTGCCGTAGGTGCTGAGATGAGGCTCAGGGCGCCATGTGTCGGACGAGCTCCCGTGACTTCTGCTGCAGTGCGGCTGTCCACTCCTTCGCATTCGGATCCGAAGCCGTTTTGAGGTAGTGGCTCTCGGCGCGCTGGCCGCATAGGAGATCGACATTACGGTCACCAGCCCTCGACGGAAGGTGAGCCGGAGCCACTTCACGTGGACGAAGCCGACACCCGTCCTGCTCAGAGATGGTTGGCCACTGCGGTCCCGGCCTTGCCGCGACGGGGCGGGCGCGCCGCAGCCGCTCGACGCCCTGGTGAGGTTTCCGGCGCCGAGCGGTGCGACAGAGCGATCTTGGGGCGGCCGCTCAGGGGAGTTGCATCACTCGGTCCGCCACGGCCTCGGTGGCCATATACGACCACGGCTCGTACGTCTGTGCTCCTGTGGTGGGCCGGTCACGCAGCAAGCACTGCTGACCCGCGTACTGCGGCACCCGCCCCGCTGCCCGGGGTGGGCGCCGCAGTACGCCCTGGGTTTGTGCCGACGGCGCATGTTCGGGAGTGGCTGTTCAGGAATGCCCGTGACGGGTTCCCCTGAGGTGCGCGACGACGTCGTCGAGGTTCACGGTCAAGGAACGCCCGATGTTGGTCCAGTCGTTCTTGGCGTGACCGAGGAGGTACTCACGCCGTTCGGGTGCGCGCTCCGCGCGCCAGTTCGTGATCAGTGCACGCAGTGTGAGTCGTGCCAGCGCGGCAACCGGGAGCAGTGGGAGTTCCGAGGCCCGGATCGGGCGCTTTCGTTGGTAGCCTGCGGCGAAGGCGCAGGCGTCCCGCCAGGGATGGTCCGGCGTCCTGCCGAGCAGGTTCGCCATGGAAACGGCGGGATCGAAGATCACCGCACTGCGCACGGTGTCGCCGAAGTCGATGACGCCGGTGACGAAGTGGTCGCTCTTTGGATCCACCACGATGTTGTAAGGGCTGAAGTCACCGTGGATCACTTGGGCTTCGAGATCACTCAGCCTCGGGGCGACGTTTTCGCCGAAGAGCCGGAACACCGACTGTGCCAACTGGCGGTGCTCGGCGCTCGGCGTGTGCTCGACCAGTTCGGTCAGCTGGTGGAAATGCCGGATGTCCCATGCCAGACCTCGCCGGTCCGCCGGGTGCGTGAACGGCCTGAGCGCCACGTCGATCAGCCCCAGCATCTCACCCGCCCTGGCGAGCCGCTCCGCGTCCGGGTTCGTATCGGCCAGGACCTGGCCTTCGACGAAGTCGAACACCCGCAGGACCCGAGGCCTGCCGTCGTTCAGCCTGATCGTGACATGGTCGTCTCCGCCGGCGGTCAGTTTCACCCGCTGGACGGGCAAGTGCGCAGCGGTGGCTTCGAGGTAGCGCATCGCGGCGGTCTGGAGGGCGACGACCGCCTCCGCCTCGTCAGGTGGTGAGACCTTCACGAGGTAGTTGCTCGAGTCGGTGCTGAGTCTGAACGTGTCGTCCTTCTCGGTCGCCAGTCGCCCCAAGCGCCCGCTGAGGCAGAAGTGCTCCTCGAGGAAGATGCTCACCAGCATCACGTCGATGGGCTCGTGGGAGGACGTCAGGCCACTCTCCTCGAGGAGCCGCTGAGCATAGGTCGGAGCGGGTGAAGTGTTCACGGTCAGTCCCTTCGGCCAGCCGGTCACAAACGGTTTTTCGCGACCTCGGCGAAGGTCTCCAGGAATCGGGTCACATCGGCGGAGTCGAAGGCCAGCGGGGGGCGGATCTTCAGGGTGTTCGCCGACTTGCCCGTTCCGCTGATCAGGATGTGCCGGTCGCGCATGTCGTTGATGACGTCTTCGGCAAGTGCGCGGTCCGGCTCAAGAGTTTCCCGGTCCTTCACGATCTCCACGCCGACGTAGAGACCGGCGCCGCGGACTTCGGCGACGTAGGGGGAATCCTTGGTGATCTCCCGCAGTCCCGCGCGCAGAGCGTTGCCGCTCTCCAGGACGCGCTGCTGCACATTCTCCTTCTCGAAGACGTCCAGCACCGCCGCGCCGGCGGCCACGGGGATCGAGCTGCCGCCGAAGGTGTTGAAGTAGCGGACGTTGCGTCCGAACTCCTCGCAGACCTCGGGGCGGAAGACCACACCGGAGATCGGCAGGCCGTTGCCCATCGGCTTGCCCATGGTGACGATGTCGGGCAGCACACCGTGGCGGCTGAAGCCCCACATCGACTCCCCGAGCCTGGCGAATCCCGACTGGACCTCGTCGGCGATGTAGACACCGCCGGCCGCGTGCACCTCCTCCACCACGGCCCGCATGTAGCCAGGGGGGTCGGTGAAGATGCCGTCGCTGCTGTGGGCGCAGTCGGTGATCAGGGCCGCGAGGCGGTAGCCGTGCCGCTCGAGGTCGTCGATCGCGCCGCGCACCTGCTGCCTCATGTGCTCGGCGAGCGTAGATCCCGGCGCGACCAGGCGCGGGTCGGGAGCGTCGATGAGCCGGACGTTCGGGCCCAGCGGGGAGCCCGCGCCGAGGGTCGGGGAGAAGCTCGCGACCTCCCGGGTGATGCCGTGGTAGGCCCAGCGGGTGACGATGATGCCCTCGCCGCCGGTGTGGAACCGGGCCACGCGCACCGCCAAGTCGTTCGCCTCCGACCCGCTGCACGCGATGCTCAGCTTGGAGAGCTCCTCGGGGAAGGTCGAAAGGAGCCGCTCCGCGTAATCGACCAGGGCTTCCTGGACGTAGCGCGTGTTGGTGTTGACCACCGCCATCTGGCGGGCGACCGCCTCGGCAACGTGCGGGTGGGCGTGCCCGACACAGGGGACGTTGTTGTAGGCGTCGAGGTAGTCGTTGCCGTCACGGTCGATCAGGTGGGCGCCGTGACCGGAGACGAACTCGACCGGCTCCCTGTAGATCAGCGTGTAGCCAGGGCCCAGGACCTTGTTCCGGCGCTGGATGGTCTCTTGGAGGTGTTCGGGGAGCTCGCTCACTGCCCCGGGGTCGAACCGGTTGGGGTAGTGGGCGATGGCCCGACTCAGCGTTGAAGTCATCGGCAGGTACACCTTCAGTCCTGTTCCGGGGTTGCTCGCTGCGTTGGCCGGAAACATACCACTATTCTTTCCAGTTCCAACCTGAAACTGGAATAGTTTCCGTGGTGATCATGCCGCCATGGCGGCCCGACGCGCCGAATCCGACCCCTGCCTCCTCGAACTGGCGACCCCGAGGACGGTCCGGGCGTTCTGGAACGGCTGACCACAGACGGACTGCTCCAGGAAATCTGCGGAGTGCATGACAGATGAGTCGAGAACCGTCCGACAAGGCGGCAGACGCGAAACCCTGGGTCCTACCGTCCAGGCCGGTCCCTGCCCGATCGGCGTACATGGATCGATATGGTCGTCAGGTGACCAACCCGACCTCACGCGACTACAACAAGGCATCAGTACTCGACGTGGTCCTCTCCCACGCGCCCTTGACACGGAACAAGCTCATCGAGCTGACCGGCCTGAGCAAGGCCACGGTGTCCAGAGCGGTGGAGGAGCTCCGTGCCGACGGCTTCGTCGTCGACGGCGGGGTCGACGACATCACCGGCCGCGGCCGCCGCTCCACCTACCTGGACCTGCCCGGCACCACCGGGCACGTCGCCGGTGTCAGCTTCGGCGCCCAGACCACCGGTGTGCTGGTGACCGACCTGAGGGGACGTGAGATCCAGCGCGTGACGGTTCCCACCGCCGCTCACGAGGAGGTCGGGGACGCCGCCCGATGGCTGGTCGACCTGATCGCGCAGGCCGCCGGATCGGCACAGGGCCCTCTGCGTCAGATCGTCGCCGCAGTGCCCGGCCGAGTCCGGGGCGGCACGGAGATCTTCGGCCCCGCGGAGTCGATGAAAACCCTCGCAGGCTCAGGCCTCCAGCAAGCCGTCGAAAACCTGATCGGGGCCCCCGTGCTCCTCGACAGCGATGCCAACGCGTCCCTGCTCGGGATACTCACCGGCGACACGACCATCAGGAACGCCGCGCTCTTCAGCCTCAGCACCATACTCAACTTCGCCAGCTGCACGGATCATGAGCTCGCCCGGGGAAGTACACCCACCTTCGGTGACATCGGTGTGCTCTCCTCCGGAGTCGGTGACGAGAACCTCGACGAGTTGCTGAGCACGAGAGGTCTCCTCCGGTTCGCTCGCGCGCAGGGACTCGACCTGGAACGCATCGAGGATCTCTGGCTGCAGCCGCACACCGAGACGCCGCATGCCGAGGTGCTGCAGGCGTTCACCACGGCCGTCGTGACCGCTGTGAGCGTCGTCGCGGTGACGCTGGACCCGGAGTCGGTCTACTTCGTGGGCCGGCTGCGCCCGCTCGTCGACGTCGTCCTTCCCCAGGTGCGCGAGCGGCTCGATCAGAGCCTTCCGGCGGTGCCGGAGATCAGGACCGGTCCCCATCTGATCGGTCTGTCGACGGCACAAGGAGCGGTGTATGCGTGCCTGACGATCGCTCAGGAACGGCTGCGGGACGCCGTGCTCGGAGCACGGCAGCAGAGCCGGCTCACGGAGCGGGCCGCACCGGCCTTCTGAGCCGACTCACGGAGCAGGCCGCACCGGCCTTCTGAGCCGACCGCCAACAGGCGAGACGCTTCGGGTCACAGGCGATGACCGGTGCCCGCCATCAGATGGAGCTCAAGGCCCCGGGCCGCGCCCCGGCCTTCTCCCACACAGCGGGGGTCGACCGCATCGAGCTGGTCCTCACCGACAACGCCTGGCCTGCCCACAAGCCTCGCCTGGCAGCAAGCCCGGCCTGTCTCGGCGTGACTCGACACAACTCGCTCCCGCCGCCTCCCTGAGCCGCTGCTGCCGAAAGCAGAACGCCGGGAACGGTCAGGCCGGTTGGGCCTGCGCCGCGGCTGGGGAGGACGGGTGCGGGCGGGCGCGCAGTCGCACGGTCAGCGCGCTCACACTGCCGGCGAGGACGCCGAAGACGAGCGCCGCAGACACACCTGAGCCCACAGAGACGTAGTACAGCAGTGGCCCGCCGGTGCTGCCCTGGTAGGAGAGTAGCGAGCTCCAGATTCCACTCACCACGACGCCGAGGGTGGTGGCGGCGACGGAGCCGAGCGCGTAGGCGGGGTAGGTCACGCGGTCTGGCAGGACGGCCAGTAGCCGCAGTCCCCACCAGACGAGGGCGAGCAGCGCCACGTCGCCGAGCCGGTACAGCAGCCAGCGCCCGAAGGCAGGGCTGGTGGGCATGGTCCAGGCGCTGAGCTGAACCCACTGCCGCAGCAGATCACCGGGCTCGGACAGCCCTCCTCCGCTCCCCAACCCGGTCTGGATACGCCCGGCGACCCGGTCGTTGGAGAGCACGATGACGGCGAAGGCGACCACGACAGTGCCCAGGGTTGCGGCGAGTCGTGCGGTGGCCGTGGTCGGCACGGCCGGGCGTGGCTCTGAGGTCCCCTCGCGGCGCAGAAGGGTCATGAGGCCGGTGGTCGCCGCTGCGGCCACCAAGGCGGCACCCACCGGGAGTTCGCGGCCCTGAGACATGGCGCTCGCGAGGCCGGGTAGCAGCCGGAATGTCGCCGAGCCGCCGGAAGCCACCATCCATGGCGCGGAGACAGTGACAGCGAGCATGGCCGCGGCGATGCCCCAGCCCCATAGCGCCGCGACGGAGACGACAGCGCGCCTGACGCCTCGGCCGGAGAGCCGACGCAACAGCGGCAGCGCGCCGCATGAAAGAGCAGGACGAGCGCGGCGTAGCGCACCCGCATGGCGGTCTCTCTCAGAGTCGCATAATCCGCGCCATGACCGACCGCGCCGGCGGGACGGGTGAACTGCGTCGAGGACGGGAGGTCGGTCGACCACGGCAGCGTCCACGCCAACAGGCGATTTGCCTGGTCGGGGCCGAAGAATCGCGTGGCACCGGGCAGACTGAGTGCGTGGGCACTGGAGCCCGCCCACCAGAGCAGTCCAGCCAGCAACAGCGCCCCGAATAACGCCGGTCCAAGCACATGCCGATACGTCATTTGATCCCGCCCCCTGCCCGCTCCCGCGGGTCCCGATGCCGCCGGTCGGCGGACTCATGACAACGGCCACAGATGTATCAGACTCCGGTGGCGTGGTCACCTTGGTAACCGGTTCCGGACGGCAGCCGGCTGCCTGGAGCCGGTGGAGTCTGCGCTACAGCTTCGTACGGAGACGCTGAAACTGTGTCTCATCCGTTCTACGGTCCTCTGTCTTCGCCGATGAGGCTGGCTGCACACCGAGAACGGATGGACGCAGGATGCGGCGACGACGGATCGCCGCTGCCGCTGAGAGGCTGGGCGGAGCGACGAGTTCGTCTCGACGGCTTTGGCTGACCGCCGCGTTCAGGCGGGCAGGGCGGCGAGCCAGCTGGTCAGGAGCCGATTGACCTCGCCGGGGCGTTCTTGCTGGATCCAGTGGCCGCAGCCGTCGAGAAGGTGGGAGGAGACCAAGGCGGGCAGCGTGACAGGGTAGGCCTTGATCGCATCGGCCAGCCATGTTGTCGAAGCGTCCAGGCTGCCGCCCATGAACAGGGACGGCTGGGTGATGGGGGCGCTGTCGAAGGCGGCGAGGTCCTCCCAGTCGCGGTCCATGTTCCGGTAGCGGTTGAGCGCTCCGGTCACGCCGGTGCGTTCGAACTCCCCGGCGTAGGCGTCGAGGTCTCCTTCACTGAGCCAGGCGGGCAACCGGCCGCTGGGGAACCGGTCCCGCAGCCTCCCGTCCTTGCTGACGAAGTGCGGATCGGGAGCGCCGGGTGCGGGCATGGTGTCGGCGGACAGGGCCGCGTAGAAGCCCGCGAGCCAGCCGCGCACATCGGGTTCGATCTCGGCCTCGGCGCGGCCCGGCTCCTGGAAGTACGAGACGTAGAACTCCTCGTCCCCGCCCATCCGAGCGAAGAGGTCGCTGGGACGGGGCCCGCCGCGGGGTGTGTAGGGAACGCTCAGCAGTCCCACCGCGCGGAATACCTCCGGCTTGAGCAGGGCAGTGTTTGCGGCGATGGTCGCACCCCAGTCGTGGCCGATGACCACCGCCGTCTCCTCGCCCAAGGCGTGCACCACCGCGACGTTGTCCTCGATCAGGTCGATCATCCGGTACGCATCCGTCGCGGACGGCTTGGAGGAGCGGCCGTAGCCGCGGACATCGATGGCCACCGCCCTGTATCCCGCCGCCGCGAGTACCGGAAGCTGGTGGCGCCAGGAGTACCAGGATTCCGGAAAGCCGTGGATGAGCAGCACCAGCGGCCCGGTCCCCTGCTCCGCGAGGTGAATCCGGCCTGCCGGCGAGGAAACCAGCCGATGCGTGATCCCCGCGACGGACTGAGACATACGTTCCTCCAGGACCTCGGGTCTGCTGCGCGACCGAACGGCCAGTCACCGCCCGTTCGTCGGTTCAACACCGATCATCCGAAAGACCCCGCCGTGACGACGATTTCGTTTGCCGGTTCAGCAAGCCCCGGCAGCTCGCTGCGCCGCAGACGGCCTCTGCGGGGGTGAGCGGCCGACTGCGGCCTCAGCCGGCACGTCGTGGGTGTAGGCGGGGTCTCATCGCCACGGTACGCGGAACGGGCCGCCGTTGGGGACGGGCATGTGGTGACCCCGATCCGGCTGAAGGGTTGTCAGCCGCCGGCCGGTGGGGCCGCTGACGCCGACACCGCGCACGTGGCGGGACGCGACCGCCTCGGCACCAGCGACCTCATCGCCGACGATTCGCTCGGCCGCCTGGCGGCGCGTCGCGCAGGTTGCTGTGTTCTGCCGGGTTCGCTGAGGGCTGTGAGTGAGCACCGCAGTTGGCGAGTTTCGCCACGAACTGTGAGCAGGGCTGGATCGGCCCGGCCGTCTCAGGTTGCAATGAGTTCTTCACGCGCCAGGTGCGACCCTCAGTCGGTCCTCGCCCCCTGATCTAGGACTGCCCAGGCCAGCGCATAGCCGAAGCCGTTGACGGCCCAGTGCAGCGCCGCGGGCGCCAACAGGCTTCCGGACCGGCGCCGCAGCTCGCACAGGACGATCCCGGCTGCGGTCGTGGCGACGACGGCGGCCGCGACCGGCAGCGCGTTGCCTGCCGGCCCCGTGGCCAGGACCGCGGCGGCCGGGTTGGCCCGGCTCAGCCCACGCGAGGGAAGCACATGCCAGAGCCCGAACAGCACCGACGACACAGCCGTGGCCCATCCGGTACCACGCCGGCGCCGCACCATGGCCCACAGGACACCGCGGAAGGCGACCTCCTCCAGCAGCACGGTGCCGACCGGCACCCGGACCAGCACCCGCCACAGCAGTTGTCCGAGAGTCAGGCCCGCGGCGCGCTGGTCCTCGAACACTTCCCTGGTGACAGGCAGAGCAAGCCCGGCCAACAGGACGGCAAGAACCGTGCCGACCAGGACCGATGCCCACCGCAGCCCTCTGCGCAAGGTGACTGTGTCGAGCCCGAGATCGGCGCGGGTGAGACCGTCCCACCGGGCGATCAACAGCAGCGCGGCAGCCGTGACCACACAGGTGAGTACGTAGGCGCCGGGCGCGAGCCAGTTGTTGAGCAGGTTCGCGCCCACCAGGACGGCGATGACACAGGACATTCGCATGGTGCCACCAGCATCGCGCAATCCACCCCACGAGCCGGGACGACGCTACGAGCGCCCTACGGCTGAGGAGACGTGACGGTGCAGGCGCGCGCGAGGATCAGGACGGCTTCGCCATCCCGTCCCCCTCCCCCGGCTGAGCGTTTCGGACGCGCTGGACCTCCTCGGCCTGCGGCGTGCCCGGCGGCGCCGTCGTCCGCCGTGGGGTCAGGTGGGTAGGCATGACGACGTGCCGGACGCGGTCGGCTTCGGCGTCGTCGATGAGTGCCAGGGCCAGTTCGCCGGCTTCGCGGCCGATGTCCGAAGGTGACTGGGCCACCGTGGTCAGGTCGAACCAGTCGGCGATGGGCTGGTCGTCGAAGCCGAGGACGGAAACGCGTTCGGGCACCGGGATCTGTGCCCTGCGCAGGGTCCAGATGACGGCCACGGCGACCTCGTCCTGCTCGGCGAAGACGGCGGTTGGCGGTTCGCGCAGGCTCAACAGCCGCCCGACTGCCTGGGCGGTGGCGCGCTTGTCGCCCGGCAGGGTGGATACCACCAGGTCGTCGTCGGGTGGGATGCCTGCTTCGTCGAGTGCTTGCTGGTAGCCGAGCAGCCTCTCGTTGGAGCTGAAGGAGAAGCCGGTGGCGCCCACCGTCTGGACGAAGGCGATGCGGCGGTGGCCGAGGTTGAGCAGGTGCCGGGTGCCGTGCAGAGCGGCCGTCACGTCGTCGACGTAGACGCTCGGCCGTCCTGCCACGTGCTGGCTGACGTAGATGACCGGCATGCCGAGGTTGTCCAGGCTCGCGGCCTCCTCGTCAGTGAGGTCGAAGCAGAACACCAGGAGCGCGTCAGCGTTGCGGCGGGCCGGGAGGCGTTCGAAGAACGAGGTGCGCGCAGCCAGGTCGGGGGTCACATAGACGTTCATCTCCAGATCGGCCGCCCGCAGCAACGGGGCCAGGCTCGACAGGGCGGCGCCCATGAACCACGACTGGACGGTGGGGACCAGTACTGCGACGGTCCCGGTCCTGCCCGTGACAAGGCTTGCGGCCTGTCGCGACACGGCGAAGTTCAGCTCGCGCGCGGCCTGCTCGACGCGGGCACGGACCTCCGCGGAGACGGTGGGCAGACCGCGCAGAGTGCGCGAAACGGTGGATGTGGATACCCCGGCCCGTTCGGCTACGTCAGCCATCGTGGGGTGCCGCTGAGCTGGTGGCATGAGCGGACGGTAGCACAGACGGCCCGCACTGCGGAGCCCGATGTGACAGCGCTTTCATCTGTGCACACCACGCCGCGACAGCCATTACCACCGAGTAGCGCACTGACTTCCCATGAAAGCCGCCCCTAGCTTGCAAGCGATGTCGAACCAGAGCCCTGAAGCCCTCCCCAGGGTCGTCCGCTAGTGCCACTAGCTGCGGATTTCGTCGACGGACAGGGTGACAGCGCAGTCTCGAGACGGGACCAGCAGTCACGTACGACCCATGGACCTCGTACCACCAGGAGACACCGTGAAGACCACACCCATGAGAGCGTTCCGACATGCGTCCGTGTCGGCCGTCGGACTCCTTCTCCTCTCCGCCTGCGGCTCGTCCGGCGACGGCACCACCGGGCAGGCCGCCGGAGCGGAGAGCTTCGAAGGCCGCGGCCCCATCACGTACGTGGCCGGCAAGGACACCACCGGCGCGGTCCAGCCCATGCTCGACCGCTGGAACAAGCTGCACCCGAAAGAGAAGGTCACCTTCATCCAGCTGCCGACGGACGCCGACGCGCAGCGCCAGCAGATGATCCAGAACGCGGAGACGAAGTCCGACGCCTACACGGTGCTCGGTGGGCGCGCCGGCCACCTGGGTCCCGTCCAACCACGACGTCGTACGCCACCCCAGCCGCTACGGCCGCAGGAGCCCCGCCAAACGCTGGGTGGCCAACGAGCCCTACCGGGCCGAAGGCCCCCTGGACCTCGGCCTGGGCACCCTCCGCGCCCGCGCCGCGGCCCTCCTCATGCTGGCCCTTCCCGGCGGCGCCTACGTCTACCAGGGCGAGGAACTCGGCCTGCCCGAGGTCGAAGACCTGCCCGAGTCCGTCCTGCAGGACCCCATCTGGGAGCGCTCCGGCCACACCCAGCGCGGACGCGACGGCTGCCGGGTCCCGATCCCCTGGACCGGCCGCAGCGCGCCGTACGGCTTCAGCCCGGACGACGCGACGGCCGAGCCCTGGCTGCCCCAGCCTGCCGAGTGGGCTGAGCGCAGTGTGGCTGCCCAGACCGGCGATGACGCCTCGATGCTGGAGCTGTACCGCACGGCCCTGCGCCTGCGCCGGGAGCACCCGGCCCTCGGCGACGGCACCATGGCCTGGCTGGACACCCCCGACCTGGTTCTCGCCTTCCGCCGCGAACCCGGCTTCATGTACGTGGCCAACCTCTCGGCCGAGCCGTATCCGCTGCCCGACCACCGTGCCGCCTTGCTCACCAGTGGTCCCGTCAGGGGCGGCGTACTGACACCGGACCAGGCGGTCTGGCTGGCGGTGTGACGATCGGCGGCAGCGCGACGGAGGACGGGGGCACCAGCCCGGGCTGGATCATGTCCGGCCCGGGCCGGACTGCGAGGCTGGTCTGCCGGTACAACTGTCGGTGGCCTGGCCGTGGGGCATGGGTCGTGGGTCATGGGTCATGGGTGATCAGCGTCCGAAGACCGGGCGAAAGGCGTTCCGCACGCCGGACTTGGACGTGGAGACGAACTGGTCACCAGGCCCCAGGTCGTACATGTGGTACTCGTAGCGCAGCATGCTCGGGCAATTGCTGCCCCCGGCCTCGACCGAACGCGGGTCGAGGCGCTTGCCGGTGCGCAGTTCGTAGATCCTGAGGGGGATCCTCACCTTGTGGAAGGTCACCTGGTGGAGTAGGTACCGGGACTTCTTGTCCTCGTAGGAGCACGTCTGCACGGCCGCTCCGTTCTCCGCCTCGTCAGCGCAGACCACGAGGCCGGCCTTGGCCGGGTCGCCGGTGCGCCAGAAGCCGGGGAGCCGGCCGGTGTACTCGGAGTCGCCGAGGAACAGGGCGCGGCCGGAGCCCTTGCGGTAGGGCGGGGCGCCGCTGCACTTCGCCGGCCGAGCCGCGACTGTGGCACCACCCCGATGGCCACTCCGGCAACGCTCGCCTCGCACCCATGTGACGCCCCTCTCCACACCCTGATCCGGCTCCCGTCCGCCCTACCGACGCCGGCCGGCGGACTTGGCTGCGGTCCTCCCCCGTTGCCATGGTGGTGCCAACTCCACCTCATTCAGGGGGTGGACGCCATTCCTCCACCGTGGGCCTGCTCGGATACTGGGCCCATGACCAATTCAACGGTGCTATCGGTAGACCCGTCGAGGCAAGGAGAACGACAGAAGCAGCACAGGGGAAGCGACTTCTCAGAATTGTCGAGGCGCATAGCCGAGGCCGGGCTTCTCCGACGCCGTCCGCTGTATTACACGGTACGTTTCGGACTGGTCGCCCTCGCTCTCGCGGGGTGCGTCGGCGCGTTTCTCGCACTGGGTGACAGCTGGGGCCAGCTATGGGTCGCCGTCGCCCTGGCCCTTGTCTTCGGCCAGCTCGGACTGGCCGCCCACGACCTCGCCCACCGGCAGGTCTTCTCCCGCCGGCGACCCAGCGAGGTGGGCGGACTACTGGTCGCCGACCTGTTGCTGGGCATGAGCTACGGGTGGTGGATGAACAAGCACACCCGGCATCACGCGAATCCCAATCACGAGGGGAAGGACCCGGACATCTCGCCGGACATTCTCGTCTGGTCGCGTCGGCAGGCACGCAATGCCAGGGGCCTGCCGCGTTTCATCGGAAAGCACCAGGCCGCACTCTTCTTTCCTCTGCTGACCTTGGAAGGTTTGAACCTGAGCTTCAGCAGCTTCCGGGCCCTCAAGTCACCGTCGGTGAAAAGGCCTGCTCTTGAGGGCACGCTGCTCCTGGCACATTTCGTGGTGTATTTCGGCGGCCTGTTCGCCGTCCTCTCCCCCGCCAAGGCGTTGCTCTTCCTCGCCGTCCACCAAGGCCTGTTCGGGGTCTACCTCGGTTCGGTGTTCGCACCCAACCACAAGGGCATGCCGGTGATCGAGGAGGGGACACGGCTGGACTTCCTGCGCCGCCAGGTCCTCACCTCGCGCAACGTGCGGGGCGGCGCGCTGGTCGATGCGTTCATGGGCGGGCTCAACTACCAGATCGAGCACCACCTCTTCCCCAGCATGCCGACACCTGCACTCGCCAGGGCGCAGGTCATCACCGAGCGGTACTGCGCAGAGCTGGACATCCCGTACCACGGGACCGGCCTGATCGCCTCGCACCGGGAGGCCCTGCGCCATCTCAGGAGCGTCGGCGAACCGCTGCGCGCCCCGGCGGAGCGCCGACCCAGTTGACGGTCCGGCTGCGATCGCCCAAAGGATGCCGGGCTCTTTCGGTGGTCGCAGGAGGCGAGTGTCCCCGTGAGCGCGAGCGCTGGTGGTCATAGGTCTCCTCTGCCGGGTTGGTGATGCCTGCCGTGTTCTCGACCGACAGCAGGGAGTTCTGCCGTCCGGAACCGAGCCAGCGCACCAGGGCCACCAGGGCGAGGGCGAGGACCGCGACGGCGATGAGGATCGCACTGACCGCGGTCACGCTGGGATCGATGTCGAAGGTGAGGGAGTTGTAGACCTGCACCGGCAGGGTGATGGTGCCCACGGAGGACAGGAACTGGGAGATGTAGAACTCGTCGAAGCTGGTGATGAAGGAGAAGATCGCGGCGGCGATCATGCCGAGGGCGGCGAGGGGGAAGGTGATCCGTCGGGCGATCGTCATGCGGCCCGCACCTATGCTGGCCGCGGCGTCCTCCAGACGTTCGTCGATGCCGCGCAGGGTCGCGATCAGGATCAGCACCGCGATCGGTGGGGCCAGCACGGTGTGCCCGAGGGCGATGGCGAGCGGGCTGCCCAGCATCGCGGCGGGTTCGAAGAGCAGGAACAGGCCGAGTGCGGTGACGATCTGCGGGATGAGCAGCGGTCCGAGGACCAGGGCGTAGACCGCCGAGCGCAACGGCAGTTCGCCGCGGGTCAGCGCGGTCGCCGCGGTCACCCCGATGATCAAGGAGAAGACGGTACTCAGGGCGGCGATGAGGGCGCTCAGGGAGAGCGCGGCCGGCCATTTGCTGCCGTCGGCGAACAGCGCCTTGTACCAGTTCAGCGTCCAGACCTCGGGCGGGAAGGCGGCGAAGGCGTTGCTGCTGAAGGAGGTGACGAGGATGACGACGATCGGCAGCGCCAGGAACAGCAGGATCACGGTGGCGACCGCGGTCAGGGCGATCCGCCCGGCGACGGTCTTGCGCAGGTCGAGCAGGTCAGTCGAATGGACGGCACGCGGCACGAACTGGTCACGCCGCGCGGGACCGTCCGGGCCGACCAGGTGCTGGTCGCGACCAGCGGCTACACCAGCAGGCCGTTCCGCTGGCACCAGGTCAGGATCGCTCCGGTCGGCAGCTTCATCATCGTGACCGAGCCGCTGGGCAAGGACGTCTGCGACACACCGCTGCCGAACCGGCGGATGGCGTCGAACTCGTTGAACCTGTTGAACTACCTCCGCATCACTCCGGACCAGCGGCTGCTGTTCGGTGGCCGAGCCCGGTTCGCCATGTCCAACCAGCAGTCGGACGCGAAGAGCGGGCGCATCCTGCACAAGGCGATGACCCAGGTCTTCCCTCAGCTCAGAACGCGCGCGTCGACTACTGCTGGGGCGGCCTGGTCGACATGAGCATGGACCGCATGGTGCACGCCGGCGAGCAGGACGGGCTCTTCTACTCGCTCGGCTACTCCGGCCACGGCGTCCAGATGGCCACCCACATGGGCAAGCAGATGGCCGACTGCATGAACGGCACCCCGACCGCCAACCCTTGGCGCGAACTGCCCTTCCGGCGGATCCCTGGCCACTTCGGCCTGCCCTGGTTCCTGCCCTTCGCTGGCGGCTACTACAAGTTCAAGGACCTCATCAAGTAGGCGCGAGACGGTCCTGGCCTGGAGTCCATGCTGCGAGGGGTACTGCAAGGGACCCTCACAGACAGGAGCCGCCCGCCGGCGCCCCCTCGGTCACGGTGGCGGCGGGCGTGCCGACGGCGATCTGCACGAGCGCCGGAGCGGGAGCACAGCAGCCGCCGGCGTCGGCCTGTCCGGCGACGGGGTCGTCGAACAGTCCTGCGCCGCCGCACACGCCGGTCTCCGGGAGGGTGAGTTCGACACGGTCGGCGGACTCGAGGTCGCCGGCGATCGCCGCGGTGACGGAGCGGACCTGCTCGTAGCCGGTCATCGCCAGGAAGGTCGGGGCGCGGCCGTAGGACTTCATGCCGACGAGGTAGACGCCGGGTTCGGGGTGGGAGAGCTCGCGGTGGCCGTGCGGGTAGACAGTGCCGCACGAGTGCTGGTTCGGGTCGATCAGCGGCGCCAGCTCGACCGGCGCTTGAAGGCGCTCGTCCAGGCCCAGGCGCAGCTCCTCCAAGAAGGACAGATCGGGGCGGAGGCCGGTCAGAACGATCACCTCGTCGACCGGGTCCAGGCGGCGTCCGTCATCACCGACCAGGACCAGGCGGCCGTCGTCCGCTCGCTCGATCGCCTCGGTGCGGAAGCCGGTGACCGCGTCCGCGTGGCCCTCGTCGACGGCGGCCTTCGCCGCCAGGCCCAGGGCACCGCGCGCCGGGAGCTGGTCGGCTTCGCCGCCGCCGAAGGTGGAGCCGGAGATGCCCCGGCGCAGGATCCACACCCCCTTCGCCCCCGCGCCGTCGTCCGACTTCGCGAGCTCGGCCAGGTAGGCGAGGGCGGTGAAGGCGGAGGCGCCGGAGCCGATGACGGCGGTGCGCTTGCCGGCGTACCGGGCGCGTACGGCGGTGTCCTTGAGGTTCGGGACCCGGTAGGTGATCCGGTCCGCGGCGGGCTTCTCGCCGAGGGCGGGAAGGCCGCTGCCGCCGGCCGGGGACGGCGTCGTCCAGGTGCCGGAGGCGTCGATGACGGCGCGGGCGAAGACGCGCTCCTCGCGGCCGTCGGTGTGGGCGATGTGCACGGCGAACGGCTGCTGGTCGCGGTCGGCGTCCACGATGCGGTCCCGGCCGGCTCGAGAGATGCCGGTGACGCGCGCTCCGGTGCGGACGTGGTCGCCGAGGAGGTCGGCGAGCGGCTGCAGGTAGAGCTCCGCCCAGTCGCCGCCGGAGGGGTAGGTCGCCGGGTCCGGGCGCGTCCAGCCGGTGGGGGCCAGCAGCTTTTCGGCGACCGGGTCGACGACCTCGCCCCAGGTGGAGAACAGGCGCACGTGCGCCCACTCGCGCACCGCGGCGCCGGCCTTCTGTCCGGCTTCCAGGACCAAGGGTTCGATGCCCTGGTCGAGAAGGTGGGTGGCGGCGGCCAGACCGGCGGGTCCGGCCCCGATCACGACGACGGGCAACTCGGTGGTGGCGGGCGCGTTCACGGCGACTCCTTGCGTGGTTCGACATCTGTCGATGACTCCGAGGCCCAGCATGGCACCTGCATCGATGAGCGTCAACATAGACAGATATCGATTCAAGAAGCGAACGCCTTGTGGAGCATGTCGAGGCCATCGGCCTCAGTGGAGGTCATTCCGGGCTCGCCGTCGCCCATGCCTTGCTCCGCCGGGGGCTGCTCCCGGTGGCGGTGGAGGCGTCCGGCCGCGCGCTCAGGTCGCGCCCGCGCCACTACGACAGCCTCACGCTGCTCTCACCCGCCGGTGCGGCTCACTGCCGGGGTCGAACACCTTGGGACCTCTCCACACTGGTTCGACGTATGTCAACATAGACGCATGTCGAATGCGAAGATACTGCCGCTGCTCGATACCACCGACGGTCAGGGTGTGGTGCCGTGCTGTCCGCCGCTCACAGAGCGCCCCATGAGTGCCGAGGAGGCCGAGACGGCAGCTCGGATGTTCAAGGCGCTCGGCGACCCCGTGCGGCTGCGTCTGTTCTCGGCCGTGGCCTCGCACGAAGGCGGGGAGGCGTGCGTCTGCGACATCTCCGACGTCGGCGTCTCCCAGCCCACCGTCTCCCACCACCTGAAGAAGCTCAAGGAAGCCGGGCTGCTCACCTCCGAGCGGCGCGGCACCTGGGTCTACTACAAGGTCGAGCCGTCGGTGCTCGCCGCGATGGGCAAGCTGCTGGCCATGCCCGCCGCGGCATGACGATCGGACGGGCGGAGTCGACTCCAGTCGGGCGTCCAGCCGCTGGACACGCGCGAGCGCATCGCCAAGCAGCACGGCCGCCGGCTCGACGCCGCCCCGGTCGAGCGCCGTAGCCCGCGCTTCGACTGATCCGGTGCCCAACGGCCGCTGTCGCTACGCCGCCCAGGTCGAGCGCCGCCGCCCGCTCTTCGACTGATCCGGTGCCCGGGCGACGGGCTTCACGGACTCAGATCGGGGCGCGCGAACACGTCCACGTGCTGTGTCACGGGGCCGTCGTCACCGTGCCGACGGCGAACTTCCGGCGCCAGGCGAGCGCGACGTAGACCAGTCCGATCAGCACCGGCACTTCGATGAGCGGGCCGACGACGCCGGACAGCGCCTGGCCGGAGGTGACACCGAAGGTGGCGATGGCGACCGCGATGGCCAGCTCGAAGTTGTTGCCCGCAGCAGTGAACGCCAGCGTCGTGGTGCGGTCGTAGGCCAGACCCAGGCCCTTGCCGAGGAGGAACGCGCCGAAGAACATGAGCGCGAAGTAGACCAGCAGCGGCAGCGCGATCCGGGCGACGTCCAGCGGCTGCGAGGTGATCGTCTTCCCCTGGAGGGCGAAGAGGATGACGATCGTGAACAGCAGCCCGTACAGCGCCCACGGGCCGATCTTCGGCAGCACCTTCGCCTCGTAGTCGGCACGGCCCATCTTCTGCTCGCCGATGCGGCGGGTGAGGAAGCCGGCCAGCAGCGGGATGCCGAGGAAGATGACGACGTTCAGCGCGATGTGCCAGACGGACACGTCCAGGCCCTGGCCGTCGCCGAGGTTCATCCAGCGCGGCAGCAGGTCGAGGTAGAACCAGCCCAGCAGGCCGAACGCGAGGACCTGGAACACCGAGTTCAGCGCGACCAGGACGGCTGCGGCCTCACGGTCGCCGCAGGCGAGGTCGTTCCAGATGATGACCATGGCGATGCAGCGGGCCAGGCCGACGATGATCAGGCCGGTGCGGTATTCGGGGAGGTCCGGCAGGAAGATCCACGCGAGGGCGAACATGACCGCCGGGCCGACGATCCAGTTGATGACCAGCGAGGAGATCAGCAGCTTGCGGTCGCTGGTGACGCGGTCGAGCTTGTCGTAGCGGACCTTGGCCAGGACCGGGTACATCATGACGAGCAGGCCGAGGGCGATCGGCAGGGAGATCCCGCCGACCTCGATCTTCGCGAGCGCGTCGTTCATCCCCGGGATCAGGCGGCCCAGGCCGAGACCGATGGCCATGGCGAGCAGGATCCAGACCGCGAGGTAGCGGTCGAGGGTGGAGAGCTTCTTGACGATCGAGTCGTCCCCGGCCGGGCCGGCGCCTTCGGTGGAGGCGGTGGTGGGCTCGGTGGAGGTCACGGGCAGGCCCTCTTGTTCTCGGAAGCGGTACGGGCGGAGGCGGCGAGCTCGGCGAACTGTTCGGACAGGCCGGCCAGGACCTCAGGCTTGAGGTTGTAGTAGGTGAAGCGGCCGCACGGCTCGGTCTCCACGATCCCGGCCTCGCGCAGCACCTTCATGTGGTTGGACAGGTTGGTCTGCTTGGCTCCTGTCTCCTCGACCAGGTGCGTCGTGCAGAGCGTCTCGCGCGCCAGCAGGGTCACGATCTTCAGGCGGAGCGGATCGCCCAGCACCCGGATCACATCAGCGTCGACTGAAGTCAGCATGCGCTGATACTGTCACATCATCACTCGCTGATACCAGCGGGGGCCGAAGTCATGGGCGGCTGGGTTCCGCCATGCGACGAGAGAGAACGATCACCATGGCTGACAAGCCGTCCGTCCTGTTCGTCTGCGTCCACAACGCCGGCCGCTCCCAGATGGCCGCCGCGTGGCTGACCCACTTGGCCGGAGATCGCGTCGAGGTCCGCTCCGCCGGCTCCGACCCCGGCGATCAGGTCAACCCGGCCGCCGTCGAGGCCATGGCCGAGGTCGGCATCGACATCTCCGCCGAGACGCCGAAGATCCTCACCATTGACGCGGTCCGCGAGTCGGACGTCTGCATCACCATGGGCTGCGGCGACACCTGCCCCGTCTTCCCCGGCAAGCGGTACCTCGACTGGAAGCTCGACGACCCGGCCGGGCAGGGCGTCGAGGCCGTCCGCCCCGTCCGGGACGAGATCAAGGCCTTGGTCGAGGGCCTGATCACCGAGATCGTCACGGCGAAACCCGAGGCGACGGGGTGAGCTGTGAACATGCGACACATTCGGCAACAGGTCCATCAGTCGGCTCGGTGCCTGCCGCGCTCCGTCGCCGTATGAGCGCTGGCGTTGTCGCGTGACCCGGGCGGGGGGGGGGGGGGGGGGGGGGCGCCCCCCGCCCCCCCCCCCCCCCCCCCCCCCCCCCCCCCCCACGCCGCCCCCCCCCCCCCCCCCCCCCCCCCCCCCCCCCCCCCGCCCGGCCCCCCCCCCCCCCCGGCCCGGGGGCGGCCCCACGACGAGGAACCCGGCGGTGAGTCCCGGCGCGACCCGCTTGGAGAGCCCGTCGACGACGTGGGTGAGGGCCGGGGCGTGCACGGCGAGCGGAT
>NZ_JBIBEP010000033.1:0-41481 GCF_042955185.1 Streptomyces sp. NPDC012474
CGACTCTATCAGATCTTTCCGATCCGATTTCCTCGGTGCTTTCCAGGTTCCCGCTTCCGCGTTTCCCTTTCCGGCGGTTCCGACTTTATCAGAAGTTTCAGGCCGGACTGACCGGCCACTCATTTCCGATTCATCGGGAGAGGCTTCAATGGAATCAGCGATTCAAGAAGCAAGTAGATGTTCACTGTGGCTGGTCCGGGGCTAGAGCCCATCTCCAGGCAACTGTTCAAATCTACCTCCTCACACTTGCCGTGTCAACGGCCCCTGTGGGGCGAAGAGGAGACTAGCAGCTGAACGGAGGTGGTCGCACATCCGGTGGTGGGCGGGACGATCAGGCTGCAGTGGGGACCGTCGCGCTGCGTTCCATTGCCTCGACGTCACCGGTCCCTCCCGCACGGACGGCACGGCCGCCCAGGACGTAGACGTAGGCCAGGAAGGCCACTTCGGCGGCGACCCCGATGGTGATGCGAGCCCAGGTGGGGAGGCCGGACGGAGTGACGAAGCCTTCGATGGCGCCGGAGACGAAGAGGACGAGGGCCAGACCGATGGCCATGCCTATGGCGGCGCGGCCTTCTTCCGCGAGCGCCGTCCGCCGCGTCCGGGGGCCGGGGTCGATGAGAGTCCAGCCCAGGCGCAGGCCGGTGCCGGCCGCGACGAAGACCGCGGTCAGTTCGAGGAGGCCGTGCGGGAGGACCAGGCCCAGGAACGTATCGAGTCGACCGGCCGAGGACATCAGGCCTACGCCGATGCCGAGGTTGAGCATGTTCTGGAAGAGGATCCAGAGGACCGGGAGTCCCAGAAAGACTCCGAGGATGAGGCACAGGGCGGCGGCCCAGGCGTTGTTCGTCCAGACCTGAGCGGCGAAGCTCGCTGCCGGATGGCTGGAGTAGTACGTCTCGTACTGGCCGCCGGGGCGGGTGAGCTCGCGGAGTTCGCTGGGGGCCGCGATGGAGGCCTGCACTTCGGGGTGGGTGCCGATCCACCAGCCAAGGAGGGCCGCGACTGCCGTCGACAGGAGCGCGGTGGGCACCCACCAGTGGCGCGACTTGTAGACGGCGGCCGGGAAACCGTGGACCAGGAAGCGCGCGACATCGCGCCAAGAGGCGCGTCTGGTTCCTGTCACGGCGCTACGCGCGCGTGCCACGAGCTGGCTGAGCCGACCGGTCAGCTGTGGATCGGGGGCGCTGGACTGGATCAGGGAGAGGTGCGTCGCGGTGCGCTGGTAGAGAGTGACGAGTTCGTCGGCTTCGGCACCGTTGAGGCGGCGCTGGCGGCGGAGCAAGGCTTCGAGGCGGTCCCACTCCGCTCGGTGGGCGGAGACGAAGACGTCGAGGTCCATCGGGGTGCCTGCTCCTCGGCTGGTCGTAGGAGGCTCGTCGTGGATCAGCTTGTCGTACTACGGTGCGATGCGCCCTCAGCTTGGCAGACTGGCCCTGTCGGGGGCAGGGCAGGGGAAGGACGGCAGGCGTGAGTGAGCTGGTGACGGGCGAGGCTGTGGCGTTGGAGCTACGCCCAGCGAGGCTGCCCAGCAGGGCGCTGGCCGTGCTGCTCGATCTGGTGGCGGCCATGGCGGTCTACGTCGCGGTGACCATCGCGCTGGTCGTTTCCACGGCGTCGCTCGACGAGGCGGCGCAGACGGCGCTGTCGATCGCCACGTTCGTTCTCGTGCTGGTGGGCGGGCCGATCGCGGTGGAGACGCTCAGTCACGGGCGGTCGCTCGGGAAGATGGCGTGCGGGCTGCGTGTGGTGCGGGACGACGGGGGCCCGATCCGGTTCCGGCATGCGCTGGTGAGGGGTTTGATCGGTGTGATCGAGATCCTCATGACCTTTGGGATCGTTGCCTGCATCGCCTCGTTCGTGTCGGCGCGTGGACGCCGGCTGGGGGACGTGTTCGCGGGGACGCTCGTCGTGCGGGAGCGCATTCCGGTCACGCGGACCGGTTTCGTGCCGCCCCCTCCGCCCTGGCTGGCGGGGCGGTTCTCGGGACTCGATCTGTCCGCGGTACCGGACGGGCTGTGGCTCGCCGTGCGGCAGTACCTGACGCGCATGCAGCAGTTGGACCCGCAGGTTGGCTGGTCGATGGCGGAGCGGCTGGCGTCGGATCTCGCCGAGCGTACGGGCGCTCCGGTGCCGCAGGGTGTGCCGCCGGCGGCGTATCTGGCTGCGGTAGTGCAGGAACGGCAGGCGCGGGAGGCCCGGCGGGCTTTCGGGAACGGTGCGGCCGAGGCGGCAGCGTCCGATGCGGCTCCGGCTCCGGCTCCGGCGGCGATCGGCCCGGTGGGTACGGGCGAGGCTCCGGCAGCGGGCAATGCCCAGGCCGTAGGAGAGGCCCCGGTTGCCTATGCGTGGCCGGTCGGGGCGCCGGAGGTGGTGTCCGAGCCGTCCGGCGAGGAGCGGCGGCCCGCGGAGTCACCGGGGGCTTCGGCGGGCGAGCGGCCCGGCACTGGGTTCGTGCCGCCGGCGTAGCGGAGGGCGGAGCGGCCGCTCGGGCGGCTGCCCGCTCAGGTGAACACCGACGGCGGTGACTCCAGGTCTTCGAGCTCGATGCCGGGTGCCGCGAGCACCACGTCCCCGGCGATGTGCACGGTGTGCTGCTCGCCCGTGTCCAGGGCTGTGACCTGGTATTCGTCCACGGTCAGGGGGCCGTTGTCAGTGGCGTGTGCTTCGCTTCTCAGCAAGGTCCAGGACTGGTCCACGGTGCGCGGGGCGAGAACCGGGTCCGTGAAGGCGACGAGGCGTACGCGGGTGGCGGCATCTGAGGGGGTGAGGCTTAGGAGACGGGCGGTGGCGACGAGAAATGCGGGGGACGTGCCGGTGAAGGCGTGGGCGCGCACATTGCCTTCGGTGGCCTCCGTCCCGGTCGGATCGGTGCGGACCCAGGTCACGCCGTCGAGGGCGGCGCCGCGTACTTGCCAGGCGGCGGCGTGGAGTTCGAGGCGGAGGGGGCGGCCCAGTTCGTCGAGGGTGAGGTCGACGGAGCCGTGGTGATCGCCTGTGGGGGTGGTCAGCTGGGAGACGTAGCGCCAGCCGGAGGGGCCGGGGGCGCACTGGAAGTGTTCTTCTGCGAGGGGGGTGTGATCGTGCGGATCGTGGAGCGAATAGCGGCCGCGGGGCATGGGGGTCCTGGGTCTTGACGGGCTGGGCCGGTCGTCGGTCCGTCAAACGGGGCAGGCCCCCGGCACGGGGGTGCGGGGGCCTGCCTCGGAGATCTGAAACCGGTAGCCGGCTGACCGGCAGCGGTGCTGCTCGGCTCAGTAGCGGTAGTGGTCCGGCTTGAACGGGCCCTCGACCTTCACGCCGATGTACTCGGCCTGCTCGGGGCGCAGCGTCGTGAGCTTCACGCCGAGCGCGTCGAGGTGGAGGCGGGCGACCTTCTCGTCGAGGTGCTTGGGCAGCACGTAGACGCCGGTCGGGTACTCGTCGGGCTTGGTGAACAGCTCGATCTGGGCCAGGGTCTGGTCCGCGAAGGAGTTGGACATCACGAACGACGGGTGGCCGGTGGCGTTGCCCAGGTTCAGCAGGCGGCCCTCGGACAGGACGATGAGCACCTTGCCGTCGGGGAAGGTCCAGGTGTGGACCTGCGGCTTGACCTCGTCCTTGACGATGCCGGGGATCTTGGCGAGGCCGGCCATGTCGATCTCGTTGTCGAAGTGGCCGATGTTTCCGACGATGGCCTGGTGCTTCATCTTGGCCATGTCCGAGGCCATGATGATGTCCTTGTTGCCGGTCGTGGTGATGAAGATGTCGGCCTTGTCGACGACGTCCTCGAGGGTCGCGACCTGGTAGCCGTCCATCGCGGCCTGCAGGGCGCAGATCGGGTCGATCTCGGTGACGATCACGCGGGCGCCCTGTCCGCGCAGGGACTCCGCGCAGCCCTTGCCCACGTCGCCGTAGCCGAAGACGACCGCGGTCTTGCCGCCGATGAGGACGTCGGTGGCGCGGTTGATGCCGTCGATGAGGGAGTGGCGGCAGCCGTACTTGTTGTCGAACTTCGACTTGGTGACGGCGTCGTTGACGTTGATCGCCGGGAACAGGAGGGTGCCGTCGCGCTGCATCTCGTACAGGCGGTGGACGCCGGTCGTGGTCTCCTCGGTGACGCCGCGGATCTCGGAGGCCAGCTGGGTCCACTTCTGCGAGCCGTCCGTGATGGTGCGGGTCAGCAGTTCGAGGATGACGCGGTGCTCGTCGGACTCGGCGGTGTCGGGCGAGGGGACCTTGCCGTCCTTCTCGTACTCGACGCCCTTGTGGACGAGGAGGGTGGCGTCGCCGCCGTCGTCCAGGATCATGTTGGGGCCGCCGGTGGGGCTGTCCGGCCAGGTCAGCGCCTGCTCGGTGCACCACCAGTACTCGTCCAGGGTCTCGCCCTTCCAGGCGAAGACCGGGACACCCTGGGGGTTGTCCACGGTGCCGTTCGGGCCGACGGCGATGGCGGCGGCCGCGTGGTCCTGGGTGGAGAAGATGTTGCAGGAGGCCCAGCGGACCTGCGCGCCGAGGGCGACCAGGGTCTCGATGAGCACGGCGGTCTGCACGGTCATGTGCAGGGAGCCGGTGACGCGGGCGCCGGCCAGGGGCTGCGTCTCGGCGTACTCCTTGCGGATCGCCATCAGGCCCGGCATCTCGTGCTCGGCGAGGGTGATCTCCTTACGGCCGAACTCGGCCAGGGAGAGGTCGGCGACCTTGAAGTCCTGCCGGTTGTCGACAGTCGTCATTGCGAGCTGCTCCTCGGGGTTGGGGCGAGGTGGGTACGGCTGGTCTGCACGGCGGCGGACACAGGAGTGCCCGGAAGAGGACACAGGCATGCCCGCGTACGCGCAGCGCAGTCCGTCGGAGGCCCTCTCTCCCTCGGCCGGTCCGCATAGGGACCGCCCGACCGCCATCAGCAGCGACGTCTGGCTCCGTCCCAAGCTACACCGGGGGCGGGGGCGAACCCCAGCCCGCCCGCGAATCCCTCAAGTGATCGTCCGGCGGGTCCGGGGACGGCGACGGGGCCCGCCGGATGGTCCGGCAGGCCCCGTGGGCGCGGAGGGTGGAGGTCAGTGGGCCGCGGGGGCCGGGCCTCCCGGGGAGGCCTCGGGGTCGGGGCCCTTTGCCGCCTCGGTCTCGCTGTAGATGTCCGGTTCGAGGTAGATCACGCGGGCGATCGGGACGGCGTCGCGGATGCGGGACTCGGCGGCGTTGATGGCGGCGGCGATCTCGGTCGCCGTGTCGTCGTGCTCGACGGCGATCTTGGCGGCGACGAGGAGTTCGTCGGGGCCGAGGTGGAGGGTGCGCATGTGGATGATGCCGGTGACCGTGGTGCCGTCGACGAGAGCGGCCTCGATCTTCTGGGTCTCCTCGGTGCCGGCGGACTCGCCGAGCAGCAGCGACTTGGTCTCGGCGGCGAGGACCAGGGCGATCAGGATGAGCAGGATGCCGATGCAGAGGGTGCCGATGCCGTCCCAGACGCTGTCGCCGGTGAGCAGGGCGAGGCCGACGCCGCCGAGGGCGAGGATGAGGCCGACGAGGGCGCCGAGGTCCTCCAGGAGGACGACCGGGAGCTCGGGGGCCTTGGCGTGGCGGACGAAGTCCTTCCAGGAGCGCTGGCCGCGCAGGACGTTGGACTCCTTGATGGCCGTGCGGAAGGAGAAGGTCTCGGCGATGATCGCGAAGACGAGGACACCGACCGGCCAGTACCAGTTCGTCAGCTCGTGCGGGTGCTTGATCTTCTCGTAGCCCTCGTAGAGGGCGAACATGCCGCCGACGGAGAAGAGGACGATGGAGACGAGGAAGGCGTAGATGTAGCGCTCGCGGCCGTAGCCGAAGGGATGCTGCGGGGTGGCCTCGCGTTTTGCCTTCTTGCCGCCGAGCAGGAGCAGCGCCTGGTTGCCGGAGTCGGCGAGTGAGTGGACGGACTCGGCGAGCATCGACGACGAGTTACTGAAGATGAACGCCACGAACTTCGCTACCGCGATCGCGAGGTTGGCGGCCAGTGCCGCCACGATCGCCTTGGTGCCGCCTGACGCGCTCATAGGTTCGCGTTGTCCCTTCGTACGCCGTTCCTGGGCCCAGGGCGCGGCGTTGGTGCGGCGCCCGTGACTTTGCCCGTGCTTGACGGTGGGCCATTGTTGCAGCCCGCTGCGTGTGCGGTGTTTCAGGTCACCGGCACGAGGGGCGTCGAAACGGTCAGGCGACGACCGTTGCCCGGAAGAGCGTTCCCGTTCCGGACACTTCGGCCTTTTCGCCGGCCGGTACGAAGACGGACCGGCCGGGGGTCAGGTCGTGCTCGCCGGCCCTCACGGTGCCGGCCGTGCAGAGCAGGATCTGGGGGGTGGGCCGGGTGAGGTCGTGGGCCGTGCCGGCTTCGGGCAGGACGTAGCGGGAGAGGCGGAACTCGTCGATCGGGGTCTCGTAGACCTCCTCGCCGTCGGGGGAGGCCTCGGGGCGCAGGACGCCGGGGTCGCTGGGGAGGAAGCGGACGATGCGCAGGAGTTCGGGGACGTCGACGTGCTTGGGTGTCAGGCCGCAGCGCAGGACGTTGTCGGAGTTGGCCATGATCTCCACGCCGAGGCCGTTCAGGTAGGCGTGCGGGACGCCGGCGCCGAGGTAGAGGGCCTCGCCGGGCTGGAGCCGGACGTGGTTCAGCAGCATCGCGGCGATGACTCCGGGGTCGCCCGGGTAGTGGTGGGCGATGTCGGCGTAGGGGGCGTAGGCGCCGCCGAGGCGGGTGCAGGCGGTCGCCGTCTCCGCGACGGTGCGGGACATGTCGTCGGGGTCGGCGGTGAGGATCGCCGTGAGGACCTCGCGCAGGGCGGCGTCCTCGGGGTGGGCGTGCAGCAGGTCGACGTAGGGCTTGAGGGAGTCGACCCCCAGGTCGTCGAGCAGGGCTGCGGCCTCCAGCGGGGCGCGGAAGCCGCACAGGCCGTCGAACTCGGTGAGGGCGCAGATCAGTTCGGGCTTGTGGTTGGCGTCCTTGTAGTTGCGGTGCGGGGCGTCCACGGGGATGCCGCGGCGTTCCTCGTCCGCGTGGCCCTCCTGCGCCTGCGCGAGGTCGGGGTGGACCTGGAGGGAGAGCGGGGCGCCCGCGGCGAGGATCTTGAGGAGGAAGGGCAGCCGGGGGCCGAACTTGGCGACGGCGGCGGGTCCGAGTTCCTTCTCGGGGTCGGCGCCGATGACCTCGACGAGTGTGCCCCGGCCGGTGCGCGAGGGCGCGCCGGGGTGGGCGCCCATCCACATCTCCGCCTGTGGTTCTCCGGTCGGTTCGACGCCGAGCAGCTGCGGTATGGCGGTCGGGGAACCCCAGGCGTAGGGGCGGATGGTGTTGTCGAGGCGGTCCATGGGGTTCTCTCTGCGTGTGCGGGGGTGCGGGCGCGTCAGGGTGTCCCGGGCAAGGTCAGGCCCTCGAAGCGAGCGCCAGGTAGACCGCGGCGAAATCCGTGATGGCGATCAGTTCCGCGAGGGTCTCCAGTTCGCCGCCGGCCTCCGGTTCCAGCTCGCTGATCGGTGTGTCGTGGCTGAGGGCGAGGTCGCGGGCGCCGGGGGCGGCGGTGAGGCCGCCGATGGGGCGGTCGCGGAGCAGGACCACGCGCGCGTGCAGGGCGGGTGGTTCCTCGACGCGGTCGCGGAAGAAGTCGCCGGGGTCGGCGCTGGCGGCCAGCGGTCCCGCGAGCAGGGCGCCGTGGGCGGCGAGCGCCTCGGGGAGTTCGGCGACGACCGCGGGGGTTCCGGACAGTTCGGCGAGGGCGGCGGCGAAGCGCCGGCCGGCCGGACCGGCCGAGACGCCCTCCGTCCAGACGATCGGGAGTGCGTCGGCGAGTTCGGCGGCCAGGGTCTTGGCGGCGTTGCTGTACGTGGCGATGGCCGGGCCGCAGCGTTCGGCGACCTTGTCGAGGCGGTCGGCGACCTTGCCGAGGGCGTCCGGCGGGGCGGTGAGCACGCCGGTGCGGTCCAGGAGCGCGAGCAGCGGGGTGAGCAGGGCCCACAGGACGCCGGGGGCGGACGCGGCGAGGGGCTCGTCCTGGTCGTACGGGGCGGTCGCCATGGGGACGAACATGCCGTGAACGCCGGCGACTGCGTCGGCGAGCGGGGTACTGCCGGGGGCCACGGCGACGACGGTGCAGCCACGGCGGTAGGCCTGCTCGGCGAGGAGGGACAGCCCGGGTTCGGTGCCGTCCGGGGTGGTGATCAGCAGGAGGTCCACGGAGCCGACCCAGCCGGGCAGTTCCCACCGCAGGGCGCCCGCGGCGGGAGCGACGCCGGTGGGGGCGAGGCGGGTGACCGGGCTGCCGGGGCCGGCGAGCGTGCCGATGAGGTCGGCGGCGTGGGTGGCGGCGGCGCCCGGGCCGGCGATGAGGACCGCGCGGGGGCGGCCGTCCGGCTTGAGGTCGCCCACGCCCGCCTCGGCGGCGTGGCGGGCGGCCGTGCGGACGCGCGCGCCGGCTTCTGCGGCGCCGCGGAGCAGCCCGCGGTGGTCGGCCTCGGCGAGGCCCTCCGGGGAGTCGAGCAGCGATTCGTCGAGCATGGGCGGCAGCTTCCCATCGCCGGGGTCCGTTGTCTGGGTGTCCTGGATCGTGCCCGCTGTGCCGCGGGCTATGTGCACCGCGGCGTCGCGCCGGGGGCGGGCGCCCCGCCGGTCACGCGGGGCGGCGGGCCTCGTCGACGAGGAGGACGGGGATGCCGTCGCGGACGGGATAGGCCAGGCCGCAGCTGCCGTCGGTGCAGACGAGTTCGGCTTCCTGCTCCTTGAGGGGGGCGTGGCAGGCGGGGCAGGCGAGAATTTCGAGGAGGCCGGATTCGAGGGGCATGGGTGAGGTTCCTCCGGGGTGCGGGCGCTTGGGGTTCCTTTCACTATGCCCGTCCGGGGCGCGCGACCTGATCGGACACTCACAGTGAAAGGACCCCTGGGGGTCGTGCCTGGTCAGGTTACCGCCGGTGGGGGTGGGGCTCAGCTCCTGATGATCGCCAGCACCTCGTCCCGCACCCGGGCCATCGTCGCGGCGTCCCTGGCCTCCGCGTTCAGGCGCAGCAGCGGCTCGGTATTGGACGGGCGGACGTTGAACCACCAGTCGGTGGAGGAGACCGTGAGGCCGTCGAGCTCGTCGAGGGTGACGCCCTCGCGGGCCCCGTACGCGGAGCGGATCGCGGCGAGGCTGGCCTGCTGGTCGGCGACCGTGGAGTTGATCTCGCCGGAGCCGGCGTAGCGGTCGTACTGGGCCACGAGGGAGGAGAGGGGGCCGTCCTGGCCGCCGAGGGCCGCCAGGACGTGGAGGGCGGCCAGCATGCCCGTGTCGGCGTTCCAGAAGTCGCGGAAGTAGTAGTGCGCGGAGTGCTCGCCGCCGAAGATCGCGCCGGTGCGGGCCATCTCGGCCTTGATGAAGGAGTGGCCCACGCGGGTGCGGACCGGGCTGCCGCCGTTCTCCTCGACGACCTCGGGAACCGACCAGGACGTGATCAGGTTGTGGATGATCATGCCCTTGCCGCCGTGCCGGGCCAGTTCGCGGGAGGCGACCAGGGCGGTGATCGCCGACGGGGAGACCGGTTCGCCGCGCTCGTCGACGACGAAGCAGCGGTCGGCGTCGCCGTCGAAGGCGAGACCCAGGTCGGCGCCCTCCTCGCGGACCCGCTTCTGCAGGTCGACGAGGTTGGCCGGGTCGAGGGGGTTGGCCTCGTGGTTGGGGAAGGTGCCGTCCAGCTCGAAGTACATCGGGACGAGCGTCAGCGGCAGGCCGGCGAAGACCTCGGGGACCGTGTGCCCGCCCATGCCGTTGCCCGCGTCGACGACGACCTTCAGGGGGCGGACGGAGGTCAGGTCGACCAGGGAGCGCAGGTGTGCCGCGTAGTCCGACAACGTGTCGCGGCCGGTGATCGTGCCCGCCTTCGCGGCCGGCTGCGGGGCGCCGGACCCGCTCCATCCCTCGACCAGTTCGCGGATCTGCGCGAGGCCGGTGTCCTGGCCGACCGGGGCGGCGCCCGCGCGGCACATCTTGATGCCGTTGTACTGGGCCGGGTTGTGGGAGGCGGTGAACATGGCGCCCGGCAGGTTCAGCGCGCCCGAGGCGTAGTACAGCTGGTCGGTCGAGCAGAGGCCGATCTCCGTCACGTCCGCGCCCAGTGCGGCCGCCCCGCGCGCGAAGGCGCGCGACAGGCCCGGTGAGGAGGGCCGCATGTCATGCCCGGTCGTGATGGCGCTCGCGCCGGTGACCCGTACGAAGGCCGCTCCGAAGAGCTCGGCCAGGGACTCGTCCCACTGGTCGGGGACGACTCCGCGTACGTCATACGCCTTCACGACCTGCGACAGATCAGCAGCCACGGCCAACCTTCCTGGAAAAGTACTGTCGGACCGCCCAAACTACCGTTCCTCATCAGTGAGCAGGAGTGAGTCTTGGACCCATACCCGGCCACTGCGGACATCCCGAACGGTTAGGGCAGCATCCGGTCCAGGACCGGGGTGCTCCGGCCGACCACGATCAGGCTCATCACCAGCAACAGGCCGAGGCACCACGGCAGCACCTTGCGCAGCAGGTCGCCCTCTCGGCCCGCCGGTGCGACGGCCGCCCTGGGGTGGGGTCAGTTGTCGGGCGACCGCAGGACCCGCAGATGGCCGCGTCGCGCGACCTCCCTCGGGTCGGCCCCGCGGCCCGCGCCGCCGGCCTCGGCCGCCCGCTGCTGGGGGCGGGCCGCCTCACGCACGGCGTTCGCAAGCGCTTCCAGGTCGTCGCCGCTGGGGCGGGCCGGGGCCGAACCGTCGAGGAGCCGGACGACCTCCCAGCCGCGCGGGGCGGTGAGGCGCTCGGAGTGCTCGGCGCACAGGTCGTAGCAGTGGGGTTCGGCGTAGGTGGCGAGCGGGCCGAGGACCGCGGTCGAGTCGGCGTAGACGTACGTCAGCGTCGCGACGGCGGGACGGCCGCAGGCGGTGCGCGAACAGCGACGTACAGGGCTCACGACGTTGGACGGTACCGCACTCTTGAGCGGGCCGCGACGACTCTCCATCAGGTCACTCCCCCGTGTCGTGCTGTGAAACGCCCCACACACCCCTTTGGGTGCACCTTGCTGACCTGCCGGGACGTCGCTGCCCTGAGTACCGAACGGTGCCGCAAGCGGTCAAGAGTCAACACAAAACCCTCAATTGCCGCGAGGTCACCGGTCTCGGCGGGATACGGATTTGAGCCCAACCTTGGCTTGAATGGTCATGTAGCGACATGCCGTGCGGCACGGCCGAAAGCCGTCCGTGCCGCCCTGCGGTGCCGGGCGCGAGGGCGCGGCGGGGACTACCCTTCACCAGTGATGGACAAGCCCGTAACGCCCCGTGCCGCCGCCCCCGGGCCCCGCCGTCGTGATCGCCACGGACGGGGCATGCGCGGCCCCATCGCACCGCCGCAGGTGCCGCTCGCCGCGAGCCGCGCGGAGGCGTTCGCCGATCTGGTGCAGGACTCCGTGGAGCGCCTGGAGCGGCGGTGGCCGCAGCTCGCCGACATCGACTTCCTGGTCCTGGAGGTGCCGCGGCTCGACGGGCCAGGCCAGGCCTGGAACGACGAGGCGGTTCCCCTCGGCGGCACGATCAGCGCACGCGAGGGCCGCCCCGCGCGTGTGGTCGTCTACCGGCGGCCGGTCGAGATCCGCACCAAGGGGCGCGACGAGCGGGCGGCGCTGGTGCACGAGGTCGTCGTCGAGCAGGTCGCCGAGCTCCTCGGGCTGACGCCGGAGACGGTAGACCCGCGCTACGGCGAGGACCAGGGCTGAGCCGGGCCCCGGCCCGACGGACCTACTTCTGGAGCACCGAAAGGTCCTCGTCCGCCTCCGGTACGGCCACCGTCCCGCGGTCGTCCGGCAGGGTCTGCACGGTGAAGGCGGGGACGCCGCCCTCGCTCGCGGCCAGGGTGCGGGCCCCGTAGACCGGGCCGCCGGAGACCGGCTCGACCGTGAGCGCGTACGTGCCCTTCAGGCCACCGGGAACCGGGGCCTCTATGTCCTGGGTCGTGCCGGCCTTGATCGTGTACGTCTTCGACACCGGGGTCCCGCCCTCGCTGCCGGCCGAGGCGGTGACCCTGACCGTGGCGGCCGCGCGGGGAGCCGTCAGGGACAGGGTGCTGTCCTTGCCGCTGTTGTCCGCGGACGTCGCACGCGTGCCGACGGGGCGGCTGGCCGGGATGAACGCCGTCTCCTGCTTGGCGCCCTTGCCGCGTACGACGCGCAGGGCCGCGACGACCGGCACGGACCGGTCCGTCGGCGTCAGTACGAGGGAGCCCGCCTCGCCGCGGGTGACGTCGCCCAGATCGACGGCGGTCGTCATGCCGCCCTTGACGTGCACGGTCTCGTGACCGGCCGGGGTGATCAGCCCGGAGGGGGAGGCCAGGCGCACCTTCAGGTCCGCGTCGGCGTCGGCGGGGGTGAAGGCGACCAGGCGCACGGAGGTCGCGTCCTTGGGGATGCCGGGCAGGACCAGGCTGCCCGACGGGTCCGCGGAGGCGGCCAGCCAGTCACCGCCGAGCTTGTCGTCCAGGGCCTGCACGGCGGCGCCAACGCGTCCGCTGCGGACGTTGACGTGCACGGTGAGGTTGGTCTGCCGCTCGTCGGTGAGGGTGGACAGCAGGACCGGCTCGCTGGAGTGCGGCGGGACGGTGATGCCCTCGCCCACCGCGGACTTCAGGACGCCGTCCTTGCCGTAGAGCTCGATGTCGACCACGGCGGCCGAGTCGTCGGGGTTCGTCAGGTGGACGTAGTCGGTGCGGTCGGCGTCCGTACTGACGCCGGGGAACCAGAAGTCGGTGTCCGGAGCGGTGCAGTTGACGCCCTGCAGGCCCCGGCCGGTCCCCGCGGCGACCTCGGTCGTCTCCTGGACCGTCCAGCCGGGCGCGAACCTGCCGTCCGCGGTCCCGACGAGGGCGGGCGCGTCGCCGCCGGAGCTGTCGCCGGTGACCGGCTTGCCGGGCTCCTTGGGAGTCAGCACCGGTTTGGCGGGCTTGTCCTTGCCGGACTTCCCGGCGTCCTTGCCGTCGGCCGGGGCGTCCGCCGACTCCTCGGCGGCCGCCCGGAGTTCGGCCTTGCCACCGCTTCCGGTGCCCTTCGTGACGGGCGTGAAGGAGGTGTAGGACGTCTCGGCGAGGTCGGACGTGCTGGGCGCCGGGCACACCAGGCTCGTGCGCTCCACGGGCAGTTGGGCGGCCGCCTTGGCGGCGGTGTCCGCGCCCGGGGTGTCCGGAGCCGACAGCGCGGCGAAGCCGGTGACGGCGGCGAGCGCGGTCGTGCCGGCGATCAGGGACAGGGTGGTGCGGTTCACTGCTGGCTCCCGTCGGGACGCTCACTGCCCGTGCCGTGGGGGTGGTGCTGCTGGGCCGGGTCGTACGGCGTGCCGTAGCCCTGCTGGTAGGCCTGGTCGTACGCCGCCTGGTCGTAGCCCGCCTGGTCGTAGCCCGCCTGGTCGTACGGCGGAGTCTGCGCCTGGCCCTGGTCGCCGTACGCGTACGGGTCGTACTGGCCGCCCTGGTACGGGTCCGCCGGGTACTGCTGTCCGTAGGCGTCCGCCGGGTACTGCGCGTTCTGGTACTGGTCGCCGTAGTTCGCGTACTCACCGCCCTGGTAGCCGGCGTTGTCCCTCCCCCAGGCTCCGACATCCTCGCCCGGGGAGACCCCCGTGCCGGGGTTCTGCTGCTGGGGCACGGCCACCGGCGGCTGCTGCGGCTGTGGGGGCGGGAACTCCTCGAGTCCGGCGGCCTCTTCGGCCTCGGCGTCCGCCTGGGCGCGCAGGCGGCGGGCGCGGCGGCCCTCGCCGGCGACGGCCTGGGCCGGGACGGCCGGCTCGTCGGGAAGGTCGTCGTCGATGTCGCGGCGCCGGCCGGGCAGGGCGAGCACCACCAGGACGACGGCGAGCAGGCCCTGGGCCCACAGCCAGGCCGTGTGGCCGATCGGGTCGTCGTAGGTGACGTCCAGCCTGCCGCCGCCCGCGGGGAGTTCGAAACCCTGGGCCCAGCCGTCGACCGTCGTGCGGGTCAGCGGCTTGCCGTCGAGCGTGGCGGACCAGCCGTCGGAGGCGGAGTCGGCGAGGCGCAGCAGGCGTCCGCCCGAGCCGGCCGGGATCGTGGTGTGGATGTCCACGGGCCCGGCGGCGACCGGCTGCGGGGTGCCGGAGGAGCCGGAGGCGGGGGCGATGGTGGCGCGCGCGACCTCGCGGTTGACGCGCCACAGGGCGCCGCCGTCCTGCTGGCTGAGGCGGGTCAGGCCGGGCGTGGCGTCGAGGACACGGGTGACCTCGCGGGGCGCGCCCTGGTGGACGAGGACGTAGCGTACGGCGAAGCCGCCGAGCTGGTCGGCCTGGTCGGCGCCGGATCCGGCGACCAGGTTGGCGACGACCTTGTCGAGCCTGCTGTTCTCCCCGTCGGCTGCGGCGATCTCACCGTCCCCGAGGCGGGCGCCCGAGCCGCGGACCAGCATGTAGCCGACGCGGGCACCGGAGTCGCTGTCGAGGACGAGGGTGCGGGCCTGATCGCGGGAGCCGCTCTCCTCGGCGACGAACGCGGGGACCTGGATCGGGTCGCGCCGCTCCAGCGGGCCGTCGGCGCCCCTGATCATCCAGCCTGCGGCGATGAGCAGCGGGCCCGCGGCCGAGGCGAAGGCGATCAGCACGGCGACCGGCTGGCGCCAGCCGAAGCTCTGCTCGGCCACGCGCGCGCGTGCCCCGTCGGCGCCGAGCGCGGCGGCGGCCAGCAGGGCGATGCCGTAGACGAGGGTCGCCGGGCCGGCCCAGGTGGAGCCGTTGGACAGGACCGCGAAGACGAAGCCGACCAGGGCGACCGCCCAGGCCGTCCAGATGCCCGACTGCCGTTCCGAGCGCAGCAGGGCGGCGAGGGCGGCCAGCACGATGCCGATGAGCATGAGGCCGCTGACGGTGCCGGGGCCGCCCGGGCTGGCGCCGAGCAGGTCGAGGGCGGAGGCGGCCGAGGGACCGTACGCGAGGCCCGCTTCCTTGAAGAAGCCGGACGGGAGCAGCGTCAGCGACCAGGGTGCGAGGAGCAGCAGGGGCGTGCCCAGCTGGGCGAGGAACCGCAGCCCGTAGGCCGTGATGTCGCTCCGGCGCCATGCCAGCAGGCCGATGCCGAGGAGCAGCGCGATGGGCCAGACGATCGGCGTGAAGGCGGTGGTGATGGTCAGCAGCAGCGCGTACGCCCAGGTGGCGCGCCAGCTGCCGCGGACTCCGGAGGAGTTCGTCAGGCCGCAGGCCGCGATGCCCGCGCGGGCGATGAGCGGCAGCAGCACGGCCAGGACGGCGGTGCCGATGCGTCCGCCGGCGAGGGCGCCGGTGGCGGCGGGCAGGAACGCGTAGACGACGGCCGCCCAGGCGCGCAGCAGCCGGGACTCGACGAGCGGGCGGGAGGCGAAGTAGGCGGCGACTCCGGCCAGGGGCACCGAGCCGACGAGCAGGACCGTGACGGCGAGGCCGGCCGAGCCGAACAGCAGGGAGGCCAGCATCGCCACGAGAGCGACGTACGGCGGTGCGGACGAGGTGCCGCCGGCGCCGACCGGGTGCCAGGCGTCCAGGTAGCGCGACCACAGTTCGGCGGAGTCGGCCGGGGCGGGCAGCAGGGCGCCGCCCGCGAGCGCGCCGCCGCCCAGCAGCTGGCGGCAGGCGGCCAGGGAGACGAGCAGCAGGACCAGGAAGAGCACCGGGCCGGGCTTGCGCGCGATGCGCTTGAGCCGGGCGAACTGCTCGACCTCCAGGAAGTCGGCGTCGTCGCCGCCGGGGCCCGACTCGACGGCGCCGCCGTGCCGTCCCGCGCCGGCGGCGACCTCCGGGTCGGAGCGGCCGACGAGGCTGCTCGCGATCTGCTCGACGGTGACGCGGACGGTGGCGCCGGGCGGCGGGAACAGCGCCCGCAGCTCGTCCTTGTCGATCCGGGGTGCGCCTCTGCCGCGCCGCCCGGCGAGGATGCGCTCGGGCCTGAGCAGCGTGCCCAGCAGGCCGCGGATCTCGTCGAGGGCCTGCCCTGGGACCTTGCCGACCAGGTAGGCCACGGTTCGCAGCAGCGTGCCGAGCACGATCCGCAGCATCACCCAGGGGAGCACGGCCGTACGCGAGTTGACGAGCAGGGTGTAGACGGCGCCGGCCTTGTCGGCCTTGTGCGGGGAGGCCGTCGTACGGCCCACGCAGTCGACCGTGCGGCGCTCGCGGCTGGACGCCTCGGCGTGGCGGACGACCGCCTCGGGGGCGACCAGGACGCGGTAGCCGGCCGTGTGCGCGCGCCAGCACAGGTCGACGTCGTCACGCATGAGGGGCAGGTGACGGTCGAACCCGCCGAGCTGCTCGAAGACGTCGCGGCGGACGAGCATGCCGGCGGTGGACACCGAGAGCACGTCCCGGACGTGGTCGTGCTGGCCCTGGTCCTGCTCTCGGCGGTCCAGGCCGGTCCAGCGGCGGCCGGAGTTGGCGATGGAGACGCCGACCTCCAGCAGCTGCCGCCGGTCGTACCAGCCGCGGAGCTTGGGGCCCACGACGGCGACGTCCTCGCGGCCCAGCTCGTACTCGTTCTCCACGGCCCGCAGCAGCTGGGCCAGGGCGTCCGGGTCCGGGGCGCAGTCGTCGTGCAGCAGCCACAGCCACTGCACCGGCTCGCCGTGCGGGAGCTCGGGCAGGTCGTAGGCGTCGTCGCGCCACGAGCGCGTGACCGGGTCCCAGCCGCTGGGGCGCTTCAGGTACGGCAGCTCGTCCGGGGTGAGGACCGGGGCCGTGCGGGCGCACTCCTCGACGGCCTGGCCGAAGCCGGTGCGGCGGGCGAGGTGCAGCACCCGGTCGGCGCCGAGGGCGTCGGTGACCAGCTGGGCGGAGGTGTCCGCGCTGCCGGTGTCGGCTCCCGTCGCGTACTGGACGGGCCGCTCCTGGCCGAGCAGCCCGGCGAGCGCGTCGGGCAGCCAGCGGGCGCCGTCGTGGGAGACGAGGACCGCGGTGACCACATGACGCGGAAACTCAGGTGTGGCAGCGGCGTCGTGATGAGCTGCCGAGTGGCTGTGCACGGACATCGAGGTACGGGCCCCGGTTCGGTGGACTGCGGTGGACGCCCGTGCCCGGAGGGGGCGGCGGGGCGTCTCGGACGAGCGACCACACTATCGGCTGCGCAACCAACGGCCCGCCGCCTGTGGATAACCCACGGACGACGGGCCGCTCACGCAGAGGGGTGGGGGTCAGACGGCCGCCTTCTTCAGCCGGCGGCGCTCCCGCTCGGACAGGCCGCCCCAGATGCCGAATCGCTCGTCGTTGGCGAGGGCGTACTCGAGGCACTCGGATCGGACCTCACAGGCGAGGCAGACCTTCTTGGCCTCCCTGGTGGAGCCGCCCTTCTCGGGGAAGAAGGACTCGGGGTCGGTCTGGGCGCACAGCGCGCGCTCCTGCCAGCCGAGTTCCTCGTCCGCGTCGTCGACCAGCAGTTGCTGCACCGTCTCGGTCATGTGCGCCCCTCGTCTGTCTTCGCGTCCCCGTGATCTAGCCGTTACCGATTCCGGCTGAACGACACGAGTGAAATTACAAGTGTGCTGCTCCGGGCGAGTCAAGCCGAGATCTGCTATTGAGCCCCTTATTCACTCTGCGGAACCAAGCCCATGCGGAAAGTGTTCAAATCACCATAAACCCTGACACGCAGGTGGAGCCCGTGAGGACCCGCGCCTTCCGCCGGACTCCTTGCAGACCTCTGAGAGGAAGGACGGCCAGGAGTTCGATCTCGTTCCGACACGCACGCCGAAGCGAAACGGATCACAGTCGGATCACGACTACGCAACGGGGTTTGCCAGCCCGGTTGGACGCCATGTGTCCCGGGCGGGCCATGAACAAACCTTTCATCTGAGCGATCGACCTGATGAGGTGAACCACATCCCACATACCGGGTGCCGAGTTGACAGTGAAGGTGTGAACCGGTGTCCTTGTGGGCATGCTCGCGAACTCGGCAACCACCTCGACCCGCACCGCCGGGTCCCACGGTGCTGCCCGCGCTCGCTGTAGCTGTTGCTGTCCCAGCTGTTGAGCCACACCCGCTCCAGCTGAAGGCCGAGCCACCCGTAGCCCGGCTCCCGTTCCCTCTGACCTTCTTTCACTGAGGAACCACGCACCCCATGAACAGCGACAGCGACCTCCAGATCGCCGGCGACATCCTCGAAGTCACGCACCTCCTCCAGACCCCCCGCGAGCACCCGGCCACCGTCGCCGAGTTCGTCGGACTCGCCCGCTCCCTCGCCGACGACCGCTCCCAGTGGGAGCACCTCGTCCGCTACGACGCCGCCAGCCGCTGGTACCACCGGCTGCGCACCGGCCCGGGCTACGAGGTGTGGCTGCTGTCCTGGGTGCCCGGGCAGGGCAGCGGGCTGCACGACCACGGCCGCTCCTCCGGTGTGCTGACCGTGCTGGACGGCACACTGACCGAGCGCACGGAGCGGGGCACACGCGCCTTGCGGGCGGGCGCGCAGCGCGTGTTCGCGCCGGGATACGCGCACGAAGTCGTCAATGACGCGCTGGAGCCGGCGGTGAGCCTGCACGTCTACTACCCGGGCCTCACCGAGATGCCGATGCACACGGCCCCGCACTGCGAGGCCCGAGCCGTACCGGGTGCCCTGACCGCCTGAGGGGTTGCCGCAGCGCCTGACGGGACGCCGCAGCCGCTCACGGGTTGCCCCGGCCGCCGACCCGTTGTCGTAGCCGCCTGCAAGACTGTCGCCCATGCGCATTGTGGTTCTGGCAGGCGGCATCGGCGGTGCCCGGTTCCTGCGTGGTCTGAAGCGTGCCGTCCCGGACGCGGACATCACGGTCATCGGCAACACCGCGGACGACATCCACCTCTTCGGGCTGAAGGTCTGCCCGGACCTCGACACGGTGATGTACACGCTCGGCGGCGGCATCAACGAGGAACAGGGCTGGGGGCGCGCCGACGAGACGTTCCATCTCAAGGAGGAGCTCGCGGCGTACGGCGTCGGGCCCGAGTGGTTCGGTCTCGGCGACCGGGACTTCGCCACGCACATCGTGCGGACGCAGATGATCGGCGCCGGATACCCGCTGAGCGCGGTGACGCAGGCGCTGTGCGACCGCTGGAAGCCGGGCGTGCGGCTGATCCCCATGTCCGACGACCGTGTCGAGACGCATGTGGCCGTCGAGATCGACGGCGAGACCAGGGCGATCCACTTCCAGGAGTACTGGGTGCGGCTGCGCGCCTCGGTGCCCGCCCGGGCGGTCGTTCCGGTCGGCGCCGACCAGGCGAAGCCCGCGCCGGGCGTCCTGGAGGCCATCGCCGAGGCGGACGTCGTCCTCTTCCCGCCGTCCAACCCGGTCGTGTCGATCGGCACGATCCTCGCCGTGCCCGGCATCCGGGAGGCGATCGCCGACGCCGGGGTGCCGGTCGTCGGCCTCTCCCCCATCGTCGGCGACGCGCCCGTGCGGGGCATGGCCGACAAGGTGCTCGCCGCCGTGGGCGTGGAGTCGACCGCGACGGCGGTGGCCGAGCACTACGGCTCGGGCCTGCTGGACGGCTGGCTCGTGGACTCGGTGGACGCCGCAGCGGCGGAACAGGTCGAGGCGGCGGGGATCCGCTGCCGGGCCGTGCCCCTGATGATGAGCGACATCGACGCGACCGCGCGGATGGCCCAGGAGGCACTGGCACTGGCCGAGGAGGTGCGGGGGGCGTGAGCGGCGAGACCCAGGGGGCCGCCGGGTACCGGGTGTGGGCCCTGGGCGGGATACCGGAGGTCACGGCCGGGGACGACCTGGCGAAGCTGATCGCGGCCGCCGAGCCCGGCCTGGCCGACGGGGACGTGCTGCTCGTCACCTCGAAGATCGTGTCCAAGGCGGAGGACCGGATCGTGCGGGCCGCCGACCGGGAGGCCGCGATCGACGCCGAGACGGTCCGGGTGGTGGCCCGGCGCGGCGCCCTGCGGATCGTGGAGAACCGGCAGGGCCTGGTCATGGCCGCGGCCGGGGTCGACGCGTCCAACACCCCGTCCGGGACGGTGCTGTTGCTGCCCGAGGACCCGGACGCGTCCGCCCGCGCCATCCGCGAGGGACTGCGCGACGCCCTCGGCGTCGACGTGGGCGTCGTCGTCACCGACACCTTCGGCCGGCCCTGGCGCGCCGGGCTCACGGACGTCGCGATCGGGGCCGCCGGAGTGCGCGTGCTCGACGATCTGCGGGGCGGCACGGACGCGCACGGCAATGCGCTCAGCACCACGGTCGTCGCCACGGCCGACGAACTCGCCGCCGCGGGCGACCTCGTCAAGGGCAAGGCCGCGGGGCGGCCCGTCGCCGTGGTGCGCGGGCTCGCGCATCTGGTCGCGGAGGAAGACGACGGCGAGGGAGCGCGGGCCATGGTCCGCGGGGCGCGTGACGACATGTTCCGCCTCGGCACCTCGGAGGCGGTACGGCTGGCCGTGACCCAGCGGCGCACGGTCCGGTCCTTCACGGACGAGCCCGTCGACGCGGGTGCCGTACGGCGGGCCGTGGCCGCGGCCGTGACCGCCCCGGCGCCGCACCACACGACGCCGTGGCGGTTCGTACTGCTGGAGTCGGAGGAGTCGCGCACCCGGCTGCTCGACGCCATGCGGGACGCGTGGATCGCCGACCTGCGGCGGGACGGCAAGTCGGAGGAGTCCATCGCCAAGCGGGTCCGGCGCGGGGACGTCCTGCGTAACGCGCCCTACCTCGTCGTCCCCTGCCTGGTCATGGACGGCTCACACACGTACGGCGACCCGCGGCGGGACGGCGCCGAGCGGGAGATGTTCGTGGTCGCCGCAGGTGCCGGCGTGCAGAACTTCCTGGTCGCGCTGGCCGGGGAGCGGCTGGGGTCGGCATGGGTGTCGTCGACGATGTTCTGCCGGGACGTGGTCCGCGAGGTGCTGGAGCTGCCCGCGGACTGGGACCCGATGGGGGCGGTGGCGGTCGGGCACCCGGCGGAGGAACCGCGGGCGCGGCCCGGGCGGGACGCGGGGGCGTTCATCGAGGTGCGGTGACAGGTGCCCGGCGGCGCCTACGCTCGTAGGGCTGCTCCCTCACATTTCCCAGGGACTTCAGACATGGCAGGACGGTTCGCTCAGCGGCCCTCGCTCCCCCACAGCCCGAAAGGCGTGGGAGGTACCCCCGTGCCGGTGCGCGGTGGGCGGGTCGCCGTGCCTCCGGGAGTGCCTCGGCAGGCGACGGGGCCGGGGAAGGTGCGCGCGTGGATGCCGGACGGGCCGCTGGATCTCGGCCTGGTGCTCGGGCCGTTGCGGCGCGGGCCCGGCGATCCGACGTTCCGCGCGACACCGGACGGGTCCGTGTGGCGCACCTGTCTCACTCCGGCCGGTCCCGGGACGCTACGGGTGTGCGCGTACGACGGTGGGGTGCGCGGGGAGGCCTGGGGGCCCGGCGCCCAGTGGCTGCTGGAGGGGTTGCCGGAGCTGCTCGGGGCGGCGGACGACCCGTCGGCGTTCGTGCCGCGGCACCGGCTGCTGGCGTCGGCCCGGCACCGGCGGCCGGGGTTGCGGCTGACGCGGAGCGGGCTCGTGCTGGAGTCGTTGATCCCGTCGATCCTGGAGCAGAAGGTCACGACCGACGAGGCGTACCGGGCGTGGCGGCTGCTGGTGCGGAAGTTCGGGGAACCGGCGCCGGGGCCCGCGCCCGCTCGGATGTACGTGATGCCGGCGCCTCGGACGTGGGCGCTGATTCCGTCGTGGGAATGGCATCGGGCCGGGGTGGACAACAAGCGCGCCTCGACGATCCTGCGTGCGGTACGCGTTGCCGCGCGGCTGGAGCAGGCGGTGGGGATGGAGCCCGCGGCGGCTCGGGCGCGGCTGGAGCTCGTGCCGGGGGTCGGGCCGTGGACCTCGGCGGAGACGGTGCAGCGCAGTCACGGGGCGGCGGACGAGGTGACGGTGGGGGATCTGCATCTGCCCGGGATCGTGGGGTGGGCGCTGGCCGGGGACCGGGACGCGGACGACGCGGCGATGCTGGAGCTGCTGGAGCCGTATGCGGGGCAGCGGCATCGGGCGGCTCGGCTGATCCTGCTGAGCGGAAGGGTGCCGGCGCGCAGGGCGCCGAAGATGCCTCGGTGGGACATCGGGCAGTTGTGAGCTGTTGGGGTCGAGGCGCTCGGCGTCGGTGCCGGGGGTGGGGCGATCCGCAGCTCGGCGCGACGAGCTGCCGCTGCGCCCACCCTCCCCCAAGCCCTCGGCATCGCTCGAGCAGGGGGACCCCCCATCGCCCCTGGCGGCACGCATGCCCGCAGCTGGGGAGCCGCTCCCTCCCTCCTCGCCCCCCGTGCGTCCTACCGGTCCGACGAGAAGCGGACCGCTCCTGCCGGGATGCGGGCGTCGCACCATATGCGGGCGCCCTCCAGGAGTTCGTTGTCGGGGCCGATCACCGCGCCGTCGCCGATGACCGTGCCCGTGAGGACCGAGCGCCGGCCGACGCGGGCCCGGGTGCCGATCAGGGAGTCGGTGATGACCGCGCCCGGTTCGATGACCGCGCCGGGCAGGATCGTGCTGCCGAAGATCCGCGCGCCCTCCGCGACGAACGCGCCCTCGCCCACCACCGTGCCGCCCGACAGCTTGGCGTCGGAGGCCACCTGGGCCGTCGGCAGAACCAGACGGTCGCCGCAGCGGCCGGGGACGGCGGGCGAGGGGGCCCGGCCCAGGACGAGGTCCGCCGAGCCCCGGACGAAGGCCGCCGGGGTGCCCAGGTCCAGCCAGTACGTCGAGTCGACCATGCCCTGGAGGTGGGCGCCGGCCGACAGCAGACCCGGGAAGGTCTCGCGTTCCACCGAGACCGGCCTGCCGCGCGGGATGGAGTCGATGACCGAGCGGCGGAAGACGTACGCCCCCGCGTTGATCTGGTCGGTGACGATCTCCTCGGGGGTCTGCGGCTTCTCCAGGAACGCCAGGACCCTGCCCGTGTCGTCCGTGGGGACCAGGCCGTAGGCGCGTGGGTCGGTGACCTTGGTGAGGTGCAGCGAGACGTCCGCGCCCGTGGTCTCGTGGGTGTCGACCAGGGCCCGGATGTCGAGGCCCGTCAGGATGTCCCCGTTGAAGATCAGGACCGGGTCGTCGGGGCCGGAGCGCAGCCGTGAGGCCACGTTGCGGATGGCGCCGCCCGTGCCGAGCGGCTCCTCCTCCGTGACGTACTCCAGGTGCAGTCCCAGCGCCGAGCCGTCACCGAAGTACGGCTCGAAGACCTCGGCCAGGTAGGACGTGGCCAGGACGATGTGCTCGACACCGGCCGCTCTCGCTCTCGCCAGTTGGTGCGTGAGGAACGGCACCCCGGCCGCCGGGACCATGGGCTTGGGGGTGTGCACCGTGAGCGGGCGCAGCCTGGTGCCCTTGCCGCCGACCAGGAGGATCGCTTCTGTCACGTGTCGTCTCTGCTTCCTGCCGGGACCGGCCGAACTGTCTTTCGGCCGGTCAGTGTATGCAGACCGTTCCGTGGCGCCTTCGCTGGCCGTGCGGCATTACGTCCCATGCCCCCGCATGCCCCCGACGGCGGTCGAACGTGTACTCAGCGGCCCTGGTAGCGGGCCGCCTTGGAGCGGGCCGAGCCGAGCTTTCCGTAGAGCTTGCGTCCCGGGCACTCGGTCTTGAAGCCGTCCCGGTGCCCCGAGATCACGTTCAGCCGCACCTTCTTGCCTTTCCGGTGGAGATTGCTGCCGGCCGACTTCAGGTACGTCTTCCCCTTCGGGTTCACCCGGTACAGCCCCAGCTTCCAGGCGGTCAGCCGGGCGACGGCCTTGACCGCCGACTTCGACGGCTTCTTGGCGCCGTACGACCCGAGGACGGCGATCCCCATGCTGTTGCTGTTGAAACCAAGCGTGTGCGCGCCGAGGACCGGTTTCGCCACGCCTCCGGCGCGGCCCTCGTAGATCTTTCCGCACTTGTCGATGAGGAAGTTGTAGCCGATGTCCCGCCACCCCATGCTCTTGACGTGGTAGCGGTAGATACTGCGGATGAGTGACGGGACCTGCGAGCAGCGGTAGTTGTTGCCGCTGGCCGTGTGGTGCACGAAGGCTGCCTTGACCTTCTTCGTGTACCGGAAGCCGCTCTCCCGCAACCCCTCGTTCGCCCCCCAGCCGCGCCGCGTGACGATACCCGGGCGCGGGCCGACGTACGGCTTGGCCTGTCGCTGCTGCGCTGTCAGCCCGCCGGGGTCGAGGGCGAGGTACTCCTGCTCGGTCTCGGCCCGGCTCAGTGCCGCGATCTCGGTGGCGCCGAGGGGAGCGAGGCCGGCGTTGGCGGCGGAGGCTTCGGCGCGGGCGGACGCCCCGGCGTTCAGGCCGCCGGTGCGGGGGCCGTCCGCGGCGGCGCCGTGGAGCGGGTCGTCGTCCTCGCCGGGGTCGACGAGTTCGAGGCGCAGGCCCGAGGGCAGCGGGGGCGCCGCGGGCAGGTGGGCGGCCGGGGTCCGCTCGGCGGAGTGGGCTGCCGCATCGTCGTGCCCGGAGCGGACCCGGAGTTCCACGCCGTCGGAGTCGCCCACCCACAGCGGGGCCGTGGCACCGCGGACGCGGCCCGCGGCCCTCTCGGGGGTGTCCGGGTCGGCGGCGTGGTCGGCGTTGTGGGTCTCCACGTCCTGCCAGCCCGACCAGGCGCCGGTGTCGGCGGCGCGGGTGCGGACCTGGACGCGGCCGTGGAGTTCGGCGTCGGGGTCGTCCCAGACGACGCCCACGAGGGAGAAGTGGCGTACGGCCCGGCGGGGCAGGCCCTGCTCGGCGGAGGGGGAGGGGGTGGCGCGGTCGCGGGTGAGGGGTTCGAGCGGGAGGGACTGGGTGCTGCCGGCGGCGTACGGCTCGGCCGCCCGCCGGCTGGTCGGGGTCGTGGCCGGTGCCCCCGCGTGGGGGGCGGGTCTCGCCGTCGCCGCGGCTTCCGTGGCCGGCACCGGTCTCGCCGTCGCCGCGACGGCCGGAGGAGTGAGGGGAAGGGCCAGAGCGGCCGCACAGGTGACACCGATCGAGGAAGCAAGGAATCCACGCATGCCCCTGATCTTGGACATAGTCATACAAGTCTGTCCATTGGGGATGTGACGGACTGTCGGCCGGGTTCGGCCGAACCGGTGGCGGATGTCCGGCGGGCGGTGGCCGGACCGTTGGGCCGAGGGTCGGGCGCGGCGTACGCTTGCGCGGATGAACGCCACCGATCGCACCCCCGCCGACCTGCTGGGTTCCGCGCTCGCCGCGGATCCAGGACGTCCCCTGGTGACCTTCTACGACGACGCCACGGGCGAACGTGTCGAACTGTCCGTGGCCACCTTCGCCAATTGGGTGGCCAAGACCGCCAACCTCCTGCAGGACGAGCTGTCCGTCGAGCCCGGGGACCGGGTGGCGCTGCTGCTGCCCGCGCACTGGCAGACGGCGGTGTGGCTGCTGGCGTGCGCGTCGGTGGGCGTCGTCGCGGACGTCTCCGGGGATGCCCGGGCGGCCGATGTCGTGGTGAGCGGGCCGGACCGGCTGGAGGAGGCGCGGGCCTGCTCCGGCGCGCGGATCGCGATGGCGCTGCGGCCGCTCGGCGGACGGTTTCCGCAGGCTCCCGAGGGGTTCACCGACTACGCGGTGGAAGTCCCGGGGCAGGGTGACCGGTTCGTGCCGTACGCACCCGTGGATCCGGAGGCGCCCGCACTGATCGTGGCCGGGCGGGAGTTCAGCGGGGCCCAGGTGGTCGAGCGGGCCCGGGCCGAGGCGACGGCACTGGGCCTGACCGGGCCGGGGTCGCGGATCCTGTCGGGGCTGCCGTACGACACGTGGGAAGGGCTGAACGCGGGGCTGTACGGGCCGCTGGCCACGGGCGGTTCGGTGGTGCTGTGCCGGCATCTCGACCAGGCCGGGGACGGCGTGCTGGACAAGCGGGTGGAGAGCGAGCGGGTCACGACGATCGCCCACGGCGCCGCGGAACGTTAGCCGGGCCCCTCCCGCGCACGGCCGTCAACGTACGGCGCCTCCCCGGACGGCCCGTCCCCGCACGGCCCGTCAACGTACGGCGCCTCCCGGCGCGGCCCGTCCCCGCACGGCACCTCCCCGCACGGCCCGTCCCCCTACGACTCCTCCCCGCAGGCCCATCCCCCTACGCCCCCTCCCCGAACGACCCATCCCCTTACGACCCATCCCCTTACGACCCGTCCCTCGTACGGCCCATCCCCACCCACCCCCCGCCCTTCATCCGCGCCATGGTCGTAGGAGCAGTGCGCGCGGGGCGTTCCTACGTCAGGAGGGGTGGTTGCTGTCGTGGGCGACAGGGTCGGTCCGGGCACGGGGGCGTCCGCCAGCGGGCGGGGGCTCGTGCGGCGGCGCCGGCGGCGGTGGGTGCGGATCACGACGTTCGGCATCACGGCTCTGCTCGTGGCCGCCGGCGGGGTCGGCTGGGCCGTGTACGCGAAGCTCAGCGGGAACATCACACCCGACGAGGCGGCCGCCGCCGAGCTCGAGCGCTACGACAGGGAGCGGCCCACCTCCCTGGTCAAGGACGCCCGCAACATCCTGCTGATCGGGTCGGACTCGCGCGAGGGGACCGCCAACGCCCGCTACGGGCGGGACAACGGCACCGAGCGGTCCGACACCACGATCCTGCTGCATCTGTCCGCCGGCCGGGACAACGCCACCGCCGTCTCCATCCCCCGGGACCTGATGGTGGATCTGCCGGGCTGCCGGCGTCCGGACGGGTCCCGCAGCGCGCCCCGGTTCGCCATGTTCAACCAGGCCTTCCAGCTGGGCGGCTCGGCCTGCACCATCCGGACCGTGGAGAAGCTGACCGACATCCGCGTCGACCACCACGTCGTCGTCGACTTCCACGGCTTCAAGGAGATGGTCGACGCGGTCGACGGAGTCGAGGTGTGCCTGCGGCAGCCGATCGACGACCGGGCCGCCAAGCTCCGGCTGCCCGCCGGGCGCGTGACGCTGAACGGCGAGCAGGCCCTCGGCTACGTGCGCGCCCGCAAGACCCTGGGCGACGGCAGCGACACCGAGCGGATGGAGCGGCAGCAGCGTTTTCTCGGGGCACTCGTCAACAAGGTACGCAGCAATGACGTCCTGCTGAATCCGGCGAAGCTGTATCCCGTGCTGGACGCCGCCACGTCATCCCTCACCACCGACCCGGAACTGGCGAGCTTGCGTGGTTTGTACGCACTCGTGCGCGGCCTGCGCGACATCCCCATGGAACAAGTGCAATTCCTGACCGTCCCCCGGGAGTCGTACGCCTACGACAGCAATCGCGACCAACTCGTGGAGCCTGCGGCAAAGCGACTGTTCGAACGGCTGCGTACCGACACACCGGTGGTCGTGGCGGGCAACGGCCCACGTGAGGGGTCGTACGGGGATTCCCGTCCGGGCCCCTTCCGCGAGCCCGCCGTCACTGTTTCTCCTCCACCGACGTTTCGGGGGAACACGGCAGCCGAGGACACCTGCGAGTAAAGCGGGCACCAAGGCCACTCGGAGGCAATGGGCTCTTCACCCGGGAAATGGGCGAATTGCCCAACTGTAGGGACGTGGAATGGGTCACCGTCGTCGCCCGGCGCCGAATGGGGCGGTTAGTGTGAGCGATCCGGTGCGACCGGCCCCGAGGGAAGGTCCCGAGGTCGCGCACTGTGTGACCGAGACCCGAGCGCCTTGGAGGGGAAGGCGCCGCGTGCCCCGACGGAGGAATCAGGCAACCGTGGACGCGCAAGGCCGTGGGCGGGCGGACGACATCGATCCCGCAGATCAGTGGGTGCTCAATCCGAACACCGGTGAATACGAACTGAGACTGGGGCCTTCCGCACCGCAGTCGGGCGTCCCCGCGCCGCGCAAGCCACGGCCCTCCGAGGCGGCCCCGCCGGCCCGTGGCCGTACGGCCGCGCCCGGCCGGCCGCGCCCGGAGACGCCCGGGCGTGCGGTGCCCCCGCCGCGCAGGCGCCGCGGGGCGCCGGAGGAGCCGCTGCCGGGGCGGCGCGGACGGCGCCCGGCGAGGAAGGCGTCCAAGGGCCGGAAGGTCCTGCTGTGGACCGGCGGCGCGATGGCCTTCGTCCTGGTCGCCGGCGCGGGTGCCGCGTACTTCTACATCGAGCACCTGAACGGCAACATCGCGTCCGTCTCCGACGACGGCGCGAGCACCGGTGGCTTCGAGAAGGACAAGGCGATCAACATCCTGCTGATCGGCACCGACAAGCGCACCGGCAAGGGCAACGAGGACTACGGCGACGCGGGCAGTGTCGGGCACGCCGACACCACGATCCTGCTGCACGTCTCCAAGGACCGTTCGAACGCGACCGCGCTGAGCATCCCGCGTGACCTGATCGTCGACGTGCCGGACTGCCCGACGACGCAGGAGGACGGCACGCAGAAGATCATCCCCGGCACGCAGCAGGTCCGCTTCAACACGAGCCTCGGCCAGGACGGCCGTACGCCCAGCTGCACGATGCGGACCGTGACCGAGCTGACCGGGGTCAAGCCGGACAACTTCATGGTCGCGGACTTCAACGCGGTCAAGACGCTGACCAGCGCGGTGGGCGGGGTCGAGGTCTGCGTGGGCAAGGACCTCGACGACCCGGACTCGCACCTCAAGCTGTCCAAGGGCACGCACACCATCGAGGGCGAGCAGGCGCTGGCGTTCGTGCGCACCCGGCACGCCGTCGGTTTCGGCGGCGACCTGAGCCGGATCGGGCTGCAGCAGCAGTTCCTGAGCGCGCTGATGCGCAAGCTGAAGTCCAACGACACCCTCACCAGCCCGTCGAAGATGCTCGACCTGGCCGAGGCGGGCACGAAGGCGCTGACCGTCGATTCGCAGCTGGACAGCATCGGCAAGCTGAAGGACCTCGGCCTGGAGCTGGGCAAGCTCAACACCGAGAACCTGACCTTCACCACCATCCCGGTGATCGACAACCCGACGGAGAAGGTCAAGGCCACGGTCGTGCTCAACGAGTCGACGGCCCCCCAGGTCTTCGACATGATCAAGAACGACGTCTCCTTCACCGCCGTCAAGGAGCGGAAGAAGAAGGAGGCCGCCGCGGTCGCCGCCCGGCTGAAGGGCACCAAGGCCCCGGCCTCCGAGGTGCGGGTGCGGATCCTCAACGGCGGTGCCGTCGCCGGCAGCGCCCAGGAGACCCTCAGCTGGCTGCAGAACGAGGAGGGCGTGACCAAGTCGGAGAACGCCGGCAACGCGCCCGCCTCGCTGGCGAAGACGACCCTGGAGTACGCGCCCGACCAGGCCGACCAGGCCCGCCGCCTCGCGGACCTGATGGGTCTGTCCGGGTCCGCGATGAAGCCGGGCGAGAGCGTGACCAACGACCAGGGGCTGCCCGCCATGACGCTGACCCTCGGCAAGGACTTCGAAGGGGCGGGGGTCTCCCTCACCGCGCCCACGAAGGCACCGGAGGGGGTGCAGAAGTCCACCGCCGACAAGGTGGAGTGCGCCAAGTGACGTGCGATTCCGTCGGGTTCACGGGACTTCCTTCAAACAAATGGGCTGGATTGCCCAATTGTGAGACGTGGAATTTGTCACCGACGTCGCTTGACGCGGAACTGTGCGGATAGTGTGTGCGATCCAGTGCTCTCACCCATGAGGTCCGTCCTGGGGGCGTGCACTGCTTGACCAGCACCGTGCGCCTTCCGGGGGAGGGCGCTGCGTGGCCCGACGGAGGAATCAGGCACGTGGACGCGCAAGGCCGTGGGCGGGCGGACGACATCGACCCCGCAGACCAATGGGTACTCAACCCGAACACCGGTGAATACGAACTGCGACTGGCTCCTTCCGCAGCGCAGTCGGCCGTTCCCGGCCCGCGTGAATCCGGCGGCCGTGGCACGACCGCCGGCCCGCGCGGTTCCGGCGGCCGTGGCGCGACCGGAACGGGCGGTGCGGGAGGCGCCCGCCGGACCGCCCCCGCCCGGCGTCCCGGGGCCTCGGCACCCGGTGACGAGGCTCCCTCCCCGCGCAGACGCACCAGCGCCCCGGCCGAGGCGGCCGCGGGACGGCGCGGACGCCGCCCGGTGCCGAAGAAGGCGAAGGGCAGGAAGGTCCTGATGTGGACCGGCGGCTCGCTGGCCTTCGTCCTGGTCGCCGGCGCGGCCTCCGCATACCTCTACTACGAGCACCTCAACGACAACATCACGTCCGTCTCCGACGACGGCGCCGGCACCGGCGGGTTCAGCAAGGACCGTGCGATCAACATCCTTCTGATCGGCACCGACAAGCGCACCGGCAAGGGCAACGAGGGTTACGGCGACAAGGACAGCGCCGGCCACGCGGACACCACGCTGGTGCTGCACGTCTCCAAGGACCGCACGAACGCCACGGTGTTGAGCATCCCGCGCGACCTGATCACCGACATCCCGGACTGCCCGACTACGCAGGACGACGGCTCGGAGGAGGTCATCCCGGGCAAGCAGCGCACCCGCTTCAACAACAGCCTCGGGCAGGAGGACCGCACGCCGAGCTGCACCATGCGCACGATCACCGAGTTGACCGGGCTGAAGATGGACCACTTCATGGTGGCCGACTTCAACGCGGTCAAGACGCTGACCAGCGCGGTGGGCGGAGTCGACGTCTGCCTGGCCAAGGACATCAAGGACCCCGACTCCAAGCTCGACCTGCCCAAGGGCGAGCACACCATCGAGGGCGAGGAGGCGCTGGCCTTCGTACGCACCCGGCACTCCGTGGGCTTCGGCGGTGACCTGAGCCGGATCGAGCTGCAACAGCAGTTCCTGGGCTCGATGCTGCGCAAGCTGAAGTCCAACGAGACCCTCACCAGCCCGTCGAAGATGATCAAGCTGGCGGAGGCGGGCACCAAGGCGCTGACCGTCGACTCCCAGATCAACACGATCAAGAGGCTGGCCGATCTCGGGGCCGAGCTGGGCAAGTTCGACACCAAGAACCTCACGTTCGCCACGGTGCCCGTCGTCGACAACCCCGCGGAGAAGGTCAAGGCCACGGTGGTCCTGAAGGAACCCCAGGCCCAGCAGCTCTTCGCGATGGTCCGCGACGACGTGTCGCTGACCGACGTGAAGCAGCAGAAGAAGAAGGAGAAGACCGCCGAGGCCGCCCGGCTGAAGGGCACCAAGGCTCCGGCCTCCGAGGTGCGGGTGCGGATCCTGAACGGCGGTGCCGTCGCCGGCAGCGCCCAGGAGACCCTCAGCTGGCTGCAGGTCGAGGAGGGCGTGACCAAGTCCGAGAACGCGGGCAACGCGGAGCAGCCGCTCGCGAAGACCACGCTGGAGTACGCGCCCGGTCAGGCGGACCAGGCCCGCCGGCTCGCCGACATCATGGGCCTGTCCGGGGCCGCGATGAAGCCGGGCGAGAGCGTGGACAACTCCCAGGGCGTGCCCGCGATGACGCTGACCCTCGGCAAGGACTTCGAGGGTGCGGGCGTACCCCTCACCACTCCGGCGAAGGTGCCCGAGGACGTTCAGAAGGCCACGGCCGACAAGGTCCAGTGCGCGAAGTGACCTGACCATCCCGTCCTGCGTCTAACAGGTGGACGGAGCATGCCCGGACGAATCGGCCGGGTGTACATCCGACCGGGCATGTCAGTGGTCCAACCAGTAGCGGGGACGGCCGTGCGCCGGCGGAACACCGGGGGAACCCGTGCTCCGGGCGGGCACGGGTCGCCCGCGATCCGAACACGACGCGGGGCCAGCCCGTGGGTCGGCCGTAGGGGTGGGGAGGCAGGGGCATGGCGCAGAGTGACGTGCGCGGAGGCAGCACCCGGCGCGAGTCGGGCGGCGGCCTCGCCCAGGACGAGCGTCCGGGGACGGCGGCGGGCGCCGCGGGCGGGAGCGCGGGAGGCAGGGGCGGCCAGGGCCGGCGGCATGGCCGACGGCGGGGCGGCGGACGCCGGATGGTGCGCTGGTTCGCGATCGTGCTGTCCGTACTGATACTCGGGACGGCCGGCGCCGGATACCTCTACTACCGCCATCTCAACGGCAACATAGACAAGGGCAAACGCAACAGCGGCGAGTCCGACATCAAGAAGACCGGCCCCAACGCGGCGGGCCAGACCCCCCTCAACATCCTGCTGATCGGTTCCGACAGCCGGAACTCCGCGGAGAACGTCAAGCTCGGCGGCAGCAGGGACAACGTCGGCAGCAAACCCCTGGCGGATGTGCAGATGCTCCTGCACGTGTCGGCGGACCGCGAGAGCGCGTCCGTGGTGAGCATCCCGCGGGACACCCGGGTGGACATCCCCAAGTGCGTCGACCCCGACACCGGGGAGACCTACCCGGCCAAGAACACGATCATCAACGAGACGCTCCAGCGCGGCGGCCCGGGCTGCACCCTGGCCACCTGGCAGAACCTGACCGGCGTGTACATCGACCACTGGATGATGGTCGACTTCGCCGGAGTGGTGGACATGGCGGACGCCATCGGCGGCGTCCCGGTCTGCGTCAACCAGAACGTGTGGGACCGGCCGCTGCCCGGCCAGCGCGGCGGCTCCGGACTGAAGCTGAAGGCCGGCACGCACAAGGTGCAGGGCAAGGAGGCGCTGCAGTGGCTGCGCACCCGCCACGCCTGGGGCAGTGACCCGCTGCGCGCCAAGGCACAGCACATGTACATGAACGCGATGATCCGGATGCTGAAGGAGCAGAACGTCTTCACCGACACCGGCCGTCTGATGGGCCTGGCCGAGGCGGGCACGAAGGCGCTGAAGGTGTCCGAGGAGATCGGCACGGTCAAGGAGCTCTACGACGTCGGCATGCAGCTGAAGTCGGTCCCGACGAACCGCATCACGATGACGACGATGCCGTGGATCGAGGACCCCCTGAACCGCAACCACCTGGTGCCCAAGCCGGAGGACGCCGACAAGATGTGGGCGATGCTCCGTGACGACGTCTCCTTCGACAAGGGCGGAAAGGCGCGCGCGGGGGCCGCGGGTCCGTCCCCGGCGTCGGTGAAGGCCACGGGTCCGGCCGCCGCGCCGGCCGCGGGGCTGTCGGTCACCGTCGTCAACGGGACGGCGAGCGAGGAGCGGCCCGCCGTTCCGCAACGGGCCGCCGCGATCGTGGCGGCGCTGCAGCAGGAGGGCTTCACCCAGGCCGTCGCCGCCGGCCGGCAGGATCCGCACGCGCGGACCCAGGTGACGTACCCGAAGAGCACGGGGGAGCAGGGCCGCGCCAACGCGCTGTCGGTGGCGAAGGCGGTGGGCATCCCGAGCAGCCAGGTGCGGGCCACGGACGACGTCACCACCACGCTGACGATCGGCGGCGACTGGCGGGAGGGCACGGCCTACCCGAAGCAGAAGGCGCCCGAGGCGGGCGATCTGCCCGACTCGGCGGACGCGCTGAGCGCGGACAAGACGGAGTGCATGGACGTGTACCCGCCCTACCGGTGGTGAACGCGCCCGCGGCATGAGCCGCGTCGGTCGACGCCGCACGGGATCGTGGGGCGCCATGGCCAGGGCGAGAGAGCGGGGCCCGCCGTCGCGGAAGGAAGGCGGGCCCCGCCACGTCGCGCCGGAACGGTGCGCGCTCAGCGGCGCAGGGCCTCCGCCGGCTGGATGCGGCTGGCGCGCCAGGCCGGGTGGAGACGGGCGAGCACGCCGGTCGCCAGGCCGACCAGGGGGGCCGTCACGACCGTCGCCGGGTGGAGACCGCTGACCCGACGGAAGTCGTACCGCTCCGGCGCCCGCAGCGGCCCCGGCTGCTGATCACCGCACACGGGTGTCCTCGCACACCATGGGCTCCTCCCCGGCGGGGAGGAGCCCATGGCCGCGTCGGCTCAGCTCGCGGCGGCGTCGGCGCGCACCGCGGGACGCCGGGAGGCGATGACCTTCCTCGCCAGCGCCCGCGGGCTGGTCAGGAAGCCCCAGCCCCACGACATGTGCATCGTGGCCAGCGCCACGGGGATCTGCAGCCGCGCCTTCAGCGGCAGGCCCTTGCCCGCCGGGACCGAGCCGAGCAGGATCGCCGCGAGGTAGCCGCCGGGCACCACGAAGCCCCACGGCGTCAGCAGGGCGCCCACCAGGAGCCCGGCCCCGATCGCGCACACGGCGGTCGGCGGGGCGAGGTAGCGCAGGTTGATCGAGCCCTCGTGGAAGCGGGCCACCACGTGCCGCCAGCGGCCGTAGTCCTTGTACTGCTTGGCGAGCGCCTTCACACTCGGCCGGGGCCGGTACGACACCTTCAGCTCGGGCGAGAACCAGACCAGCCCGCCGGCCTCACGGATGCGGAAGTTCAGCTCCCAGTCCTGGGCGCGGATGAACTCCACGTTGTAGCCGCCCTGCTGCTCCAGCGCCTCGCGCCGGAACACACCCAGGTAGACGGTCTCGGCCGGGCCCGCCTGACCGCCGGTGTGGAAGGCGGCGTTGCCGACCCCGATCTTCGAGGTCATCGCGGCGGCGACCGCGTGCTCCCAGTCGGTCTCGCCCTCGGCGTGCATGATGCCGCCGACGTTCTGCGCGCCGGTCTCCTCCAGGAGCCGTACGGCGGTCGCGATGTAGTTCGGCGAGAGCATGCCGTGCCCGTCGACGCGGACGACGATCGGGTGCCGGGAGGCGTTGATCGCCGCGTTCAGCGCCGCGGGCGTACGGCCGGTGGGGTTGGGGACGGTGTGGACACGCGCGTCTTCTGCCACGAGTTCGGCGGCGATCTCGTCCGTGCGGTCCGTGGACGGACCGAGGGCGATCACGACCTCCATCTCGCCGGCGTACTCCTGCGCGAGGATCGCTTGGACTGCTCCCCGCAGATGCCGCTCCTCGTTGAGGACGGGCATGATCACGGAAACGGCGGGGTGCCGCACGTCGGGATTGGCGTTCATAGGGGGCTCACGTTACCGCGAACGGGGGACACCGGTGCGCGCCGCCGGGGCGGTGACGCAGGCCGCAGATCGTATCGGCCTACGGTTTCACGGATCCCACGTACGGCCGTCGTCCGGAGGTGCCCCATGCCCACGCCGCCGCGGTCCCCCCGGTCCACCGCCGCTCCCCGCCGCCGCCCACAGCCCCCCACCACCCCCCGCCGTGCTCCGCGCAGGCCGGCACCGCCCGCGCGGCGGCCACGCTGGGGCATGCGGGCGGTCACCACGCTGTCCATGGTGGTCCTCGCCTCCGCCGGCATCGGGCACGCGGTGATGAGCAGCCTTGACGCGGACATCACCCGGGTCGACCCCTTCAAGGACATGAAGAACCGCCCGCAGGCGGGCCACGGCATGAACATCCTGCTGGTCGGCACCGACGGCCGCGAGAAGATCAGCAAGGAGGAGCGCCACAAGTACCGGCTGGGCGGCGCCCCCTGCCACTGCACCGACACGATCATGATCGTGCACATCTCCGAGGACCGGGAACGGGCGAGCGTGGTGAGCCTGCCGCGTGACTCGTACGCGGTGATGCCGGCGCACGTCGACCGGGTGTCGGGCAAGCGGCACCAGGGGCACCCCGTCAAGCTGAACGCCGCGTACGCCGAGGGCGGGCCGCAGCTGACCGTGCGCACGGTCGAGAACATGACGAAGGTGAAGATCGACCACTACCTGGAGGTCGACTTCACCAGCTTCATGAAGACGGTGGACGTGGTCGGGGGCGTGCCGATCTGCACCGCCGACCCCCTGAAGGACAGCTACACCGGCCTGAACCTCCCGGCAGGACGGCACACGCTCGCGGGCGGGCAGGCGCTCCAGTTCGTCCGCGCCCGCCACATCGACGGGGCGTCCGACCTCGGCCGCATGAAGCGGCAACAGCGGTTCATGGCGGCGCTCGTGGAACGGCTCACCTCGTCCGGGATCCTCCTGAACCCTATGAAGTTCCGGGACGTGACGCGGGCGGTGCTCGGCTCGGTCCGGGCCGACAAGGGCTTCGGCACGGACGAGATGCTGGACCTGGGCCGCGCCATGCGGAACTTCTCCCCGTCCTCCTCCGAGTTCACGACCGTCCCGATCGGGCGGATGGGATACGCCGTGAAGGGCGTCGGCTCCACACTGAAGTGGGACGCCGAGAAGTCCGAGCGTCTCTTCCAGGCCCTGCGCCAGGACCAGCCGCTGTCGCCGCACCGGTCGCGCGGTGCGGCCCGGATCGTCCCGGTCGCCCCGCAGCAGATCCGCGTCCAGGTGGAGAACGGCACCCGCACGCCCGGCCTCGGCCGCCGTGTGGACGCGGCCCTGGCGTCGACGGGTTTCCGCACGACACGCGCCCCCGTGAACTCCGCCACGCGTGACGTGAAGCGCACCGTCGTCGCCCACGACCCCCGCTGGGACCGCTCGGCCAAGTCCCTCGCGACCGCCCTGCCGGGCAGCGAGCTGCGGGTGGTCAAGGGCCTGGGGCCGACCCTGAAGGTCATCGCCGGTGCGGATTTCGAACGCGTACGCAAGGTGCGGGCCGAGGACCCAGGGAAGGGCGAGTTCGGGGTGGTCCGCGGCGATGAGGTGGCGTGCTCGTAGGGCCGTGGCGCACGCGTGGCGGATTCCTTCCCGCCGCCCCGTGGCGGTCGGGGCCTGGCAGGCGTAGGACGGAAGACACGAGGGTCACCCCCGGCTCTCACCGTCCCCTGGGAGGAATCATGACCCAGCAGCCCGCCACCATGACCCCGCTGAGCAAGGAGATGCAGGACTGCGTCCAGGCGTGCATGACCTGTCACAGCGTGTGCGAGGAGACCATGAGCTCCTGCCTGCAGATGGGCGGCCAGGCCCAGATGCAGATCATGCGCGCGGTCATGGACTGCGCCGAGATGACGCGCATGTGCGCCGACATGATGATGCGCCGCTCGCCCCTCATGGCCGAGATGTGCGCGATGTGCGCCCGCGCCTGTGACATGTGCGCCGAGGCGTGTATGTCCATGCCGGAGGACGCGCAGATGATGCGCTGCGCCGAGGCCTGTCGCCGCTGCGCCGAGTCGTGCCGCTCGATGTCGGCCGCCTCGATGTGAGCTGCGCCTCACGGCGAAGGGGGCACCCGCCCGGGTGCCCCCTTCGTGCTGCCTGCCCGCTCAGTTGCCGGAGACGGTGACCGGGTCGTCGTTCTTCAGCTCGTTCACCAGGGTCTTCACCTTCGCGGTGTTCCACTGGAGGTTGCCATTGGGGCTGTTGCCCGCGATCGGCATGTTCATCGACTTGCCGTCACCGCCGCTGACACCCTTCATCGCCCAGAACATGGACGCCAGGTCGAACAGGCCCATGTCCTTGTCGACCACGAGGGTGTCCAGGCCGGCGCTCATGGTCGGGTAGAGCTTGAAGGGGTTCATGATCGTGCCCGGGGTGGCGACCTGGTTGGCCAGGGCGGACAGGAACTTCTGCTGGTTCTTCGTGCGGTCCAGGTCGGAGCCCTCGAGGGCGTAGCGGGTGCGGACGAAGGCGAGGGCCTGCTCGCCGTCGAGGGTCTGCCGGCCCTTCTTGAGGTCCGCGCCGGACTTGGTGTCCTTGATGTCCTTCGGGATGTCCATCTCGACGCCGCCGACCGCGTCGACGATGCTCGCGAAGCCGGCGAAACCGATCTCCACGTAGTGGTCGATGTGCAGGCCCGTGTTGGCCTCCACCGTGCGGACCAGCAGCTCCGGGCCGTCCTCGGCGTAGGCCGCGTTCAGCTTCGTCTGGCGGCCGGTGGCCGGGTAGAACTTGCCGGAGTCGGAGCCCTTGAACGACGGGATCGTGACGTTCGAGTCGCGTGGCAGCGAGATCAGCGTCGGGGCGCCGCCGCCGGTGTGCAGGATCATCATCGAGTCCGTGCGCTTGCCCTCGGCGGACCCCGTGTGGAGCTTCTTCTTCTCCTCGGCCGACATGCCCTTGCGGCTGTCGGAGCCGACGATCAGGTAGTTGGTGCCCTCGCCCGCCTCCGGACGGTCGATGACCTTCGACAGGTCGACCTCGCGGTTGAGCTTGGAGTCGGCCCAGAAGTACGTGCCGACGCTCGTCACGACCAGCAGCGTCACCAGCGTGATGGCCGTCACCTTGATGCGGCGGCGCCAGTTCGGCGCGGGGCGCGGCTCGTACATGCCGTCCCCCGGACCGCCGGGGCCTCTGCCGCCGGGGGAGCCGTAGACCTGGCCGGTGTTGTAACCGCTGTCGTAGCCGTCGCCGGGGCCGTGGCCGCCGCCGTCGACGTACGACGGCTGCGGGGGCACTCCGCCGCCGTACGGCGGTGCCCCGCCGTACGGTGCCTGCCCGGGTGATGCCGCCGGACCGCGGCGGACCTGCCGCATGACACGGGCGCTCTCGGGCTGCGCGCTCGAGCTGCCGCGTCCGTACCGCCTGCCGCGGTTGTCGCCGGAAAATCCCTCGGGCCAGTCATTCATGCGCCCCAGTGTGCAGGTCCCCGTAGTGCGCCATACAAGAGTCGTCGGAAAATCAGAGCACGGCTGTGGCGAAGCTGACACAAATCCCCCTCATACCGCGTCGGCATAAGGTAGGGGCCATGACAGACCAGGCCCCAGCTGCGGATTCCGGCAGTCCGGATATCCCGGGCAAGCCGACTTCGGCGTCCCGCACCACCCTCAGCCACATCATGACCCACAACGACACGAACCTTCTGGGGACCGTGCACGGCGGAGTGATCATGAAGCTGGTCGACGACGCGGCGGGGGCCGTGGCGGGGCGGCACTCCGGCGGGCCGGCGGTCACCGCGTCCATGGACGAGATGGCGTTCCTGGAGCCGGTCCGCGTCGGTGACCTGGTGCACGTCAAGGCGCAGGTGAACTGGACCGGCCGGACGTCCATGGAGGTCGGCGTCCGGGTCCTGGCCGAACGCTGGAACGAGTCCGCCCCGGCCACGCAGGTCGGCTCGGCGTACCTCGTCTTCGCCGCGGTCGACGCCGACGGCAAGCCCCGCCGGGTGCCGCCGGTCCTCCCGGAGACCGAGCGCGACAAGCGCCGCTACCAGGAGGCCCAGATCCGCCGCACCCACCGGCTGGCACGGCGCCGGGCGATCATGGAGCTGCGGGAGAAGCGGGCGGCGGAGGGGTTCGAGGACTGAGCTCGAGGGTCGAGGACTGAGCCCAGGCCACCTCATCCGCCCACTTCGAACCACAGCAGCTTGCCGGCCCCGCGGTCCAGCAGGCCGTCACCGAGGGGCCAGCCACCCCAGCGGTCGGCGTACTCCTGCACGAGGCGCAGACCGCGCCCGCCTTCGGAATCCACGGGGGCGGCGGGGACCCGGTCCCAGGGCGGCTGACCGAAGGGCGCGGGAATGCCCGGACGGCTGTCCCAGACGCCGACCCGCAGACACCCGCCGACGAGCGCGGTCAGGCGGAGGGAGGCGGGGCCCTTGGTGTGCAGGTAGGTGTTCGTCACCAGCTCGGAGGTCAACAGCTCGACAGCGTCGCGGACTTCGGGTCTGCCATGGCTGTCGAGCACCGAACGTACGGTCATGCGTGCGACCCGTGCCGCGCGGGGGTCGTGGGGCAGGCGGAGGGCGCACACCCAGGTGTCCGGCGGGGATACGGTGCGCATGGAAACCTCCGGAAGTCTCGCATGGAAGGGGATGTGAACTCGCTCAACTGCCGCGCCGGGCGGTGGCAGTGCCTGGGGTGGTGCGCTTCCGGCTTAAAGACGCGGGAAGGGGCGGCACGTGATAACCCTAAGACAGACGGTTAGATGCATCTAACGCATTTCACTATACGCATCCATGCTTCACTCGTGTGAGGGAGCGCAACGCCGCTGTCGCGGTCAGGAAGGAGACGCTGTGCCGCCCACCAACAGCCCCACGCTCCGGCAGCGAAGGCTGGGTGCAGAGCTCCGCAAACTCCGCGAGCGGGCGGGGCTCACCGCCACCGGTGCCGGCGAACTCCTCGGCGTCAACCAAGCGCGCGTCAGCATGATCGAGACCGGCCGTACGCCCATCAGCGCCGACCGGGTGCGCGCCATGGCAAGCGTCTACGACTGCAACGACGAAGAGCTCGTCGACGCACTCGCCGCGATGACGGGCCGACGCACCCGTGGCTGGTGGGAGGAGTACCGCGACCATGTACCGGTCGCTCTGGTCGACTTGGCCGAGCTGGAGCACCATGCCGCTGGGATCCGTGTGGCACTGGTGATCCACATCCCGGCGCTACTGCAGACCACCGATCATGCCCGCGCCCTCTTCCAGTCGGCGGCACCGCCCATGCGGCAGTACGAGATCGAGCACCGACTCACCCACCGGATGAAGCGGCAGAGCATTCTGCACCGAGAAGATCCGCCCCCGTACACGGCGATCATCCATGAAGCGGCCCTTCGCATGGGCTTCGGTGGCCCCGACGTCACCCTTGGTCAGCTCAAGCACCTCATCGAGATGAGCGAACTGCCTCACGTCACCGTCCGAGTGATTCCCTTCGGCGCGGAACGATTCCCGGCCACGGGCCCGACCTTCGACTACGTCGACGGTGCCGTCCCGCAACTCGACACGGTCCAGTTGGACTCGCACCACGGCGCCTGCGAATTCCTCGACGCCGAGGCACAGTTGCGCAAATACCGGGCAGCACTCGACCGCATGGAGTCCTGCGCGCTCAGCCCCGCCGAGACTCGTGACTTCATCCACCACTGCATCCAGGACCTGTGAAGGAACCCACCATGCCAACTCTTCGCTGGCAGAAGTCCAGCTACAGTGCCGAGGGCTCGAACTGCGTCGAGATAGCCAGCACCGCCACCACCGTCCACATCCGCGACTCCAAGAACCCGGACGGCCCCCACCTCACCCTCCAGAGCACCACCTGGATGGAGTTCCTCTCAACCGCGTGGAGTCGGGACGCTTGAACTAGGAGTCACCCAGGAGTCGGCAGAGATAGCTCCGGTCCTCCGCGTTTTCGTTGCGGACCTCCCGCAACCCCTGAAGTGGCCACAGCGCCTGCCCTTCGATCCACGGTACGACCGTGGGTTCGTCGTCCAGCCAGCCCCGCAGGTCGGCCGTGCCGACCGGGTCGGGCAGCCCCAGCCACGGTCGCTTGGCCGGGCCGGGAGGGAGGACGATGAGCACGGCGTCAGGCAGGGCGTCCGGTCCTGCATGGCCAGGGAACAGGACCAGCACAGGCATCCCGTCGTGGGGATCGTGCACAAGAACGTACGGCCTCAGTACGGGGACGGGGGCCCGGGCCGCCCGTACAAGCCTGCGAACGGTGGCGAGCCCATAAGACTTGGCTCGCCATCCCGACACGACCATCCCTGCGCATCCGGCCACCATGATGAAGAGCCGACCTGCATCCGCCTCGTCTCCGGACCACAGCAAGAGGAACGCTGCAAGCCCTCCGCCCCCTCCAGCGAACACTCCGCCCAGATGGGATATCCGCCACAAGGTCCGCACCCGCCACCAGGGCAGGGAACGCACGTCGGCTTCACGCCGCCTGGTGGACTCCGACGGCGGCCGAGCCGTACGCCGCGCCAGCTCCGCCCACGCCGCGTACGAGAGATCTGTGAGTTCCCGCGCGTCAACCGCACTGTCCTTGGTCAGCACCACACGCGGGACGTTGTCTCTCGCCAAGCACCCGGACTCGCTCCCCCGCCAGACGGCACGCCGCTCAGTCACACGTCGGGCGACCCGAATACCGCCCCCGATCCCGCAACCGGCCAGGCCCAGAAGCCCGGTGAGTGAGCTTGTTCCGCTTTGACGGACACCATCGGTGTGGTGGTCAGGCTGCGAGTGCGGTCTCGTATTCGGCGGGACTGCGATAGCCGAGGCTGCTG
>NZ_JBIBEP010000034.1:0-38111 GCF_042955185.1 Streptomyces sp. NPDC012474
CGACACTCGGGCCCACGGCCTGCCCGGCATCAGCCACCGAAAGCGAAACGGCCCACCGACTCCGTCGGCGGACCGTCAAGAAAGATCGAGGCTAGACCGATAGATTACTTGACATCCCCACATGCGCAATTAGCGGGTAATTCCGCTCAGTGGATACTCAAATTAAGCTCAGGCATTTCCTGCTAGGGTTGTCGAACGATTACGCGGTGTGTCAGTGTCGGGTTACGAAGTCGCCCAGACCTGAAAGGCGACTCGATCACACAGGGGGGTGAGGGTGTGTGAGTTATGCACGCCCTCATATAGGCGCAACTTTCCCTCTGTTGTTCCGTTCGTTCGCGAACATTCCAAGGTGAATTGGAGACAACAGAAGTGCGTAACGCCATCAAGACGAGAATCGCGGGTCTGACCACCACCGCCCTTGCGGGCATTGCGGTGCTCGTGGCGCCGGGGTCGGCTCAGGCAGCCGATCCCTCCACCGACAAACTGATCGCTGCGTACACGGCGGAGATGACAGCTCTTTCCGACCAAGGGGACGCCCAGGCCGCAGAAACCCTGAGCCAGTTCAAGGCTCTCACGGACAACGAGAAGGCACGCTTCGTCACAATCGTGAATGACCCGGAAATCTTCAAGAAGATTTTCGAGGCGTCCGAAACGGCTCCCGCGCCGGGGAAGACCACGATGCGGAAGCTGGCGGGAGGTGACGTGGTCGTCAAGACGGAGAGCGGCACCTCCGTGGCGAAGTCGACCGGCCTGTCCGCCGCGGCGGCGTCGGTCAGTCGATCCGCTTGGCACATCAACACCGACTATGTCCTCGGCGTCAAGGTGTCCGGGCAGAAGGTAACGACAAACTATGTGACGCGGGGGAAGGACACCACCAAGGTAAACCCGGGAAGCGCCGAGGGCTACGAGTACATTCCCGGCTGCTCGCTTTCTCATGGGGTGGTGGAAGAGTGGATCTCGGCAGCGCCGGCCGACAATGCTCATAGCGAGACGGTCTGGACGGCTGACTGCGCATCGAGCTGGGATGGCCGTCAGCGCGTGTGGGGCGACTATCGCGGGTTTGTGGGTGGCTACCTCAAGCTGTTCAACTAAACCCTAGTTCCCGCCGTGGAATAATTTCAGCCCCGAATGAGGGAGAGCCTGCCTGATCCTGGGCAGGCTTTTCCTCATTCGTGCTCAGGCCGTGTCGACGCCCCCCCGAGTTGTTGGATGGGTCCAGGTTGCCCGCACTGCCGCGCCCCGGCAGCGACCGATCCACGATCGCCGCGCGGGTGGCGCCGGATGGGCTCGGTGTCATCGCCAGGCCGCGACCAGCCTGCGTCCGCGACCCAGTCACCCCCCGAGTTCAGTGCTCCCCTGGGGAGCCGAGCGCCAGGCCCATACAGGCGAGCAGTCGCCGGGGGTTCCCTCACGCCCGACCATCCTGTATCGTTTCTCGATATTATCGCTAATCGATAAGCAAGGTGAGGTCATGACTGAGGACCGAAAGCTGCTCCAGCCCTTCTCCACTGTGGTGTCGGTCGCCTTGCACTTGCTCATCGTCGCTCTGTCAGTCGGGGTGATCTCCAAGTTCATCTCGGGGGGCTGGGGCGCAGGGGACCTGTGCGTCGTGGATACGTCAGCCAGCAGCTCAACCACGCCCATTGGGTTCGTTCCCGAGCAGGGAGCGAGCGTCGATTCCGTTCCGCGGTACTGCGTTGAGGACCCCAGTTCATACCAGCGGCTACTCGACCAGCTCGACCGGCTTCCGTTCCTGCTGCTGCTGATCGTCGTTCTCTTTGTGCTCAACAGACTGCTCCAGGGAGCGGCCCGAGACGGCATCTACACCTTGCAGACCGCGTCCAGGCTGCGGCTGCTCGGCTGGTTGCTGCTGGTCGGCAGCCTGGCCGCCGAAGTCGTTCAGGCCAACGCCGAGGCAGCGCTCATCGCGACACTGGCCGAGAGTAAGATCTTTTCGGCCGCATCCTGGCTGGGCGTGTGGACGCCTCCGTACCTCGCGCTACTCACCGCGCTGGGGCTGCTCACTTTCGCGCGCATCACACGTGCCGGCACCGCCATGCGCGAAGACCTCCAGGGCGTTGTCTAATGTCCGCCGGCGGTCACGAGGACCATGCCATCGAAGTGCATCTCGCCCGCCTTCTCGATGAACGAGGCATGACCCTCACAGAGCTCGCGGCCCGGGTCGGCGTAACCAATGTCAACCTGTCCATCCTCAAGAACGGCCGCGCCAAAGCGATCCGATTCACCACCCTCACCCGCATCTGCGAGGTGCTCCAATGCCAGCCCGGCGACCTGCTTAGCCATCGGCCTGGTGGAGTCGAGGGGAAAGCGTCCTTATCGAGCCGGACGGCACCTCAAGAAACGCCAGCCGAGAAGGCTTGACCACAACGATCAGCTCAGGAGGAGACTCATGTTCAGTGTCATTGACCCCGTAGCGATAGCTCTGCTTGCCATGGTGGTTATTCTGGTGGCCGGTGTGGCGTGGTGGCTCATACGCCGCTGACATCCCCTCAACCTCACCGAACGCCTCCGCAGCATTGCCCCACGCGGCGGAGGCATCATGCATCGTGGCGCGCGGTGGCCGCTGGGGGGCCTTCGTCGGTCCCCCAGACCTCCGCAGCAGCGCGGACCGGTATCGCCGTGGTAGGCCGCCGTACGCAATACCACACTCGCCGCTTCATCGTGGTGCCCCGGCTGAAGAAGGTGTTGCGGGTACCGAATGCGCGTCATGCCGGGGCGCAGCGCCGTCATGCGCTTGGCGGTGAACCTGCCAACCGTGGCCCGGGCAATCGTTCGTCGCCGTTACGGGGATAGGCGCAGGGATTGGGAGGGGAGGATGCCAGAGACTGCCGCATCGACAGTACGTCGCCTTCCCTTCGCGCTCGTTGCCTATCCGGTCATTCTGGCTGCTCTTTCCAATGGCTCAGACGGAAAAGCTCACTGCATTCCCTCAGGCGAGCGCGATACCGTCTGCGCGGCCGCCTGTGGCCACGCCGCCTGAGCGAACGGCAACTCTTCGGGCTTCTGCCCCAGGCGCACCAGCGTCCAAGCCACCTCGTACGGGAGCGAAGGCCCCTGGGACGCCATCAGGCGATGTACACGCCACTGCGTCACGGGCGCGAGCAGCCACCGGATACTTCTGATCCTCACGACGCCCCTATCTCAGCTCTCGGGTTGGACCACGAGACGATCGTCGAGCACGATCACGAGCTCGCTTCCGTCGGCCTCAGCAGCCGACGTCACATGAGCGAGAGCACGAGTGATCGCCTCACTCACCAGTGTGGAGCAAGTGCAGTTGGAGCTCCAGTTCCGCAATTGGATGTCAAAACATCGGTCCAGCGGTGCAGCGAGGCTGCTGCCAGAGATGAGGGCCACGACCATGTCGCCGACCTCGCGGGCAATCTCCTCCTCGGCAGCAGGCCGGAAGACGTGTGAGTCCCCGTGAGTGGCACTCTTCTCGAACTCCTCGACAAAGTACGTCCAGGTGTGTCCTGGTGGCAGCGCATCTGTGCAGTACCAATGCCGCGACCCGTAGGTTCTCTGCGCGGCTCGGCCCCGACGGTTCCTCATCCAGATCCGACGTGCCGGCGAATCGGTCCCACAGCCCCATACACCGCTCCCCGGTCACGCTCTTTTCGCGACCCAACTACGTCCCCCGCGCCAGCCGCACGAACCAGCCGATGCTACTGGTGGTCACTGCGCACCCTGCGCCGATCCGAGAAGCCATCGACTCTCACCTCGGCGACTTTCGGCCAAGTGTTCATGGCGAGGTGTACGGGTGTCGCCTGACGTACTTAGGGTGACTGCCGCGCTCGACACGGATCAAGCCGAAGTCATCTGCAGCGCGAGAAACGGCTACGTCCGCACGTACATGGGGGAGAAGCGCTGTGGCCCGACTGACCGAAGCCCAAATCACCGCGCTGGAGAGCGAGTACAGAGAAAAGAGCAGGGCCTACGACCATGCTCTGGAAAATCTGAAGGCCACACGCTTCCAGCGGCGGATGTACTACCTGATCGCCTTCGGCTCCATGGTCCTGACCGGTCTCCTGGGCTATACGGTCATCATCGGACTCTGGGAAGAGAAGCCGACCTTCACTCGGTGGGCAGGTCTCATCATCGTGGCAGTCCTGTGGGTCGCCGCGGGCATCATGCTGATGTCCAACCGGAAGACCAAGGTCGACCACACGTCCGAACTGCGCCAGAAGCTCGCGGAGAAGCAGAACGCCGCAGCGGCGCTCCCCCTCGACTCCGAGGCCGCACTGCGGATCTACCGGGAGTCGACGCTTGAACTGATGGACGCATACAGGGTCAGGGCAACCCGCAACCGGCGCGTGAACAACGCACTCCAGGCGCTCATCATCGCCGGGTCGATCGTCGCTTCAACCTTGGTCGCCATGGACAACAACATCACGCCGCTGAACCTGGCAGCCACCATCCTCAGCGCCACGGTCGGCGTGGCCGCCGGTCTGTCGGGCTACTTCAAGTTCCGTGAGCGCGGCTTCAACCTGCAGTCCACCGCGGACGAACTCGAGAAGCACTACACCGCGGTCCAGTTCCATCTCGACGAGTACGAGTCCGTCGATCCCTCGCTCACTCCCGAGGAGGGCGAGAAGGAACGACTGCGGCGGTTCGCGCGCCTCGTGGAAAAGATCAAGGAAGAGCAGCGCAAGCGGGAACTGCAACTGGAACAGTCACCTGAGCAACAGCGGAGCCAGTGAGGGCCTTCGCATGCAACAGGCTCGTTGCATGCCAGTGCAGGGCCAGACCTCGTCTGGCCTCTACTGAAGCCATCCGTACGGGATAGCAACAACCCCAACAGACAAGCGATATAACGATCGGCATCGACGCGGGCATCTGTGTCCTGCTGGCCCTGGATCTGCTGCTCACCTGGATCAGGATCCCGTTCCCCCTCCTGCGTCAGACGGCGTGGCTGCTGACGGCGGCGACGATCGCCTTCAACGGCGCGGCGGCGTGGCCGGATCCGCTCGGTGTGGGCATGCACGGGGTGATTCCGATCCTGTTCGTGGTGTCGGTCGAGGCGGCCCGGCATGCGATCGGCCGGATGGCCGACATCACGGCCGACAAGCACATGGAGGGGGTCCGCCTCACCCGGTGGCTCCTGTCCCCCGTCCCCACGTTCCTCCTCTGGCGCCGCATGAAGCTCTGGGAGCTCCGCTCCTACGAACAGGTCATCAAGCTGGAGCAGGAGCGGCTGGTGTACCAGGCGCGGCTGCGGTCGCGGTTCGGGCGGGCGTGGCGCAGGAAGGCGCCGGTGGAGTCCCTGATGCCGCTGCGGCTGGCGAAGTACGGGGTGCCGTTGGCGGAGACGGCTCCGGCGGGGCTGGCGGCGGCGGGTATCGAACCCGCGCTGATCCCGCCGGCCCCCCGGCAGGCGCTGGACGCGGCGGCCGCACCCGGCCGGGCTGCGGACAGCCGTGCCGTCGGGGCGGCGCCCGTCCCCCAGGGGGCGGGGTCCTACGGGGAGCGGCGTCCGGACCTGGACGGCATCCCGGTCGCGGAGCACGCGAAGGCCGGGCCCGAACCCGAGGAGAGCCCGTGGTTCAACACGCCGCGCGAGGTCGAGTACCAGGGCGGCTACGACCCGGCCTACGACCCGGAGCAGTACGCCGAGTGGTTCGCGGAGCAGCAGCAGGCCGAGGAGTACCTGGAGGACCGGCCGCACGACGCCCCGTCCTCGTCCCCGTCCCCGTCCCCGTCCCCGTCCCCGTCCCCGGAGGACACCGGCGGTTTCCCCATCCCGGTGGTCCCGGGCCGTACGCGTGAGCTGGGTGACGGCGGCGGTCCGCCGGAGCCGACCGAGGAGGACTACTACCAGGTCTTCCGCGAGTCGACCAAGGGCGGGAACGGAGCGCCCACCCCGCGCGGGTTCATCTCCGACGTCGAGGCGACGTACGGCGTCGCTCTGGACGAGGCCGACGTGAAGCGCATGATGAAACGCTTCTCCAACCGTCTCAACGCGGAGCTGACGGACGAGCACATCGCCTGACCGGCACAAGGAAAGGGGCCCTCACCGAGGGCCCCTTTCTTCGAGCGGTGTGACCGCGCCGGTCCTCCCGTCGCTCCCCTGCTCCTACTCCCCGAGCAGGGCCCGCACCCGGTCCTGCCCGACCGCCAGCAGCAGTGTGGGCAGTCGCGGTCCGGTGTCCCGGCCCACCAGCAGGTGGTACAGCAGCGCGAAGAACGACCGCTGGGCGGTCTTGATCTCCGGCGGCAGCTCCTTCGGCGTGGCGTCGGCGGGGAACCCGGCCTGGACCTTCGGCACGCCGTAGACCAGGTGCGTCAGACCGTCGAGCGACCAGTGATCGGCCAGCCCGTCGAGCAGCAGCCGCAGCGACTCGCGGCCCTGATCGTCGAGCGACTTCAGCAGCTCGGCGTCCGGTTCGTCGCGCACGATGGTCCGCTGGTCTGCGGGGACGTGCGTGTTGATCCAGGCCTCGGCCTTGTCGTACCGCGGCCGCGCCTCGTCGAGCGAGGTCAGCGGCTGCTCCGGGTCGAGCTCGCTGAGGATGCGCAGCGCCTGGTCCTCGTGCCCGGCGGTGATGTCCGCGACGGACGCGAGGGTCCGGTACGGCAGCGGCCGGGGAGTCCGGGGCAGCTCACCGGCGGCCGTACCCACCGCGCGGGCGTGCGCGGCCACGTCGGCCGGCAGGGCGCTGCCGTCGGCGACCTTGCCGTCCAGCTTGTCCCACTCGTCGTAGAGCCGCTGGATCTCCTGGTCGAAGGCGATCTTGAAGGACTGGTTGGGCCGGCGGCGGGCGTACAGCCAGCGCAGCAGCTGCGGCTCCATGATCTTCAGGGCGTCCGCCGGGGTCGGCACGCCACCGCGCGAGGACGACATCTTCGCCATCCCGCTGATGCCCACGAAGGCGTACATCGGCCCGATGGGCTGCTTGCCGCCGAAGATGCCGACGATCTGCCCGCCGACCTGGAACGACGAACCCGGCGACGAGTGGTCGACACCGGAGGGCTCGAACACGACGCCCTCGTACGCCCAGCGCATCGGCCAGTCGACCTTCCACACCAGCTTGCCGCGGTTGAACTCGTTCAGCCGGACCGTCTCGGAGAAGCCGCACGCGGTGCAGGCGTACGTCAGCTCGGTGGAGTCGTCGTCGTAGGACGTGACGGCGGTGAGGTCCTTCTCGCAGTTGCCGCAGTACGGCTTGTACGGGAAGTAGCCGGCGGCGGTGGAGCTGCCGTCGTCCTCACCGGCCGCGCCGGAGCCCTCGGCGGCCTCCAGTTCGGCCTCGTCGACCGGCTTCTGCCCCTGCTGCTTCTTGGCCGGGGCCTTCTTCGTGCGGTACTGGGCGAGGATCGCGTCGATGTCGCCGCGGTGCTTGATGGCGTGCAGGATCTGCTCGCGGTACACACCGGAGGTGTACTGCTCGGTCTGGCTGATCCCGTCGAACTCCACGCCCAGCTCGGCCAGCGACTCGGTCATCGCGGCCTTGAAGTGCTCGGCCCAGTTCGGGTGCGAGGAGCCCTCGGGCGCCGGGACGGACGTCAGGGGCTTGCCGATGTGCTCCTCGTACGACTTCTCGTCGACACCCGGGATGCCCTCGGGCACCTTCCGGTACCGGTCGTAGTCGTCCCACGAGATCAGGTGCCGCACCTGGTGGCCCCGGCGGCGGATCTCGTCGGCGACGAGGTGCGGGGTCATGACCTCGCGCAGGTTCCCGAGGTGGATGGGGCCGGACGGCGAGAGGCCGGACGCGACGACGACGGGTTTGCCCGGGGCCCGGCGCTCCGACTCCTCGATGACCTCATCCGCGAAACGGGAGACCCAGTCGGTGGTCTCGGTGCTCTGAGCCACGATCGGCACGTCCTTCTTTCTGCATCGGGCAGCCGGTACGGTCGCACGGCTGACCGCACCATTCTCCCAGACCATGTCGCGCCCGGAAAAACGGCTTTACCCACATGGAATACTGGCCGTGTCTATCGATTCCCTCGAGGAGAACGGCACCCCTACTTATGGCCTCGGTCACGTCCCTCAGCGACTCCGTCCACCAGCGCCTCGCGGCGGCCCTGTCGGCGGCTCTGCCGCAGGCCGGCTCCGCGGACCCGCTGCTGCGACGAAGCGACCGGGCCGACTTCCAGGCCAACGGGATCCTGGCCCTCGCCAAGAAGGAGAAGGCCAACCCGCGGGAGCTGGCGACGCAGGTCGTGTCCCGGGTCGAGTCGGGTGAGCTGATCAAGGACGTCGAGGTCTCCGGCCCCGGCTTCCTGAACATCACGATCACCGACCGCGCGATCACCGAGACCCTCGCCGCGCGCTTCGCCGACGACACCGGCCGCCTCGGCGTGCCGCAGGCTCAGCAGCCGGGCACCACGGTCATCGACTACGCCCAGCCGAACGTGGCGAAGGAGATGCACGTCGGTCACCTGCGCTCCGCGGTGATCGGCGACTCGGTCATGCGGCTGCTGGAGTTCACCGGCGAGAACGTGGTCCGGCGTCACCACATCGGCGACTGGGGAACCCAGTTCGGCATGCTCATCCAGTACCTGGAGGAGCACCCGCACGAGCTGGACCACGACGCCGACGAGGTCTCCGGCGAGGAGGCGATGTCGAATCTCGACCGCCTCTACAAGGCCGCCCGCAAGCTCTTCGACGCCGACGAGGAGTTCAAGACCCGGGCCCGGCGCCGGGTGGTGGACCTCCAGGCGGGCGACCCGCAGACCCTCGCCATGTGGCAGAAGTTCGTCGACGAGTCGAAGATCTACTTCTTCTCCGTCTTCGAGAAGCTGGACATGGAGATCCGCGACGCGGACATCGTCGGCGAGTCTGGTTACAACGACATGCTCGCCGAGACCTGCCGCCTCCTGGAGGAGTCGGGTGTGGCGGTCCGCTCCGAGGGCGCCCTCTGCGTCTTCTTCGACGACATCAAGGGCCCGGACGGCAACCCGGTCCCGCTGATCGTGCAGAAGTCGGACGGCGGCTACGGCTACGCGGCGACGGACCTCTCCGCCATCCGCGACCGTGTCTTCGCCATCAAGGCGAACACGCTCCTCTACGTGGTGGACGCCCGCCAGTCGCTGCACTTCAAGATGGTCTTCGAGACGGCCCGCCGCGCGGGCTGGCTGAACGAGGACGTCGAGGCGGCGCAGCTCGCCTTCGGCACGGTCCTCGGCAAGGACGGCAAGCCGTTCAAGACCCGTGAGGGCGAGACGGTCCGGCTGGTCGACCTGCTGGACGAGGCGATCGACCGTGCCTCGGCGGTGGTCCGGGAGAAGGCGCAGGACCTGTCCGAGGAGGAGATCGCCGAGCGGGGCACCCAGGTCGGCATCGGCGCGGTGAAGTACGCGGACCTCTCGACGTCGGCGAACCGCGACTACAAGTTCGACCTGGACCAGATGGTCTCGCTGAACGGCGACACGTCCGTCTACCTCCAGTACGCCTACGCCCGTATCCAGTCGATCCTGCGCAAGGCCGGCGCCTCCCGCCCGGTCGCGCACCCCGAGCTGGAGTTGCACGAGGCGGAGCGCGCGCTGGGCCTGCACGCGGACTCGTTCGCGGCGACGGTGGCGGAGGCGGCGACGGAGTACGCCCCGCACAAGATGACGGCGTATCTGTACCAGCTGGCGTCGCTCTTCACGACGTTCTACGACAAGTGCCCGGTGATCAAGCCGGAGCCGCCGCAGGACGTCGCGGAGAACCGCCTGTTCCTGTGCGAGGTCACGGCCCGCACGCTGCACCAGGGCATGGCCCTGCTGGGCATCCGGACGCCCGAGCGGCTCTGATGTCCGGCGCCTGACGACAGGCCCCGAGGGCGGCACTCCCCCGTGGAGTGCCGCCCTCGGGCGTCGTCACGCGCTGTTTCTCACCGGCAGCCGACCCACGGGTCGGAGTCCTGGGCCACGGGTCGGCGCCGGGCCGTGATCGGGGCGGCTGCCGCCCGGTGGCGGGAGGGGGCCACGCGGGCGGCGCCGGGCCGTGATCGGGGCGGCTGCCGCCCGGTGGCGGGAGGGGGCCACGCGGGCTTGGCCGCCCGCGTCCGATGCCCCGACGGGTCAGCGCTGGGCCGTGGTGCTCGCGCCGTCCAGGGCCTCCCGGATGATGTCCGCGTGCCCGGCGTGCTGGGCGGTCTCCCTGATCAGGTGCAGCAGGATCCGGCGCACGGACCAGTACTCGGGCTCCGGCGGCGACCAGGGTGTCCTCGGCAGCGGCACGCTGACGTCCAGGTCCGCCGACGCGGCCACAGCCGCCTCGGTGGCCCGCGCGGCCCGTGCGTAGCGCTCCAGCAGCGCGGGGAGCGTGTCGCCGCCGGCCATGCGGTACTGCCCCATGTCGAGCATGCCGGCGGGCAGTTCACCGTCGCCCTCGGTCATGATCTGCGTCCATGTCTCCTCTCCCTGGGCCAGGTGCTTCACGATTCCGCCGAGGGTCAGCTCGCTCGCGGTCGTACGCTCCGCGGCCTGCTCGTCGGTGAGTCCGCGCACGGTGATCAGCAGCAACGCGCGCTGCTCCGCGAACGCGGCCAGCAGGTCGGTCTTCTCCGGGGAAGTGGTCATGTCCGGACGGTAGGGAGCCAATAGGCCAGATCCTGGCCGCTATGAGGGCCGCCGGGCCGGTCGGATTGTCGTGGCCGGCTCTACAGTCACCCCCCATGGCGACTCTTCCCAATCCCCTGCCGAAGCTGGCGGCGGACCCGAGCGGCCGCTCCCTCGGCCTTCGGCTCCCGGCCGGTGCGCTCGTCGACACCACAGCCGAGGGCCCCTGGCACGAGCCGCTGCTGTGGTGCGCGGACGGACGGGCCCTGCCGGGCGGCTGGGCGGCACTGGAGCCGGCGCGCCGTGCGGGGCTCCTGCCGGTCGTCCTGGAGACGGGCGACGGCCATGGCGGCCCGGACCGCTGGGAGTTGATGCCCGGCGAGGTGTCCTACTCCGGGGACCACGACGCCGAGGAGGTCCTGGCGGAGTACTGGGAGGAGCATTCCGCCGAGGGCACCCCCTGGCCCGGCCCGGCCGAGCCCGTCGGCCATGTCCGGGAGCCGGACGCCAGGGCCGCCGGTATCGCGGACACCGTGCTGGACGACGGTGGTCCCCTCAAGGAGCCCCGCCTCGCCCTCGTCCCGGCCCGCCGCAGCGCGGACATCCCGGCGGCGATCGGCTGGACGGGCCCGGCGAACCACGAGAGCGACACCGCCCGCCTCAGCGCGGTGCTCCGCTCCTGGGAGGACCGCTTCGGCATACGCCTCGTCGCCCTGGGCTTCGACCACCTGCTGCTGTCCGTTGCCGCGCCGCCCACTACCCCGGCCGCGGCGGAAGCCGTGGCCGCCGAGCACTTCGCGTTCTGCCCGGACAACATCCACCAGGGCCCGGACGCGACCCTGCGGGCCTACGCCGAGCACCAGGTCCTCAACCAGCCGACGTGGCACTTCTGGTGGGACTGAGCCCCTCCCCCAGCCTGCGCAGCCCCTCCCCGATCTCCGCCGGTGTCTGCGTCACGAAGCAGAGTCTCAGGGTCGTCCGGTCGGGCGTGCCCGCGTAGAAGGGGGCGCCGGGGACGTAGGCCACGTTCTGCCGGACCACCCGCGGCAGCAGGGCCGTCGTGTCGTACGGCTCCGGGAGGCGTGCCCAGAGGAACATGCCGCCCTCGGGCCGGTTCCAGACCGACCCCGCGGGCAGTGCCCCGGCGAGCCCGGCGACCATCGCGTCGCGGCGTTCGCGGTACACGGCGGCGACGCGGGCGACGTGGGCGTCCAGGTCGTTGTCGGCGAGGTAGCGGGCCGCGGCGAGCTGGTTGACGGTCGGGGTGTGCAGGTCGGCGGCCTGCTTGGCGACGGCGCAGGCGCGCCGCAGTTCCCCGGGCGCCCGCAGCCAGCCCAGCCGCAGCCCGGGCGCCATGACCTTGGAGAAGCTGCCGAGCAGCACCGTCCGGTCCTCGGCACCCGGGTGGGCGGCGATCCACGGCAGGCGTTCACCGTCGTAGCGCAGCTCACCGTAGGGGTCGTCCTCGACGATCCACAGTCCGTGGCGGGCGGCGACGGCGGCCACGTCGGCGCGTCGCCCGGCGGGCAGGGTCCGGCCGGTGGGGTTCTGGAAGGTGGGCACGGTGTAGAGCAGCTTGGGCCGCTCGCGCACGACGAGTTCCTCCAGGGCCCCGGGGTCGACGCCGTGCTCGTCACCGGGCACGGCCAGTATCCGCGCCCCGGCGAACCCGAAGACCTGAAGCGCCGCCAGATAGCAGGGGTTCTCGACGAGGACGGTGTCCCCGGCTTCGACGAGAGCGGTGGCCAGGAGGGAGAGGGCCTGCTGGCTGCCGGTGGTGACGAGCAGGTCGTCGGGTCCGGTCGGCAGGCCGCGCGCGGTGGTGCGGGCGGCGAGCGCGTCCCGCAGGGCGGGTTCGCCCTCGGTCGTGGAGTACTGCAGCGCCCGCGCGGGCGCCTCGGCGAGCACGGCCTCGTAGGCGGCGGCGATGCCCTTGGCGTCGAACAGCTCCGGTGCCGGGAGCCCGCCCGCGAAGTTGATCACCTCGGGGCGGGCGGTGACGGCGAGGATGTCCCGTACGGGCGAGCCGCCGACGGCCCGGGCCCGTGCGGCGAGCGGTGGCACGGAAGAGCGGGTGGGCGGGGGCTCGGCGACGGTCATGACACGACTCCTTCGGCTGCGGTGACGCCTTGGTGCCCGCAGCCTAGGGAGGTACGTGCCACCTACAAGCAGGTTTCCGGGATCCGGACGCCGGGTCGGCACGACGACCTCCGTCCCGCGGCCGGGCGGGGCGGAGGCCACCCCGCAGCCGGGAGCGAAGGCCACCTGTAGCCAGGGCGGAGGCCGCCCCGCAGCCACGAACGGAGGCCACCCCGCAGCCAGGAACGGAGGCCGTCTGCAGCCACGAACGGAGGCCGCCCCGCAGCCAGGGGCGGAAGGCCACCCGTAGGCCGGGGGCGAAGGCCGTCCCGCAGGCCGGCGCCTCAGCCCTTGGCGCCGATCGCCGCGTACACGTTGATGTCAGCGTCCGTGACGTCGTTGATGTCGCGGTACCGCACCTTCTCGATCTCCTCCAGCCCGGCGAGGAAGGACTCCTCCGGCTGCTCGGGGACGGGGGCGGCGTGGTCGGGCCGCCAGCGGTGCGCGGGGACGACACCCGGGCCGGCGATCTCCAGCCCGTTCCCGGTGAAGAAGCGCTCGACGTCGGCCCGGGAGCGCAGCACGAAGGTGAACCCGCGCTCGGTGTAGGTCCGCTGGACCGCGCGGATGTTCTCGGGGTTGAGGTCCTCGGTGAGATGGCTCAGAACCAGCCGACTGCCGCCGGGCAGCTCGTCGAGCAGCCCGCTCACCAGCGGATACGCCTCCTCGTCCGCGACGAAGTGCAGGATCGCGACCAGACAGAGCGCGACCGGCCGGTCGAAGTCCAGGGTCTTGGCGGCCTGTTCGAGGATGCGGGCCGGGTCCCGCAGGTCGGCGTCGATGTAGTCCGTACGCCCCTCGGGACCGCTGGTCAGCAGGGCGCGCGCGTGCGCGAGCACCACCGGGTCGTTGTCGACGTACACGACCCGCGACTCGGGTGCGACGCGCTGCGCGATCTGATGCACGTTCTCGGCGGTGGGCAGCCCGGTGCCGATGTCGAGGAACTGCCGGATGCCGTCCTGCTCCACGAGTGTGGTCACCGCGCGCCGGAGGAAGTCGCGGTTGTGCCGTACGTCGAGGTACCCGCGCGGATTGGCGGCCAGCGCGGCGGCGGCCGCGTCCCGGTCGGCGGGGTAGTGGTCCTTGCCGCCGAGGAAGACGTCGTAGACCCGGGCCGGGTGCGCCTTGCTGCTGTCGATCCTCCTCTGCAGCTCGGCGGGATCCTGACTGAGGGCATCGGACATCGGCGTCTCCCTGGAGATAGGTGGTTCAATCAACAACCACTACGACGGTCAACCACCTAACGGTTCAACGGATTTGATGGTGCCCGTGCGGCACGACCACCGCGGAGCACGCCCCGGGACTACTCCGTCGTCCCCTCCTCGACCCACTTCTCGCCGCCCAGCGGGAACTCGTAGGCCGGGCGCCCGTTGTTGCCGCTCGTACGGAAGGGCCGGCCGTGGTCGTCCACGGTCAGCGTGCCCGAACGGTCGCCGCTGGACCAGTGCAGCTCCAGGTACCAGCTGACGTCGTACGCGGAGGCGTCGGCGCGGATGTAGTACACCTCCGGGTCGGACTCGCTCACCTTGAACGGGAAGTTCGCGTGCCCCGCCTCGGGCACGACACCGGGGCGCGTGGCGTCGAGGGCGACCGTGAAGAACCGGGTCGGTACGCCACCGCCGCAGCCGACGCCCGGATACCCCATGGCGTAGTCGTTCCAGGCGAGGGGCGCCCGCTTCCCGGCCATACGGACCGTCAGCCTCTTGACGACCACGGTCTCCTCGCCCCTCCCCTGCACGGTCAGCTTCAGGAACTGCTCCCCCGACGGCACGGCCCCCGTCGCCGCCACCCAGCCGGGCGCGTCCTGCTCCGGCGGCGGCGGCCTTACCCGGCCCGGCGGCAGATTGATCAAGTAGCGCTGGGAGCAGGGGCTCTCCCAGGCGTGCGGCTCCGTGTCCACGGTGAGGGGGGCGGAGGCGGGGGCGGCGTCACGCCCGGGGCGGTCACCGCTGCCGGTGCCGCTGCCGGCGCCGGGAGCGGCCGGGGTGGGGGACGCGGAGGCGGCCTGCCTTCCCTGGCCCTTCTTCTCCTCGTCCTTTCCCTTTCCCTCGCCCCCGTCTTCGCTGCCCGCGGAGGACGAACCGGCCGATGGCGGCACAGAAGCCGCCGCGTCCTCGCCTTCCGGGCCGCCATCACCGCCGGAGACCGCTGTGCCGCGCCGTCCCTCGTCGCCCGTCCCGCCCGAGGGAACGGCCACCGCGAGACCGACCCCGCAGAGGACCACGGCCGCGGCGACACCGGCCAGCAGGGCGCGGCGGGGGCGGCCCCGCGCGGATCCCTCCGACTGCCCTTCGTCGTCCGGAGAGCCGGATTCCGACGCGAGAACGTCGGCGCCTGGAGAAGCCGTCTCCGGAGAGGCCGCTTCCGGGGAAGTCACCTCCGAAGCTGCGGTCACCTCCGGCGAAGTCACCTCCGAAGAGGTCACTTCTGGAGACGCCGACTCCGAGGAGCCGCCCCCCTTCCGCACTCGCCCGGCATCCGCCAGCACCCACCGCCGGTGCAGCTGGACGAGCTCCCCCGGTGACGCCTTGCAGAGCCGGGCGAGCCGCTCCACCGGCGCGTAATCGGTAGGCACGGCATCCCCGTTGCAGTACCGGTGCAGCGTGGACGTACTCATGTGAAGCCTCTTGGCGAGCACGCCGTAGCTCAGCCCCGAGCGCTCCTTCAACTCCCCCAACAGCGCGGCGAAATCATCCGCGGCCGTGCCTCCCGACACCGTTCCTCCATGCCCCGTGTCCCGTTCCCCCGTTCCAGGGAATGACTGTCCTCCCTGGTCAGAGCATGCGCGGGTGTTCCAACGTCCCGTGTCGTCCGCCGGGTCTGGCGGCCGGGACGGACCACCGCACAAGCTCTGGTCATCCAAGCACGCCGCTCCCGGACCACCGGCAGCGCGACCCGCCCTGGCCTGCTTCCCAACCGCCTTTGTCCGAAAGGAAACGCAGTCATGCGCAAGTACCACGCCCTCCCCGTCGCCCTCCTGGCCGCCCTCGCCCTCACGGCGTGCCAGGACGGCACGGGCACGAAGGACGAGGGCGCCGCCCAGCAGCCGGCCTCGGCGACGGTCACGGCGACCCACCCGGCCGATGGCGCGAACAGCGGCGGAGGCACGAGCGGCACGACCGGTACCCAGGCGGCGAAGGACAAGAAGGCCACGCAGGACCGGACCGCCGCGCAGGACCAGAAGGCCCCGCAGCCCGCGAAGGACAGGACGGCCGCCAAGAACCCCACGGCAACCCGCGTCTCCTGCAACGGCTCCAACACCACCGTCACCGCGAAGCCGGTCCGCCGTCCCCTCAACCACATGCTGCTCACGGTGAAGAACACCGGCTCGAAGACGTGCGACCTCACCTACTACCCGGTGCTGCGCTTCGACGAGATGCAGTGGGTCCCGCAGCCGGTCAAGGACTCCAGGCCGCAGGCGGTGACGACCCTGGCGCCCGGCGAGTCCGGCTACGCCGGCGTCTCGCTGTCGGCGGCCGACGGCAGCGGGGAATGGGGCACGACCGCCCGCAAGCTCACGGTCGGCTTCCAGGGCCGCACGCCGAACAGCGACGGCGGCCCCGCGGCGATCCCGGCCCTGCCGGCCAAGGGCGTGTACTACGACAGCACGCTCACGGTCACGTACTGGCTGCGCGACATGGACGACGCGCTGTCCTACTGAAGCCGGAAGACCTACTGGTCCTTGAGCTTCTGGGCCACTTCGGTGGCCCAGTAGGTCAGGATGTTGCGCGCACCCGCCCGGCGGATGCCGGTCAGCGCCTCCATGATCGCCCGGTCGCGGTCGATCCAGCCCTTCTCGGCGGCGGCCTCGATCATCGAGTACTCGCCGGAGATCTGATAGGCGGCGACGGGCACGTCCACGGCGTCCGCGACCCGGGCGAGGATGTCCAGGTAGGGCCCGGCCGGCTTGACCATCACCATGTCGGCGCCCTCCTCCAGGTCGAGGGCGAGCTCCCGCAGCGACTCACGCACATTCGCCGGGTCCTGCTGGTAGGTCTTCCGGTCCCCCTGCAGGGACGAGCCGACGGCCTCACGGAAGGGCCCGTAGAAGGCCGATGCGTACTTCGCCGTGTAGGCGAGGATGGCGACGTCCTCCCGCCCGATCTGGTCGAGGGCGTCGCGGACGACCCCGATCTGCCCGTCCATCATCCCGCTGGGCCCGACGACATGGGCTCCGGCGTCGGCCTGCACCTGGGCCATCTCGGCGTACCGCTCCAGGGTCGCGTCGTTGTCGACCCGCCCCCGCTCGTCGAGCACGCCACAGTGCCCGTGATCGGTGGTCTCGTCGAGGCAGAGATCGGACATGACGAGCAGGTCGTCCCCCACCTCGGCCCGCACGTCCCGCAGGGCGACCTGGAGGATCCCGTCCGGGTCGGTCCCCGGCGTGCCGAGCGCGTCCTTCTTCGACTCCTCCGGCACGCCGAACAGCATGATCCCGGAGACCCCCGCCGCGACGGCCTCCGCGGCGGCCTTCTTCAGACTGTCCCGGGTGTGCTGCACGACCCCCGGCATGGCGGTGATCGGCACGGGCTCGCCGATGCCCTCCCGCACGAAGGCCGGAAGGATGAGATCGGCGGGGTGCAGCCGGGTCTCGGCGACCATTCGACGCATGACGGGGTTGCTCCGCAGCCGCCGCGGCCGAGTACCGGGAAAAGATCCGTACGTCGTCATGCCCACTACGCTACGCCCGCCCCAAACCCCCCGATACCGACGCCTTGTCGGCCTCCGCCCCCGCTGCTGGCATGCGCGCCACCCCCGCTGCGGGCATGCGTGCCGCTAAGGACGGCACGGGTGGGCGCAGCCGCACCCCGCTCCGCCCGGGCTGCGAAACGCCCCGCGCCCAGCCCCCACGCCGAGCACCTCGCAGCCCACAGCCCCGCAATGCGCCCGGCACCCCCCAGGTCCATCCTGAAACAACAAGGACCCCGACGGCCTCCACACCGCCGCCGTCCCTCCGTACCCGCCCCACGGAGGACGCGATGACCGCCCCCCACCACATGCCCGACCTCTTCGCCCTCTCGGAGATCAACGGCCCCGTCGTGCGCCCCGGCGAACGGGCCTACGCCGACGAAGTCACCGGTTTCAACCTGGCCGCCCTGCACACCCCGGACGTGGCCATCGGGGCGACCGGCCCCGACGACATCGTCACCGCCATGCGCTGGGCCGGCGCCACCCGCACCCCCGTCGCCGTCCAGGCCACCGGCCACGGCGCGAACTTCCCGATCGAGCACGGGCTGCTGATCAACACGTCCCGCATGACGGACGTACACGTGGACCCCGCCACCCGTACGGCCACCATCGCCGCCGGCGCGAAGTGGAGCCACGTCATGGCCGCGGCCGCCCCCCACGGCCTGGCAGGGCTCTGCGGAACCTCCACCGACGCGGGCGTCATCGGCTACGTCCTCGGCGGCGGACTCCCGGTCCTCGGCCGGGCCTACGGCTACGCCGCCGACCTGGTCCGCTCCTTCCAGGTCGTCACCCCGGACGGGCACCTGCGCGAGTCGGACCCCCGGCACGAGCCGGAACTGTTCTGGGCCCTGCGCGGCGGCAAGGGCAACGTGGGCGTCGTCACCTCGCTCGTCACCGAACTGCTGCCCCTGCCCCGGCTCTACGGCGGCGGCATCCACTGCCCCGCCGACCACGCGGAGACCCTGCTGCGGACCTGGACGGACTGGACCCGCACCGTCCCGGACGAGATGTGCAGCATGTTCTCGGTGCTGCGCCTGCCGCCCATCCCGCAGATCCCGGAACCCCTGCGCGGCGGCTTCTGGGCCCGGGTGGCGATCGCCTGGCCGGGCGAGGCGGCCGAGGGCGAAGCCCTGATCGCGCCGCTGCGCGCGTGCGTTCCCGTGGCCGTCGACACGGTCGAGGTGATGGACCACGCGGCCGTGGACCGCATCCACATGGAACCCCAGGACCCGCTCCCGGCACGGGAGTGCTGCATGCTCCTGCGCGACCTGCCCTCCGACGCCATCGACACGTTCCTGGAGCAGGTCGGCCCCGCGGCCGGCGCCGAGCACCCACTCCTCGTCGCCTCACTGCGGCACATGGGCGGCGCGCTGTCCCGCCCGTCCGCCGTCGAGGACGCCGTGTGCGCCCGCGACGCCCGCTACTTCATGGAGTCGGTCGGGATCATGCCCGCCCCGCCCGTCGCCGAGGCCGTCGAACAGGCCACGCGCCGCCTCTACGGCGCCATGACCCCGTACGGCACGGGCCGCACCATGGTCAACATCCACGGCACCCCGGGCGACGAACAGGACCGTGCCCGCGCCTGGACCCCGGAGGTCTACGAACGCCTGCGCCACGACAAGGCCGTCTACGACCCGGAGAACCTGCTGCGCTACGGCCACGCGGTGACTCCCGCGTAGCCGCAGCCGTTTCAAGCGCGCCCGACGGGTCGGAGGCCTGGTCGTCTTCTTGGGCCCTTTCCCTGGCCTGCGCACCGACCACGGGACCGTCGGAGGTACGGGCGGCGACATTGGATGCGGGGGCATGGTGGGCGTAGGTCCGCGTGTACAGGCGGCCCGCTTCCGTGCGCTCCCGCACCCGCTCCAGATAGCCGCGCGCCTCCAGCTCCCGCAGCGCGAAGGCGATCCGGTCCCGGCCCTCGGGGAAGCGTTCGGCGAGGCTGCGGATGTCGACCGGGGCGCCCTCCGGCAGCGACAGGATGTGAGTCGCCAGCCCGATGGCGGTCAGCGACAGCTCTCGGTGCTGGGCGAGGTGGTTGCCGACGATCGTGTACCGGTCGGGTTGGTACGCCCGTACGTGGGTGACACCGGAGTGGGTGGTGGTCTGCCGAAGCTCCTGCTTCGGGCGCACGGCAGCGTTAGGCTTCTTCTCAGCCATGGGGAAGGTCTCGACTTCCTCGTTGGTCAGGCCCTCGCACTGGGATTGCAGTCCCGGCGAGGGCCGATGCATGTGTGGGGTTGTGATGTTGCCTGGGGCGAGACTGCACGCCCGAACGGCCACCGCGCCACTCGCACCCACCGGTTTCACCCGGCAGGGTGACGTAGGCGGGGTTTGGTTGGTTGGGAGGTCTTTTCCCCGGGTTCTTTGGTCTTTTACCGCCCGCCGCCCCGGCCCGCACCGCACCGGCCCACGTGCTTCCGGGCGCCGGTACGGCACATCGGCGGCACGTCACCCTCACGCACCGAGATCGAGCTCGGCCCACACGGTCTTGCACGGCACCGGGCCTGTTCGCACACCCCAGCGGTCGGCCAGCGCCTCGACCAGGACCAGACCATGACCGGACCCGGCGGGCTCCGCCCCTGCGCTCGCCCGTGCCCGCGTGGGCAGTTGCTCGCCCCGGGCGTCGGTGACCTCGATGCGAAGAGTGGCAGGCGCTGTGACGATGAGGCCGGGGCCGTGATGCGGACGGTGGTACGGCAGCTGAAGTTGTGGCGGGAGGCGGCCGGCCTCACTCAGGCGGAGTTCGGGGCGGCCATCGGATACGGGGAGGAGCTGGTCTCGTCCGGGGAGCGGGGGCGGCGGATCCCGCGGCCGGAGTACCTGGACGCGGCGGACGATGCGCTGAGGGCGGGCGGCAGGATCGCGGCGATGAAGGGGGACGTGGCGGAAGCCCGATACCCGAAGAAGGTGCGAGACGTGAAGCGCCTGGAAGCGGAAGCCATCGAGATCTGCTCTTACAACAACTGCGTCATCGATGGACTGTTGCAGACCGAGGCATATGCGCGAGCAGTGTTCAGCTCTCGGCGGCCACAGTTCGGAGAAGAGGAGTTGGAGCAGAGGGTGGCCGCTCGGCTGGATCGTCAGGAGATCTTCAGCGCCCCAACAGCTCGCCCCCTTCTCAGCTTTGTGCTGTGCGAAGCGACGCTGCGCCGCCTGATCGGGGGCAAGATGGTGATGCGCAACCAGCTCGAACGGCTGTCGGAAGTGGCCCACCTGCGGAACGTCGACCTACAGGTATTGCCTCTTAGCCGGGAGGACAACTCAGGCCTCGGCGGCCCCTTCCGACTCCTCAAGCTCAAGGACGGAGCGGCCGTGGGCCTGAACGAAGTCCAGCTCACCAACCGCGTGATCACCGACCCAAAAGAGACCACGGTCCTCGACATGCGCTATGGGATCATCCGGGCGCAGGCTCTCACGCCACGGGAGTCGCTGGCCTTCATCGAGAAAGTGCTGGGAGAGTCATGACCCTCAAGTCCTCTGACGGAGCCGACGGCAAGCTGGAGTGGATAAAGAGCAGCTACAGCTCGGACGACGGTCCTTCCTGCGTTGAGGTCGCCACCACGTTGGCCAGCGTCCACGTGCGCGACTCCAAGATCCCAGACGGTTCCCGCCTCGCCCTCACCCCCACCACCTGGGCGACCTTTCTGCCGTACGCGTCCAGCCACTGACGAGGACGCGGCTTGCGGAGCATGACGTCGTGCTCGTCGGCGTGCCAGGGGGCCATGCGCTGCCACGGCGTGAACGGAGTGACGAGGCGGACGGTGATCCCGTCGGAGGCGAGGGTGGCCGGTCCCCTTCAGCTCACGCCGGTAGCCCTGGAGCTGGTCGTACGCGGTACGGGCACTGTCGTTGCTGTCGGCCTTCTTCAACTCCAGGACGGCGATCGGAAGGCCGTTGCCCTTCGCGCACATAGGGAATGCCCCACCGTCCCTGTCCGGGACAGCGGGGCATCGTCCCCAGAGGCGCCCCCGAAAGGACGCCCCGCCTCCACGTCAGGTCGTCGACCGCCTCCGCCGCGCCCCCGGCCGCCGCTCGCTCGGCCGCGTCACCGGATCGCCGGCCTCCACCGCCGCGACCCGGCGCTTCGCGCCGAAGTCGGCCAGGGCTTCCGCCAGCTTGTGCACGGACGGCTCCGGAGCCATGACGTCCACCCGGAGCCCGTGCTCCTCGGCGGTCTTCGCCGTGGCCGGGCCGATACAGGCGATCACCGTGACGTTGTGCGGCTTGCCGGCGATGCCGACCAGGTTCCGCACGGTCGACGACGAGGTGAAGAGAACGGCGTCGAACCCGCCGCCCTTGATCGCCTCACGCGTCTCCGCCGGCGGCGGCGAGGCCCGCACGGTCCGGTAGGCCGTGACGTCGTCGACCTCCCAGCCGAGCTCGATCAGCCCGGCCACCAGCGTCTCCGTGGCGATGTCCGCACGCGGCAGGAACACTCTGTCGATCGGGTCGAAGACCGGGTCGTACGGCGGCCAGTCCTCCAGCAGACCCGCGGCCGACTGCTCACCGCTCGGCACCAGGTCCGGCTTCACACCGAACGCGATCAGCGCCTTCGCCGTCTGCTCGCCGACGGCCGCGACCTTGATGCCCGCGAAGGCACGCGCGTCGAGCCCGTACTCCTCGAACTTCTCCCGCACGGCCTTGACCGCGTTCACCGAGGTGAAGGCGATCCACTCGTAGCGGCCCGTGACGAGCCCCTTGACCGCGCGCTCCATCTGCTGGGGCGTGCGCGGCGGCTCGACGGCGATCGTCGGCACCTCGTGCGGCACGGCCCCGTACGACCGCAGCTGGTCGGAGAGCGACGCCGCCTGCTCCTTCGTACGCGGCACGAGCACCTTCCAGCCGAACATCGGCTTGGACTCGAACCACGCGAGCTGGTCGCGCTGGGCGGCGGCGGAACGCTCACCGACCACGGCTATCACCGGCCGGCCGCCCTCGGGCGAGGGCAGCACCTTCAGCTGCTTCAGCGTCTGGGCGATCGTGCCGAGCGTGGCGGACCAGGTGCGCTGCCGGGTCGTCGTACCCGCCACGGTGACCGTCATCGGGGTGTCCGGCTTGCGTCCGGCGGAGACGAGCTCGCCGGCCGCCGCGGCGACGGAGTCCAGCGTCGTGGACACGACGACCGTGCCGTCCGACGCCCCGACCTCCGTCCAGCACCGGTCCGACGCCGTCCGCGCGTCCACGAACCGCACGTCCGCGCCCTGCGCGTCCCGCAGCGGCACACCGGCGTACGCGGGCACGCCGACGGCGCTCGCGATGCCGGGGACGACCTCGAAGGGCACCCCGGCGGCGGCGCACGCCAGCATCTCCTCGGCGGCGTACGTGTCGAGTCCGGGGTCCCCGGACACGGCACGCACGACCCGCCTGCCGCCCCGCGCGGCCTCCATGACAAGATGTGCGGCATCCCGCACCACAGGGACGGCCGCGGTGGTTGACGTGCCGTCAACTACCGTCAGCTGGGGCGCTCCTGTGCCCGGAGCAGGATCCTGGGAAGGATCCGTATCCGTGTGCACTTCGGACACGCCCTGCCTGGCGTGCTGACGTACGACGTCGAGCACCTCGTGCTCGGCGACGAGGACGTCCGCGTGCGCCAGCGCCTCCACGGCGCGCAGAGTAAGTAGTCCCGGATCTCCGGGTCCGGCACCCAGGAAGGTGACGTGCCCGTGTTCAGGACCGGCGGAAAGGGCGGTGGGGCTCAATGTGCTCGCTCCCCCATCAGACCGGCCGCGCCCTGGGCGAGCATCTCGGCCGCGAGTTCGCGACCGAGCGCCATTGCCCCGTCGTGCGTCTCGGGCACGGGACCGGTGGTGGACAGCTGCACCATGCGCGTGCCGTCGGTGGTACCGACGACTCCGCGCAGGCGCATTTCCTTGACAATCTGCCCGTCGGCCTGGGGGTCCCCCCGCTCGAGCGGATCCGAGAGTGGGGGCAAGTCGGCCAGCGCGCCCACAGGGGCACTGCAACCGGCTTCCAGGGCGGCGAGCAGTGATCGCTCGGCCGTTACGGCGAGCCGCGTGAACGGGTCGTCGAGCTCGGCGAGCGCGGCGATGAGGTCCGCGTTGACCGCGGCACACTCGATCGCCAGGGCCCCCTGGCCGGGGGCGGGCAAAACCGTGTCGACCGACAGGAAGTCGGTCACTTCGTCACCGCGGCCGATCCGGTTCAGTCCGGCGGCGGCCAGCACGACGGCGTCGAGCTCCCCGCTGCGCACGAAACCGATGCGGGTGTCGACGTTGCCGCGGATCGGGACCGTCGCTATGTCCAGGCCGTGGCTGCGGGCGTACGCGTTGAGCTGCGCCATGCGGCGCGGCGAACCCGTACCGATGCGGGCCCCGGAGGGCAGGTCGGTGAACTTCAGCGCGTCCCGGGCGACGATCACGTCCCGCGGGTCCTCGCGTACCGGCACGGCGGCCACGACCAGCTCGTCGGGCTGCGTGGTCGGCAGGTCCTTCAGCGAGTGCACCGCGAAGTCGACCTCGCCCTTGAGGAGCGCGTCGCGCAGGGCGGTCACGAACACGCCGGTGCCGCCGATCTGGGCCAGCGCCTCGCGCGAGACATCGCCGTACGTGGTGATCTCGACGAGCTCGACGGGTCGCCCGGTCACCCGGCTCACGGCTTCCGCCACCTGCCCGGACTGGGCCATGGCGAGCCTGCTGCGCCGGGTGCCTAGCCTCAGCGTCTTGTCGGTCATGCCGGGCCTCGGTCTTTCTCTGTGCTGTCCTCGGCCCGGGAGACGGCGGCAACCGTCTCGGGGTCGAGGTCGAACAGGGTCCGCAGCGCGTCCGCGTACCCGGCGCCGCCGGGTTCGGCCGCGAGTTGCTTGACCCGCACGGTCGGCGCGTGGAGCAGTTTGTCCACCACGCGCCGCACGGTCTGGGTGATCTCCGCTCGGTGTTTGTCGTCGAGGCCGGGCAGCCGTCCGTCCAGCCGGGCGATCTCGCCGGCCACGACATCGGCGGCCATGGTGCGCAGGGCGACCACGGTCGGGGTGATGTGCGCGGCCCGCAGTGCTGCGCCGAAGGCCGCGACCTCGTCGGAGACGATACGCCTGACCTGGTCCACATCGGCAGCCATCGGAGCGCCCGCGGAGGCCTCCGCCAGCGATTCGATGTCCACCAGCCGCACCCCGGTCAGCCGGTGCGCGGCCGCGTCGATGTCACGCGGCATCGCCAGGTCCAGCAGGAAGAGCACGGGCTCGGGCCGCTGCGGCTCCTCGACCGGCTCGGGCCTGCGGCGCTCGGGAATCCGGCCGAGGGTGGCGGCGGTCGCGGCGAGCGCCGCGATGGCGTCGGTGTCCGCGGCCGGGTCGAGCGTGCCGACCGCGCCCGGCCGGGCCGGACCGCCCGCCGCACGCTGGGCGCCGCCCGCTGTGCCGTTGTCCACCCACGCCGCGTGCTGCTCCAGGTCTGCGGCGGCCATCCCGGCCACGGCCGCCTCGCCCAGCACGGAGAACCCGGCGGTTCCCTGCACCGAGGACAGCTCCAGCGGGCAGCCGTCCTCGGCGCCGAGGCTGGTGCCCGACGCGCCGCCGCGCTGCGCACCCGGGCCGGTCGCGGGTCCGGACGCGCCGCCCGGCGTGCCCGGGCCGTCCTCGCCGGGCACGTCCGACGGCGCGGGCGTACGGCCCTCGATCGCCTCGGCGACCGACTCGGCCGTCAGGACCAGACCCGTCGCGCCGGTACAGGAGACGGTGACGTCGGCACGTGTCAGCTCGGCCGGCACCGACTCCATCGGTACCGCGCGGGCCAGCACGTCCGTGTCGTCGCCCTCGCTCAATATCCGGGCGAGCCGCTCGGCGCGGTCGAGGGTGCGGTTGGCGACGACGATCTCGGCGACCCCGGCCCGCGCGAGCGTGGCCGCGGCCAGGGAGGACATCGAACCGGCCCCGATGACCAGGGCCTTCTTGCCCCGGGCCCACTGCTGTACGTCGCCGCCCCGGGCCAGCTGCTCCAGGCCGAAGGTGACCAGGGACTGGCCGGCGCGGTCGATGCCGGTCTCGGAGTGGGCGCGCTTGCCGACCCGGAGGGCCTGCTGGAACAGGTCGTTCAGGAGGCGGCCGGCGGAGTGCAGGTCCTGGGCCCGGGCCAGGGAGTCCTTGATCTGGCCGAGGATCTGCCCCTCGCCGACGACCATGGAGTCCAGTCCGCAGGCCACCGAGAACAGGTGGTGGACGGCCCGGTCCTCGTAGTGCACGTAGAGATAGGGAGTGAGCTCCTCCAGGCCGACGCCGCTGTGCTGGGCGAGCAGCGTGGACAGCTCGGCGACACCGGCGTGGAACTTGTCCACGTCGGCGTAGAGCTCGATGCGGTTGCAGGTGGCGAGCACCGCGGCCTCGGTGGCCGGTTCGGCGGCGACGGTGTCCTGCAACAGCTTGACCTGGGCGTCCGCGCTGAGCGAGGCCCGTTCCAGGACGCTGACCGGGGCGCTGCGGTGGCTGAGTCCGACGACGAGGAGGCTCATGCCGGCATCACGGCGGGCATGTCCCCGTCCGGTCCCTGGTCGGTGGAGTCGCTGCGGACGGCGGCGGTCGGGACGCCCCCGTCGGAGGCGGCGGCGGCCTCCTCCCCGGCCTTGCGCTGCTCGTGGAAGGCGAGGATCTGCAGCTCGATGGAGAGGTCGACCTTGCGCACGTCGACGCCTTCGGGGACGGACAGCACGGTCGGCGCGAAGTTCAGGATGGAGGTGACACCGGCGGCCACGAGCCGCTCGCAGACGGCCTGGGCGGCACCGGCGGGGGTGGCGATGACACCGATCGACACGCCGTTGTCCTGGATGATCTTCTCCAGGTCGTCGGAGTGCTGCACCGGGATCCCGGCGACGGGCTTGCCGGCCATGGCGGGGTCGGCGTCGATCAGCGCGGCGACCCGGAAACCGCGGGAGGCGAAACCGCCGTAGTTGGCGAGGGCGGCGCCGAGGTTGCCGATACCGACGATCACGACCGGCCAGTCCTGGGTGAGCCCCAGTTCGCGGGAGATCTGGTAGACGAGATACTCGACGTCGTAGCCGACACCCCTGGTCCCGTAGGAGCCGAGGTAGGAGAAGTCCTTGCGCAGCTTCGCGGAGTTGACCCCCGCCGCGGCCGCGAGCTCCTCGGAGGAGACCGTGGGCACCGAGCGCTCCGACAACGCGGTCAGAGCGCGGAGGTACAGCGGAAGCCGGGCGACGGTGGCCTCGGGAATCCCTCGGCTGCGGGTCGCCGGTCGGTGAGTTCGGCCAGTTGCCACGGTGCTCCTGCGGGTAGAGCGGGGCTGTAGGCGGTCATACGTCCCTACATGACCGCCCCGTCGAAAGCAGGCTATGTCTTTGTGAACGCGTGCACAAAGATGGTGTCCGATTTGCCCGGCCAACGTGACCGGGGTCACGCGCCCCCGGCGCACGCGCGGGGAACCGGCACATACGCACCACCGGTCCCTGTCTTCTGGGGGCAAAACCGCACACTCTCCTCAGTGAATCCCGCCCCCGAGACCAAGTCACCATCGATCCTAAGCGACCCGGCGACCACTTTGGACTGATCGGTCAGTCGCCCGCCGGGCGGCATCAGGCGGTCAGCGCCTTGCGCAGGCGGTCCTCGTTCACGCGCCAGAACGTGTGCTGCATGCCGTCCACCAGCACGACCGGGATCTGCTCCCAGTACTGGTCGTGCAGTTCCCGATCCTCGGTGATGTCCTTCTGCTCCCAGGGGACTCCGAGATCACCGCACACCTTCTCCACAACGACCTGTGCGTCATCACACAGATGACAGCCGGGCTTGCGGATCAGGGTGACGAGCCGGTCCCGAGGGGGCGTGCGACGGAAGAGGGGACTCATGTCGGCCATTGTCGCGCGCCCGGCGGCAAGCGGTACCCCCGCGAAAGCGCCAGGGGACACGCCGGGCGCGTCCGTCCCGCGCGGCGTCTTTGACGACACGCTCGCCGAGAGTTCACATGCTTCCAACCTTCTGACTCCGGAACCCCCGAACAAACTGGCTATGCTCACGCCATGGCCGCTCTCGGATGGCTCACTCCCCGTAGGCGCTCCGCCACGGCGCGGAGCGTTTTGGCAGGCGAGGCCTCGGCGGAGGCAGCCCGCAAATCCACGCAGGAAGCCGCCGGCACGACCGAGGAACCGCAGTTCCCGGTGCACGGCGACGACCGGGCCGCCGCCTTCTTCGACCTGGACAACACCGTCATGCAGGGCGCCGCCCTCTTCCACTTCGGGCGCGGCCTGTACAAGCGGAAGTTCTTCGAGACGCGCGAGCTGGCGAAGTTCGCGTGGCAGCAGGCGTGGTTCCGCCTCGCCGGGGTCGAGGACCCCGAACACATGCAGGAGGCCCGCGACTCGGCCCTGTCGATCGTCCAGGGCCACCGCGTCGCCGAACTGCAGTCGATCGGCGAGGAGATCTACGACGAGTACATGGCCGAGCGCATCTGGCCCGGCACCCGCGCCCTCGCCCAGGCCCATCTGGACGCGGGCCAGAAGGTCTGGCTGGTGACGGCCGCCCCCGTCGAGATCGCCACGGTCATCGCCCGCCGCCTCGGCCTGACCGGCGCCCTCGGCACGGTCGCCGAGTCCGTCGACGGCGTCTACACCGGCAAGCTCGTCGGCGAACCGCTGCACGGCCCCGCGAAGGCCGAGGCGGTCCGCGCGCTGGCCGCCGCCGAGGGCCTGGACCTCGGCCGCTGCGCCGCCTACAGCGACTCGCACAACGACATCCCGATGCTCTCGCTGGTCGGCCACCCCTACGCCATCAACCCGGACAGCAAGCTGCGCAGGCACGCCCGCGAGCTGGACTGGCGCCTGCGTGACTACCGCACGGGCCGCAAGGCGGCCAAGGTCGGCATCCCCGCCGCGGCGGGCGTCGGCGCGGTCGCCGGCGGCACGGCGGCGGCCATCGCCCTGCACCGCCGCCGCCGCTGACCACCCGATCAAACCGGGACACGGATGTTTACGGCCTGACAATCGCCGTAAATCCAACTGGCGTACCCCCACAACCTCGTATCCAGTCCTCTTGGCTGCACACGGCCACAACACGCCCTGGACTCAGCTGCAATCCGAACCTTTTCGATCAACAACCGTTCAGGGTCCGGTACTTGATTCGGCGTCAATGGGTTACGGAAGCGACGTAACCGATGATTTGAGCAACTCGGTGTAGCAGTGCCTGTACGAAGCGTTATTCTCCTCAGACGCAATCCGGTACCCCTCCGTCGCTACGACGGGTGAAAGGTCCCGTACTGCACGTGATGGAAGCTCTGCCTCTGGGAGTCCCGTGTACCCACACGTCGGGGTTGACGCCTCGGGCCTGGCTACGCTGCGCGCAACGGTCCAAGACCTGTTGCGCGGCTTCGTCCCCACCGCGTACGCCGTCCCCGCATTCGCCACCGCCGCGCCCGTCGGCCCGTGCTACGCACTGGCCGACGGCAGCGCTGCGGTCGGCAGACGAGGCCGCCCGTCCGGGGCGGCCACCGCGCGCCGGCCGGCCGCGGACAGCGACAGCGCCCGGATGATGGACCTCGTGGAGCGTGCCCAGGCCGGCGAGTCCGACGCCTTCGGCCGCCTCTACGACCAGTACAGCGACACCGTCTACCGGTACATCTACTACCGCGTCGGAGGAAAGGCCACAGCCGAGGACCTCACCAGCGAGACCTTTCTGCGTGCCCTGCGCCGCATCGGCACCTTCACCTGGCAGGGCCGCGACTTCGGCGCCTGGCTCGTCACCATCGCCCGCAACCTCGTCGCGGACCACTTCAAGTCCAGCCGCTTCCGCCTCGAGGTCACCACCGGCGAGATGCTCGACGCCAACGAGGTCGAGCGCTCCCCCGAGGACTCCGTCCTGGAGTCCCTCTCCAACGCCGCCCTGCTCGACGCCGTACGGCGGCTCAACCCCCAGCAGCAGGAGTGCGTGACACTCCGCTTCCTCCAGGGCCTCTCCGTCGCGGAGACCGCCCGTGTCATGGGCAAGAACGAGGGCGCCATCAAGACCCTCCAGTACCGGGCCGTCCGCACCCTCGCCCGGCTCCTGCCGGAAGACGCCCGCTGACCGCCCCGTACGCACGGCGACATCCAACTCACGGACCGTGAAAGTCCGTTGACTTCGGCATCCGATCATCCAGCGTCCGTAACCCAAGTGCCGCGCCACTCGTTGTGCGGGATGCAGGCTCCCTGTGGTCACCCCCTGGCCGACTCCGATCACTCGATCGTGTGGTCGTGATCAGGGTGTGCAACCCTCAGGACCCCCTGGGGAGTCGACCGTCATGACGAGAGGAGGTGCCGCCAGTGATCGCGAACGTATCGGCGCACCGGCGGGCGAACGCCTTCGCCCAGGCCCTGGAGGAGCAGTCCGAGCAGGGCACGGCGGCCGAGCAGCCCGAAGGATCGGCACCGGCCCCGGCAGTCGCGGAACCGAGTGAGCAGGCCCGCCAGCTGGCGCTCGCCTCGGGTCTCGGCGCGTTGCCCAAGCCGGAGCTCGACCCGGAGGTCAAGGTCGTTCAGCGGGCCCAGCTGGTGGCCGCGTTCGAGGCCATGCTCCAGGAGGGCACCGCGGGCGGCGGGGCGACGGACCGTGCGGTCCCCGAGCAGCGATCCCGGTCCCGGGGCGCGCACCGCGCGGGTTCGCTGAAGAAGTTCCGGCCGCGTTCCCGGCTCGCCAAGGGCCTCACCGCGGGCGGACTCAGTGTCGGGGTGGCCGCGAGCGCCTTCGGCGGAGTCTCCGCCGCCAGCTCGGAAGCCTTGCCCGGCGACTCGCTCTACGGCCTCAAGCGCGGCATCGAGGACGTCAAGCTCGGCCTCGCCGACGGGGCGGACGAACGCGGCCGGGTGTACCTCGACCACGCCTCCACCCGGCTCCGCGAAGCCCGTCGCCTGATGGAGCGCGGCCGCAGCGGCCCCCTGGACCACGAGTCCCTCGGCGAGATCCGCCGTGCCCTGTCGGGCATGCGGCACGACGCGTCCGAGGGCCACCGGTTGCTGAGCGAGGCGTACGAGCGCGACCCGGACTCCCTGGGCCCCATGCAGGCCCTGTCGGCGTTCTCCCACTCCCACCGCCAGGCCTGGGGCGAACTGCGCGAGCGACTGCCCGTCCAGCTGGGAGACGTCAGCGAGGAGGTCTCCTCGGTGTTCGACGCCATAGAGGAGGACGTCGCCCCGCTGCGGTCCCTGCTGCCCGAGCCCCCGGCCACCGGCGGCGGCGACGGCAAGCGGCAGGGCGCCACCGAGTCGGCTCCCAGCGGCTCCTCCGGCACCGACCGCTCGACCCGCCCCAGCGACAGCGGCAGCAGGCACAGCGACGAGGGCAGCACCGGCAGTGGCAGTCCCAGCCGCTCGGCCGGCTCCGGCGGCGACAGCGACGGCCTGCTCGGCGGCAACACCGGCGGCCTGCTCGACCCACCGAAGGACAGCGAGGCGAGCACCTCCCCGTCGGCCGAGGGCAACACACCCGTCCCCGAGCCGGACGTGACGCTCCCGCCGCTCCTGCCAGGGCTGCTGCCCGGCCTGGGCATCGACAGCGAGGACGCGGACTAGACGGTGACGGTGGGGGCGCCCCTTCGGCAAGGGGCGCCCCCACCATCTTCCGTGGGCGGCACAGCGGACAGGCGCACAGCGGACAGGCTCAGAAGAACACCGACCGCAGCTGCACCAGCAACTTGGCCCCTCCTGTCTGCTGCCCTCGCACTGCTCCGCAGGCTTCCGGCAGCCGCGCCGGACTCCGTCCGACGGCTCCGAGCGACCGGCGGGCCGTTGCGAACCCCGGCGTCAGAAGAACACCGACCGCCGCTGCACCAGCAACTTGTACAGCGTGTGCTGGATCTGCTCCCTGACCTGGTCGGTCAGGTTGAACATCAGCATCGGGTCCTCCGCCGCCTCCGGCGGGTAGCCGTCCGTCGGGATCGGCTCGCCGAACTGGATGGTCCACTTGGTCGGCAGCGGGATCGCCCCGAGCGGCCCGAGCCACGGGAACGTCGGCGTGATCGGGAAGTACGGGAAGCCGAGCAGCCGGGCGACCGTCTTGGCGTTGCCGATCATCGGGTAGATCTCCTCGGCCCCGACGATCGAGCAGGGGATGATCGGCGTCCCCGCGCGCAGAGCCGTCGAGACGAAACCGCCGCGGCCGAAGCGCTGCAGCTTGTAGCGGTCCGCGAAGGGCTTGCCGAGGCCCTTGAAGCCCTCCGGCATCACCCCGACCAGTTCACCCTGCTCCAGCAGCCGGGAGGCGTCCTCGGCGCACGCCAGGGTGTGACCGAGCTTGCGGGCCAGCTCGTTGACCACCGGCAGCATGAACACCAGGTCAGCGGCGAGCAGGCGCAGATGCCGGCCCGCCGGATGATTGTCGTGCACGGCGACCTGCATCATCAGGCCGTCCATCGGCAGCGTGCCGGAGTGGTTGGCGACGATCAGGGCCCCGCCCTCGGCCGGGATGTTCTCGACGCCCTTCACCTCGACCCGGAAGTACGTGTCGTACAGCGGGCGCAGCAGGGACATCAGGACCTGGTCGGTGAGCTCCTCGTCGTAGCCGAAGTCGTCGACCTCGTAGTCCCCGGTGAGGCGGCGGCGCAGGAAGGCCAGGCCGCTCGCGATCCGCCGTTCGAGACCGCCCTCGCCGTCCCCCGAAGGCTCCGGCGGCTGTTCCTCAGAAGTCACAGGAACATCATCCTGCGGAACAGCCCTGGTGGGCAGGGGCTGCACCTCACGTACCGGCACGGACTCCGCGCCCGGCCGGCGGTTCCCGGCGCTCCGGCGCCGCTGGGGACGCTGCACGGCGCTCCCCCGGGACCGGTCGTCGTCGAACGGAATGACCTTGGCGTCCGCCATCGTTGATGCGCTCCTCAGTTGGCGCTCTGCGTCGGGAGGTGTCCGCCGCCCGCGAGGGGCAGGTCGGCGATCCGGTCGACGGCCCCCGCAAGGGCCTGTGGCGGAAGGAGTCCGGGACCCTGGCTGCGGGCGAAGTCCGCGAACGTCTCCGCGGTCGTGTACTTGGGCTGGAATCCCAGCGTCTCGCGCATCTGGCCCGTGGCCACCACCCGGCCGTGCGTGAGCAGCCGGATCTGCTCGGGCGAGAAGTCCGTCATCCCCAGGGTACGCACCAGCGAGCCCGCCCAGGTGACCGCCGGGAGCAGCAGGGGCACGGTGGGGCGCCCCAGGCGCCGGGAGCACTGGGAGAGCAGCAGCACACCGTCGCCGGCGATGTTGAAGGTGCCGCTGTTGAGCGTGCCCCGCCGGGGTTCGTGCGAGCCGATCCGCAGCACCTCGATCACGTCGTCCTCGTGCACGAACTGCAGCCGCGGGTCGTAGCCGAACACGGTCGGCAGCACCGGCAGCGCGAAGTACGAGGCGAGCGGGGTTTCCGCGGTCGGGCCCAGGATGTTGGCGAACCGCAGCACGCACACGGCCACGTCGGGCCGCCGGCGCGCGAAGCCGCGGACGTAGCCCTCGACCTCGACGGTGTCCTTGGCGAAGCCGCCGCTGGGCAGCGACTTGGGCGGGGTCGTCTCGGTGAACACCGCCGGGTCGCGCGGCGCGGAACCGTAGACGTTCGTACTGGACTTCACGACCAGCCGCTGCACGGACGGGGACTTCTGGCAGGCACCGAGCAGCTGCATGGTGCCGATGACGTTGGTCTCCTTCAGGGAGGTCCGGCTGCCACTGCCCAGCGGCGTGCCCGTCACGTCCAGGTGGACGATCGTGTCGGCGCCCGTCTCGGCGAGCACCCGCGCGATGCCGGGCTGCCGGATGTCGGCCTGAATGAAGTCCGCACCGCCCAGATGATGCTCGGGAGGCACCGCGTCCACGGCGACGACCCGTTCCACCTCGGGGTCCCGCTGGATCCGCCTGACGAACCGGCCCCCCAGCTGGCGGGCCACTCCGGTCACGAGCACGACCTTGCCCAAGATCAGCGCCTTCCTTCCAGAACCTCTCGCCCCCGCCGCGTTCCCCCGTGGGGCCAACTTAGCGGGTTGCTGTTGCGCTGTGATGACCGCCCGATGCGTGAAGTGACCGGAACCGGCGGACGGCGGGCCGGATATGCGTGTGGCCCCCCACCGGCGGTGGGGGGCCACAGCAACGCTCTCGCGGCGTCCGCGTCGCGAACCTACTTCTTGTTACGACGCTGAACGCGCGTGCGCTTGAGCAGCTTGCGGTGCTTCTTCTTCGCCATCCGCTTGCGCCGCTTCTTGATAACAGAGCCCACGACTACCCTCGCTCACTTCTCATCACTCGGTGTTTGGGCGCCATGGGCCCATACGACCTACGAGGGGCCAGCCTACCCGTCCGAGCGCTGAGGTCGTAATCGAGGAGGCCGGGGAGGCCCGAAGTGCCCTGTGAGGACCGCCCCGACCCTGCCGTCAGGCGGTTTCCACCCCCACATAACTCTCGCGGAGGTACTCGTGAACCGCTTGCTCCGGGACGCGGAAGGACCGCCCCACACGGATCGCGGGCAGATGACCGCTGTGCACCAACCGGTACACGGTCATCTTCGACACTCGCATCACCGAGGCGACTTCCGCCACGGTAAGGAACTGAACCTCGTTCAGAGGCCTCTCGCCAGCTGCAGCCATGACACACCTGAACCTTCCGCACTCGACGGCCACCGGCTTCCCCTTCCGGTGACTCTTCGTCGCTGCGTGCTCACTCCCCAATGTAGGTGCCAGTGATGCGAGTGGGGAAGAGGTGCACCCATCGGCGGCCTACTGTGACAGACACGCCCGATTGAGTACGTAGCGGGTAAGCGGCAGGTAGTAATCGGATCGCACGCCGTCATCAAGTGGAACGACCACGGACACGGACCCCTCGGCCTCTCCCACGAACGGCGCCGGGTCGTCCGTATCGGCCGGCCCGATGGCCTCGAACCCCAGCTGACCTGCCCCGCAGACCCACCCGTGGTCCCCGATCACCAGCTCGGGAAACGGCCCGCCGACCTCCGCACAAGCGGCCAGTACGGTACGAACCGGGAGAGGTGAGTGCGTATGTGCGCCGGGCTCACAACCGGGGCGTTCGGCGCCGGGGGTCCGCACCAGCGCGACTCCTCGTACGTAGTCGAGGTTGTACGTACGTAGACCGAACCGGGTCGTTATGTCGACACGACGACCCTGCGCGGGGGTGAGGACGGCACATCCCGCCGCCGACAGCGCGTCTGCCAGAGCGCCGTAGAAACCGAGCAGCCGGTGCGGGTGCCCGGTGCCGAGGAGTACGGGAGCACCCCGCCGGGCGGCCTCGGCGAGGCGTTCCGCGAAGGCGTCCAACGCCGCCAGGGTCCGCTCCGGATCGATCACGTCCTGGCCGGAAACCTGCCTGCAATCGGCCGAAACACCACACCGGTCCGCCATCAGCTCGATCAACTCCCGCTGCCCCCAGGCACCTTCGGGATCGAGGCCGAGCAGCACCCGGGGGTCCCGGGCGGCGAAGAGCCGGTAACGACGCAGGCTCTCCTCCCGCGAGGTCGCCACGGTCCCGGCGAGCCGCGCGCCCACCAGGTGCGCACGCAGGGCTTCGGTGGTCAGCACACGAAGATCGTGCGTGACCGGAACTCCACCTGTCCCGAAAACCCGCGAACACCGCACGCTCGGCCTACGCCCGGCACCACTCCCTCACGCCGGCAGCCCGCAGCAGGAACACCGCCCCTCACGCCAGCAGCCCCCGCAGCGGGAACACCGCCCGCCGGGCCGCCAGCACCGCCTGGTCCAGCCGGTCCGCCGGGTCGTACCCCGCCTCCCAGCCGGACCACTCCACCGGCCAGCGCCCGTCCGTCATCCGTGCCGGGGCCAACTGCCGTGTCCGCGCGAACGCTTCCTGCCGCCAGCCCTCGGGAATCACCGCCTCGGGCGCCACGGCCCGGCCCGCCGCGATCGCGACCAGATGCGTCCACGAGCGCGGCACGACGTCCACCACCGCGTAGCCGCCCCCGCCCAGGGCCACCCACCGCCCGTCGGCGTACTCGTGCGCCAGGTCGTGACAGGCGACCTGCACGGCCCGCTGCGCGTCCAGCGACACCGCCAGATGCGCCAGCGGATCCTCGAAGTGCGTGTCGGCCCCGTGCTGCGTCACCAGCACCTGCGGCCGGAAGTCCGCGATCAGCTCCGGCACCACCGCGTGGAACGCCCGCAGCCATCCGGCGTCCCCCGTCCCGGCCGGCAGCGCCACATTCACCGCCGAACCCTCCGCGGAGTCCGCCCCGGTCTCCTCCGGCCATCCGGTCTGCGGGAACAGCGTCCGGGGGTGCTCGTGCAGCGAGATCGTCAGCACCCGCGGGTCCTCCCAGAACGCCGCCTGTACCCCGTCCCCGTGATGCACGTCGACGTCGACGTACGCCACCCGCTCCGCCCCGAGCTCCAGCAGCCGGGCGATCGCCAGCGAGGCGTCGTTGTAGATGCAGAACCCGGACGCACCACCCGGCATCGCGTGGTGCAGCCCGCCCGCGAAGTTGACCGCGTGCAGCGCCTCACCGCGCCACACGGCCTCCGCCGCCCCGACCGACTGCCCGGCGATCAGCGACGACACCTCGTGCATCCCGGCGAACGCCGGATCGTCCATCGTCCCCAGCCCGTACGCCTGGTCCGCCGCCGCCGGGTCCGCCGACGCGGCCTTCACCGCCCCGATGTAGTCCTGACGGTGGACGAGCCGCAGCGTCGACTCCCCGGCCGCCTTCGCGGCGACGATCTCCACCTCACGGTCCAGCCCGAAGGCATCGACCAGTTTCCGGGTCAGGGCGAGCCGGACCGGGTCCATCGGATGCCCCGGACCGAAGTCATAGCCCGTTACTGCCTCGTCCCACATCAGCTGTGCGCGGCCGCTCATGCCCGCCACCGTATCGGTCCGGTTGAGGCGCGAACGACCGGGCGTACACCAGCGTCACCAGCACCAACACCATCGGCACCAGCATGGCCCCGCGATAGCTCCACAGATCCCCGAGCACCCCGACCAACGGCGAACCGATCAAGAACCCCAGATAGTTGAAGACATTCAGCCGCGCGACGGCCGCGTCCGAGGCCCCCGGGAACAACCGGCCGGCCGCCGCGAACGTCTGCGGCACCAGCACGCACAGTCCCAGCCCCAGCAGCGTGAACCCCAGCATCCCGACCCACGCCCCAGGAGCGGTCGCCACCACGGCGAAGCCGGCCGCCGCCACCAGCGCCCCGCCCCGAACCACCGCGACCGCCCCGAACCGCCGCACCCCGAGGTCCCCGACCGCCCGCCCCAGCAGCGTGGTGACCATGTACACGTTGTAGGGCACCGTCGCCATCTGCTCCGAGCTGCCGAGCACGTCCTGCAGGTATTTGGCGCTCCAGTTGGAGACGGTCGAGTCCCCGATGTACGCGACCGTCATCACCAGGCACAGCGGCAACAGCCACTTGAAGACGACCACCTGGCCGTCCCCGCCCTTCTCCTCCGCCACCGGCCCCGCATCCCGGTCGTCGACATACCACCGGCTCCCCACCAGCACAGCAGGGAACAGCACCAGTACCACCGGCAGATACGACACCCACAACGCCAGATGCCAGTGCGCACCGACCCAGGCCAACGAGGCCCCTACGATCCCGCCCAGGCTGTAGGCCGCGTGGAAACTGAGCATGATGCTGCGCCCGTACGACCGCTGCAGGCTCACCCCCAGCATGTTCATCGACGCGTCCAGCACCCCGACGGCGAGCCCGAACGCCGCCAGCGCGACCCCGAGTTCCACCATCCGCTCCCCGGCCCCGACCCCGAGCAGCGCCAGCAGCACCACGGGCTGGGACCACCGCAGCAGCCGGCTCGGCGGCACCCGCTTCACCAGCCGCTCGGTGGCGACGCTCCCGACCCCGGCCAGGATCGGTACGGCGGCCAGGAACGCCGGCAGCAGCGCGTCGGACACCCCGTAGCGGTCCTGGATGGCCGGGATCCTCGTCACGAGCAGAGCGAAGGCGACACCCTGCACCAGGAAGCCGAACGCCAACGAGCCCCTGCCGCGCCGCAGCACTTGAGTCATGGCGGCGAGCGTAGGGCCCCGGCCTACCCGTGGGTAGATCCAGCCAAAGATGAGTTTGCCTCATCTTCGGCCTGGGGCCGTCCTGCGGGAACGGCTCACACCAGCAGGTCGGCCAGCTGCCCCATGTCGGAGAAGAGTCCGCTCGCGCCGGCGAGCTTCTCCGCCGGCGTCATGGCGGTGAAGCCGTAGACGTCCATCCCGGCCGCGATGGCCGCCTGCACACCGAGGGGACTGTCCTCTACGACGACACACCGCTCCGGCGAGACCCCCATCCGCGAGGCGGCGTACAGGAAGAGGTCCGGGGCCGGCTTCCCCCGTCCGACGTCCTGTGAACTGAAGATCCGCCCCTCGTCGAACCACCGGTCGAGCCCGGTCGTGCGATGCCCCACCCGGATCCGCTCATGGCTCCCGGAGGACGCCACGCAGTACGGCACGGCGTCCGCGGCCAGCTTCTCCAGGACTCCGGATGCCCCGGCCACGGCCACCAGGTCCTGCTCGAACGCTGCGAACACCCGTGTGTGGAAGACGTCGTCGAAGCTCTCCGGCAATCGCTGCCCCGTCCGCTGGAGGACGATCTCATGGATGCGGTGCATCGCCGATCCCATGTAGTCCCGAATGGACTCCTCGTACGAAGTGGGGTGCCCCAGCTCGGTGAGGTACGCCGCAAGCAGCCGGTTTGAGATGGGCTCACTGTCGACGAGCACACCGTCGTTGTCGAAGATCACGAGGTCATAGCGCATGGCTTTGAGCCTAAACGCAGAAAACCCCCGTACCGAATGGTACGGGGGTTTTCTCAAGAATTGTTCGGCGGCGTCCTACTCTCCCACAGGGTCCCCCCTGCAGTACC
>NZ_JBIBEP010000035.1:0-33108 GCF_042955185.1 Streptomyces sp. NPDC012474
GGATTACGGCTGGTGGCAAGGGCTACGACCTGGTCCACGCGGGCACGGACAACTCCGAGCGCACGAAGCTGGGTTCGACGTGGTTCCACCACACCGCGCTCGGCCTGGCGTCCACGACGACGAACGGCGTGGACACCGGATTCATCCGCGAACCGGTGGGCACCTTGAACTCCATGACGACTGGGGGGAAGTCCTACTACTACCTCACCGACGCCACGGGCAATGTCCTCGGCCTCGTCGACGACACGGGCAAGCGCACCCACACCTACGCCTACGGCCCCACGGGCCTGCCCCGCGGCACCACCACCGAGGCCGTCCCCCAGCCCCACCGCTACACCGGCGCCTACCTGGACCCGACCGGGCTGTACAAGATGGGCCACCGCTACTACGACCCCAGCCTCGGCCGCTTCACCCAACCCGACCCGTCGGGACAAGAGCAGAACCCCTACCTCTACGCAGATGGTGACCCCATCAACAACATAGATCCCACAGGACTGTTCGACTGGAAGAGCGTTGCGGTCGCGGTCGGCGGAGCAGCAGGCATCTCTGCAGCGGCCCTCGTGGTCGGTGCCGCGTGCGGTGCCACCGCCGGGGCAGCCTGTCTCGCAGCCGGAGCGGTAACTGCTGGGCTCTGGGGTGGTGCGGCGGCCGGCGGCACCGCTGCCGCAGTCGGTGCCGGCACGGAGGGAGCAACGCTGGGAGGGGTCGCCAGCGGCCTCGTAGCTCCCTTCATGCCAGTCTTTCGAGGTGGCTTCGGAGGCTGACGGCAGTTGACTGACGAAGTGACTCGCACTCGCAGAAGGTGAAGACGATGAAAGCAACAAGGGCAATAGCGGGGTTCCTTCTCCTGGTAGCTCTGATACTCGTCTTCATGTACCCCTGGCAACGGAACTGGGACAAGGCGGATGCATGGCTGTGGATGGCGGGCACCGCCTTGCTCGTCGTTCTGCTTTCCAGCGGAGCCAGGCGCTACAAGCAGCGTCGAAGGGCCGATGGCGAGCGCCGGTAGGTGAGCGAGAGCGACCGTCCTTGTCGGCTCGGTCCCGGCGGACGTCTCCGCCCGCCGGGAACCGCCACGCTTCTTCCACACCGATCCGAGTCCGCGCATGGCACCCATTCCTAGCGGGGGTCTGGCGAGCATTCGGTCGCCGAGGGCGCCCGCCGCGGTGCCCCCGAGGCTGTGCAGGTCGCTGACCGGTCTGGCAGGCATACAAGATCGGCTACGAGCGCCTCGCCGGCCGCCTCACCTCGGCAAGGACACCTGGCTCGCCGACGGCAACGCGCAGGCCACCACCGCGTTCCTCACCGCCGACCGCGCCACCGGCCGCCCCTACGTTGATGTCTGGCAGGAAGCCGAGTTCGCCGCCGGTCACGTCCCCGGCGCCGTGCACCTCGAGCTCGGCGCCCTGAACGAGTCCGCCGCCGACGCCCCGACCGGCCCGGTCGTGGCCTGCGGGCACGGCGAGCGCGCCATGACCGCCGCCAGCCTTCTGGAGCGCGCCGGCCACACGGACATCGCCGTCCTGGACGGCGGACCGGACGACTACACCGCCGCCCACGGCCAGCAGCTCGCCCACGGCCAGCAGCTCGCCCAGGGCACGGAGGCGGTGATCCGGTATGGCAAGGACGGGATCTACCGGGTGCGGCCGCCCGGCGGTTTGGTCGCCGCGCGCTTCCGCCACTATGAGGCGCGCTCCGGGCGGCCCTTGCTCCATGACCATCTGCTGCTGTCGGTGAAGGGGCAGCGCCTGGATGGGAAGTGGGGGTCGTGTAGGTCCGCATTTCCGATTTCCTTTTCTCATGAGCGATGGCCCCCCGTGTGTCCCGTGAATAAGACATCCCAGGTCAACGGCTTGCGGACTGTCTCAACTGCTGTTGACCGGCGGGGAAAAGGACACGGAAGTGAGACAGGTTCGCGGGGGCACGGCGTGAGACGGAGTGCATCGGGTGCTGGTCAGCGACCTACCAGGGGCCATCGGAAGCGAGAACCTACACGTGGGGCAACCTGTCGGCGGACTCGCTGATGGCCCACATAGTCGCCGCCGACACTCTCTACATCCTGTACTTCATGGAGGAGGTGTCCGCCCGGCTTGGGTGGGCGTGGGAGCCGCGCGAGGTGACGCCCGGCCGCAGGCCCGTCATGGACATTGCTGGCATCGACCAGCGGCTCATCGGCTGGCAGTCGACCCGCCGCCAGCAGATCGAGGACGCGCTGCCCGTCCTCACGGCCAAGTACGAAGAGAAGCACGGGCACGCGCCGGGGGAGCGGGCCTCCTACGCGCTGGCCTGCCAGGCCGCCGACCAGACCCGCCCACCCAAGCGCACGGAACTGCTGTCGAGACCGAGCTACGCGAGCGATGGCGGGACTCCGCGATCCGGGCGTTCGGCGCCTGCACCGTCTACCGACTCGCCGAGCGGGCACGCGCGGCGGCCGCGGCCGTGTGGGCGCGGGTGCGGCCGGTGGTCGACATCGCGCTGGCGGCCGTCGACGTCGTCGCCGTGGTGTACGTGATGCGCGGCGCCTTCGCGCGCCACCACCTGCTCGCCGAAGCCCGCCGCCACCTCGCCTACGTCCTGCGCGGCCGACCCCACGAGCCGGGCCTGGACGAACGAATCGTGCAGACGGTCGTCGACGACTACACCCGCCCCGTCGGGCGCGGCCGGAGGATGACCGCCGATCTGCGGGCCCTGTACGCGAGCGACACCGAGGACCAGGCCGTGCTGCGCCCGCTGACCCGCAACCGCACGGCGGCCCCGTACGAACGGGCTCGCCTCGCCGCCGACGCCCTGGCCGCCCGGGTCCGCGCCGCGCGGCGAGCGGACCGCCTGGGCTCCCGCCCCCGCCCGTACACCGTCGCGGTGCCCGCCGCCTCGAGGTCGCACCCGCGGCCGTTCCGTACCGGCCGGAAGGACGGCCGCCTCATGGAGCCGGAGACCGGCGTCGACGTCGACGCGGTGGAGCAGACCCGCCAGACCCTCGAAGCCGCCGCAGCGAAGGTGGCCGCCACGATCCAGGACAGCAGGCGGGCACGCGAAGCCGCCCACGGCCTGCGTCCGCAGCCCGCCCCCGCGGCGGGACCGCCGCCGCACACCCAGCAGCCCGGCACCCCGCACACACCGGGCCGAAACCACAGGAGGAGTCACGTGAGCACCCCGGAAGACCAGCCCAACCCCGACGAAGCCCTCGCCCGCGCCCGTGCCGCCCGCGAGCAGATGGCCGCCGCGCTCGACGAGGACCAGGAGCCCGGCTGTGGTGACGAGGTCGGGCACCGTCCACTGAGTGGAGTCCAGCCGATGTCGCGCATCGCCACCGGATGCAGAACATCGAGTGGGTTCCACTCAGTGGGCTCCACCGAGTGGAGCCCACTCCGGTGCGCCGGACGACGATGGACTCCACCGTGGTGCGCACCGCGATGGTGCGCCACCGCGTCCGGCACCGCACCACTCCGACGACGCACGGCACTCTCTCGCGCGCCGGTGCGCCGCACCCGACGCTCCGCACCGCACCGGTGCACCCGCCGTCGGCCGACCCTTTGTCCGGGTGCGGCCGGACGCGCGCGACCCCCTTGTCCGGCTCCGCTACACCCCCTTGTCCACCTCTGCTACCGCGACGTTTCTCCTTGACATCGCCGGTTTCGGCTTGCGATCAGGTCGCGGTCAAGGGGGTGTGTGATAGGGAGCCCGCCCGGCTGTGGCGCGCGCCCAGTGCGGTGCGGCGATGCCGGTGGACCGCACCACCGCCGTCCCGGAGGTGCGGCTACGCGGTGGTGCGGTGCGCTGGGTGCGCCTCCATCGCCTGCTTCATCCCCGCGGCCTCCAGCTGGCGCAGGACGTCGGCGACGTCGCCGTGCTCCTCGGTGAGGATGTTCTCGGTGAAGCGGACGATGGTCTGGGCGATGCCCGGCGGGAAAGCCAGGCAGGCGCCGTCGCCGTGGCGCAGGACCTCCAGGAGCAGTCGCCCGAGCGCCGCTGCCAGGAAGGGGTGCGCACACGGCTCCCCATCGCAGTGGTCCACGGCGGTGATCGGGATGACGATGCGTGCAGCGACGTCCAGGAGCAGCCGGCGCAGCTCCGGGCCCGTGTCATTGGCGACCGCGCCGGCGGTGTCGATGTCCCCGGCTTGCAGCGCCCGGATGTAGGCGAAGGCGTCGGCGACGTCTTCCGGCTCCATCGGGGCGAGCGGCGCGGTGATGGTGTTCTCGGGCATGACAGCTCCTCACGTACGGGCCGCCCCGCTGATCGCGGCGACCTCGAAGCCACCCTCGAACCGCGGCCCTGTGGACAGAGTCCGGCCGCCGGAGGGGGGAGAACTCTCCCCCCTCCGGGTGTGACGACGACCGGTAAATGGCCCCTCCGAGAGATAAGTGCCTGTTTCAGACGTCATGCCAGCGGTGGCTGCGATGAGCCGGATCTTGCTGATGGTCGGCCTGCCTCGCTGCTGACCGGGGAGCGCGTCCAGCCGGATTCGTGGTGTCCCGAGCGGTGCGCTGGATAGCTTGCTCTGATGAAGCTGCCTGCGCACTGGATGACGCGTCCTGCTCCACCCCCGGACCGCAGAACGTCGGCATCCTTCGACCGACTGCTGGAGCAAGCGCTCGCGAACGGTCCCGATGAGCCCATCAGCTACCGGCTTGAGGCCCCGAAATGGCAGTTCCTCTGCCATGCCGCAGACCGCGGCAGACTGCTGTTGCACGGCTCGGGCGACCCGGCGATCAGCCGCTTCGAACCCCGGCAGCCGGACGACAGCAGCGAGTTCGGCAACAGGCGCGCGGTCTTCGCGGCCGGCGACGGGCTCTGGCCGATGTACTACGCGATCCTGGACCGGGCCCGCCACCCGATGTCGTTGATTAATGGCTGCGCCCGCGTCGCTAACGGCAGCGAGCGGCTCGGCGAGCCGCACTACTACTTCTCCATCAGCGCGCGGGCGCTGAAGCAGCAGCCCTGGCGTCCCGGCACGGTGTACCTGCTGCCCGCCGGCACCTTTGAGCTGCAGCCGCGGATGTGGGTCGGCGATGTCTTGGTGCAGCCGGCACAATGGGCAAGTCCCGTGCCGGTGACCCCTGTCGCCAAACTGGCCGTGCAGCCGGAGGACTTCCCGTTTCTGGACCAGATCCGCGGCCATGACGATGAGCGGGTCTGGGCTCGTGCCGCCGCGGACCCGGAAGGCTTCCCCTGGCAGGAGGAGGCGTGACACATGCGTCGCGGCGCGGAGCGACGGTCCGCGCCAGCTGACCTGCGTATCTTGGCCTGTCAGGCTGCTTTCGTGCCCGATCGGGGCCAACTGCCGGTCGTCGCTCAGGCCAACTACGAAACTTCGCCCCCTCTGGCCTGCGGCAACACGTTGGGGTGAGGCCATCTATCGGCCGTGGTCACACCGGGTTGATCACGATGCGGTCACGACGGAGAGGTTTTCCGAGATCGGCGTCACACGAGAGCCGAAAACCGAACCAGTAGAAGGTGAATGGCGGGATAGGCCCGCCCCACCCTCCAGGAGCACTCCGTGGCGAGCACCGCCGACGAGCCTGAGCAGACCCCTGACCCGGCCCGGAAGACCCCCTCCGTGGGCCCCTCCGTCACCCCCTCCGCGCCCCGACCTCAAGGTCCGGGCGTTTCCGCAGGTCAGACCCGGCGGACAGGGGGACGCCGCAGGTCCGACAACCCATATCCAAAGGCGTCCCAGGCACAGGAGGACTTCGACCGGGCCTCGACGCCGGGAGCTGCTGCAAGCGCTGGGGATCTTCCAGAGGGCTACGCCCGATCAATTGTGGAAGCTGACCCGTCCGGACAACCAGCACGACAAGCTCACGCGGGACAACCTCCTGGATCTGGAGGACCACCGCCTGGTGAGGATCGAGTCGGTGCAGGAGGACCAGCGGCAGGTGTGGGTGCTCACCAGACGAGGACACGGCGAGGCGAAGAAGCTGCTGGAGCCGAAGGGCATACGGGTCTCGGTGCTGCGTGAAGAGAAGTACGACCCGGTCACCGGGGAGCTGCTCGGCACCGGCTACGACGACCACGCCGCGGCGGTCACCTCGACGGCCGCCGAACTCCATCGCGCCGGGATCGGGCACCGGCTCGGGTTTCAGACCGAGATCGGACACCGGCTCGGCAGCGGCTTCGTGCAGCGGGCGGATTTGGTGGTGCGGGCGCCGGCGGCCGGGGTGCCGGTGATGCTGCTGGAGATCGACCGCCGCACCGAGGACGCGCACGACCTGGTGCAGAGGCTGCACCAGTACTGGGAGTGGGGCCGGCTGCTCCCGAAAGACGCGGACAAGCGCACCGTGGAGCTCGCCCGATCCCGGCCGGACGCAATCGAGCACGTCGACCACGAGAAGCGGCTGTGGCGCCGGGTCTATCCGCCGACCGGCCGGGAGGGCCTGGTGCCGGTGGCGTTCGTGTTCGCGGACACCACCGAGGTGAAGGTCACCAACACGGTCGCCGTGCTGGAGGAGGCTGGCCGCCGCTACTGGGCGCCGCGCCGGTACGACACCCTCTACCCGAAGGCGGTCACCGCGCGGGACTACCGCCAGGCGGTGCCCGTTGTCGTCACCACCCTGGAGCAGCTCCAGGCGCATGGCGGCGGTGCGGCGGTGCGGCGGTGTGGCGGCGGCTGGGACGGGACGGCGAGCAGACGCTGACGGACGCGCTCGACAACCCCGACGGCCACGCCCTCTACCGCGCCCAGGAGGCCCGCGCCGACACGGAGGACAAGCAGCGCCGCGCCGCGCAGCGGGAGGCGGAGCGCCCGGTGTGCACGCGGTGCGGGCGCAAGTTCACCAACGAACGCTGGGAGGAGATCACCGTGCACCGGACCGCCGTACGGGCCGGGGACAAGACCGTGTGCGGCCCGTGCCACGCTGACGACGTCGCCCGCGAGGAGGCCGCCGCTGAAGCGGGCCGCCTCGAGGCCGCCGCGCCGCCGGAGCCGGAGAAGGACCCCGAGTCGGGCCGGGGCCGCGGCTGGTTCCGCCGGCGACCCTGACCTGGTACACCACGGGCCCAGGGGATCAGCGTTCTTCGGGCCCGCGGTGCCCCTCCGGTGTCACACGCTCTGCGACCGCCACCGACGCCTCGGATCGGAGCGGGGGGAACGACGTCGCGAATCTGATGTACACCGGAACCATGAAGACCCAGGAAGCGTTCTGCGCGCGATGTGGCAGCGCAGACACCCGAGTTACCCGCCTCGACCAGACCAGCGCGGAAGGCATCTGCCTCCGCTGCGACAAGCCCTTCCACGCCACACCGTGCCAGGGCTGCGGTGGATTTCGGATCGACGGCTCCTTCGGCGTCCCCGGCACGCGGTACGAGAAGCTCCCGGAGAGCGTGAAGTGCTGGGACTGCGGTCACCGCAATCCGCTGCGCGACCCCGGCCCGGAGTAGGCCGCCGCCGGGCACGCCCCCGTCCGGAGGGGCCTGCCCGGGGCCCGGCTACGCCACGGCGGCGGCGATGGGTACGTGTACCGGTATGGCGCGTGAGCGGGTGCGGTGGCCGTCCGTGGTGGACCGGGCGCGGGAGATCGTGAACGGGTACGCGCCGATGAAGGTCACGCTGCGCCAGGTCATGTACCGCCTGGCCTCCGAGGGAACGCTGCCGCACACGGCGCCGATGTACCGCCGTCTGTCCGCGCAGCTGGCCAAGGCCCGCCGGGAGGGCCGGTTCCCCGACCTGATCGACACCGTCCGGGAGGTCCACGTCCCGCCGGCCTGGACGGGCGCGGACGCGTTCCTCGCGGAGATGCCCGACTGGTTCCGCCTCGACCGCACCGAGGGCCAGGAGCACGCGCTGTACGTCGCGGCGGAGAAGGACACCCTGCGCCAGCAGCTGACCGGCTGGCTCGCCGATGCGGGTATCCCGGTCCTGGTGGTCCGCGGCTTCGGCTCGCAGTCGTACGCCGACGTCGTCCACGACCGCGTCACCGCCGACCCGCGCACCGCCGTGCTCCTGGTGGTCGGCGACTTCGACTGCTCGGGCGAGGACATCGAGCGGGACTGGGTGGCGCGCACGGGCTGTTGGAGCCACACCGAGCGGGTGCTGCTGACCTACGAGCAGGTGCGCGCCTACGAGCTGCCCGCGACCGAGGGCAAGCGCGGCGATCCGAGGTGGCCGGCCTTCGCCCGCCGCTACGGCTTCGACATCGACCGCCCCGTGCAGTGGGAGGTCGAAGCCCTCGAACCCGACGAACTCCGGCGCCTGGTGCTCGCCGCCGTCGACCCGTACATCGACCGCAGCGTCCTCGCCGAACAGATTGTTCGTGAGGAACAGCAACGCCGCGCCCTGTCCGACTTTCTCGGAGGCTGGGGCGCGGCGGGCGGAGCGTCGCCGTAGCGCTGGACCGGGGCCCTCTCGGAGACGCCCTTCCGAGCCTTCTGCTGTTGGCGTGCACGGTCGACCTGTTCACGAATCAGACCGGTGAACAACGCGTCCGGGTCGTACGGTCCGGCGATGTGGCGGCCGCGGTGGCCGACTACTTCGCTACGGAGGGTCTGCCGGTGAAGCGCAGTACAGACCCGTGCCGCGTCTGCGGCGGCGTCGTGTCAGGTCTGGCGATGCCGGACTCCGTCCAGCGGACTCGCTGGGCGGGATCGTGGACGGGACGCCACACGGGTGCGGAGGGGCCGTGCTGGAGCAGGTCGGCCAGAGGCGCTGCGGATGCGCACGGCGTCTCCCCGGAGGAGTAGACCGCTGGCCGGGGGAGGGGCAGCCGCGGGCTTCGGACAGTCGGAGCCCGCTGTTCCGCGCTGTCAGCGTCTCGCCGCGGCACCCGCAGGCAATCGGATCAAGGGCTTGGGCTGTCCTCTGACATCTTCTCGTCTAGTACCCGCAGTAGGGCGTGCATGTTGAGCATGGCAGGCAGGACGTACACCTCTCGCAACGAGGTGTAGGAAGCCTCGTGGCACACCGCGTGACGGTTGTGCTGGTCCTGCACGAGCGCACTGTTTTTGAACACATGGGACATGGGCCGGGTTACCAGGTGCGTGCGCAGGTCGAAAATTCCGACCCGGCGTTCGGGCATCGGGGCGTTGCTGAGTACGAATTCCACGGTCGCTCCGGGGCCGTTGATGCCTCGGATCGGCTGGTTATTGTGGTCGCGGACACTGCGGAATTCCTGGCGGTACCACTCGATCCCGTGCTCTTCCATCGCGGAGTACAGAACGTTCGTAGCCAGGGCGAGAGCACCCTCCCACAGGCCGGCTCTCGCGCACTCGATGGCCCGCATGCCAAGCCGCACGAGGTCCTGAAGCGGCTCCTCGGTGACCTCCTGCATCCCTGCGCTCAGCTCATCGAGCAGTTCGTCCTGATGCTGCAGGAGGTAGGCGTAGCGCCCCTCCCGGCTGTCTTCCCCGAGAAGCGCGCGCAGATGCCCGGCGCTGGGAGCCCGCATGAGGCCGATCCCAGCATCGGTCGTGATGTCGATTAGCTGAGACCACTCGCTACTGGAGAAGTCCTGCAGATTGGGCGGAAGCAGGAGATCTGCCAGCTCCTCCGCCCGGCGCGGAAGGCTCGGCGCCAAGGGCGCGGTGAAACTGTCCAGCAGACCAGGTAGCCGGACCGAAGCAGCGGCGCCACGTGCCGCCGGGAAGACGCTGCCACTGAGCTGGTCAAGCACGGCCGCCTTCAACACGCCGTCGTAGATTCCGGTCGTCACCGGGCCCTTCCCCCAGCCGAACGGGTCAGCTTCCCAAGATCCGACGCTGCCACTGCCCCGGAAGGCATCCAGACCCAGCGTGGCCGTCTTGTAACTGCCGAAGAAGGACTCATCAAGAAGAGACCCCAGCTTCACCGAGTCGAGGACACCGAGGGATATCGACCTCTGCGGCTCCAGGAAAGAAAGAGCGCCGATGCCGCGCCCATACTGCTTCAGGACGCTGTCGTAGACACCGGACTTCGCCAGGAACAAACTGCCGGTGCTGTTCCCGTACTGCTTCGTGATGCTGTCGAAGACACCGGACTTGGTCAGGACAGAGGTTCCGAAGGCCTTGAACAGCGGTGTGATTGGGCGGTGGGGTGGCAGCGGGTGGGCGTCAACGGGCTCGTGGTGTGGATGCCTTGGTAGGGGGTGTGGGGCGGGGTTGTGGGTTGCTGTCATGGGGTGACCAAGCGGCTGTTGTGGTGTGGCTAGCAGGTTGGTTGCTGGCTGTCATGGGTTTCGCTGTTCCTGTGGGAGGGGCTGGCGGGGTCGGGTGGGCTGGGCCGTATGACGGCTTCGGGGGTTCCGGCGGGTGAGGTCAACGGCGGGGCGGGGCCGGCTGGGGTTGCGCTGGCCGGGGGTGTGCCGTTGGCGCTGGGTGTGGTGGTACGGCGGCTTCTGGCGGTGGACGGGCAGGGGACGCTGTCGGCGCTGCATGTGCGGATCGCGGCGGAGTTGGCGGGGGTGTCGGAGCGGACGGTGTGGCGGTGGCTGGCCGATGGACGCCGGGGCCATGTCGAGGCGCGGCCGCGGCAGGACGGGTTTTCGCTGAGTGACGCGTTGTGGGAGGTCCTGGCTCAGGCGGGCGGGAGCATCGCGGAGTTGCGGCGCAGGATGCTCCGGGCCCAGGAGGAGGGGGTGTTGGAGCAGTGGGGCGTGGAGTGTGTGCCCTCGCTGCCGACGCTGCATCGGGTGATCAAGCGGGATCTGGGGACGGGCCGGGTCCTTGAGGTGGCCCGTCCGGCTGGGGCCAGGGTGGGGCTGCAGCCGAGCCGGTATGACCGGGCACTGGCGGATTTGGGACTCAGCTTGTTCTTTATCTACCAAGATCTTCCGGGCTTGCCGATGGCCTTGAGGGTCTCGGGGCGTTTGACGGTCTTGCCGACGTCGTAGCGGGGTGCCCGGTGTTTGTTCTTGACGCCGGGTGGCCGTCCGGGGCCGGCGCCTCGAGGTTTGGGAACACGGGCCGGGCAGGCCAGGTGAGCGCGGATGTTCCTGAACCCTCGGCGGACCCGGGCGGGGGTGAGCCGGCCGGAGGCAGCTGGCTTCTCCCAGGGTTGGCGGAGGTCCTTGGCGAGGGGCCGGGCAAGCCGGAGCTGGGTGTGAGCGACGATCAGGATCCACGTCCAGCGGTCCGCCGCCTCGGGACTACGGAGTTTCGGGGTGGTCCAGCCGAGGGTCTGCTTCGCGAAGCGGAAGGTGTGCTCCAGGTCGAAGCGGCGGAGAAATGCCTGCCAGAAACGGTCCACGTCGTCCGGAGTGACGCCGGTCTTGGAGGACCATAACCACACCGGCGGGGCATCACGGTCCTTCGACAGATGCTCGACCTTCAACCGGATCAACGTGCCCTCAACCAGGGGAAGTTCACCGTCATGGTCGAGCCATGAGGAGCGGTGGGTGAGCCTTGGGTGGACCCGGTCCCATGCCTGCGTCTCGGCCTTGCCGTAGTTGGTAGTTGCGGTGACCGTGGTGATCGCGGGCTCGGGCCAGGTCTCCGGCTTGGCGAAGCGGAATTCCGGGCCGTGCTTTGGCGGCCGGCCGCCCTTCGGGTCGTAGACACGAGGCGGCTTCGGCAGTCGCATGACGCGGTCGGAGCGGACCCGGCCGACCAGCTCGACCGGCAGATCGCGCAGGACCCAGGCCAGGCGGGTGACGTCGTAGCCGGCATCGCTGACGATCACGATGTCCGGGTCCCCGGCCCGCCACTGACCCGCGGCGATGAGCCGTTCAACGACTCCCCGCAGCTGGGCGGCTGTGACCGCGGTGGCGTCGTCCACCGGTCCGAGCCGGACCGCGTCCAGGATCGCGGTCCAAGAGGTGGCGCCCGGCTCCAGGACGGCGACGAAGGAGTAGGGCCAGCCCGGGATGAACTGCGACGCCGTCTTCGCCCGGCCATAGACATGGCAGAACAGCCGCTCGGCCGAGCACGGCGCGTCCGAACGAAGCCATGGCGACACATCGACGGCCAGGACCAGACGTCCGCCGTCGAACCGCGGCAGCGACAGCCCGGCCAGCACCGTCCGCACCTGCTCGACATTGATCCGGCCGTGGTTCAGGCCTCCGTACATCGCTCCGTGCCCACGCCGATGCTCGGGCAGCAGCGTCAGGTCCACCGGGGACTTCACCGCACCGTCCGCACACAGCACCGCATCCGTCAGCTCGAACAACTCGTCGCGCCGAGCGGTCAGACACTCGTAGAACTCGCCCCGGAAGCGTGACGCTTCCGCGAACGCATCACTCCGCACAACATCAGGCAGCAGACTCACCCTCACGGCCTTCGTCTCGGTCACGTGCACCTTGGTCGGAGCACAGGATCAGACGAAGGCCGCCCCCACGTCCGGCAAACCCCCAGGTGAGCGACTCAGTACGAGACACCGTTCGAGACCGGAAGAAAAAGAACAAGCTAAGTATTTTTCAACCCGCTCCCTTGAGCTGCGTCCGCTGACCTGCATGATGCGTGGGCTCGGTTCGTTGAGACAGACCACAGCTGTCCATCCCACGTGATCGCAGTTGCCCCGGCTTGGAGCGGCGTCGATAGAGTGTCGCCATGCCGTATTCGCCGATGCCGCTCCAACTCGACACCGCTCGGCTGACGTTGCGTCAGTGGACCGAACCCGACATCGACGCCCATCGCGCGCTTGTCGCCGAACGGGGTGGTGGCACACCGTCGATCGACGACAACCGGCGGATGATCGAGGATCAGCGCGCTGCGTCGGCACTGACAGGGATTGCTCTGCTGCCCGTCATCCGCCGCGATGTGGGCGACTTCATCGGGTATTGCGGGCTCACTGTCGGTCGGGCTTCCGTTGATGAGCCAGAGATCGCCTACGAGTTGTTCCGGTGCGCGCACGGACAGGGCTATGCCACCGAGGCGGCGTTCGCGGTGCTCGACGCGGCGATCGCGACTGGGCGGAAACGGCTCTGGTCGACGGTGCGTCCCTGGAACGCGCCATCGTTTCGCGTCCTCGAAAAGCTTGGGTTCCAGCGCGACCACGTCTCGACCGAAGACAGCGGTGAACTGGTGTGGCTCACCCGTTCCCTGCCGTAGGAGACGCGCTGCGGTCAGTTCGAAGTGGCTCCGCCACATCGGAGGCACCGCCGCCGAGCCGGTTCTCCTCGGTTCCGGTCCCCTCAGATCGTCGGATCCCTGTCACAGTTCGGGTGCGGCGGGCAGGATGATCGTCATGATCCACGCCTTGGATGATGCCAACTCATTCCACGACTTGTTCGCCGTACTTCCCCGCCTGACCGGCTTGGTCCTGGCGCCCGATGGAACGCGCTTGATCGCGTCCGTGCAGATCATCAACGACGAGGGAACCAGGTACGTTTCGAGGTTGTGGGATGTGGACCCCTCGGGCGAGCGCGAGAGTCGCCTCGTGGCTCGGTCCGTGCAGGGTGAGTTCGCTCCCGCTTTCGCTGCCGACGGCACACTGCTGTTCCTCTCCGGCCGCGATAACACAGATTCCGCCGCTGAGAAGAGCGAGAGCCAGGGTGTGGGACTGTGGGCACTGCCGGAGGGCGGCGAGGCCAGGCAGGTCGCCCACCACCCGGGAGGCATATCCGCCTTCGCCGTCGCCAAGGATTCCCGCACGGTCGCCTACACCGCTGATCTGCTGCCGGGCGCGGTGAATGCCGAGGCATACGCCGAACTTCGCCGGGAGCGCGAGAGCGCCATGGTCAACGCGGTTCTGTACGAGGCGACCACAACGTGTTCCTTCGGCGTAGCCCTCGGCCCCGACGAACCCCACACCTTCGTCCTGCACTCCGAGGGGGCTCCGGTGAACGCCGGCAGCCAGGGTCTGGCGGGCATCGGAGATATGGCGCTCTCGCCGGACGGATCGCTGGTGGCCTACACGCGAGCCGCGACGGGCAGCGCTCCCGACACGAATGTCGTGGTGGTCGCCGACGCGGCCACTGGCGTCGAGCGCCACTCGTTCTCGCGCCCTGGTCATCAGTACTACCGCCTGGCGTTCACGGCCGATGGCTCGGCGTTGGTCTCCCAGCGCCAGCGAGAGGAGACCTATGACACGGAGTGGCGAGTCACGCTTGTCGCGTTCGACCTGGCTTCGGGTGAAGAGACCGACCTCCTGCCGGAGTTCGACAACTGGCCGTGGCCGGGACGGGCGGTCCTCTCGCCGATCCGTGGAGACACCACGCTGTGGTTCACCGGTGACGAGCGGGGCCACTGCCCGATCTTCCGCCGCGACGCGGACGGCACGATCACCCGCCTGACCGCCTCCGGCGCCTACGCCTCGCTCTGCGTGTCGCCCGATGGGACCACCCTCTACGCACTGCGCAGCACGATCGACAGCCCGCCTCGAGTGGTCCGGCTGGACGCCAGTACAGCCGATCAACAACCCGCCTTCCTCAGGGCCCCCGGCGGCCTCGACTCGCTCCCCGGCACGCTGACCGAAGTGCACGTCGAGGCGGACGACGGTTTCCCGTTGCGCGCCTGGCTTGCTCTGCCCGAGGACGTCTCGGCCGAGCGCCCAGCGCCGCTGATCATCGCCCCGCACGGTGGACCACAAAGGTCCTGGAGCGCCTGGACGTGGTTGTGGAACCCATGGCCGTTCGCGGCGCGCGGCTACGCGGTGCTGCTACCGGATCCGGCGCTGTCCACCGGCTACGGGCAACGCATGCAGGAGCGCGGCCGGGGCCAGTATGGCGGTCAGCCCTACCGTGATCTCATCGCGCTGACGGACGCGGCACTGGCACGCGACGACCTCGACGCGACCAGGACCGGCCTCGCCGGTTGGTCCTACGGAGGCTACTTGGCCAACCGGGCCGCGACCCTCACCGATCGCTTCAAGGCGATCGTCACCCACGCCGGGATGTGGAACCTGGAAGCGTTCCAGATCGACACGGACATGCACGCGTACTTCCGGAAGATCTTCGGCGACCCGCGGACGCAGCGCGAACGGTACGAAGCCAACTCGCCCCACTTCCACGCGGCGAAGGTGACGACGCCGATGCTGATCGTGCACGGCGGCAAGGACTACCGCGTACCGATGGGCCAGGCACTGAGCCTGCACAGCGATCTGCAGCGGCTCGCGGTGCCCGTCAGCTTCCTGCACTTCCCGGACGAGAGCCACGCCATCGCGGCGCCGAACCACATCCGCATCATGTACGAGACGGTGCTGAACTTCCTCGACCACCATGTCCTCGGACAGGAGTGGCGGCGCCCCGCCATGCTTTAACTGATCATCTTCATGACCGAGGGATCGGAGAAGGGAACGTTCCGCTGTGACGCATGCTTACGAGGAAGAAGTGCTGGTCAAGATCGCCAAAGGGCTCGTCTACACCGAGTCGGAAGCGGCCTTCCAGGCCCCTCGGCGTCGCACCGAGCAGATCTTCGAGTACAACCACACACCACCGAGCGAAACGGAGAAGCGTCGATCGCTGCTCGTCGCGATCTTCGGCTCGGTCGGTGAGCGCACGGTGCTGCTGCCGCCGTTCCACGCCGGGTTCGGCAGCAACGTCTACATCGGCGACGACTTCTTCGGGAACGTGAACCTCACGTTCGTCGATGACGTGGACATCCGCATAGGCAACGGTGTCATGATCGCGCCCAGCGTGACACTGACCACGACGGGACACCCGGTGCATCCCTCGCGACGCGCTGACTTCGGACGGTTCTCGGAACCGATCGTGATCGAGGACAAGGTGTGGATCGGTAGCAACGCGGTGGTCCTGCCCGGCGTTCGCATCGGATACGGGTCGGTCATCGGCGCCGGCAGTGTCGTCAGCCGCAGCATTCCCCCGATGACCGTCGCGGTCGGAACCCCTTGCCGGGTGGTCCGCCCCATCACGGACGAGGACCTCACGACACGTACCGCCGGGCATTAGGGCTGGTGGCGGAGTTCCACGCCCACCAGCACCGACGCTCGGGACGGGCGAGCCCCTGGCGGGCAGGCACTCAGCAGCAGGCGGTGCGAGTCCCCGGGAGACCTCGCAGAGCTGAACACAAGAACTTGACAGGGAAGACGAGCGCACGGACGAGATGATCCTGCCGTGCAGCGTCGCCGACTCGGAGCTGGCGCACGCGGTCATCCACGACCTTGTCCCCGGCGACAAGCTCCGCGTCACCGGCTACCTCCGGCTGCCCCGCACGCCGGACGAGCCGATGTGGCTGGTCGTCACCACACTCGCCGTGCTGGAGACCGCACCGCAGCTGTCCGACCCGGCCGCTGTCGCCACGGCGGTCATCGAGCGATACGGCCCGTACGTCTGCTGGTTCGACGCCGACACCACCGAGGTGGAGGTGTTCACCGAGGGCGGCAAGTGGGTCGGCGCCGCGCCCGAGCCGAACGACCTGGGCGAGCTGCTCGAAGCCTTCGAGCACCGCCAGGCCGCCGGCGGCGAGTAGCGGAGCCGCCGTGCCCATCCGTCCCGAGAACCTGCACCGGTACCCACGCGACTGGAACGAGATCAGCGCGCGGATCCGGTTCCAGCGGGCAGGCGGCCGCTGCGAGTGCACGGGCCACTGCGGCCTGGCGCACCCGGGCGGCCGCTGCCCGGCCGTCCACGAGCAGATCCACCCCGACACCGGCTCCGTGGTCGGCCTCACCACCGCCCACCTCAACCACACCCCCGAAGACGTGCGAGACGAGAACCTGCTCGCCGCCTGCCAGCTGTGCCACCTGCGCATCGACCACGGCCACCACCGGATCACCCTGTAGGTTCGCATTTCGCGTCTCCCTTTCTCATTGATGGTGGCCTCTGTCCGGCCCAAGGGACACTGCGGTGAGACGAACGCCCGTCTGATCGTTCACCCGTCGTAGTGCTGTTCCCGGTCTCGACCTATTCAGCTGCCCTCTCCAACCTGATCGTGGAGACGTCGCAGCTGATCGAGACCGGGAGCTCTGCGCCTGCGCCCCGCTCTTGCTGCTCGGGGGTGGGGCATGTTGCGTGTGATCGGCGAAGTCTCGATGAGTCTCTGTCGTACGGACGGGAAGATCGACGAGGACCTTGTCTGGTCGACTACGGGCATCGATGCCTTCGAGCCTTCGATCCCTTGGCGTACGTTCCGCTGGCGAGAGGGTCCGAAGCACTATTCCGGCATGTATTGGTCGTCAACCATGCGCGACCACGTCGTCTACGAGTCCCGCCTTGAGCTGACACGACTGCTCTACCCCGACTTCGACCAGGATGTGACGGCCGTCTTCGCCCAGCCGTTCTTGCTGTCCACCACTTCTCGACCGAATACGTCTTCTCCGGCACGGGCCGCAAGGACGACCGCAGTGACCCTTGCCCGGACAGTACCTTTGGGAAATCCAAACTCAGCGGTGAACGGGCGGTTCTGGCCGCCGCCCCGTCACGCTCCCTGGTGGTCCGGGTGTCCGAACTGTACGACGAAGGCACCAACAGGGCACACAACTTCGCCACGGTCCAGCGGATCACCGCCGCCGACAACAGGATGTCGACACCGACGTACGTGCCAGACCTCATTTCCTCCGTGACCGCAATGGAACGCGCCGGAGAAGCCGGGGTCAGGCATGTGGTCGGTGCGGAAGTCCTGTCCGCCTACGAGTTTCTCCAACTAACAGCCGCTCGGTGGGGATTCGAAGTCGAGCCCGTTGTGGACGATGAGCCGCGCACCGACGTGACGCTAGTCCCCTCACCCGGCTCGGCCGTGCGCCCAGTTCCCGAAGTGGTCTTCCCGAGCGAGCGCCGAGGCTGGAATGCGCAACCGGTTGACGAGCCGGTAACCGTCTTCGACTGCGTGGGTGTCGTGCTCGCCGGCCGGAAGTGGCGCAAGCACGAGACGGAGTTCTGGACCGGGCAGCAGGTGTGGGAACACCGGACCGGCCACCTGGAGCAGGCCGAGGACGTCGCTGGCGCGTACGCCCCCAACCCATACTTCTGGAAGAAGATAAGCGCCCTGCCCCCGTCCGCACCGCTCATCCTGGCGAACAACGGACCACTGGCATCGTTCTCCCTGTGGGAGCGCCGCTACGGCTTTCACCGGATCTTCGACATGGTCATCAACTCCGAGCGCGACGGGGTCACCAAACCGGACCCTGCCTTCTTCGAGCAGATCCGGCGTCACACGGGCGACCGCCGCGTGCGCTTGGTCGACGATCGGGATGACATCGTCCGCGCTGCCCTCGCTCAAGGTTGGGAGGCCGTGCTGTCCAAACGGGTTCGGCAGTGGCCGATAGAAGAGTACCGATGGCCGGGCCACCGGCCGTGAGCAAGTAAGTAGAGGCAGAACCAGCTGACGTCTGACTGCCGCGGTGTTTCTGGGGCCTGCCTGCGGCACTGGGGCTCCGAGATTGTGGAAAGCCCTAACTGCCTTTCCGCCAATTGCCAGTCGTCCGCGCAACCGCGCCTCCACGTCGACGGCCAAAAGTACCTCCTCGACTCGGGTCTCCAATCTCGAAGGGCACGTGGCCAGCCAGCTCTCTCAGCCTGAATCACCCCGCGCGGAAGGAAGGAACTTCGGCGCTCAGTCTCCCCAGTCCAGCTGTGTATCCGGCACGCCCACGGAACGTCCATACTCCTGCGCCTGCCGCCGCCCCTCAGCCTGCCCGCGTGGATAGCGGAAGACCTTGTTCGCGAAAACGACGAACGCCTCTTCGGGCGTGTTGAAGTTGGCATACCAGCCTCCCGTGGGAGAGAGCACGGCTGCCAGTTGCTCAGCCAGACGCTCGGCATCACGATCCTCCGCGGCGAAGTTCAGCAGCGTCCATCGCTGGGGCTGCTCGTCCACGGCGTCACTCGCCTCCACCCGCGTGATTTTCGAAACCCGCAGGGGAACCCCGCCCAGCTCCGCGCCGACGCGCAGACTCTCAGAGATCAGGACACCTTCCAGCACGGCTTCACCTCCACCGGACCCGACACACACCGTTGCAGCCAACCACATGGACTTTACGATCGAGGAGATCTCGCTCGGTGGCAGCCGAGCTGTCTTGTACGGTACGCCGTTGACCGAGCCCGATGCGGGCCGACGGCTGGTCCCCCTGTCCGTGGGGCAGGCGCTGCGCGGATTGGAGGAGCCGTGACCTCGGCAATGGACGCGCTCTACGGGAAGAACCGGGGGCCATGCTCACCCTCGGCCAGATATAGAGAAACTCTGGCCCCAGGACATGGTTGTCCAATGGAGCACTTGCCCGTGAGGCCGGTCAGGGGTTGATCGCCAAACGACGAGCGTGTTGAAAGCCTGGCGAAGGCGCAGCATGCGAACGGTGTCGGGTGGCCGGCCAACCCTCGGCAAGCCGGGATGACCGACGGACAGCGGCGGCAGCCCTCCCTCGAGGGGGGACAAGATCGTGAGACAGAATGCCGGGCCAGCTGAATGAGACAGTGCGAGAACACGCAGGTCGTCACGACGGAACGGGACATTCCAATTGCGGACCTACACACCCGCTCGATCACCCTCGCCGCCCGCGCGGCCGCCGCCGGACAGCTCGGCATCCTCGCTGACGCCGACCTCGAACGCATCGAGCCGCCCGCCCCGCCCCGGCCGTCCGCGCCCCGCACAGCACGCCCCGCACTCCAGCTCTCCTTCACCGAAGAGGAGGCGTCCTGATGTCCGACCAGCCCCCGCGCACCGTCCTGGAGCGGTTCCCCGTCGGTGGCCCCCGCGGCTCCTGGCCGGCCGACGAGTACGCCGCCACCCAGCGCACCCAGGGCCGCAACGCCTGGGTCGTCATGGATCTGCGCAGCGATCAGTTCCTCGTGGTCACCGACACTCCTGAGTAGCACCTACCCCCCCTCGTCGAGCGCTGTGCCGCGCCTGCTCCTGGCGGCGCTCATCACCCCGGCCGCCGGGGCTCGATATCGCCGCCGTCACGCGTTACGTCGCCGACCGGTGTGCCGGCCACTGGCACGAGAACGGCCCCGAGGCGCCTGCCTTGGCCCGCATGGCTCACAACAGCGGTAAGGGCCAGTGGCGCACCCGGGGCCCGGGCGCCGGGCCCTACTGGATCAGTTCTGACACAAGGGATGGATCCCGCGGCCGCATGGGTCGCCGCTGGGGGCCCGCGCCTTGACCCGCCGAGGCTCCCGGCCGCCCAGGGCCGGAGTCCGCCTCCTGTGACTCCACGCCCCGGCTGCCCCCCCGGACCGCTCCACGCAGTCACAGCAGCTCACAGACATGAGATGAGGCACCAGCATGACGCTCACCAGCCCCAACACCGTCCTTGCGAACGCCCTGACGAACGTCGAGGACGTCCTCGCCCCGCGTATCCACGCCAGCAAGCCGCAGCGGATCGCCCTGGTAGTGGGCACCCAGATCAACGGTGCCCCGCACGCCGGCACCTCTCTGGTGCAGTCGATGGCGTTCGCCACGGCCGCCCGGCTCCACGACCGCCACGGCCTGCCCGTGGAGGTCAGGTTCTCGGCACTGGACAACGCGCCGCACGAGCTGGTCACCGACCCCGTATCAGGGCACCGCTACCAGCGGGCCTACGCCCAAGCCCTCGGCACGGACGGCATCGCCCGCCTGGTCGGCACCCTCTACCAACCCCTGTTCGACGCCCTCTCCGAGCGGCTGGCCGTGCCGTACGGCGTGGAAACCTACTCGCAGCAGCAGGCGACCGGCCTGTTCCGGGAGACGTGGCTGCGGGTGCTGCCGCGCCTGGACGCCGCAAGCCTCTGGCTCGCCCCCTCCACGGGAGTCCCGCACCTGCGGGTGCCCTGCCCGCACTCCTGCGGGTGGGCGGAGAAGTACGCACAGCGCACCCGTGTGGAACGCGCCGGCCGCGGCCTCGCCCGCGTATCGGCGGTCTGCCTGCACCACGGCCCCTACACGGCCACCATCACGCCCACCGACGGCGGCTACCTCGACCTCGCCACGCTCTACCGGAACATGGTCAAGGAACTCGCCGCGCTCGCGGAGGCCGACGTCCTGCAGGTGATGGTCAAGGGCACCGACTGGATGCCCGGGAGCCTCCTGGTCGACGGCGCACTCCAGGCCGTGGGCCGGCCTGACCCGCGGCCAACTGCCCGCTCGGCTGTTCTGCCCGATGATCGTCGCCGAGACGGGCGCCAAGCTCTCCAAGAGCCTCATCCGCTCCGGGGAGGCGGCGCTGCCCGCAGGCGCCGAAGCTTGGTGGCTACCCACTCAGCGGAGTAACGGCAGTGCGCGTCAGCGGCGGGTGGAAGCCACTGGGCCGGGTCCTGGTCGGACGCTTCGTGGTCCTGCCCCGCCGTTGGGTCGTCGAGAGGTCGCTGGCCTGGATGATGCACGCTCGCCGGCATGCCCGGGACTACGAACGGCTCGTCCAGCACTCCGAGACCCTGATCACCTGGGCCGCCATCACCCTCATGACCAGGCGCCTCGCGCGGAAAGGGGCGACGCCCAGCTGGCCGAGGAAACCCGCGTCGGCCGACAGCTGACGCAGCCACTCCTCGGCCGCCTCCGGCACCTCTTCCGTCCCGCGCTGGCTCCGCTTCTTGCTGCCCCAGTCTGGGCGGTGCAATTCACGGACGCCACACCGCCCGGGAAATCCGCTCGGCAGCACACAGCAGCACACGGCACAGTGGCCCCATGAACGAACGAGGGCTGGACCGCGACGGAACGATCGCACGAGAAGGCGCACTGGATCGAGTGCCAGCGGCGTTCGTCCCCGTCGTCGATGCGGCCCGCGCTCGTATCACCGAGACGTTCGACGATACGCGCCTGCACAGTGCCTACCTCTACGGCAGTATCCCCCGGGGCACCGCCACCCCCGGAGTCTCAGACCTCGACCTCCAGCTCGCCCTCCATGATGAGCCCAGCGAGGCCGACCGCGCTGACGCCAAAGCGATCGAGGCCGTACTCGACGGTGCGTTCCCGCAGATCGATGGCGTCGGGATCCTGCTGACCAGCACGCGGGTTCTGCTCAGCGACGTCGAACGTCACGATGGTGGGTTCTTTATCGCCTGCCTCTGCACCCCGTTGTTGGGCCCTGACCTCGCAAAAGAACTGCCCCGTTACCGCCCCACGGCCCTCCTCGCGCGGGAGACCAACGGTGACCTCGCACGCGTGCTTCCACGCTGGCGTGCCAAAGCAGCCGAAGCCACCACGGACGCCGATCGCCGGACCCTCAGCCGTCTCGTCGGCCGTCGCATCGTCCGCACAGGATTTACTCTGATCATGCCCCGATGGGGCGGCTGGACCAGTGACCTCGACCAGTCCGCCGAGTTCTTCGGCCGCTACTACCCCGAGCGCGTCGAGCAGATGCGTGTCGCCGCGTCCGTTGGTCGTGCACCCTCGCCCGACCCGACGGTGCTCGGGATGCTCATCAACGACCTTGGCCCTTGGCTTGCAGCCGAATACACAGCCGTGCACGGCGAGAAGGCCGCGCGTCCCTGATGGGCAGGGCCAGGCCGTTCTCACCGACACAACCATCCAGCGGAGCGCGGCCCGGCGCCACGCTCGCCGAACTGCACCTGCCTACAGATTAGAAACACGCACGAGGTGATCCAGCACCTCCACGTGACCTGGCGCTAAGGATGGGCCCCCAACTTGCGGCGGTCCAGGATGCGGCCGCAGCGGTCCGCACCGAAGGTGATCACATGGCGATCGTCGTGCTGCGCGAGCTGCGCAAGGAACTGTCCGAGGACTTCGGGCCGGGCGATCCGGTCTTCTACATCGAGGCGGTACACGCGGCACCGGCCGACCCGGACGTCTCAGGAGACGCGGACGACCGGACGTTCTGCGGGAAGCCGACCCTGGACATGGAGCGGGTGAACTACCAGCCCGCGGGACCGGGCGCACCGTGGCTCCCGCCCAACATGCGGAAGTGGAATGCGGCACCTGTGCCAACGCGCTCCGATCGCAGTAGACGCCTCCCAGACGAACGGGGGAGAGCACGCGAGAGGGCCCGCAGCCGAAGCCGCGAGCCCCCGTCGACCAGAGGGTTACAGCACCTGCACCGACTTCACGTCGGCAGGGAGAGGGCGCGTGCCCATGTGCAGCCCGGCGCGCTCCAGGTCGACCAGGAGGTGGATCTCATCGTCGTCGTACGGCCAGCGAGCCACGGCGCCCTCGGTAAACAGATGCGCGAAGGTACGGCTCGGCAGGGTGTAGCCAACCTCCAGCGGCACCGAGGCCGGGCGTACCTCGTACGGCGCCTGAATGGCTCCGTGGAGCACGTGCGTTTCCAGGACCGGCACGGCGGTGCTGCGCCACGTCGTGACCGGCTCGGTCCACTCCAGCAGCCCGTCGCAGTCAGCCCCGTGCTGGGTCATGTCCAGGTGGGCCACGAACGGTGCCGGGAGGTTCTGTAGGCGGGCGGCGTTGCCCGTGCGGTCGGCGTCCGCTCCGGGGGACGCCCCGACCCGGATGCGGCGGCGGGCGATCCGGCCGAAGGCGAGCCGGGTCATGACGCTCGTGAACGCGGCGACCTGATGCGACGGCCAGGAGCCCGCCCGGGCCGGCGTCTGCCCGACCATGGCGGCAAGCCAGTCCGGGAAGCGTCCGTCACGCAGCCGGGCGGCCACGGTGTGCAGGTGCTTCGCCTGGTCGGGGTCGGCCAGCATGTCGGCCAGCTCGGCCTCTGCGGCGTCTTCGTGGATGGTGCGCCCCACAGGGCCTCCTTCGGGTCGGTCGGGTGAATGGCCAGGTGAGACCGGCGGTGGCGTTGTCCTCCCCGCCGTCGACCCGCTGGAAGCCGTTCATGGAGCGGGAGTGCCGCGCCCATCCGCCCGCCGCAGGTCCGACAGGTTGACCCGCTTCAGCACCGGACGCAGCACGGCACGCTCCTGGTGGTGGTCCTGCCAGCGCCCTTCAAGCACCTTGTCCTCCAGCTCTATGTAACTGACCCCGGAACCCGGGTCGGGCAGGATCCGGAAAACGTCCGCGCCACCGTTCTCGGCGATGAACCCTTCGGCCAGGACGAGGAACGTCGGGTCCGCATGGTCGATGTGCAACTCGGCAGCGGACGGGATCGGTGCCCCTGTGACGGAGCAGACCAGCGGCTGCCCGGAGCCGAGCACCGCGTTCCGCGCGGCCGCCACCTGATCGGCGACCGCGTGCCGCAACGCCGCGAGCACCTGGGTGCGGTGTCCGAGCGGAGTCAGGCAGGCATTCCACGAGAAGTCGGCCACCTCGCCATCGAGCCGTACGAGGGCGAGCCCGACGCTTCTGCGGCCATGATCGGTGTGGGCGATGACGCGGAAGTGCGCGATGCCGGGGCCCCGCTTGAGGTCGTACTCGGGGTGACGTTCGAGAAGGCCGCGGAGGAACGCGTCGTCGTCGGGGTCGGTGACGTCACCGCCGACGCCGTACCGCTGGACGATGCCGCGGTAGACGTCCCGGACGGCCTCCTTGGTGGGGTAGTGGGTCGCACCGATGGTGATGCCTCTGGGCACGGGGTTCTCCTGCCTGTCGGGTGTTGGGAGGTCAGGTGAGGCCGGCGGTGGCGTTGTCCTCCCAGCCGTCGACCCGCTGGAAGTAGCCGTTCATGGAGCGGGAGTGCCGGGCCCATCCGCCTTGGTCCGCGATGGCCACGGCGTCCTTCCCCTTGCGTCGGGCGGTCGTGGCCAGGCCGATGCGAAGGGAGTGGCCGGTCCAGGCGAGCGGGACCCCGGCGCGGACGCTGATCCGCTTCAAGCCCGGGTCACGGAGTCGGGGACCATGCCGCCGGTGACGTTGCTGTGCCGGTCAACACCGACAAACGCGGGCGCGGTCGGCTCCGACCAGCGCGGCTCAGCCTCGGCAGCGAGGCGGGCCCGGTACGCCTTCCACGCCTCCACCGGGCAGACCTCCGGGTCAGCCTGATAGTTGATCTTCGCGTCCCGGACGCTGTGCTTGGTCTTGCCGGTGAGGACCGAGACGACCAGCCCGCGCGGGGTCAGCGTGACGTCCCCGGCGAGGAGGCCGGTGGGGTCCTGCGCCCGGGAGGCGTAGTGGAAGCCGGTCAGGATGAGTGCCTTGTCCCGGGCCCCGGCGAGAGTGTCGGGACAGGCACGCACCACCCGGTACAGGTCGGGCACCTCGGCGGCCGCCGCCTGGCCCCGGCCGCGCCGCTCCCCGGCCTTGAGAAGTTCCACGGAGGCCGCCTCCAGCGTGGCCCGGGCCTGCGCCTGGTCGTCCCGGCTCACCTCCGCGCCCCGACGGCGCAGCTCCACGACGACCCCGGCGAGGATCGTGGAGGCGGACGACGGCGCGTAGCCCTTGCCGCTCACCTGGCCCCGGTCCAGCAGCCACACGACGAAGGCGACGAGGGCACCGCGGGTAGGCGCCATTTCCGGGAAGTCCTGGTCGGTGCAGAACCGTGTCCAGACCCGCCACGCCTTCGCGTACGTGTCCGTGGTGTTCGCCGGGGTGAGGCGACGCTGCACCGCGTCCGCGAAGTCCTCCGCGTCCGCGAGGCGCTGCGCGACCTCCACGCCGTGACGCTGAGCCCACTGCACGACGAGGGCGGCCCGCTCGTCCCCGGCCGGAAGCGCCGGCATCTCCGCCGCGGTGCTCACCGCGCCTCCTGGCGGTGCACCGTGGCGCGTGCCTTGGCGCGGTCCAGTTCGCTGGGGAAGTGGATGGTTCGCCAACGCTCGCCGTTGTGCCCGGGGATGCCGCGCCAGGGCGCCACGATGTGCATGAGGCAGTCCCAGGCCGTTGCCCGGGCGCTCAGCTTCTCCGGGTTCCTGTCCGCGATCAGGTCCGCCAGTTCGTCCAGTTGGTTACCGACAGCCTCGTAGAACGCCTGCACCATGCGGGCCTCGGAAGTGTCCGGACGGTACCGGCCGTAGACCTCGTCGCAGCGGGCTTCGAGGAACGCCCGCAGCTCCTCCACGTCGTTCAGGGTGAGGGCGGTGGCGTAGAAGTCGGGGGAGTGCTCCAGCGTCTCGGGGGCGTCGGTCAAGTACGGCTTGGCGGCCATGACGGGGCGTCTCCTCACGTTCCGGCGCGAGGACTTGACCCGGTGTCACATCCAGTTTGTCGCGTCGGATAAAGGAGAGTTATCCGACGTCAGACGGGGACATGCGGGAACGCACGGGAAGATCCGGGGACATGGGTCCTGGAGGGCCGGACCGGCGACACCAGCCGGAAGGTGCCGGTTCACTGGGACACGCTGAAACGGGCTGTGACGCACTTCACTGTTTGACGAAATCGCCGAATGACAATTTCCTCCTTAACGACAGAGGACCCACGCTCCCGCATGGAGGTGGGTCCTCATTGCTGTCTGAGACCCGTCCGGACCTCTCAAGGGGCGTAGGGCCCCGTATCCGCAGGGCCCTGGTTGGGGCCCGTCCGCCGGGATCTTGGCGGGTCGAGGCGGCGGGCCCCCCGAGCCGAAAAGGCCCGTCATGACGGTACACATCGAAGGTGTTCGCCTTGCGATCTTCGTGATCGCCTGTGTTGTGGGCTACGGCCTCTACCGCCACTCGCGGACCCAGCTACTGAACTTGATTGGGTGATGTCGGGGCGTTCTCCTGACGCCTCTGCGGTGGTCAGATAAGCGTGGGGTTGTGAGATATGCGCAGGGCGGCGGGCTGACCGACGCTGGGAGGGCAGCGCGGGAGCGGGTCCGGCTGGGGGCTGTGGAGCGATTCGAGCGTGGGGAGAAGAACCGGGAGGTCGCCGCCGCGCTGCGGGTGAGCGAGCGGTCCGTGGAGCGGTGGCGCCGGTCCTGGCGCGAACGCGGCGCGGCCGGTGTTGCGTCCAAGGGATCACCCGGACGACCTCAGCTCAGTGATGTGCAAGTGGCCCGGCTGGAACGCGAGTTGGAGCGTGGGCCGTTGACGCACGGCTGGGCGGATCAGCGGTGGACGCTGGCCAGGGTGAAGACGCTGATCGGTCGCATATTCCGCGTTTCATACACGCTCCAAGGCACGTGGAGGCTGCTGAAGCGGCACGGCTGGTCGTGGCAGCAGCCCGCCCGCCGGGCCATCGAGCGCGACGACACGGCCGTCGAGTTGTGGAAGAAGGACGTCTGGCCGCGGGTAAAAGCACCGCGGCGGCGCTCGGTGCCTGGATCGTCTTTCAGGACGAGGCCGGGCAGTCGCTGACGCCGCCGCGCTCCAGGTCCTGGGGACGGCGGGGCTGCACGCCCGTGGTGCGGGTACGCGGAAGAGGATCGGGCCGGGTGTCGATGGCGGGGATGGTCTGCTACCAGCCGGGCCGGCGCTCGCGTATGTTCTATGCAGTGCGCGAATACCGCGGCCGCCTGGGGCAGCCGAAGGGCTTCGGCTGGCGGGACCTGCGCGACCTGGTCGTGCGGGCCCGCATCCAGCTCGGCGGGCCCATCGTGCTTGTCTGGGACAACGTACGCCTTCATCTCACAGCCGGGATGCGGGAGTTCATCGCTGCGAACGCGGCCTGGCTCACCGTCTTCCAGCTGCCCGCCTACGCACCCGACCTGAACCCGCAGGAGGGCATTTGGTCGCTGGTCAAACGCGACCTCGGCAACCTCGCCGCAGCCGACCTGGCCCAGATCACCCGGGCTGTGAAGCGCAGACTCAAGCAGATCCAGTACCGGCCCGACCTGGTCGACGGCTGTCTGGCCGGCACAGGTCTGACCATGGGCGGCTGACCGGGCCCCGTGAGGTGAAGGGGTATTCGATGGAAGACCAAGCCTCCCGGCTGCCAGGCTTTGACCATGAGCCTCCAGCCCAACGACGTATCCAACCCCTCCTGGCTGGGCAAGCCGATCGACGCCCGCCCGCTGTTCGGGCCAGAGCTCGCGTCGCTCCTCGACGTGCTACGCGGCCTGCGGCGCAATGAGTGGAGCAGGGCTGCGGTCCCGGGCTGGACCGTCCACGATCTTGCCGCCCACATCCTCGGCGACTACCACGGCCGTCTCGGCTGGAGCACAGAGAGTCACCAGCGCACCAAGGCGGCTGGAGAGACACTGGAAGCGTTCATCCACCGGGTCAACCAGGAATGGATCGACCTCCACGCCGATCACAGCCCCGCAGAGCTCATCGAGGCCCTGGAACTGGCCGGGACCCAGGTCGCCCGTCAATTGGAGGGCACCGACCTCGGCACCACGGGCCTGGGAGTGTCCTGGGCAGGGGCCAACCCGGCGCCCAAGTGGCTGGACATCGCCCGGGAGTTCACCGAGTACTGGACCCACCGCCAGCAGATCCGACATGCCACCGGCCAGGACACCGATCCGGAGCCCAACGCTCTGGCCACGGTCCTGGACACCTTCATGCGGGCCTTGCCCCACACACTGCGTCACACGCCCACACCCGCCGGGACACAACTCCAGGTGGTCATCGATGAGCCAGCCGTCGGCACCTGGACCGTGACCGCCACCGCGGACCGCTGGTCACTGGCCGAAGCGCCCAGAGGCCAGCCGGCCGCATCAGTGCGGCTGGACTCAGAGACCGCCTGGCGACTCTGCACCCGCGGCATTGATCCCGATACTGCCCTTGCCCGAGCCCGCATCAGCGGAGAGCGCCAGATCGCCGAAGCTGCCTGCCAGATCGTGTCCATCGTCTACTGATGGACGCTGAGCGTCGAGGTCCACCTCCCAGGTGTGTCGCCAGCCGACACAGATGACAGGCCGACATCACGCATTCAAGTTCAGTAGCGCCCGACAACGTGGGCGAGGCAATCATGGTCGCCGCCGCCGTGGTGACCGCACTGGTGCTGGTCTTCACCGGCACCGAAGAGGATGCGAGCGAACTCGGTACGCCCACCGAGCGGCACTCTTCCACCAGCCCGCCGGCTGCACCGCCTGCCGCCCCTTCGGGAACTCCGGCTCCGTGAAGGGTTCAACGTCGCTACCGTGGAGGCGGCCGCCCTCGCGTCGGCCCGACTCCGAGCCGGACCCGCCCACGCCGAGACGGCGACGAGGACAAGGGGCTCAGCCTCACGCGACGTCAGCAACGCCCCGTAGCGCCTCTCGTGGTCCACCGACGCCACGGCGGCCGATGCGTGGGGTCCGCCGCCGGGAGAGCGACCGGTCCATGACCACCGACAAGCACGCCAAGCGCGCCGCCCGCGACCTCGCGGCGCGAGAGGGCATCTCGTACACCGCCGCCCGCCGCCGCCTCGCCGGGGCAGTCGACCAAGAGCCGCGGCCGCCGGTCGCGGTGCCGATCGCCAGCACGCCATGCCCGGAGGGCTGCGACGGCACGGGCCACCCGGGCACCGCGTGCTGGGCGTGGAGGCCGGCCGACGCGACGAGCACGGCGAGCTGGGACGTGCGCCGTGCTGCAGAACTGCCCGGCGGCCGCGCGGACCAGGTCATGCGACGCCATGAGGAAGCCAGGGAGAACGTCTCCTCCCGGTGGGCTCGGTTCCACGCGTGGGAGACGAAATGGCTGCTCGCCCTGGTCTACGCCATGCTCACGGACCAGCGCCCGGAGCTGATGCCGGACCGCGCGCGGTTGCGGGCCGCCGTCGAGGCGGACGACCTGGCGGCGGTAGACGCGCTCATGGAGCCACTGGACCGGGCGGCCGCGCGCCTCATGACGAAGGTGCCGGCCGTCTGGTGGGGCGAGGTGAAGCCGCGGATCGACGCGTACGCGGACGCCGTGGAGAGCGACGACCGGGAGCTGAGGACCTGGCAGGAGGTCGACGCCCGGCACGTCGTGGGCCGCCTGGTCGACCAGTGGCGCAGAACGTGGGAGCCGACCGTGCGGAACGCCTCGGGTGTCCTGGAGGCACCGGGCGTGATGTGGCTCGCGGTCAAGGGTTGGCTGGACGCCCTCCTGGTCGACCGGCACGGCGGCCATGCCCCCGGTGCCCGGGTCCGCTTCGGCGACGGCCGCCCCGCCGTGGTGTACGCCGTGGAGTGGGGCGAGGACGGCCCGCCGGTCGCCTACCGCGTCCGGGAGCTGGAACCCGGCGCGCACGGCAACGTGGGCCGCCTGGTGCCATCCCTGTCGAGTGACGTCCTGGTCCCGGCCGCCGACTGCCGCGAGGACACCCCGTGCGCGGTGTGCGGCCGCACGGCCGGCATGGCGGAGGCCCTGTGCGATGGCTGCGCCCCCCGCTTCGGCCCTGTGTGATGCTCGGGGCCGGACCCCGCTAGGGCGGCTGCCAGCCAAACATGCGTGCGTCTTCGGCCAAAGTCGCAGCCCAGCGCGCCTACAGATGCCCACAGTTGCTTACGAACCTTGTTCACCTGCCCACAGATTCACGCAACTGGTGCCCGTTCTGGGGTCAGTTGCGGGGCTAAAGCCCTGTCCGGCAGGGTCATCGCATCGGGCCATCGACCCGATCACCCACGGGGAGCCCCGTCCGATGGCCCGGGCAGGCAATCGTCGGACGTGAGCTCCCCGCGCGGGACCCCAACCACGACAGGGAGAGATCCGATGCACGACGGTAGCAAGACGGACAGCGAGGGCGGGGAGCAGCCGGAGGGCCGCATGGCCGGGCTCTGGCGCCGCATGTGGGAGTGGCGTGTCCAGCAGCACCTGGCGCGTGGCCTGGCCTACGGCGTCGGGAGTGGGGCTGTGAGCCTGCTCCTGCTGTGGGTGCAGATCCGGTACTGACGCTAGTCGTCCCCACCGGGGAGCCGTTTCGGCGATCCGGGCGGCAATGCGGTAGCCGGGGCTGTTGTCGAGACGGCCCCGGCGCCGGTCGTAGGGGGGCGAAGTCCTGTGGAGCTTGGCTCGGGGGCGTCCAAGGCGTGGGTGACAGCGTCGTGAACAGCACTACATGTCCGTTCGCCGAACAGAGCCGCTTCGTCCGCTGCCGGTGCGGCGAGCCGACCCGGGCGGGCTCCCCGTACGTAATGTGCGGGGCGTGCCGCGCGGAGGAGATGCCCGGGCCGTTGGACGACTGACCCATCCCGGCCGGGGACACGTCCCTTATGGGGACCGGTTGGTGGGCGGAGGAGATACGCGCGAAACCCGCCACTTCCCCTCCCCGGAGCCTCCTACAGTGGCCCCATGAACATTCGCTGGGGTGGCTCGGTCTGGGAACTGATGCTGGTGAAGCGCGCGGTAGGGACGGCCCTGTCGAACTCGGCGAGCGGCGGGTACAGCACGCTCCTGCGTGACGGCGCCAGGAACCTGGTTGGCCACGCGGACCTGCTCAACGGAAAACGTGCCGTCGCCGGGCTTGTCGCGGTCTCCGCGGTAGCGGGCGGTGCGCTCACCGCCGCCACCATGAAGGCGACGCCGCACCTCAAGACGAAGTTCCGCTCCGCGGCCCAGGACACGGCAGAAGGGGCGGCTGAAGCCGCCTCCGACCCCGTCGAAGAGCCGGAAACCCTCCAGGGGCCGCGGCTACGCGCTGTCTGACCATCAGGCAAAGCGCCAGCGCGGCGCCTGGGTGGACGAGGTCCTGGACGACGTCGGCACCGTGGCGCGGGCGGACGTGCCCGAGCTCGTCGGCGCGGTCGTGGAGGACGTACAGCAGCCCGAGGAACCGGGAGCGCAGCAGGACGGCCGGCATGGTGGCTTCCCACTCGCGGGCGAGCTGCCCGAGGTAGGCGGCCGGGACGGGTCCGGCGGATGGTCGGCTGGGAAGGTCGACGGCAGGCATGGGTGCCTCCGTGCTCGTGGGTGTCGCCAGGCCCTCAACCATCGGCGTCAGGAGGCGGCGCGGTGGCCGGCCTCCGGGTGGTGCAGCGCGCCAGGCCCAGAACCATGCAGCGCGCGGGCGACGTCAGGCGGTCGCCGTGGTGTCTTCAATTGGGGACATGCCGGAGCGGCGGCGCTCCAGCTCGGATCGGTGGACGCGGACGCGGACGCGGTGGCCGGTCGGCCCGAGGCGCTGTACGCGCATCTCCGGGTCGGCGGCGATCCAGCGGGACACGGTCTTGGGGTGGACCTGGAGGGCGGCGGCGAACTGGACGCGCGTCAGCCACTCCGGGCCGTTGTCAGTGCCCACGGGGGGCCTCCTTCGGGCGTGGTGGACATGCCGCCCCATGCGGTCCCATACGGGGACAGCCGGGAGCGGCGGAGCAGTGTGCCACACGGGCGCGGACTCCTGTGACGGCATGAGAAAGGCCCCCGGCCGCGCCCTCGTCGGAGGGGCGGCCGGGGGCCTGTGCGCGGTGGTCGCCTCCAGCCTGGCGGCTCATGCGTCAACCCGAAAACCGCACAGTGTGACCGCCGCGCACAGGTGTCGTTGGACGGCCTAAAGCCGACCGACAGGAGATGCAGATGTACCGAACCGCACGAACGGCGCTCGTCACGACAGCGCTCACCACCGCTGCACTGGCGATGACCGTTGGGTCCGCACAGGCGGGCGGTATCGGGGCCGGGCTCGGGCCGTCCGAGGGCAACACGTGCGTCAACCACGACGACAGCCGCACGACCGGCACGGCGGCGAACTCGACCGGCTCCGCTACGGGCAACCTCCTCCAGGTGCCGGCATCGCGCCCCTATAACTGGTGCGGCGGCGCAGACCTTCCGATGATGTAGACCGCCCGGCGGGTCGTCCTCACGGGCGCTAACGCAAAAAGGCCCCCGACCGCGCCCTCCGTGGAGGGGCGGCCGGGGGCCTCGTTCTCTGGGGTCAGTCGACCAGCTCGATACCGATGGCCAGGCACCCCAGCGCTTCCTTGTCCGGCGGATAGATACGCCGGATGTTGGCCAGTTGGTCCTCACGGGTCGCCTCTGGGTTCACCTGGGAGGGCCCTTCGGCGTCCAGGAGTTCCTCGAACGAGGCGTACTCGGCGACCCGTGTCACTCGCGTCATGCATGACCGGTCGGTGTTCTTCACGGCGAACCGGATCAGGTCACCGACCGCCAGGCCTTCGAACTTCGGGTACTTCACCCGCACTTCCCGGGTCTTGCGGCCGGTGGCCACGAGGTCGAAGTACTGGGGGTACAGGTTCAGCTCGATGACGCGGGCTGAGGTGGTGCTCATGTAGCCGGGCTCCCTGCGGGTAAGGACATCAGCCGCGACAGCTCCGCAGCCGAGTACGAGCGGAAGAAGTGCCGGGGGTGGGACAGCAGCAGTCCCGCCAGGTTCAGCAGGCGGTCCGCGAACTTCCCCACGGTGCCGGGCCACTTCCTGGTGTCGAGCATCCACGGTTCAGCGCCCGCGGGCAACGCCGCCTCCCCGGAGCGGATGAGGCTCTTGGAGAGCTTGGCGCCCGTCTCGCCGACGATCATCGGGCAGAACAGCCGAGCGGGCAGTTGGCCCCGAGTCAGGCCCACGGCCTGGAGAGCGCCGTCGACCAGGAGGCTCCCGGGCATCCAGTCGGTGCCCTTGACCATCACCTGCAGGACGTCGGCCTCCGCGAGCGCGGCGAGCTCCTTGAGCTTGTTCCGCTTTGACGGACACCATCGGTGTGGTGGTCAGGCTGCGAGTGCGGTCTCGTATTCGGCGGGACTGCGATAGCCGAGGCTGCTG
>NZ_JBIBEP010000036.1:0-5121 GCF_042955185.1 Streptomyces sp. NPDC012474
GGGGAGAGCCTCTCGCTCCGGCCCAGGACGACACGGAGTCGCACCCGCTGGGGTGGGCGATGGACGTTCCTGCGGCCGGAGACGCCTGACGCGCGTGGGTGGTCCTTCTCACCCCGCCGACCGTTTTGCATAATGCAAGGGAATCGGGAAGGAGCCGGCCCTGCTGCCGGATCCCGGCAATGCGGACGGTGCGTGCCTGTCCGGCACCGGGCAGTGCGGAGCGTTCTCGAGCGCACCAGGATGGCGGAGTCGCAGACGAGACGGGAAGGGGGTGGCACGCATGCCGCGTGTACAGCACTCCACGACCGCGGAACCGCACCTGATGGAGCGTCTGCGCAGCATGGTGTGGGGGCCGGCCGAGTTCGTCGGGGCGCCGCCGCTCCGGCTGGCCGCGAAGGGAATCCTGGCCGGGTGTGTGGCAGCGGTCGCCATCATCGGCAGTACGGTCGCCGGTGCCTGGTACGGGATCACCGGACTGGCCGTCGGTGAGGGCGGTCTGGTGTGCGCCGCCCTGCTCGCCCTGTACCTGTGCGGGGTGCGGGCAGGACGTGCGCTGGTCGGTGCCGTCGTGGTGCTCGCGGTCGGCCTCGCCCTCCAGACGCCCCAGGCCGCGGCGGGTTTCGTGCTGGCGGAGCGGGGGCGAGCGGAGTCCGTGGTGGTGGTCTCCGTTGAAGGCGCCTCTGCGGATGCCCGGGGCGGTGGCCGCTACCTCTGCTCGGTGATCGACCGGGACGGCGTCCCCATGAAGGTCCGTATCTGGCGCGGCTGCGAGCAGACCACCCGGCCTGGTGACGTGATCGCCGTCGTGCACGACGTGGAGGGGCGGGTGCCGCCGCGCGGTGCGGAGGGAGGGGGGTCAGCCCTTGACGCCCTGAGCGGACTCGGCGGCTGGCTGGCCGGGCTTGTGTCTGCATGCGTGGTCGCCGTCGTGCGTTCCTGCCGCCTCTCCGCTCCTGACCGAGGGCATCGCCCGTCGCTCTTGACCCCGCCGACATCGACGCATCCGTAAAGCGTCTCAACCGCTTCACGACGTGAAGTCGCGCCGGACACCGACCTGCGATCGCAGCGGCCCGCCCGGCGCCGGGCACCACCGCGACGCCCAAGCCTGGCGCGCCTCTGATGGGGCCGACTGCTGCGAAGCATGACCGCCTCGGCTGACGGCACGTCCTCAATCAACGAGCTCATGGGGCTCGGACCTGCGTAAACGCAGTCCTCCAGGCATCGCCACCTGGTATCTGTGGGACGTGTTGGCAGGGCCTGGGGGACCCCGTCGAACTTCGTGCGCAGCTCGCGACAGTGCACAGGTCGGCGCCGAGCGATGACCACTGACGAGTATCGATCATGGACCTCGCCTCCACGCTTGCCGGCGCAACCGGTTCGTCGACGCCGTGAGCACCGAGGATTGCGCCGCGGTAACGGGCATCGTCGCCAACGGAGTCGCCCGACACAGGCCGGCCTGTACCGCGCTCTGCCGTATGTGGCGACGGCCGGCGAGCCCTAGGGCTGAGGACGACCGGGATCAGACAGGCCCAAGGGCGATCCCTGCCGGTCCCTTGACCGGGTGCACACCGATAGGTGTGATGTGCGACACGCCTCGCCATTGGTTACGTTGAGGTGACTGGTTACTGGTGGTGAGTATGGGCGTCAGCGGAACGCACTTACCGAGGAAGTGAGCGGCCATGGAGCGAGGGTCGAGGGCGACCGGATCGCCGAGGTCTGGCTCTTCTCCGCGGGCAAGGGCGGTGAGGACGACCTCTGGTGCATCGCCTGAGGGTGGGCCGCTTCCATGGAAGGGACGTCTCCACCGTCCTCGGTAAATCGGTCGGCGCCCGCAATGCCGCCCGCTTCCGGTGAGGCCCGGTACATGCCGCGTGCGGCATGTGGCCGGTCCCGGATGGTGCCGGCCGGGTTACGAACTCAACTCGCAAACAGCAGTGCCGTTTGTCCCGATGTCCGGGACGTAAGGAGCAGATGGTCATGAGCAGCAGGAACGTCGACATCGCGCGTGAGTACTTCGAGTCGATCCAGAAGGGTGATCTGGCCCGGGTGGGGGAACTTCTGGCGGAGGAGGTCGTCTGGCATCAGCCGGGCGGCAACCGGTTCTCCGGTGAGCACCAGAGGCGTGACGCGGTCTTCGCGATGCTCGGCGGGATGATGGAGGCCAGCCAGGGCAGCTTCACCATCGACGTGGTCCATGCCCTGATGGGCAACGGCGACATGGTGGCCGCCTCGATCCACTTCGCCGGCCGGCGCGGGGACTCGTCCATGAGCATGGACGGGGTGGATGTGCTGCGCCTGGAGGACGGGAAGATCGTCGAGATGTGGCTGTTCTCCGGCGACCAGGCGGCCGAGGACGCATTCTGGGGGAAGTAGGGAACGGCCCGGGCCCTGGGGGCGTTGCCGGCCGCCCCGGTGGAGCCCCGGGGTCGGCCCGGGCCTGCTCCGCCAGGCGGTTCAACCCCCGCTCCGCGATCGCCGGTTCATCCCGGTCAGGCCTGGACCTCCTGGAATTGCGCGGCCAACTCCTGATTCCACGGAAGGCGGCCGGGCAGGCGCACGACCCGGTGCACCCGCCCGCCGCCGCCACGCCGCCGCGTGATGTCGAGGCCGCTACTTACGCACGCCGGTCGCGCTGAACTCCTGTACGCCGACCTTTCCGTTCTGGTTGCTGTTGCGCACGTAGAGCCGGATGTTGGTGGTGGCGACATCGGCCGGCGGCCGGTAGACGACCGGCGCCGCCGTGTGGATCGCCTGGTAGGGCATGATGTCGATCCAGGCGTTCTGGCTGGCGCTCCACCGCTGCACCTTCCAGTGGCTGGTCATCCAGGTGCAGCAGTTGTCCTGTTGGATGGTGAAGGCGAACCGCTCGTAGTCGGCACCGAGATCGAACTGCACCCAGGACTCGTTCACGTTGGAGCCGGCCTCGCCGGTCTCGGTGACGCCGTCCCAAAGCTTGCCGAGGCCGCTGTCCCAGGCACTGCGCTGCGACACGGTGGAGTGGTCGGCCAGGTTCTCCCTGGGCACCTTCCACCGCAGCGCGGCGTACGCCGGTTCCAGACCCGCCTGGTTCATGATGGTCCGCGCCTCGGCCGGCCACGCACCGTCTGTCACCACGTGCGGTCGCCCGTCGCCGTCGTAGATGGCCCCGCTGAGCCAGTTGTCGGCGAAGTCGGTGTAGTTGTGCGACGCGTACACCGACAGGGGCCGGCGGTAACGCGGGGAGAAGTCGAACCGCCCGCCCTTTCCGACGTTGTGGTCCCAGCGGGTCTGGTGACTCTGGTTGTCGCTGTAGTAGTTCGCGGTCGACGTCGAGTGGTGCACGTAGTTGTGGCTGACCTCGCTGCCCGGCCACGACCCGAACGAGTAGACGGCCCCAGAGTCGTGCACCCCCCAGGACACCTTGGACGTGGCGTTGTACACCTCGTTGTGGCTGAACGTCGTCCTGCCGATCCCGTCCACCCCGTCGAGGAGGCTGGTCTCCTCCGCCTTGCGCTGATGGAAGCCCATGTATGCGGTGTCGTGGACGAGGTTGTGGGTGACCGCCACGTTGTAGGTGTTCATCAGGCTGATCCCGGTCGCCGGGAAGAAGTCGTCACCGATGTCGGTCACGACGTTGTTGCTGATCGTCACGTTCCTGGTGCGCTGGGCGCCGTCGACGTGCACGTCCATCCACCGGCCGGCGATGACCCCGGCGGCGGTCAGGTTGTGGAAGAGGTTGCCGGTGACGGTGACGTCCTCCGCTCCGGTCAGCAGCTGCAGTCCGCCGCTGCCCATCTTGCGCACGGTGTTGTCGGTGAAGGTGATGCCTCGGGCGTTGGTCAGCTTGATCTGACCGGGCACCTCGCCGCCGTAGCCGTCCTGGTTCGGATCCTTGAAGGGGTCGTCCGCGTACTGCGCCTCCGCTTGCGAGCCGCCGATGAACCGGTCGCGAGGCAGCAGCCAGTTGCCGTGCTCGAACGTGATGCCGTCGAACTCGATCGCGCTCGCCTTCGCGGACGGGCTGGACCCGGCCACGTTCACCAGCGTCTCCACCACCGGCACGTACGCCCCGGCCTGGTTGACGTCCTCTCCCGCCCGCGGGTAGTAGTACACCTTGTTCGTCGCCCGGTTCAGGTACCACTCGCCGGGGGAGTCCAGCTCCTCGAACGCGTTGAGCACGTAGAACGTGTCGTCGTAGTCCAGCGAGAAGCCGTCGTCGCGGTTCAGTCGCGCCTGGAAGTGCGGCTGCGCCAGGCGCACCCGTTTGTTGGCGCCGCTCGCGCTGATGTCCGCGACGGGGAAGTAGTCGATCTTGAAGCCGATCGCGATGTGCAGCAGCCGGATGTCGCGGACGTTGGTGTACGCCGGAACGCCGGCCGCCGGGAACTGCACGCCGTCGTAGGAGCGGGTCGGCCGCTCCGGGTTGGCCGGCGGGTTGGGGATCGATGCCTCGTCGAAGAAGCCGTTGCCCACGATGCCCTTGCCCATCGCCAGCTGAGCCCGCCGGCCGCCGACGTAGAGCTGCCGGAAGTAGTCGGCGTAGCCCGCCGACTCCGGTACGTCGGCCACGAAGTAGGGCTGGTCGGTTACCCGCTTCCAGCCCGTGACGGCCTTACCACCGTCAACGATGGGCGTCTCACCGGGATACGCCTGGTAGACGACCTTGAACCCGTTGGAACCCGAGTCCGCCTCGGTCAGGTCGAAGGTGTCCGTCCGGGTATGCCGGCCCCCGCGCAGGCAGACGCGGAGGTCGGCCCGCATGTCCTTGTTGAGCTCGTGCTGTCGGATGTGGTCCCGCGCCCGTTCCAAGGTCGCCCAGGGGCGATCCGGTGAGGTTCCGGCGTTGCCGTCGCTGCCCGACGCGGAGACGTAGAAGGTGCACGCTGCTGCCGCCTCCGCCGTACCACTGACCATCAGCCCAGCAGCCAGCGTTACCGCCGCCATGACGCCTGCGGTCACTCTGTGTTGGCTCATCCACTTCGCTTCCGACGTGTGTATGGGACAGGGATCATGCAGCCGACCCGCGGGGGGGGGGGGGGCCCCCCCCCCCCCCCCCCCGGGGGCCCCCCCCCCCCCCCCCCACACACCCCCCCCCCCCCCCCCCCGCGGGGGGGGGGGGGGGGTGGCCGGTAATGCCCCGCG
>NZ_JBIBEP010000036.1:5131-32946 GCF_042955185.1 Streptomyces sp. NPDC012474
GCGCCCGGCAGGGGGGGGCCCTCGGGGGGGGGCCCCACCCCGTGCGAGCCCCCGGGGGGGGGGGGCCCGGGCCCCCCCCCCCCCCGGGGGGGCGGGGGGCCCCCCCCCCCCCCCCCCCCGCGGGGGACCGTCGCCGCTGCTCCACAACAGCTGGCCCCGGACAGCGGCAGGTCAGGAGGGGACGATCTGCCATTGCTGCCGCGCCTGTGACGCGTACGGCTGCTGCTCGACGTTGGCTCCGTCGGCGGTGCTGCCCTCGTCGACGCCGAGGGCAAGCCCGCTGTAGCGGTTGATGAGGAAGTAGTTCCCGTCACCGGTGGGTGTGACGGCCCAGTGCTGCTGGGGGGCCTTGGCGTCTGCCCAGATGCCTACGTTGCCGCCGTCCGCGCGAGAGAGACCAGCGACCTCCAGGAGCTTGCCGCTGCCCACACCCTTGATCGTGTAGTAGCCGTCGCCGGTGTTGGTGAAGGTCCACTTCTGGTTCGCCCGGTTGAGCCATGGCCACTGATGGACGTTGGTGCCGTTGGTGGTGCGCGCGCCCTCCACGTCGGCGACCTTGCCGCTGTGCCGGGCGACCAGCCGGTAGACGGTGCTGTTGCCGGGCAGTGTGGTGGACAGCAGCGAGGGCTTGACCGAGCGGCCGCCGATCCGGAGGCCGCTGATGTTGGCGTAGTCGCCGGTGGCCGCGTTGACCTGGATCCGTACGAAGCCCACGTTCCGGTTGGGCCACTCGACCAGCTTGTACTTGCCGTTGCCGGCCCAGGTGCCGGTGGCGACCTGGGTGAAGGTGACGCCGTCGGTGCTGGTCAGGATGGTGTACGAGGTGATGTCGCCGTCGGTGGAGTTGGTGCGGTTCCACTGCTTGGGCAGGTACTCCAGGGTGGAGACGTTGCTCCACACCCCGCCCAGGTCGATGGTGATGGACTGCGGCAGCGGCAGGCTCCAGGTGGACCAGCAGGTTTCGTAGCGGACGTCGCTGAGTCCGTCGATGGCGTGGAGCGGTCCCTCGCCGGTGCGGAAGGCGGTGGCGTACGCGTTGACCGGTGTGACGGGGTGTTCGGCGCGCAGTGGCTGGGTGGGCAGCGGTGGCCGGGAGGTGTCCGGGCTCCAGGCGGCGCCCACTTCGGCGAGCCGGTTGACGACGTTGGTGTCGAGCAGGCCGTTGCGGTTGGGCGGGCAGTTGAGGATGAAGGAGGTGTACTTCGGTTCCAGGTCGGCCAGGTGCGACAGGATCGCGGCCTTGCTCATGAGGCCCTCGGTGGGGGTGGAGGGGTGCCAGAACCAGCCGTTGCTGATGGTCTGTCCCTGCATTCCGGCGTAGGTGTTGCCCGTCGGCGCCGTGATGCCCAGCGGCTCCTCGAAGAAGATCGCGTCGCTGAGGAAGGGCTCCACCAGCCCACCGATGTCGATCATGACGCAGTCCGGCTGCAGCTCCTTCACCAGTGCACGGATCCGCTGGTAGGAGACGGCCTGCTGCCCCATCTGCCATGCGTAACCATCGGTCATGAACATGTCGATGGTGCCGTAGTTGGTGAGCAGCTCGCGAATCTGACCGAGCATGAAGGTCATGTCGCCGGGCTGGATGGCATCGGTGATGTCGAGGCCGCTCACCTTGTGCCGGCTCTCCCAGGCCTCGACGCCGAAGGTACGGTCCCAGATCGAGTAGTAGAACCCGACCTTCAGCCCCTTCGCCCGGAACGCGTCACAGTACGCCCGCACCACGTCCTGCTTGTAGGAGCTGTTCGCGACGTTCTGCGTGCCATAGGCGCTCGGCCACAGGGCGAAGCCGTCATGGTGCTTGGTGGTCAGGATGCCGTAACTCATCTTCGCGGCAGCCGCCGCGTCGGCCCACTGCGCGCAGTTGACGCTCGGGGGAGCGAAGAGGGTGGGGCTCTGGTTGGGTTCGGCCCACTCCTGGTTGGTGAACGTGCCCAGGCTGAAGTGGTTGAACATGCCGAACCGCATGTCGACCATCTTGCTCAGGTTGGTCTGCGTGTCAGCGGCGGCCGCCTGCGACAGAAGGCCGGAGAAGCCGGGGACGATCGGCAGGGCGGTCGCGGCGGTCGCCGCACCCGCCGCGCCGAGAAACGTACGGCGAGACATTCTTGATGAGGACATGGCCCACTCCTGTGTATCGGTGGATGATTTCAGTGACGACGTCCCAGATGGCAGTCGACGGGCTGGGCGCCTGGGGCACGCACGGATGGTCAAACCGGCTGTGAAACGGTGCTCCGCCGGAACCTGCCGGCCGAGCGGGTGCCAAGCGGAAGGTGCCCGCCCGAAGTTGGTGGCCGGGCTGTCGCGGGAGGCGCGATCGGCTCCGCACCGAGCGGTGAATGAGCAGGGCAGGGCCAGGACATTCCAGGCGACGAGCGGGCCGAGATCCCGGCTCGTGGTGCGCAACTCGACCGCCCCGCCACCGCAACGGCGCGGCGTGGCTCGCGCGGTGTCGCACCGGCTCTTCCCGCGGCACCGCTCCGCAGGCCGGCGACTTCCGAAAGGACAGCCGAAGCGTCAGCCAGTCGCAGGGTCATACTCCCGAGCGGTGCCATGCCAATCCTCGCTGTCAGTCGTCGATCGTCGTATCGGGGCATCGGTCAGACTGGTGGCCAGCCACTGCTCCACGGCCGCGATGTGGACGGCCGCCGCGGAGGTGGCGAGCAGGGCGTCGCGTGACTGAAGTGCGCTGAGGATCTGCTCGTGGTCCTGGTGGGCGTTGTTCAGGGCGTGACTGGTCTGGCTGCCGCGGACGATGCGGACTCGCTGTGTGCGGGTGGAGAGCACCCGCAGCAGCATCGACAGCACGGGGTTGCCGACGGCTTCGACGATCCTGAGGTGGAAGGCGATGTCGTGGGCGACGAACTCCTCAGCGGTGGTGACGGCCCGGGACCGGTCGAGGATGTTGCGCAGTTCCTGGAGGTCCTCTCGCTTCAGCAGAGCGGTGGCCAGTCCGGTCGCCTGCGGTTCGAGCAGTCGTCGTACCTGGAGCAACTGCAAAGCGGTGTGGCCCTGCGAGACGTCGGCGGCGAAGGAGAGGCTCTCCAGCAGGAGATGGGGCTCAAGGCTGGAGACGTACGTGCCGTCGCCCTGCCGGGTGATCAGGATCCGCATGGCGGTCAGCGCCCGGACGGCCTCGCGCAGGGAGTTCCGGGACAGGCCGAGCTGTCCGGCGAGGACTTCCTCCTTGGGCAGCCGGGAGCCGGGCTCGAGTTCGCCGGCCACGATCATCGCTTTGATCTTGTCGATCGCCTCGTCTGTCAGTGCCACGAGGGTGCCTCTCTGAGTCGGGGATGCGCCGGCCCAAAGAGCTCCGCCGGGTCCGGCTCCTGGCCGGCGGGGCCGTTTGCGGGTCGGATCTATTCCTGCTTCTCGCCGGAGGCGAAGCGGGAGATGATCAGGGCGACGATGATGATCGCGCCGTTGAGGAACTGGTTCCACAGTGGTGGTACACCTGCCAGCGTCATGACGTTCACGACGAGTTGGAGCGTCAGGACACCGGTGAGCGCGCCGAAGATCGAGCCCTTGCCGCCGTTGAGGCTGACTCCGCCGATGACGGTCGCGGCGAAGACCTGGAAGATCCAGCCGCTGCCCTGGGTGGCGGAGATGGAGCCGTAGTGGCCGCTGTAGAGGATGCCGGCGAACGCGGCGAGGACGCTGCCGAGGATGAGGACGATCCACACGATGCGGTCGACGCGGATGCCGGCGGTGCGGGCCGCCTCAGGGTTGCCGCCGATCGCGTAGAGCGCCCGCCCGTGCCGCAGCCAGGCCAGCGCGCTGCCACCGAGGGCGAACAGCACCACGCAGATCCAGATCGCGGCGGGGATCCCCAGCCACGACGACTTGCCCAGGTAGGTGAAGGAGGACGGCAGTTCCACGATGGACTGGCCCTCGGAGAGGGCGACCTGAAGACCCCGCAGCATGGTCAGCATGCCGAGGGTGACGATGAAGCCGTTGAGACGCAGCTTGAGGATCAGGAAGCCGTTGACGGCCCCGATCACCACACCCACCAGCAGACAGAGCGGTACGGCCGTCCACTCCGGCAGCAGCCCAAGCCCCGTGAACCGGGCTCCGCTGGTCGGCAGGACCAGCCAGACGGCGATGACGGGTGCCACGCCGATGGTGGACTCCAGGGACAGGTCCATCCGGCCGCAGATCAGGATCAGTGCGGTGGCCAGGACCAGCAGGCTGAGCTCGGTGGACTGCTGGGCCACGCCGATGAGGTTGTCGGCGGTCAGGAAGGCCGGCGAGACGATGAAGCCGATCACGCCCAGGACGAAGATCGCCGGGACCAGGGACAGGTCCCGGAAGCGCCCGAGGTCGACCCGGCGGCGCTTGGCGTCCGCGGCGGCCGGCTCAGCCGTGCTCACTGCGGGCTCGGTGAGATCTGTGGTGGCGGACATGACTACCTTCCGTGCTCGTCTGCGGCGGATGCGGGGGACGCGGCGGATGCGGCGGATGCGGGGGACGCGGTGGCCGGGACCGTGTCGCCGGTGACGCCCTCGATGGCGGCGACGAGGGCATCGTCCTTCCAGCCGCGGTCGAACTCGGCGACCAGGCGCCCGTGGAACATGACGACGACCCGGTCACAGACCTTCAGGTCGTCCAGTTCGTCGGAGACGATCAGCGCGGCCTTGCCGCCGTCCGCGACCTGCCGGATGCGGCCCAGGAGGAACTCCTTGGACTTGACGTCCACCCCGTTGGTGGGGCGGATGGCCACCAGGACGTGCGGATCGGTGGCCAGGGCACGAGCGACGACGACCTTCTGCTGGTTGCCGCCCGAGAGGGCGGAGACCGGGGTGGCGGCTCCCGGGGTCTTGATGTCGAGATCCCGGATCATGCGTCCGGCGAACGCCTTGGTGCGGGCGGGCAGCACCGTGCCGAACGGACCGAGCTGGTCTGTGACGGTGAGCGTCGCGTTCTCCGCCACACTGCGGTTGGTCACCAGTCCCTGGAGGTGGCGGTCCTCGGGGACCAGACCGACTCCGACGGCGAGCGCGGACGGCACACTGCCGGTGCGCACGGATCTGCCGCCGACCGTGATTCGGCCCTCGTCCGCGCGGTGCAGACCGGCGATCGCCTCACCCACCTGCACGTTGCCGCTGGCGGTGGCGCCGGCGAGCCCGACGACCTCGCCGGAGCGGACCGAGAGGGAGACGTCCTCGCAGACGCCGGTCAGTGTCAGACCACTGATCGCCAGCAGTTCCGCGGAGCCGGACCGCGACGCCATGGGCCCGCCGGCGGGGGCGGTGACGGTGGAGGCCGATTCACCGGTCATGGCCTCCACCAGTGCCCGGTGGCCGAGTTCGGCGACGGGCGCGGTCAGGATGTGGGCCGCGTCGCGGTAGACGGTGACCGTGGTGCACAGGTCGTAGACCTCTTGCAGATGGTGGGAGATGAAGAGGAAGGCGACGCCCTGCCGCTGGAGATCGCGGAGCTTGTCGAACAGCCGGTTGATGCCGCGGGCGTCGAGCTTCGCGGTCGGCTCGTCGAGGATGATGAAACGGGCGCCGAACGACAGCGCCCGTGCGATCTCGATGAACTGCCGCTGCTCGACCGTGAGCTCCCTGGCCCGCGCGGCCGGGTCGACGGCCACGCCGTACTCGCCGAGCAACTCCTCGGCACGTCGGCGCAGTTGCTTCCAGCGGATGGGCTGCACCACCCCGGCGCTCTGGCGGTTCAGGAAGAGGTTCTCGGCGACGGTCAGGTCACCGATGACAGTGGAGTGCTGATAGACGCAGGCCACACGCGAGCGCCAGGCGTCGATGTCGCCGAGGGCGGGCGCCGGCGCGCCGGAGAAGCGCAGGGTGCCGGAGTCGGGCTGCTGCAGGCCGGTGAGGACGGACACGAGCGTCGACTTGCCGGCGCCGTTGCGTCCGACCAGGGCGTGCGCCTCGCCGGGGGCGACGGTGATACGGGCGTCGCGCAGCGCGACCGTCGCGCCGAATCGTTTGCTGATGCCGGTCGCGTCGGCGACAGGGGCCGGAGTGCCGGGGCCGGTCGCCGGGCCGGTCGCGGTGTCCGCCATGGTGGATACCGTCCTTCGTGTGCGGAGGCTGGAGCCGGGGCGCGGGAGGATGTCCGCGCCGGCGGGGCGTGCGCCCGGGGGACGAGGGCTGCGCGTCCCCCCGACGCGGCGGGCGGAAGTGCCGGTGATCGGCCGTGCCGGTCGTCAGCCGACGTTGTTGCCCCACAGGGTCTTGTCGTCGACGTTGTCCTTGGTGACCAGCGGGGCGGGCAGCTGGTCCTCGAGGCCGTTGTCGAGCTTGACGATGGTGGAGTCGTGGTCGGTCTTGCCCGGCTCGAAGGTCTTGCCCTCGGCCGCGGCCTTGGCGTAGTACAGCGCATACTTGGCGTAGAGGTCGGCGGGCTGGGAGATGGTGGCGTCGATCTGGCCCTTGCGGATGGCGTCGAACTCCTGCGGGATGCCGTCGTTGGAGACGATCGAGATGTGCCCCTTCTCCCCGGCGGGCTTGAGCAGGCCCTTCTGCTCGAGGAGGGCGAGGGTCGGCTGGAGGAAGACCCCGCCGGCCTGCATGTAGATGCCGTTCAGGTCGGGGTGCTGGGCGAGCAGGCTCTGCAGCTTGGCGGAGGCGACATCGCCCTTCCAGTCGGTGGGCAGCTCGAAGACCTTGATCTTCGGGAACTTCTCCTTCATGCAGGAGGCGAACGCCTCGGAGCGGTCCCGCCCGTTGATCGAGTCCAGGGCGCCCTGCAACTCGGCGACCTTGCCCTTGCCGCCCATCTGCTCGCCGAGGAACTCACACGCCTTGGTGCCGTAGGCCCGATTGTCGGCGCGCACGACCATGTAGACGTCGCCCTTGTCAGGGCGGGTGTCGACGCTGATCACAGGGATCTTCTTCGACGCGAGAGCGTCGAGTGTGGAGGCGATGGCCCCGGTGTCCTGCGGGGCCATGACCACGGCCTTGGCGCCCGTGTTCTGGAACACCTGCACGTTGGCGACCAGCTTGGTGACGTCGTTCTGCGAGTTGCTGATCGGCAGCGCGTCGACGCCTTCGGACTTGACGCCCTTCTTGATGTACTCGGCGTAGGAGTTCCAGAAGTCGGAGTCGGAGCGCGGCAGGTCGATCCCGATGGCGGGCTTGTCACCGCCCGAGGCGACCGAGTCGGTGCCTTCGCGGTTGCACGCGGTGGCGAGGGCCAGTACCGCGAGGACGGCGGTGGCTGCGGCGGTGGAGCGGGTTCGAGCGAGCTTCATGGCCGTGTTCTCTCCTAAGCCAGGGGCGCGGGGCCGCAGGGCGACGGTGGGAGGGCGTACCTGCCTGCGGGGAGGGGCGAGGTCGCCGGACGGGCACCTGCCGATCCGGCGCGGAAAATGCGCGGATCGTGCCCTGAGGGTGGGGTGTGAGGGTCAGCCGGGCTCCGAGGAGGCGGAGGCGGAGCGACCACACGGATGCGACCGAACGAACGGGCGCACTGGATGATGCGGCCATTCCTCCGATGTATCCCGGACAGCGAGGACGTTACGACGACGTTGCCGACGTTGACAAGGGTTCGCGGCCAGAGACTTGCGGGACGTCGCGCCGCAGGGCGCCGAGACGCTGGCCCGACCGCGGGGCCCTGTGCCGATACCCCTTGCGAGCTGCGGAGTCCTGGTGGCCGGTGATGCGCCGCGGCAGCTCACAATTCGACAACGGAGCCGCCTGGGCCGGCGGCGAAGGGAGCGTGCGGGCGCCCGGACGGGCTGTCCCGCGCTGTGAGCGGGCCAGTGGTACGCCTGTTACCGAGGCTCTCACCAGTGGAGATGACCTTGTGGCCCCTCCTCCGATTCATCGGATGGCAGATCCCATGCAGACACCATGGTTACGCCCGACCAGGGGAGAGTTACCTCCGTGCGCCCTTGGCCGGTAAGGGCGATGGGCAATACATCCGAGGAATCCATTGCCAGGTGCGAACTCCGCATCTAGTCTCGCTGTGCCGCCATTCATCCGATGACTTCAGGGGCGGCTGAGGGAAGCCCGTCTGCAGTCTCGGCCCGGCGCACCGCAGGCGGCCCAGCTCCGGGGCCGACCACAACTCAGACGAAACGCGCACGGCAAGGGAGAGCCCCAGTGAAACTGCTACGAGTCGGTGCCCCCGGCGAGGAGCGACCCGCGGTCCGCACCGACGACGGCCGGCTGCTGGACCTGTCCTCGGTGGCCTCGGAAATCGACGGCGACTTCCTCGCCTCCGGGGGAGTGGAGCGGGCCCGCGCGGCCGTCACGGAGGGCGGACTGCCAGAGCTCGACGCCGACGGCCTGCGGATCGGTGCCCCCGTCGCCCGCCCCGGCAAGATCATCTGTGTCGGGCTGAACTACCGCGACCACGCCGCCGAGACCGGTGCCGCGATCCCGCCCCGCCCGGTGGTCTTCATGAAGGACCCGGGCACGGTCGTGGGCCCCTACGACGAGGTGCTGATCCCGCGGGGCTCGGTCAAGACCGACTGGGAGGTCGAGCTGGCGGTCGTCATCGGACGACGGGCCCGCTACCTCGACGGCCCCGACGCCGCGCGGGCCGTGATCGCGGGCTATGCGGTCAGCCATGACGTCTCCGAGCGTGAATTCCAGCTGGAGTACTCCTCCCAGTGGGACCTGGGCAAGTCCTGCGAGACCTTCAACCCGCTCGGCCCCTGGCTGGTCACCGCCGACGAGGTCGGTGACCCACAGAACCTCGGCCTGCACCTGAGCGTCAACGGTGTGAAGCGGCAGGACGGCCACACCCGCGACATGATCTTCCCGGTCGACCACATCGTGTCGTACCTCAGCCGGCACATGGTCCTCGAGCCCGGTGACGTGATCAACACCGGTACACCCGCGGGCGTCGCCCTGGGCCTGCCCGGCACCCCGTACCTCCGCCCCGGCAACACCGTCGAACTCCGTGTCGACGGCCTCGGCAGCCAGCGCCAGACCTTCGCCCAAGCGTGAAAGGCAGCACCACCGTGACTACAACCCCCGCCCGGATCACAGCGGTCGACACCTATGACATCCGGTTCGCCACCTCGCGGGAACTGGACGGGTCGGACGCCATGAACCCGGATCCCGACTACTCCGCCGCCTATGTCGTGCTGCGCACCGACGCCGGCGACGGACACGAGGGCCACGGCTTCACCTTCACCATCGGCCGCGGCAACGACGTCCAGGTCGCCGCCATCGGAGCCCTGCGGCCCCACCTCGTGGGCCGCTCGGTGGAGGAGCTGTGCGCCGACCCGGGCTCGGTCAACCGCGACCTGATCGGGGACAGCCAGCTGCGCTGGCTCGGCCCCGAGAAGGGCGTGATGCACATGGCCATCGGCGCCGTCATCAACGCCGTGTGGGACCTGACCGCCAAGCGCGCCGGGCAGCCCCTGTGGCGGCTGCTCGCCCACGCCGACCCCGAGTGGCTGGTCTCCCAGGTCGACTTCCGCTACATCACCGACGCCCTCACCCCCGAGGACGCCCTCCGCCTGCTGCACGAGGGTCGCACCGGGCTCGCGGAGCGCGAGGCCGACCTGCTGGAGCGCGGCTACCCCGGCTACACCACCTCACCGGGCTGGCTCGGCTACTCCGACGAGAAACTCACCCTGCTCGCCAAGCAGGCCGTCGCCGACGGCTTCACCCAGATCAAGCTCAAGGTCGGCGCCGACCTCGACGACGACGTCCGCCGTATGCGCACCGCCCGCGCCGCCGTCGGTGAGGACATCCGCATCGCCATCGACGCCAACCAGCGCTGGAACATCGACGAGGCGGTCGAGTGGACCAACGCGCTCGCCGAGTTCGATCCGTACTGGATCGAGGAACCCACCAGCCCCGACGACGTCCTCGGCCACGCCGCCGTCCGCCGGGGCGTCGCCCCGGTGAAGGTCGCCACCGGCGAACACGTCCAGAACCGCATCGTCTTCAAGCAGCTCCTCCAGGTCGGCGCCATCGACGTCCTGCAGATCGACGCGGCACGTGTCGGCGGCGTCAACGAGAACCTCGCGATCCTCCTGCTCGCCGCGAAGTTCAAGGTGCCGGTGTGCCCGCACGCCGGCGGAGTAGGCCTGTGCGAACTGGTGCAACATCTGTCGATGTTCGACTACCTGGCGCTGTCCGGCACGACCGAGAACCGCGTCATCGAGTTCGTCGACCACCTCCACGAGCACTTCACCGCGCCCGTGGTGATACGCGACGGTCACTACACCGCGCCGCTGACCCCGGGTTTCTCCGCCACCATGCACCCCGGGTCCCTCGCCGCATACCGTTACCCGGACGGCACCTTCTGGGCGGCCGACCTCGCCGGACGGGAGGAGGCGGCATGACCGGTCTGACAGGGTTCAGGGCCGTCGTCACCGGGGGCGCGTCCGGCATCGGACTCGCCGCGGCCCGCGCACTGGCCGCGCAGGGCGCGGCGGTCGCCGTGCTCGACCTCGATCCGGGCGGCGTCAGCGAACCGCTGCTCGGCCTCCAGGCCGACGTCAGCGACGGCGTCAGCGTGCGCGCCGCCGTGGATCTGGCCGCTGAGCGGCTCGGCGGGCTGGACATCCTCGTGAACAACGCCGGCATCGGCGCGGTGGGCACCGTCGAGGACAACCCGGACGAAGAGTGGCACCGGGTCCTGGACGTCAACGTCCTCGGCATGGTGCGCACCACGCGCGCCGCCCTGCCCCACCTGCGCCGCGCTGCCACTGCCCGTCCGGGCACCGCGGCCGTGGTCAACACGTGCTCCATCGCCGCCACCGCCGGACTGCCGCAGCGCGCCCTGTACTCCGCCAGCAAGGGCGCCGTCCTCTCGCTGACCCTCGCCATGGCCGCCGACCACGTCCGCGAGGGCATCCGCGTCAACTGCGTCAACCCCGGCACCGCCGACACACCATGGGTCTCCCGGCTGCTGGACGCGGTCGACGATCCCGAGGCGGAGCGCGCGGCCCTCAACGCCCGCCAGCCCCTGGGACGCCTGGTCACCGCCGACGAGGTCGCCGCCGCCATCGTCTACCTGGCCAGTCCGGCCGCGGCGTCCGTCACCGGCACCGCGCTCGCGGTGGACGGCGGCATGCAGGGACTGCGGCTGCGCCCGGTGGACCGGTCGTGAGGACCACCACGCTCGGCGGCAGCGCGGTACCGGTCTCGGCACTGGCGCTGGGCTGTGCCGCCCTCGGCAACCTCTTCCACCCTGTCACCGACGAGGCCGCCCACGCCATCGTGGAGGCGGCCTGGGACGCCGGTGTCCGCACCTTCGACACCGCGCCCCACTACGGTCTCGGCCTGTCGGAACGGCGGCTCGGCGCCGCGCTGCGCGACCGCCCCCGTGACACCTACACCCTCTCCACCAAGGTGGGCCGGCTTCTCGTCCCGGACCCGGAGGGCGGCGCCGGCGACGACCTCGCCCACGGCTTCGCCGTCCCCGCCGGCCACCGTAGGGTCTGGGACTTCAGCGCCGACGGAGTGCTGCGCTCCCTGGAGGCCAGCCTGGAACGTCTCGGCCTCGACCGCGTCGACGTGGCCCTGCTGCACGACCCCGACGACCACGCCGACCAGGCGTTGCACGAGGCGTACCCGGCGCTGGAGCGACTGCGCGCCGAAGGCGTGGTCGGAGCGATCGGCGTCGGCATGAACCAGTCCGCCCTGCCCGCCAGGTTCCTGCGTGAGACAGACATCGACGTGGTGCTGCTGGCCGGCCGCTACACCCTCCTGGAACAGGACTCGCTCGCCGAGCTGCTCCCGGAGGCAGCCGCTCGTGACCGGAGTGTCGTCATCGGCGGGGTGTTCAACTCCGGGCTGCTGACGGCCCCCCGCCCCGGAGCCACATACGACTACGCACCCGCTTCGCAGCCGGTCCTCGACCGGGCGCTACGGCTCCTCGCGGTCTGCGAACGCCACGGCGTGCCGCTGCGTGCCGCCGCGCTGCGCTTCCCGTTCGGCCATTCCGCGGTCGCGAGCGTCCTGACCGGGGCGCGCTCCCCCCAGGAGGTACGCGACACGGTGGAGCAACTGCGGCGCCCGATTCCGGACACCCTGTGGGACGAGCTGCGCGCCGAGGGCCTGCTGGATCCGGACACCCCTGTCCCCGCGGCCGCGCCGAGCGGGGAAGCCATGCCGTCGAAGGAGCCGTCATGAAGGTCGCCCTGCACACCAAGGTCCGCGCCGACCGCATCGAGGAGTACGAGGCCGCGCACCGGGAGGTGCCCGAGGAACTCACCGCCGCCATCCGCGCCGCGGGGGCGAGGGAATGGACCATCTGGCGCAGCGGCACGGACCTGTTCCACCTGCTGGAGGTCGAGGACTACCGGGCAATGATCGCCGAACTCGACAAGCTGCCCGTCAACATCGCCTGGCAGGCCCGGATGGCCGACCTGCTCGACGTCGTCCACGACTATTCCGCCGAGGGCGCGGACGCCTCGCTGCCGGTGGTGTGGGAACTGTGACCGCAGCGGAGACCGGGCCCGGCTTCGTGGACACCCACCACCATGTGTGGGACCTGTCCGTCCGCGGCCGGGACCGGATCGACGGGCGGCTGGTGTTCGGCTCCGACTGGCCCGTATGCCGGCTCACCACCACGTACGCCGAAGTGATGGCCGTCACACACGAGCTGACGGCCGGTCTCGGCCCGGCCGAGCGTCACGACGTCTTCACCGGCACGGCCGTGCGGACCTACGACCTGTCCGTCACCCCACGGCCGGCCCCGCCTCAGGAAACCCCATGCGCATAGCCCTCTTCATCACCTGCTTCAACGACACGATGTTTCCCCGCACCGGTCGCGCCGTGACCACACTGCTGGAACGCCTCGGACACACCGTGGAGTTCCCGCCCGGGCAGACCTGCTGCGGTCAGATGCACTTCAACACCGGCTACCGCCCCGAGACCCTGCCCATGGTCCGCCGGTTCGCCGAGACCTTCGCGGGCTACGACGCCGTCGTCGCCCCCTCCGGGTCCTGCGCGGGCATGGTGCGCGACCACCACCGCGTCGTGGCAGCCCAGTACGGCGACAGCGCCCTCGCCGAGTCGGTCGAGCAGGTGGTGACGACGGTGTACGAGCTGTCGGAACTCCTCATCGACATCCTCGGCGTCACCGACGTGGGCGCGCACTTCCCCCACCGCGTCACCTACCATCCCACCTGCCACTCGCTGCGCATGCTCCGCGTCGGCGACCGGCCGCTCAGACTGCTGCGCGCGGTGAAGGGCATCGACCTCGTCGAACTTGCCGAGGCCGAGTCCTGTTGCGGCTTCGGCGGCACCTTCGCGCTGAAGAACGCCGACGTGTCCAACGCCATGCTCGCCGACAAGATGCGCCATGTGCAGAACACCGGCGCCCAGTTCCTGTGCGCGGGCGACAACTCCTGCCTCACCCACATCGGCGGCGGCCTGTCCCGGCTCCGTACCGGCGTCGGCACGATGCACCTGGCCGAGATCCTGGCCTCCACGGAAGGTGACGTGCGATGAGCGGTGCTGACAATGTCGTATGGCTGGGCACACCGGCCTTCCCCGAGGCGGCGCGCACCGCACTCGCCGACCCCCAGCTGCGGGCGAACCTGCGCCGCGCGACCGGCACCATCCGGGACAGACGGCTGGCGGTCGCCGCCGAACTGGAGGACTGGGAGGAACTGCGGGAGACGGCCGCAACGATCAAACACCACACCCTGCGCCACCTCGACCACCATCTGCTGCGGCTGGAGAAGGCGGTCACGGCCGCGGGCGGAGTCGTGCACTGGGCGGCGGACGCCGCCGAGGCCAACCGCATCGTCACCCGTCTGGTGGAGGCGACCGGCGAGAGCGAGGTCGTCAAGGTCAAGTCGATGGCCACCCAGGAGATCGGCCTCAACGAGGCGCTCGCGGACGCGGGCATCCGCGCCTACGAGACCGATCTCGCCGAACTCATCGTGCAACTCGGCGGCGACCGGCCGTCCCACATCCTGGTACCCGCCATCCACCGCAATCGCTTCGAGATCCGGGAGATCTTCCAGCGGGAGATGGGTGAGTGGGGCGCGCCGGCTCCCGAAGGCCTCACCGCCGAGCCCCGCGACCTCGCCGAGGCAGCCCGACTCCACCTGCGGGAGAGGTTCCTGCGGGCCAAGGTCGCCGTCTCCGGCGCCAACTTCGCGACAGCCGACACCGGAACGGTCGTGGTCGTGGAGTCGGAGGGCAACGGGCGGATGTGCCTCACCCTGCCGGAGACCCTGATCACCGTCATGGGCATCGAGAAGGTCCTGCCGTCCTTCGCCGACCTGGACGTGTTCCTCCAGCTCCTGCCCCGCTCGTCGACCGGCGAGCGGATGAACCCGTACACCTCGCTGTGGACCGGCGTCACCGAGGGCGACGGCCCCCGGAACTTCCACCTGGTGCTGCTCGACAACGGCCGCACCGCCACTCTCGCCGACGAGGTGGGCCGCCAGGCCCTCGCCTGCATCCGCTGCTCGGCGTGCCTCAATGTCTGCCCTGTCTACGAGCGCACGGGGGGCCACGCCTACGGTTCCGTCTACCCCGGTCCGATCGGCGCCGTCCTGACCCCGCAACTCGTCGGCGTCGAGCACGCGGCCTCGCTTCCTTTCGCCTCGACCCTGTGCGGCGCCTGCTACGACGCCTGCCCCGTGAAGATCAACATCCCTGAGGTGCTGGTCCATCTGCGCGCCGAGGCTGTGGAGGCCGAACGCCGGGACCGGCTGTTCCCCACCCCCGAGGCACTCGTCATGAAGGCTCTGAGTGCCGTTCTGGGCTCACCGCGGCGGCTGGCCGCCGTACAGCGGCTGGCCGCCGGGATGTCCCGGCTGGTGGCCCGTGACGGCCGGATCGGTGTCCTGCCCGGTCCGTTCGCCCGCTGGTCCGCCACTCGGGACACCCCGGCTCCGGCCCGCGAGTCCCTGCGTGCCTGGTGGCGCCGTACGAGAACGCCCACGAGCGACGACATCCGTACGAAGGCGGAGGGGAAGCGATGACGATGAACGGCCGCGAGACCGTTCTGGATGCGATTCGGGGAGCGCTGTCCGGCGTTCCCGGTTCCGAAAGCCCCGACGCCACACCTCTTTCGCACGGTCGCCGCGCCGACCACGCGGGACCGGACGTCGTCGGGATGTTCGCCGGCCGTGCCGCCGAGTACCGCGCCACGGTGGTCCGTGTTCCGCCGGCCGATGTCGCGGAGGCCGTGGGCCGCGCGCTGGCTCGCACCGGAGCACGGTCGTTGGTGGTGCCGCCCGGTTTTCCCGAGGGCCTGGTCCCGGAGGGATCCTGGTCGCTGCTGGCGGATGTCCCACCGTTGAGCATCGGACAACTCGACGAGGCGGATGCCGTGATCACCACCGTCGCCACCGCCATCGCCGTCACCGGCACCGTGATCCTGGATCACGGTCCGGGTCAGGGGCGGCGAGTCCTGACCCTGCTTCCGGACCAGCACATCTGCGTCGTGCGGGCGGACCAGATCGCTCCCGACGTGCCTGAGGCACTGCGCTTGCTCGATCCGTACCGGCCGCTGACTCTGGTCTCGGGCCCCTCGGCCACCAGCGACATCGAACTGGACCGTGTCGAGGGCGTGCACGGGCCCAGGACTCTCGACATCGTCGTGGTGGTGGACGCGTAGCCGGTCCCGGCGCGCGCCGGGACCGTGCGAAGCCCGGTTCGGTCCCGACCCAGCCGGCGTCGACACCCGCCGACGCGGCGGCGTCACCTATGTCCCGGCCGAGGAGGGCAGGGGCGCTGGTGCTTTCACCGCGTTGCTGGACGGCCCCTCGGCCAGTCGAAGATCGCGGTGCGGGCGGGGGCCCGGCTGGGCCGGCGGTGGTGTCGAGCAACTTCCACGCACCAGCTCGCCGATCTCGGCCTCGGAGAGAACTCCAGCGGATGCTGATGCTCACCCACGCGCGGACCCTTCACACCTCGGCGGCAGCAGGAACCAGCCACCACACAGCCACGTCGGTCCACGGATACCATATCCAATTCATTGGAAGAATGTTCTGTGGAAGATGAGTCATGGTTGATCTGAAGCTGGTGTACCAGGACTTGGTCCGGTTCGAAATCGAGCTGTGGAATGCCGTCGACGCGCGGCTGCGCGCCGAATGCGACCTCCAGCTCACCTGGTTCGAGGTGATGCGGCTGCTCGCGCAGCGCTCGCAGTGCCGCGTCCAGGACATGGCGGACGAGTTCGGTATCACGGTCGGCGGCACAAGCAAGGTGGTCGACCGCATCGAGGCCGCCGGTTACTGCCGGCGGCGCGCCAATCCGAACGATCGGCGCTCGTCGCTCGTCGAGCTCACGCCCGCAGGACGTCGCTTGGTGGACAGGGCCACGGAGATCTTCGAGGCCGAGCTCGAGACACGGATCGGTTCCGTGATCGCTGAGAGGGATCTGGAGAGGTTCGCCGACACGCTGAGCGCGCTCCGGGCGGCGGGGCGTGCGGTGAGCGCTCCTCAGGAGTCGGCGTAATGGACGTACGGCTCAATGGAGACAGGGCCTGGAGGCCGCCGTTGCGGGCGGCGTACTCTTCGGCGCGGTCCCTGTCCATGTAACGGGCGCCGAGCCGCCCGGCCCGCCGCAGCGTCTCGGGGCCCTCGGAGGTCTCGGCGCGGCCCTGGAGCAGGACGAAGGCGTACGGAGTCGGCCCTCGCAGCACCCGCTCGGGCGGGCGACAGCTCGGCTCGGTCCAGCGCGCGCCTGCCTTGGTGCCGGCCGGCTCCGCAGGACGGCGGCCGGCACCTGCGCTGTGCTGATGGAGAACCGCTTCTCCGCTGGTCGGGCGGGATGGAAAGCGATGCACGAGCCGTCCGCACGGGGTCGCGGAAATGCCGACAGTGCTTGGAGGCAAGTCCTCCAAGCACTGTGACAGATCGGCTGATGTCAGATCGGCGCTCGTGCGGTGACGGGTGTCTTCCCGCCTGTCACAGACCCATGGCCGCCAGCCACTGCGTCGTGGTCCGGGTCGTGATGTCCAGCAGCTTCTGGGCGGAGGTCTCCGGCGCGATCGAGCGGCCCGGCATCGCGCTCATGGCCCGGTACGCCTCCGCGACGACGGCTGCGGGACCTTCGCCGATCAAAGGCGCGACCGACGTACGGAACTCGTCAGGGCTGAGCGGTTCGAAGACCACATCCCGTCCGAACCGGGCGGCGAAGGCCTCGGCCAGGTCGGGACCGGTGATCGCCGGGTACTGCCCGACCCCGACCACTCCGGTGACGTCCGGGCGCTCGAACAGGGCCACGGCGACATCGGCGATGTCCAGGTGCGATGCCCAGGAGACGGGGAAGTCGGCCCGGATCGGGTAGGGCAGTACGCCGCGCTCCCGGACCGAATCGATGACGTACGGCATGAGGAGGTTCTCCAGGTACAGCTCGGGGGCGGTCACCGCATGGGACATCCCGCTGTCCGCCAGGCCGGCGGCCAGCGTCGCGGCGGCACCACCGATCGCCGGGTCGGTCGGGGAACCGCTGGTGGAGAACACCACGCGGCCCGGGCGGGCCGAACGGACGGCGGTGAGGATGTTGTTCGCGAAGGCCAGACGATCCTCCTCCGCGCCCACCGGCAGGTGGACGAACACCCCGTCGGCGCCGCGGTAGACATCGGTCAGGTCGGCGGCCGAAGAGTAGCTCGCGGCCACGACGCGCGCGCCGTCCACGACTGCGTCCGGGTTGCGGGTCAGCGCGGTCACGGACTTGCCCGCGGCTGTGAGAGCGGTAACGACAGGGGCACCCTGGGCGCCGGTGGCGCCATGGATCACGTAGGTCATGCGAGCCATTAGTGCACACGGTGCATCAGTTACATCAACTGCACTAATGGGCTACTCTCAAAAAGGTGACCAATCCCTGCCTTCCCGAGTGCGGTGTGGCCCGGTTCCTCACCCTCCTCAACGGCCCGTGGGCCACCCTCATCGTGCGAGAGCTCCTCAAAGGCCCTCACCGCTTCACCGAACTGCGCCAGGCCCTGCCCGGCATCAGCCCCCACACCCTGACCAGTCGGCTGCGCCAGTTCGAGACCCACGCCATGGTCATCCGCACGACATACGCGGAGATCCCGCCGCGCGTCGAGTACCGCCTCACCCCCCTCGGTGAGGGGCTGCGCGACGTTCTCGATGCCATGGCGACCTGGGCCGATTCGGTGCCCACCCCGGAGGCTGCCCCCTCGGGCCTGGCCGAGGGGGCAGAGCGGCGGTGAGCGGGCCGGCCTCGCTTATGACCGGACAGTGGATTCGCCTTGCAGAGACAGGTCGGTACGGTCGCCTCCCAGCAGTCCTTGGCCCAGTTTGCCGCGACACTGAGCACGCTGCGGGCCCCCCGCAGCGGGGTACTCATCGAACCCTCCCCTCTCGGCCCCGACGGGGAAGGCTGTGACTGGCGTGCGCCCACGTTTCGCTTCCAAGGAAGTAACTTCCTGAGATTTATATTCCGTGTACGCTGATCCGGTGGGCGCTGCGAGCACTCGGCTGTTCCGGAGGCCGAAGACCCTCGGACGACACGCTCAGGAGGGAGAAGCGCGATGGCGCACGACGAGGTACGGGGCGCACGAGGTGGGGGCGCGGCGGATCCGCCGCTGTCCATCCAGGTGCACGGGGCGAAGGTCCACAACCTGCAGAACGTGGACGTGACGGTGCCGTTGCGCCAACTCGTCGCGGTGGCAGGGGTGTCCGGCTCCGGAAAGTCGTCGCTGGCGATGGGGGTGCTGTACGCCGAGGGTTCACGGCGCTACATCGAGGCGCTGTCCACGTACACCCGCCGACGCATGGCGCAGGCACCGCGTGCGTCGGTGGACAGCGTGGAGCACGTGCCCGCCGCCCTCGCCTTGCGGCAGCGGCCCTCGGTGCCCGGGGTGCGCAGCACTTTCGGCACGTCGACCGAGCTGCTCAACGTGCTGCGCCTGCTGTTCTCCCGGCTGGGATCACACCTGTGCCCCAACGGCCACCGGCAGGACCCGACGATCGACGTCGCCGCGGGACTGGACCTGACCTGCCCGGTGTGCGAGGTGACGTTCTACCCGCCGGGCGCGGAGTCGCTGGCCTTCAACTCGGACGGCGCATGCCCGCAGTGCACCGGTACCGGCACGGTCCGGGAAGTCGACGAAGCGGCTCTCGTCCCCGATCCACAACGCACCATCACCGAGGGGGCGGTGGCCCCGTGGTCGATGTTCGGGCTGACGGTGATGCCGCAGGTCGTCGCCGAGTTCGGGGTCCGCACCGACGTGCCGTACTCGGAACTGACCGCCCGCGAGCGAGACATCGTCATGCACGGCCCCGCGGAGCAGCGGCACATCAGTGTCCGGTCCAAGAACGGCAAGTTCTTCGAGCTCGACTTCACCTACCGCAACGCCCGCCGGGCCGTCGAGGAAGCCCTGAACAAGGCCACCACGGAACGCGGCCTGAACCGTGTGAACAGGTTCATCAGCGCCCAGACATGTCCGGGCTGCCACGGCACTCGGCTCAGCGAGCAGGCCCGCGCCACCCTCGTCGACGGCGTCAACCTCGCCGAAGCCACCGCGAAGACGCTCGACGAACTCATCGCCTGGGCCCCGCCCCTCTCGGACGCCCTTCCGTCCGAGATGCGCCCGATGGCACGGAACATCGTCGCCACTCTGCTGGAGACGGCCCGCCGCCTGGTCGAACTCGGCCTCGGCTACCTGGCCTTGGACCGGGCGAGCTCCACCCTGTCGACCGGTGAGCGGCAACGCGTCCAACTGGCCCGCGCCGTACGCAACCAGACCACCGGCGTGCTCTACGTCCTCGACGAACCCTCCATCGGCCTGCACCCTTCGAACGTGGACGGCCTGCTGGGCGTCATGCGCGACCTGCTCCGCGACGGCAACTCCGTGGTCCTCGTCGACCATGACGTCCAGGTCCTGCGCGAAGCCGACTGGCTCATCGAGATCGGCCCCGGCTCCGGCACCGAAGGCGGGACCGTCCTGGCCACCGGCGACGTCACCACGCTCGGCAAGGACCCCGACTCCCTGATCGGTGGGTTCCTCACCGGCAGCGAACCCGTCCTCGTCCGGCAACGGGCCGACCGCGACGAGATGTTCGACCAAGGCCGCATCCACCTGACCACCCGACCCCTGCACACCGTGCACGCCCTGGACGTCGACATCCCCCGGGGCCGCCTGACCGCCGTGACCGGTGTGTCCGGATCGGGAAAGACCACACTGATCCTCGAAAGCCTGATTCCCGCTCTCCAGGCGAAAGCCGCGGGCAGAGCGCTGCCCGACCATGTGGCCGCGGTGGACGCGCAGGCGATCACCCGGGTGAACACGGTCGACGCCACCCCCATCGGCGTCAACGTCCGCTCCACCGTCGCCACTTACAGCGGCATCCTCGACGATCTGCGCCGCGCCTACGCCGCCACCGATGCGGCCGAGCAGCGGGGGCTCACCGCCGCGGACTTCTCCTACAACACAGGCTCCCTGCGCTGCCCCCGTTGTGAAGGTACCGGCCAGGTCTCCCTCGATGTTCAGTTCCTGCCCGACGTCGACATCCCCTGCCCCGAGTGTGACGGCACCCGGTACGCCCCCGCAGCCGCCGACATCCTCCGCCGGGGTTCCGGAAACCCGGACGATGGCATCTCCTTGCCCGATCTGCTTTCCCTCACCGTCCGGCAGGCGATCGAGCAGGTCGCAGACATCCGCCGCGTGAGAACCCGGCTCCAAGCCCTCATCGACCTCGGACTCGGATATCTCACCCTCGGCGAAGACACCCCGGCCCTCTCCGGCGGCGAAGCGCAGCGGCTGAAGCTCGCCACCGAGCTGACCCGGAACCAGTCCGACACCCTCTTCGTGCTGGACGAACCCAGCGTCGGGCTCCACCCCCTCGACATCCGCACGCTCCTGGACGTCCTCCAGCGACTGGGCGACAACGGCGCCACCGTCATCGTCATCGAACACGACCTGGACATGATCGCCAACGCCGACTACGTCATCGACATGGGCCCCGGAGGCGGCACCGCCGGCGGCACCATCGTCGCCACCGGAACACCCGACGGCCTTGCACATGATCCGCACAGCGTCACCGCCCGCTATCTCAGCCACCATCTGCACTCGACGAAGAGGTGAACCGAGCAGAGTCGAGCGCCACCGCTCGCCCCGCGCTGCGGGCACGTCGGCGTGGGACCGTACAGTCGTCTCGTGCGTTGTCATCTCGTTCTTCCTGTCCGTGGGTGCCCTGATGCCGCTGCGTCGAGACCTGGCCGTTCGGTGGTCCGGTGACCGGTCCGGAGCGGGAGCATGCGGAGGTGCCCGGGCTGGTACGGCAACTGCCGTTGCTCGGGGCCGTGTCGCGGGTCGCGCGCAGGGCCGTGCGCCGGCAGGCGTCGGCGGAGCGGCTGCCCGATGCGCAGATCGAGGTGTTGCGCACGGTGGAGGCGCATCCGGGAATCGGGCCGCGAGCCGTGGCCGAGCGGCTCCAGTTGGTGTCGAACACGGTGTCGACCATCGTGGGCGAGCTGGTCCGTGCGGGGCTGCTGAGGCGGGACCGTGACCGTTCGGACCGAAGGGCCGCGCGGCTGTACCTGACCGAGGAGGCGGTGGACCGTCTCGCGGCCTGGGTCGCGGCCGGTGACGAGGTGCTGTCGGCGGCGCTGCTGAGCCTGGACGAGGCCGACCGCCGGGCGCTTGACCGGGCGATGCCCGCACTACGCCGACTGCTGGACGCCCTCGAGGAGGCCGACCGGGAGGCAGAGGGCGAGGATGCCGACCGGGGTGACACCGCTCATCGGGCGAGCCCTCGGGGGACGACCAAAGGGCAGTCGGTCTCGGGGTCGCGCAGCACGACTGCCTCCACGCCGTAGAGACGGCGGATCAGCTCGGGCGTGACGGTCTCGTGCGGGGTGCCTTCGGCGACCACCCGGCCGGCCTGCATCGCGACGAGGTGATCCGCGTAACGGCAGGCCAGGACGAGGTCGTGCACGACGACCACGACCGTGCGGCCGACGGTGGTCAGTTCCCGTAGCAGTTCGAAGACTTCGAGCTGGTGGCCGAGGTCGAGCGCGGACGTCGGCTCGTCCAGCAGCAGTACCGGCGTCTCCTGAGCCACCGTCATGGCGATCCAGGCGCGCTGCCGCTGTCCGCCCGACAGGGTTTCCAGGGGACGGTCGGCCAGCGCCGCCATGCCGGTCGCGGCCAGCGCCCGGTCCACGGCCCGCTGGTCCCGTACGGACCATTGCCGCAGCAGACCCTGGTGTGGCTGCCGGCCGAAGCGGACCAGGTCGGCGACGGTCAGTCCGTCCGGAGCCTGGGCGGACTGGGGGAGCAGGCCGATGCGGCGGGCGGCCTCCCGGACGGGCAGCCGGGCCAGGATCCGGCCGTCGAGCAGGACGCTGCCGCTCTTGGGGCGGTGCAGTCGGCTCAGCCCCGCCAGGAGTGTGCTCTTTCCGCAGCCGTTCGGGCCGACCACGGCGGTCAGGCGGCCCGGTGGGGGAGCGAGCCGCACGGTGTCCACGGCGATCGACTGCCCGTGCGCGAGCGTGAGGTCGTCGGCGCGGAGTACGGCTGATGGAACGGCCGCGTCCTCCGTCGGCGGGGGAGGGGCGGCCTCCGTCGGCGGGGCGGTGGTGGGGCGGGTCATGGCAGCCTCCGTGGGCGTGAGCTGAGCAGGAGCCAGATCAGGTACGGGCCGCCGACGACTGCGGTGACGAGCCCCGCCGGTACCTCGACGGGCGCGGTGACGGTGCGTCCGGCGGTGTCGGCGAGGAGGACGAGCGCCGCTCCCGCCAGTGCGCTGCCGAGCACGGGAACGCCGTGCGGGCCGCAGACGCGGCGGGCGGCCTCGGGAGCGAGCAGGGCGACCATGCCGAGCGGCCCCCCGACGGCGACCGCGAGGCCGGCGCACACGACGGCGAGCGCGAGGGCGGCGAGCCGTACCGCGCGTACCCGCACGCCGAGACCGGCAGCCACTTTGTCGGTCAGGAGCAGCACGCTCAGTCGTCGTCCGACCAGCAGCGCGAGCGGCAGACATGCCGCGAGGCCGAGACCGAGCAAGGCCACGGCTGTGGTGGGCCGTGCGTTGAGTGTGCCCACCGCCCAGGGGAACGCGGCGTTCGCGGCGTCGATCGGTGCGCGAACCAGCAGGAGGCTGGTGATCGAGCCGAGCACCGCGCCCACGCCGAGTCCCACGACGACGAAGCGGTAGCCGGAGGTGCCCGCTCCGCCCGCGAGGCCGAGGGTCAGTGCCGCGGCGGTGGCGGCTCCGGCGAGGGCCATCGCGGAGGGGGCGAGGGAGGTGGACGCTCCTACGACGGAGGCGACCGCGAAGGCGGTGGCGCCGTCGTCGATGCCCACGGTGCCCGGGGTGGCGAGCCGGTTGCGCGCAAGGGTCTGCATCAGGCAGCCGGAGACGCCGAGGGCGGCGCCGACGAGCAGTCCGGCGACCAGCCGTGGCGCCCGCAGCCGTTGGACGACGAGTACGTCGGCCGGGTCACCGGTGCCCGCCAGAGCGGGCAGCGAGCGCAGCGGCCCCATGGGCACGGTGCCGACAGCGAGGGCGGTGGTGACGGCGAGGAACAGTGCAACGGCGAGTACGGCGATCCCGGCAACAGCCCGCAGATTCAGCAGTGCTGACGCACCGCCGACACGCAGCAGCAGGGTGCCTCGGGGTGCCTCCGGGGACGGGGCGGCGGTCGCGGTCACAGCGCCGGCACCCGTCGGGAGCGCACCACGGCGACGAGTACGGGGGCGCCGATCACAGCGGTGACCACGCCGAGGGGCATCTCGTAGGGGCGTACCAGCAGTCGTGCGGCGACATCGGCGGCCAGCACGACGACCGGCCCCAGCAGGAGCGACGGTAGAAGCACCCGGCGCAGGTCGGGACCGACCAGCGCCCGTGCCGCGAAGGGCACCACGAGACCGACGAAGCCGATCGGTCCGGCGACCGCGGTGGCGCCGCCCACGAGCAGTGCCACGGCGACGATGGCAGTGAGGCGGGTGCGGCCCGGCCGGTGCCCCAGTGAGGCGGCCGCCTGCTCGCCGAGTGCCAGGGCGGCGAGCGGGCGCGCCACGAGCAGCACGAGCAGCCCACCGAGCAGCAGGGCGGGTGTCACCTCGGCCAGATCGCCGACGTCGTGCCCGGCGACGCCTCCCACCGTCCAGAACCGCACCTCGTCGGCGGTACGCCGATCGACGAGCAGCAGCACGGAGGTCAGGGATCCCAGCAGTCCGCTGAGTGCGGCACCGGCCAGGACGAGCCGCAGCGGATCGTCGCCGACGCCCCGCAGCCGCGCCGCTCCGACCGCGGCGAGGCAGCCGAGCAGGGCGCCGATCACGGCGATGTGCGGGCCGAGGGTGGCCACGCTGCCGCCCAGCGCGATCACCAGCACGACGCCCGTTGAGGCGCCGGCGCTGACACCGAGCAGACCGGGCTCGGCGAGCGGGTTGCGTGCGACCGCCTGGAGCACCGCCCCGGCCGAGCCCAGCGCCGCGCCGACGGTCACCGCCACGACGGTGCGGGGCCAGCGCAGGTGCCACACGGCGAACGCCGCCTCAGCATCCCCGGCACCGCCGGCCACCTCCCGCCACGAGCGGACAGGCCCCACCTCGCCGCTGCCGATCAGCAGGGACGCGAGGCCGGTCAGAGCGAGCAGGGCGACCGGCACGGCGACGCCCACCGCGGCGGAGCCGCTGACGGTCCGCCTCTGGTTCCCGTCGAGCACTGGCTGACCTCCGACGGCTGACACGCCCCGTGAGACGTTTTGTGGTTAGGTTGCCCTAACAATACATCTGCCTCAGAGGTATATTTCACAGGGAGTCGCCATGCGCCGTCCGTTGCCCTCGTCTTCGTCGTCCACGCTGCCGCGTCGCCGGTTCGCCGCCGCCGTTGCCGCGGTCCCCCTTGCCCTGCTCACCGCATGCAGCACTGGATCGCCGGGGCCGGCCGCGGTGGAGGGCGGGAGGGCGTCGTCCGTGTCGGTTCGCACCGCCTACGGCACTGTCGAGGTCCCGGCCGCTCCCCGCCGGGTGGTCGCGCTGGGGGACACGGCGCTGGACAGCACCCTTGCCCTGGGTGTCGAACCGGTGGGGACGCTGTCCAGCCGGGGCGGTAATGCCGTATCGCCCTACCTCGCCGGGAAGGTGCCGGGCATTGCCCTCGTCGGCACCGTCGCGGAGACCAACCTGGAAGCCGTCGCCGCCGCCCGGCCCGAGCTCATTCTCGCCGCCTCCGGCACGCCCCGGGAGCAGTACGACGCGCTCAAGGCGATCGCGCCGACGGTCGTGCCTGAGCCCGCTCGCTTTGGCGACTGGGAGAGCGAGACCCGCACCGTCGCCGCCGCGCTCGGCAAGCACGCTGAAGCGGAGCGGCTTCTCGACGGCATCGAACAGCGTGCCGAGGACGTCGCCGGCGGCCGCTCCGCCGACGGCACGGGAACGGCGGTCGTCGTCCGCTGGATGGCCACCGGCCCGGTGATCCTGTCATCCGCGCTGATGCCCAGTCGTCTGCTGAAGCTGACCGGCGACCGGATCTCGCCCGCCGCGGCCTTCGCCGGCAAGCCGCACACCGACCCGCTCAGCCTGGAGAACCTGGGTGAGATCGACGCCGACCGCATCTACCTCACCACGCTCAACACCGACGGCGAGAAGGCCCTGGCCGCGGCCAAGGCACAGCCGGCCTTCGCCCGTCTGCGGGCGGTGAGGGCGGGCAGCGTCGACGTGGTCGACGGAGACGTGTGGAGCAGTGCGGCAGGTCCGCTCGCCGCCGCCGCGGTCCTCGACGACATCGAACGTCTTCGCGGCGCCGCCTGACGCCGAGGCGACGAGCCGGGCATACCGCGCGGAGCGGTTGGCCGTCGGCCACTGGGGTCAGGCTCGTTGCCTCGTCACCCGCTGCTGAAGGACCTTCTCCAGCAAATTCAGCGCCTCCACCACCCGCTCGCGCTCCGCGCCGAGACTTTCGAGCAACTCGGCCTCCGTCGCCAGCTGCCGGGGGAACATCGTGTCGATCGCGTCGCATCCCGCCGGTGTGACGGTGACCAGTGCGGCGCGCCGGTCGGCGGGGCTCGGACGGCGCTCGACGAAGCCGCGCTTCTCCAGCTTGGCCAGTGTCTTGCTGACGGCCGCGCGGGAGCATCCCAGGGTTTCGGCGAGCCGACGGGCGATCACCGGACCCTGGGCATGCCGGAGTTGTACGAGGGCGTCGAGCTCCGGAGCGGTCAGCGGGGCGCCCTCGTACAACGGCTCCAGGGCGGTGGTCAGCATGGCCTCGATGCGCTTGATGGGGCCCACGATGTCCATGGGGGAGGTATCGAGGTCGGGGCGTGCTGCCGTCCACATGGCGCGGAAGTCCTCGGGGGTCGACGGGGAAGTCATTGTTACCGCCAATTGTTAACCGGTAGACAAATAGTTTACTGTGCGTTCCATGGTACCCACCACGACTTCCGAACCGGCATCCGAGACGTCGGCCGTCACCACCACGCCCCGATGGGCCGGCGTGCTGATCGCGCTGCTGGGCGCACTGACCGCGATCGCGCCGCTCGCGACCGACATGTACGTCCCCGGCTTCCCGGAGATGGGCCGCGCGCTGCACGCGAGCGACTCCGCCGTGCAGTTGTCCATGACCTCCTTCCTGGCCGGTCTGGTCATCGGCCAGCTGCTCATCGGCCCGCTCAGCGACCGCTTGGGCCGCCGCCGGCTGCTGGTCCCCGGCACCGCGCTGTTCGCCGTGCTGTCGCTGGTGTGCGCCTTCGCCCCGACCATCGAGATGCTGATAGCCGCCCGCTTCCTGGAGGGCGTCGCGGGTGCCGCGGGCATGGTGCTGGCCCGCGCGGTCCTCACTGACCGCTTCCACGGACCCGAACTGCCCCGCTACTTCTCGCTGTTGACCATGGTGCTGAGCGTGGCGCCAGTCATCGCGCCGGTGATCGGCGGCGCCTTGCTGTCGGTCGGAAGCTGGCGTCTCACCTTCGTGGCACTCGCGATCTTCGGAACCCTGCTCTTCCTGGCGGTCCTGCCGGGGGTCCCCGAGTCCCTCCCGCCGGAGCGGCGCCACCAGGGCGGGGTGGCCGGCAGCTTCCACGCCATGGGCCGGCTGCTCGGCCATCGAGCCTTCCTCGGCTGCACACTCACGCTGGCGTTCGCCGCAGCCGCGCTCTTCGCCTGCATCGCCGGCTCCAGCTTCGTCTTCCAGGAGGTGTACGACACCTCCGCCGGGCTCTACAGCCTGGTCTTCGCGGTGAACGCGTGCGGCATGCTGCTCGCCGGTGCGGTGTTCGGCGTGCTCTCGCGGCGACTGACGATGGGCACGCTGCTGAGCGCATCCGTGGTGATCGCGGTGGCCGCTGTACTGGTCCAGGTGCTCCTCCTGGTCACGGTCGGCGGCAGCCTGGCCGGCACCTGGGTCACCCTCTTCTTCGCCGCCTTCGGTATCGGCGGCATCTTCCCGGCCAGCATGAGTCTGGGGCAGTCGCTCGGGCGTGAGGCGTCCGGAGCCGCGTCCGCGCTGCTCGGCGGTATCCAGTTCCTGTTCGGCGCCCTCGCCTCACCGCTCGTCGGCGCGTTCGGCACCTCAAGCGCCATGCCGATGGCGGCCACCATGCTCGGTTCGCTGATCTGCGCCGCTCTGTGCCTGGTGTTCCTGGTGCGCCCGTGGCGGGGGCAGGAGCAGAGCAGGCAGAAGGGTGCGCACGCATGAGGATGGCCACGCGGAATGCAGCGGACAGCGCTCACACACCCGCGCTCGCGGCAGAACGGCCTGCGGGTGCGAAGCCCGTCAAGTGGCTGACGACGACGGACCACAAGACGATCGGCACGCTGTACCTGGTCACGTCGTTCGCGTTCTTCGTCATCGGCGGTGTGATGGCGTTGTTCATGCGCGCCGAGCTGGCCCGGCCTGGTCTGCAGATCATGTCGAACGAGCAGTTCAACCAGGCGTTCACGATGCACGGCACGATCATGCTGCTGATGTTCGCGACGCCGCTGTTCGCCGG
>NZ_JBIBEP010000037.1:0-26132 GCF_042955185.1 Streptomyces sp. NPDC012474
GTGGCGGTCAACAAGGACGCAGAGGCCCCGATCTTCGACCTCGTCGACTACGGCGTCGTCGGCGACCTCTTCGACGTCGTCCCCGCCCTCACCGACGAGATCAGGGCCGCACATGCCTGATCATGGCCAACTGCCGCACGACCATGAAGGAGTTCTCCGCTGATGCGCATCGTGTTGGTCGGGCTGCCAGGGGCAGGGAAGGGTACGCAGGCCGCGTTCCTGGCCAAGAACCTCTCCGTTCCGCACATCTCCACGGGAGACCTGTTCCGGATGAACATCGGTCAGGGCACGCAGCTGGGCAGGCAGGCGCAGGAGTACATGCGAGCCGGGCAGTTGGTACCGGACGAGATCACGATCGGCATGGCGAGGTCCCGAATGGAACAGCCGGACGCCGTCCACGGCTTCCTGCTGGACGGGTTTCCCCGCAATGTCTTCCAGGCCGAAGCGCTCGACCAACTGCTGAAGGACGACGGCCATTCGCTCGACGTGGTCCTGAATCTGGTTCTGCCCCACGAGGAGGCTGTTACGCGCATCGCCGGCCGGCGGGTCTGCCGGCACGACAGCAGCCACGTCTTCCACGTGACGTACAACGCGCCGCATGAGCCCGGACTGTGCGATGCGTGCGGCGGCGACCTGTACCAGCGACAGGACGACACCGAGGAGACGGTTCGCGAGCGGCTTGAGGTGTTCGACCGTGTCACCTCACCGATCACCGAGCACTACCGGCTGCGCAATCTCTTGGTCGGGATCTCCGCGCTGGGTTCGGTGGCGGACGTCACGGAGCGCTCGATGGTGGCTCTGCGTGAGCGTGGTGTCCGTGCGGACAGGGTAAGCACACCTGCCTGTGATCGGTGAACTCGACGTCTCACCGGTGGAGGTATTGCAAATCCGGGAGCTCGGTGGGGAAGAAATCCGGATCGACCGACTCCGCAGAATTTTCGACGTGGTGCGAAAGCCCCGGCGGAGTCGGTCGAACGAAAATCAGGTCACGCGGAAGGCGCTCCGGTGAGCACTTCCACCCGACCGGAGTCGAGTGAGTAATAGGCGCTGACCACCGCCAGGGATCCCTTCTTCACGAGCGGGCCGAGATCCCTGTTGGACCGCAGGGCGGCAGCGGTCTGCTTGACGTGGATTCGGGTCATGGCGTCCACCGGGTCGTCATGCTTCTCCTTGACGGTTTCCTTGTACGCCGGGCGCAGCGCGTCGGCGATCGACTGGAGGTTGCCGGGGAGCTTCTTTCCGTCACGCATGGCCTCGTACGACGCCTTGACGGCGCCACAGCGCTGGTGGCCGAGGACGACGATCAGGGGAGTTCCGGAGGTCATGGGCCCGTACTCGACGGAACCTGTGACCACCGAGTCGACGACCTGGCCGCCGGTGCGCATAACGAACAGATCGCCGAGTCCGGTGTCGAAGAGAAGCTCCGGCGGTACGCGGGAGTCGATGCACGAGAGGATCACTCCGAAAGGATCCTGCTCCGCGGCCACGAATTCCCGGCGCTCGGGGTCCCGGTCGGGATGCCTGAGGTCGCCCTCCTGCCAGCGCTTGTTGCCGTCCATCAGCCGTGAGAACGCACCCCACGGGGAAGACGGGCGGGCACCCGCAGCCGGCGGGGCGGGCGTTGCCGCTGCGTTTGCCGCCTTGTCTGTTTCCTTTGCCTCCGTCTTCGAGGAACAGCCGGAGAGGACGGCAGCGGTGGCTGCCAACCCCCCGGTGAGAATGGTTCTGCGGAGTGGATGTCCAGCTATAGACATTGGTCGTTCTTTCTTCGATCTCACGCCGGATTCCCCCCGAGCGCATTGAGACACCTCGTTATATCAGGGGTTGGGTATCGCGATGTAAAAGGCCGATGGGTGGCTTCGTGCTCGACTGGTGGAAGGTGAGCAGGAAATGTGCACGGCCTTGTGGGAACTGTCGAGTAGGAGGACCCGTCCGGTCGTGGGGTCGACAACCTGTGAATCTTTCCGCCGTAACTCCAGGCGGGTGTGGTGTGTGTCACACGCCTCATTGGTTACCTTGAGGTAACTGATTACGGATCGTGATGATGGGCGGCACCCCCTGGACTGTCGCCCGGAGTCCGATCCCCCCGAGTGCCCGGGCGGCAGCAGAGCCCCGGCGGTCCTTGACCCGGCCGCCGGGGCCGCTTACCGATCCGGGATCGGGGCCACGCCGCGGGCGTCGCGGAGAGCTACGAGGTGGGCTCGCCGAGCCCGGTCGCCTGGCTTCTGCTGGTTCCGAGCGGTGTTCTTGTAGTCGCCGGTGGCCGATCGTCGAGATGTGGCTGTTCTCCGGCGACCAGGCGGCCGAGGGCGCCTTCTGGGGGCGGTGGGCCGCCAGCACCCTTCCCGGGCGAAAGTCGTGCGGCAGACTCCGGGTGCGCGGGCCGTGGCGGCCGTCTCGGCGCTGACGGATCCGCTGCCGACGATCAGGATCCGCCCTGCTTGAACAGGTCGACGGGCTGCGGGATGAACGCGCTGGGGATGCTGTCGCCCCGGGTGATGCGGCGCAGGCTGGGCCTGAACACTTCGTTACCGTTGGTAACCAGTCACGGTCGCTCGCGGGCGTCGTAGCTCTCGCGTGCCGCGAGTACCTCGGTGAAGTGTTCCTGGGCCCAGAGGGCCAGTGCCTGAAGCGGGGCGTGCAGAGTGCGTCCCAGTGCGGTCAACTCGTACTCGACCCGGGGCGGGACCTCGCCGTACACGTGCCGGGTGACGAGTCCGTCGCGTTCCAGGTCCCGGAGCGTCTCGGTGAGGACCTTGGCGCTGATGCCGTCGACGCTGGTGCGCAGGTCGCGGAAGCGCATAGGGCCGAGGCTGAGCGCGATGACCACCATGGCCGTCCACTTGTTGGCAATGCGGGCGAGCGAGGTACGGGACGGGCAGGTCGCCGTCATGACATCGAAGGCCGGAAACTGTGGCGTCACACGCCCTCATTGGTTGTGCCGAGGCGACTCTTACCGGTGGTGAGTGTAGGGGGTCGGCGGGCAGCGTGCGTATCCAGGGCGTCGTCTGGCACCAGTCCGGGTTCCCTGCTCTCGACACTGACTTGTGGCGCGCTACTTCTTGCACGGCATCCAGCCCATGTACGGGCTGGATGTCGCACGTCATGTGCCGGTTGCGTGGTCGCGCCACGGGGTGCGGCATGGCCCGACGGCGCACCACAGCCGGTCCCGGGGCCTCTGCGGGTCAGATGGGGGTGTTCTCGTCGGGTACGAAGGGGTCTCCGTGGCCGGGGACGACCAGGGCGGGCTTGAGGGCGAGGATCTTGCGGCGGGAGGCTCGCAGGCCCTCATGGTCGTCGGAGGTGGGGTCTTCGGCGGGGCCGCGGACGCTCCGCCAGATCGCCGGGGCCACCGGCGGCATGACCTCCGGGATCGTCGTCGCTTCAGCCGGCTACCCCCTCCTCGCCCTCACCGCCGCCGCCATCGCACTTGCTCTCCTCACACCTGCGCGTCGCCATGCCGCACGCAGGTCGGCCCGGACATGACGGCGCTCCGCGTGCCGGTGCGGAGGCTGCACCGGCACACGGAGCTCGTTTCGAAGATCGTGACCCGAAACCGCTCGTCAGCTGACGGAGAACTGGCCGAAGGCCGCGGTGCCGATGGTTCCGGCGTGGGCCGTGGAGAACATGCCCGCGTCCAGGGTGCTGCTCGCCCCGGTCAGTGTCGCAGTGCCGACAGTGCTCCAGGTGGTGCCGTCGGCGGAGTAGGAGCCGGTGACCGACGTGCCGCTCCTGACCAGGCGGAGCCAGACCGGGGCGACGGTGGCGCTTCCGGTCCTGACGGTGTTGGTGTCGAGGTAGCCGTCACCGTTGGAGTCCGACGACAGGACGATTCCGTTGCCGGGGGTGGCGGCGAGGACGACGTACCCGGCGGACGAGCCGGCGGAGGCGATGTTGTTCCGCAGCATCAGGCCGGCTTTGGCCCAGCTGTTGGTCCTGTCCTGACTGGCGACGCGGACGGTGACGGTCGAGGACGTTCCAACGGCTCCCGTCCGGTAGGCGGCCGAATACTCGTCGTCGTATGCCGTGCCGGAGCGCCATACGTCGATGCCCGCGCTGGTCAGGGAGGTCACTCCGCCGCCTTGGCTGACGGCGGCCGGAATCGAACTGTATGCCTTGTAGGGAGAGGTGACGATGCGCAGGTTGCTGAATGTCGCGCTGCCGGCGGTGGTGCTGTGGGCGCTGTGGATGACACCGGCGTCCTGGGTGGTCGCCATGGACGGCAGGGTCACCTTGGAGCCGACCTGGGTGAAGGTGGAGCCGTCGGTGGAGTAGTAGGCGGACACCTGGGTGGCCGTGCGGGTGAGCCGCAACCAAACCGGTGCCTTGACAGTGCCGGCGGTGGACGTGAGCTGGTCGAGGTAGCCGTCGGCGTTGGAGTCCCGCTGGAAGCTGACGCCGTTGTTCGGGGTCACCACCACAGCCGCGTATCCGGCGGAGGAGCCGTCGTCCGTGAGGTCGTTGCGCAGGACTACACCGGCCGCGGCCCGGCTGCTGGTCTTGTCCAGATGGTCGACCCGGGCGGTCACCGACGTGCCGTCGACAGCTGCCCCCTTCCGGAAGACGGTGCCGTACTCGTCCTCCTGCTGTCCGCCGGCGCGCCGGATGCCCTCGCCCGCGTCCGTGATCGTGAAGTGGCCGCCGCTCTGGCCGGTGTCGGCCGGGGTGGAAGAGTAGGTGCTGTAGGGGGAGCTGACGGGGGCGGTGGTCAGCGGACGGTACCGGGGCTGGATACCGGCGTTGTTCATGACCTTCTTGGCCGCCGACGGCCAGTTTCCGTCGCTGACGACGACGGTGCCGCTGACCACGTCACCGCGGCCGTTGGTGTTGGTGATGTTCGCGGAGCTGTTGCTCGTCCAGTTGTCGGTCAGGGTCAGGCCGCCGGTGTTGTTGGTCGCATTGCTGTTCTCATGGCCCCATTCGCCGGTGTTCCGGAAGACGTTGTTGGTGTCCGTGAAGTCCCGGGAGCCCTCGTCGTGGTAGAAGCCGAACCAACCATTGTTGCTGTGGCAGTAGTTGCGTTCGAAGGTGCTGCCCGGTGACGCCGACAGGGTGTACAGGCAGCCGCCGTCGGTCATCTGCTGCATGAGGTCGTGAATGTAGTTGTCGGTGACGTGGTTGTTCGCGGCGGTGGTCGCGGTCGTGTAGACGGGCTGGTAGTTGTACAGACCCCGGTTGACGTAGTCCTGGCTGCCGCCGATGTCGTTGGCGCCCCAGCCGTAGCCGATGGTGAGGCCGGAGTAGGGCAGGTTGTACACCTCGTTGTGCGAGATGGTCGCGCCGTTCACGTAGGTGACGAGGATGGCCGACATGTCTCGGTATTCCAGCGCCACGTCATGGATGAGGTTGTTGGTCAGCGTGATGTCCCGGTTGGTCATCCGCTTGTCACGGGGGTGGTGCGCGTCCGCCCGAACGCCGCCGACGGCGATGCCGCCGCCCGCGTCCTGGGTGAAGACGTTGCCGATCGCCGTGATGCTGCGGGCGCCGAGTCCGACGCCGGTGGTGTGGGCGTTGGCGTCGTTGCCGATGCCGAGGCTGTTCTGCCCGAGCTGGGTGAACCGGTTACCGGTGAACGCGATGTGGTCGGCGGCCGAGACCTGGACGGCGGAGGGCATCTGCTTCCAGTGAGGGCGTGCCGCCTCGAAGAGCCGGCAACCGCTCTGGCACGAGGTCAGCGCGTCCGGCGGGCGGTCCCAGGTGCCGGAGAGATACGCGCCGGTCTGCTGGCTGGCGTAGCCGTGGGCGGTGGGGTCCAGCCAACTGGTGCCCGAGAACTGCAGTCCTGAGAAGGCGATGTGGGTGGCGGGGGAGGAGTACGTCCCTCCGACGCCGATGAGCGACTCCAGCTTCGGCACCTCGACGTCGGCCTCACTCATGTCCTGCCCGGTGAGCGGCTTGTAGTACAGGGTGCCGGCAGCGGTGTCGAGGTACCACTCGCCGGCCGTGTCGAGGAACTCGAAGGCGTTCTCGATGTAGAGGGGGCCGGCCCGGAAGGGGCTCGTCAGGGTGTCGTAGCCGAACGTGTTGTTGTCCCACGAGGGTTGGGCCATGGTGATGGTGCCGTTGCTGATGCCGGTCACCGGGGCGTAGCGGTCGGTGAAGGACCCGACGCCGTGGATCTCGGTCCGTCCGGGCTGCGCGAGGCTGTTGAGGTAGCTCAGTGAACTGCTGGTGAACGTGTAGCCGTTGGTGGTCGCGGTCAGGTCCGAGCGGCGAACCTCGGTGCGGGCCCTGGTGGCCATGACGCCGTCGACGGACAGATGGCGGGTGTCGAAGCCGGTTCCGACGTTGCTCTTCCAGATGTTCTTGGCCGAGTCCTGCACGGTCCAGCCGGTGGCCTTCCGCGCTCCGGTTATGACGGGGTGGGCGCCCAGCGCGGCCTTCCAGTTCACCGTGTGGCCGCCTGTTCCGGAGTCCGCCGAGGTGAAGGCGAGCGGAGCGGAGAGCCGGTAGGTGCCGTCGGCGAGCTCGACGGTGATATCGCGTGTCATGGAGTTGTTGATCGCCCGCACCTTGGTCTTGGCCTGGGTGAGGGAGCACGGCCGGCTCGACGAGCAGGCGGTGCCGGAGCCGTTGGGGGCGGCGTAGAGCGTCGTTCCGGCCGCGAAGGCGGGGCCGGCCTGGGTGAGGACTGCCGCGGTGGAGGCAGTGAGGACGGCGGCCGTGGCCAGCCATGACCTGAGACGGCCAGGAACCGTGGGACGTATGCGGGTTGTTCGCATGTGACACCTTCCGGGAGGTTCAGGGGGCCCGTGGTGTGCGTGGGCGGGCAGGGGAGAGCCCAGCGGCAAGAGGGGGAAGGGGAGAGCGATGTAACATTAGACGTCATATGAATTTCGTCAATAGGTCGCACGCTGCCGGCTCTGCGGGACCTGAACATGCGAACGCCCCCGGCCTGTTGGCTCGGGGGCGAGTCAGTGGGGCTCTCAGGAGGCGGGCGAGCCGACGTTCGGGACGCGGCGGCGGTTCCAAGCGGTCGTGATGTGTGCCGCCATGGCTTGCGCGGCCCCCTCGGAGTCCCGGGCCAGCAGCCGCTCGGCGACTGCCCGGTGCTCCGCGTTGGCCCGCTCGCACGCGGTCACGTCAGGAGTGCCGTTGTACAGGAACGTCGTGCGCGCCTGGGCGTGGAGGATCCGGATGATGGAACGCCCGAGCCTGTTGTGGGATGCCTGCATGATCCGGTCGTGGAAGGCCACATCGGTCTCGATGAAGCGTGCCGGGACGGCGGTCTCCTCGTCGAGCCGGACGAGCAGCCGCTCGATGTCCCTCAGGTCCTCGTCGGTGGCCAGCTCCGCGGCCTGGGCTGTCATCTGGGCTTCCAGCGTCGACCGGATGTCGACCAACTGGTCGAGGACGACGAGCTGGTCGTCATGCTGGACAGTGGCGGCGAGCACGACGGGGTCGAGGAGGTTCCATTCCTCGGGCGGGGTGACGGTGGTGCCGTAGCCCTGCCGGGCGAGGACCAGCCCCTTGGCCTCCAGGGACTTGACCGCCTCGCGGACGGTGATGCGGCTGACGCCGAACGTCTCGCAGAGCTCGGGTTCGACCGGCAGGATCGACCCCGGAGGAATGGCACCCGACACGATCGAGTCGGTGAGGGTCTCCGTGACGGCTTGCGCCAGTCGGGCCGGACGCTTGGGCCAGGGCTTGAGAACGGGAGGCTCTCCTGTCCTGCCGGTGCTGTCCTTGGCCATGCGGGTCCCCTTTGCTGATACGGATGGCGGCGAGTCTACTGCGCGGGACTTCTTGACAGCATTCGTATGACGACTTACGTTACACGAAAATTTCGCAGCGCTACTTTCCCGTGCAAGGGGTGCAAGCCGTGCGCATTGCCAAGGTCGAGTGCCATCCGGTCCGGGTGCCGGGAGCCAGTCCGCCCTTCGTCTGGCGGGACGGCCTCCTGGGCAGCCCGTCCGAGGGCGAGGCCGCGGTGCTGCGCATCTGCACGGACGAAGGGGTCGAGGGGGTGGCGATGTCCCCCCGGCGGGGCAGTGGGGTCATCCTGGCGGACCTGCTGGACCGCATACTGCGCAAGGAGTTGGTGGGACAGGATCCCCTGCAACGGGAATGGCTCTGGCACCGCATGTGGGAGCTGGACCGTACGGAGGAGCTACCGCTCTACCTGCTGGGTCTGGTCGACACCGCGCTGTGGGACCTGGCCGGACGACTCGCCGACCGGCCCACCTGGCAGATGCTCGGTGGTTACCGCACCTCGATACCCGCCTACGCCTCCACTGTCACCTACTCCTCGGTCGAGGAGTACCTGGACATCGCCGACCAGGCCCTGGAGCTCGGCTACCCCGCCATCAAGCTCCACGCCTGGGGTGACGCCCGCCGCGACGCCCGTCTGTCGGTGGCATTGCGCGAGCACGTGGGGGATGACGTCCCACTGATGTTCGACGGGTCGGCGGGCTTCGACCTCCCCGACGCGATCCATCTCGGGCACGCTCTCTCGGACGCCGGCTACCTCTGGTACGAGGAACCGATGAGGGAGTTCAGCGTCACCGCGTACAAGCGCCTCGCCGACGCGGTGGCCGTTCCCCTTCTCGTGGCCGAGACCTCCGACGGGGCGCACATGAACTCGGCCGATTTCATCCAGGCCGGCGCCGCCACCTTCGGAGTCCGCGCCTCCACCCAGCTGCGCGGCGGCTTCACCGGCGCGATGCGCACCGCCCACCTCGCCGACGCCTACCGGCTGCGCGCCGAGGTGCACGGGCCGGAGATCCCCAACCGGCACCTGTGCATGGCCATCTCGAACACCACCTACTACGAGTCGCTGGTCATGGGCAATCCCATCAGCCGTGAGAGCGGCATCGACGCCCACGGCCTCGTTCATGCCCCCACCGGTCCGGGCGTCGCCCTGCCGGCAGGCCTGGACTACCCTCCTGCGCTTCAGGCATTTGTCGACAAGGAGACAGTCACCCCGCCTCGGGCCTGGTGACGGGAGCCCCAGGCCCGACGGCCTGTCTCGAACACCCCCGAGCGCGGCACCTCTCACCGCTGTGCGTCATTTCCCAAGATCTGAGGTCAGTCATGAACGACGACGTTCCGGTTTCCTCCCGCCGCCGGCTCAGGCACACGGCCGTCGCTGTCCTGGGCGCCGTCTCCTTGCTCGTGCTCGCTGCCTGCGGCAGCGCGGACCCCACACCGACGACGGCTTCCTCCCCCGACGCCTTCAAACCTGTCGCTCAGAAGGAAGGCAGCGAGATCACGGTCTGGGCCGACGCCACCCGCGTTCCCGGCGTGCAGGCATACCAGAAGGCGCACCCGAACGTGAAGATCAAGATCGTCACGTACAGCGGGGACGCCAACGGCGCCAACGACCTGCAGACCAAGGTCCAGCTGTTCGACCGGGCCGGCGGCGGGTGGCCCGACGTCGCCTTCAGCGCCAATGTCAACGACGCCAGCTGGGCATCTCAGGGCAAGAGCCCGTATGCCGCGCCCGTCAACCAGGGCGTGGTCTCCCCGTCCACGTTGAAGGGCTTCGCGGACGGCGCGCTGAATCCCTGTACCTTCAACGGCAACACCTACTGCCTCCGGAACGACCTGGCCCAGAACGTGCTCTGGTACAACAAGTCCCTCATGGAGAAGCTCGGGTACTCCGTCCCGACCACCTGGGAGGAGTACCAGGCACTCGGCGAGAAGGTCGCCAAGGAGCACCCCGGCTACCTGGTCGGCACCGCCGGGGACGCCTGGAGCCCCGAGGTGTACTTCTGGGCGAGCCAGTGCCCTGCCAGCACGGCGACCGGTGCCAAGAAGGTCAAGGTCGACCTGCGGGACGCCAAGTGCACCCGGATGGCCAAGCTGCTCGACACCCTGATCGCCAAGGGCTCGGTCTCCAAGGACACCGTCTTCAGCGCCGGCTTCATCAAGAACCAGGCGAACAAGGTCCTGATGCTCCCCGGCCCCTCCTGGTTCGGCCAGGTGCTCTTCAACTCCACCTTCAAGACCCCCAAGGGGCAGATCGCCGCCGCCTCCCCGCTGAAGTTCGAGGGCGACGCCAAGAACCACACCGGCAACGTCGGCGGCGGACTGTGGTTCGTCTCCTCCCACAGCAAGAACCTCAAGGCGTCCGCCGACCTGGTCACCTGGATGACCACCTCCGACGCCTACCAGGGCACAGCGGGCACCTACCCCGCGTACAAGAAGGCCGCGGTCACCTGGCTCGCCAACCAGAAGAAGACCGGCTTCTTCGCCGAGGACGTCGGCCCCGTCTTCAAGGAATCCGCGGAACTGATCTGGCCCGGCTGGGCCGCCACCCAGTACAGCCAGGAAGCCATCTACTCCTCCACGGTGGTCCCCGCCCTGAACTCCGGCAAGACCCTCACCGACACCATGGACACCTGGCAGACGGCCATCACCAACAAGGCCAAGTCCCTCGGCTACACCGTCAACTAGCGAAGCGGACCCATGACGACCCACCTGGCGACGGAGCGCAGCAGCCGGCGACGCGGCCGCTCCGCCCGCAACCCCGCCGGACGAGCCGGCTACGTCTTCGTCTCCGGCTACGTCCTCCTCCTGCTCGCCTTCGGTGTCCTGCCCACCTGTTACGCGGTGTGGCTGGCGCTGTCCAACTCCCGCAACCAGCTCGTCGGGCTCGGCAACTTCACCCGTACGTTCGCCGACTACCGCTTCGGGCCGGCCTTCCTCCACATCGGCCTGTACCTGGTGGTGTGGCTCGCAAGCCTGATGATCCTGGTGGTGCTGCTCTCCCTGATGCTGCACGGCCGCATGCGCAGGGCCTCCACCACCTTGCGGTTCCTGTTCTACCTGCCGGGAGCCCTCGCCGGAGTGGCGAGCGTGCTGCTCTTCCTGATCCTCCTCGACCCGGCCGCAAGTCCCGTCGGCTGGCTGCTGAAGAGCTTCGGCTGGAACACCCTCGCCCAGGTCAACGCCCCCGGACACCTGCCGGTGCTTTTCACCGTCATCGCGTTCTGGACCGGGGCCGGCGGCTGGATCGTGGTCATGTACGGCGCGCTCAACAGCATCCCCGACGAAATCCTGGAGGCCGCTCGCATCGATGGCGCCAGCACGCTCCAGATCGCGCTGCGCATCCAGATCCCGATGATCACCAAGTGGATCGCGTACATGCTGATCCTGGCCTTCGCGGCCGGCACCCAGCTCTTCGTCGAGCCGCAACTGGTGTCCCTCGCCAGCTGGGGCATGATCCCCGACAGCTGGTCACCGAACCAGCTCTCCTACCAGTACGCATTCCAGGCAGGCGACTTCAACGGCGCGGCGGCGCTCTCCGTCGACCTTCTCATCCTGGGCCTCGCCTGCGCGGCGCTCGTCGTCTTCCGTACCGGCCTGTTCGACAGGGAGGAAGGATGACCACAGCTCCCACGACAACGGCCCGCCGAACCCGGCCGCCCCGTACCGCCGGCGCCCGCCCCAGCCCGAGGAAGCCCATGCGCCAAAAGCGCCGCCCAAGGTCACTGGCCGCCCGGCTGGCCTGGATCGTCGTCATGGGCCTGTCCGCGCTGTTCTTCTGTGTGCCGGTGGTGTGGCTCCTGCTGGCCCCGACCAAGACCGACAGCCAGATCGTGCGGGACAACCCGTTCTCCTTCGGCTCTCTCGGGGCGGTCGCCGACACCTGGCACCACCTCCACGCGTTCCAGGACGGCGCCATCCTCACCTGGCTGCTGAACTCGGCGCTCTACACGTTCGGCGCGCTGGCCGTGACCTTGGTGACGTCGATCCCCGCCGGGTACGCGCTGGCTCTCACGCAGTTCATCGGGCGACGGATGCTGCTGACCATCACCATGCTCGTGATGCTCATGCCGACAGCGGCGATGGTGCTGCCCCTGTACCTGGGGATGAACGCCGTGCACCTGGACGGCACGATCTGGTCGGTGATCCTGCCCTTCTCCTTCTTCCCGTTCGGCGTCTACCTCACCTACATCTACTTCTCCTCCAACGTCCCCTCCGACCTGCTGTCCGCAGCGCGCATCGACGGCTGCTCGGAGTGGCAGGTCTTCCGACTCGTCGCGATGCCGCTGGCCAAGCCCGTGATCGCCCTGGTCGGCTTCTTCAACTTCGTCGGCAACTGGAACAACTTCTTCCTGCCGTTCGTGATGCTGCCCGACAGCGCCCAATATCCGGCGCAGGTGGGGCTGAACAACCTGCTCGCCGCCTCGCCGCTGTTCAACACCGCCGGCGGCGCGGGCAACCAGATCTTGCGGCCCGAACTGGCCTTGGCCACCCTGGTGACTGTTGTTCCCGTTCTGATCGTGTTCCTCTTCTCCCAACGCGCTCTCGTGTCCGGCATGCTCGCCGGCGCGACAAAGGAGTGAGGGTGCGGTGCTGTCGCTGACCCTGGCGATGACCGCGGACCACGTCCGTGAGGGCATCCGTCAACCCCGGCACCGCCGACACTCCCTGGGTGACCCGGCTCCTGGTCGCCGCGGACGACCCGAAGGCGGAACGCGCCGCCCTCGACGCACGCCGGCCCCTGAGCCGCCTGGTGACCGCGGACGAGACAGCGGCGGCCGTGGTCTACGCGGCGAGCCCCGCCGCGGCGTCCGTCACCGGCGTAGCCCGGCGGAAGAAGGAGTCGGCGAGTCGTGGGGGTGACCGCGATGGAGGGGAACACCGCTGAGGGCGTCATCGACGCGCACCACCACGTGTGGGACCTCTCCGTCCGAGAACAGGATTGGATCACCGGACCGGAACTCGCCCCGCTGCGCCGCGACTTCCTGCTCGCCGACCTGGAGTCCGAGGCCCAGGCCGCCGGTGTCACCGCGACGGTCCTGGTCCAGACGATCGACGTGCCGGAGGAAACGCCCGAGTTCCTGGCGTTGGCTCAGGACAGCGACCTGGTGGCCGGCGTCGTGGGCTGGACCGACCTGACCTCCCCGGACGTCGCCCGCGCGCTCGCGGCGCTGCGGGAGGGGCCGGGGGGCGAGCACCTGGTGGGCATCCGCCACCAGGTGCAGGGCGAAACAGATCCTCGCTGGCTGGTGCGGCCGGACGTGCTGCGTGGGCTCGCCGCGGTGGCCGCAGCGGGGCTCGTGTACGACCTGGTCGTCCGGCCCCACCAGCTCGCGGCCGCGCAGGAGGCCGCCCGACTGCTTCCGGGCCTCACCTTCGTACTCGATCACGTGGGCAAGCCCCCCATCGCCTCGGGCGAGCTGCGGCCATGGGCGGACGCGGTGCGCTTGCTGGCCTCGCTGCCCAACACCGTCTGCAAACTCTCCGGCATGGTGACCGAGGCCGACTGGGACCGGTGGAGCGTCGAGGACCTCCAGCCGTACGCCAACACGGTGCTGGACGCTTTCGGACCGCGGCGGATGATGTTCGGCTCCGACTGGCCCGTCTGCCGACTGGCCGCCACCTACGCCGAAGTCGTCGATGTTGCACGGCAGTTGACGGCCGCACTCCATCCGGCCGAATGCCGCGAGATCTTCACCGGAACTGCCCTGCGGACCTACGGCCTGACCTCCACCTGCTCCCCGGCCGCTCAGGAAGCACCAGGCGCATAGCTTCTCTTCATCACCGGCTTCACCGGCCACGCGGTGAGAGACCTGCTGGAACGGCTCGGCCACACCGCGGAGTTCTCGCAGGGTGAGACCTGTCTGCTTGAGCTGTTCATCGAACGCGCCGCCGACTGTCGCGCCACCGTAGTCCGCGTTCCGCAGTCCGATGCCGTGGCCGCCGTGGGCCGCGAACCGGAGCGAGGCCAAGTGTTGCTGCCCCGCGGGGTTCCCCGAATACCTGGTGCCGAAGGGCCCTGGTCCCGGTCGGAGGACGCTCCACCGCTCACGGTCCTACAGCTCGACGCGCGGACGCCGTGCTCACCACCGTCGCCGCAGCGATCTCCCTCACCGGCACCGTCGTCCTCGACAGCGGACTGGTCCGGCAGGAGCGTCAGCGCACGGCGTCCTGTCCTCCGCACAGCGCCGGAGGGGCGTGCCGTCCGGCTGGTGACGGTCGACTCGTGTCTGCCCATTGCGCGAAGCAGAGTGAGCGCCCATTATCAGGAATCCTGTTACTTTAAACTTGTAGCGATGGGTGGTCGCCATGCTGTTGAGCCCCAGAATCCAGGCCAAAGGTATCCAACTGCTGCTCGGCCGGACGATGTCGCGCGTCCATGAGGACCTGCGCTTCACGGACATCCCGAAGCGCACCGAAGCCCTCCGGGTGGAGACCGGCGCCGGCCCGGTGCCCTGCACGGTCTACCGCCCGCCGACCGACACCGGATCTCCTGCCCCCGTGTACGTCAACTTCCACGGCGGCGGCTTCGTGGTCGGCCGCCCGGAGCAGGACGATCACATCTGCCGTTACATAGCCGCCACGGCCGGCTGTGTCGTGATCAACGTCGACTACGCCGTCGCCCCGCAGCGGCGGTTTCCGGTGCCCGTCACCCAGGCGTACGACGTCACCGCGTGGGTCGCCGGGAACGGCCCCGCGGGCGGCTGGGACGGCTCGCGCCTTGCCGTGGGCGGACACAGCGCCGGGGCCAACCTGACCGCCGCGGTCTGCCGCATGGCCCGGGATCGCGGAACCTTCTCGCCCCGGCTCCAGATCATCGACTCCGCACCGCTCGACCAGCTCGCCGACCCGGCCACGAAGCAGTCCCTCATCGCCAAGCCGCTGCTCAGCCCCCATCTCATGCGGGTCTTCACGGCCGCCTATGTCCCAGACCCCGCCGACCGTGCCGACCCCCTCGTCTCGCCCGCATTGACCGATGACCTCACCGGGCTGCCTCCCGCCCTGGTCATCACCGCGGAGAACGACCGCCTGCGCGACGAGGGTGACGCCTACGCCAAGGCTCTGGAGGCCGCCGGTGTTCCGGTGATCCACCGAGTCTTCGAGGGAGCCGATCACTACTTCACCCACACCGGGCCGGCGTCTGCGGGTAAAGCAGCCATCGACGTGATGGCCACCACCTTGCGCACCGCACTCAGTGCCTGAGACCGACCGGTCGAGGCAAAAGGTCGTGCTCGGCCAGGGGCTGTGGGGTGCGGGAGAGGTGCTGGACTTGCGGCTTCGCCCCGGAGGCAGGGTTGTCCTCGACCCATCCCACCCGGTCCGCATCCACGCAGGTGCTGACGCCCAGTCACAAGCCTGTGTCCAGGCACGTTTTGCATACCGGGACAGTGTCTTGCATTGACGAAGCTGCCGTCGGGCCTTCATAGTGCTGTGTCAGACCCTTCGGGATCTGGTTCGGCTGCCCTGTCCGGAAGCGCCCGGAAGCCGATGCCGACGCGCCGCGAATGGGAGAACGGGTATGAGAGCCGGTTCCACGACGAGCCTTGCGGGCGACTTCATGCTGGCCGTGTACTTGGACGAACAAGGTCGTGTTCCCAGTCATCGCACCGGTCTCGACTTCGGGCTGAGCGGTGCGATGCTGATGGAACTGGCTCTGGACGACCTCATCCACGCAGTTGACGGACACCTCGTCGCCGTCCAGGGCGCGCAGTCGCGCGACCGTGTGCTCGGTGAGGTTCTCGGGCAGATCCAGTCATCGCGCAAGGTACGCACGGCATCGCACTGGGTCAGGATCCTGAGTGGCGGCGCGCACAAGCGTCTCGCGGCCGGCTTGATCACTGACGGCGTCCTCGTTCGCACGCCGCGACGGTTGCCTTTGCCGACCGATTCGACCCGTCGCTACGACGTCCTGTGCGAGGAGCAACGGGGTTCCGCCGTCCGGTCTCTGTGCAGTGGGGCCGATGAGCGCTCCGCCGCGCTGGCCGCACTGGCGACGGCCTGCGGAGTGACCTCGGGGGATCAGGATGGGAACGAGTACGGGACGGTGGGACGGTCCCTGCCTACGGCCTGCGCCCAGATCCTGGCCGCGGTCGCCGCGTGCGTGTTGCCCGTAGCGCTCTGCTCCTGGGCCTGAACGCGCAGCCCCTCGTCTCCCGTGCCGGTTTCGGGCAGCGGAGCGGTCCACCCGTCGATCAGGTCGGCCACCCTCGCGCAAGTCCGACTTTCGGATCTTCCCGTGAACGCCCTTGACGCCGTCGACGACCGGGGAGACCGCGAAGTCGCCTGCCGCGCTGAGGTACGCCATCGCCACACGGCGGTCGATGCCGTAGTGGGTCGCGCACAGGTTCAGCGCGCAGCGCACGCAGTCGCGCATCGCCTCGTTCAGGTCCTTGTCCAGGCCGATCGCACGAGGTAGTCGTCCGCGTCTCGGCGAACGGGCCACCCGGCCGTGACCAGGGCGCACAGGCGCACCACCCGGCACTACCTCCAACTTCGACGATGGGCCCCGACCGTTGTTCGGACGGAGCCCACGTCGTGCCCGGAGGTGCTGCGCGCGGCTCGTGGCCTGCGACGTGATCGCGGCCCGGCCAGACGGGCGGTGGACGCGTCCGCCTGGCCGTCCCTCAGAGATCGAGGACGAGTCGGTCGCCCTGACAGCGCCCGACGCAGATCATCATCGTGCGTCCGGCAAGGCGTTCCTCGTCGCTGAGGACGGAGTCCCGGTGTTCGGGTTTCCCGGCGAGGACACGGGTCTCGCAGGCGCCGCAGTATCCCTTTTCGCAGTCGTAGGACAGGCCGCTGACGGCATCGCGCAGGACCTCGATGAGGCGGCGGTCGGCCGGCACGGGGAGCGTGACTCCCGTGCGCGCCAGCTGGACCTCGAAGGTCCTGTTCTCAGCGGCGTCGAACGCCGTTTCGAGGTCGTCGCCGGCGGCGAAGCGTTCCAGGTGCAGCCGGTCGGTGAGGCCCAGGCGGGCGCACTCGCGCTCGACGGCCGCCAGCATCGGCCCCGGCCCGCACGCGTAGACGGCGGTGTCCGCGTCCAGGCCGCCCAGCAGCCGGGGAATGTCCGGCAGTCCGGCCTCGTCCTGCGGGAGCAGGGTGAGCGCGTCGCCGGCGATGGCGGCCAGTTCGTCGGCGAACGCCATCGTCGAGCGGGTGCGTCCGCCGTGGACGACGGTGAAGGGCGTGCCGCGTCCGGCGGCCTCGCGGACCATGGCGAGGATCGGGGTGACGCCGATGCCGCCCGCGAGGAACAGGTAGGACGGCGCCGGCGTGAGCGGGAAGTGGTTGCGCGGCCCGCGTACCGCGAAGGTGACTCCGGGGCGCGCGAGTTCGTGGAGTTCGACCGAACCGCCCCGGCCCTTGGGCTCGTGCAGGACGCCGATGCGCCACGTCGCGACGTCGGCGGGGTCGCCACACAGCGAGTACTGGCGCAGCCTGCCCGAGGGCAGACGCAACTCGACGTGCGCGCCGGGCTGCCAGGCGGGCAGGTCCCCTCCGTCCGGCAGGCCGAGGCCGACGGCGACGACGCCTTCGGCCACCGCGCGCACCTCGGTCACCCGCAGCGGGGTGGGCGTGGTCAGCGCGCGGATCGATCCTGCCGCCGCGGCCGCCCGGGGACCGGACGGGAAGACCGCCGGCACCGCGTCCCAGCCGGACTGGTTGCCGCGCGTCGGGTAGGGAACGAGCCCCTCCTCGATCACCCGGTAGTCGGGCAGCCGGGTCAGGACCTGCGTCATCATCGCGCGGAACATGGCCCGGGCGAGGTGCGCGCCGGCGCACCGGTGCGAGCCGATCCCGAAGCTGAGGTGCCGGCTGGCGTCGCGGTCCAGTCGTACCTGCTCGGGGTCGGGGAACACGGCGGGGTCGTGGTTCGCGGCGACCCACGGGATCAGCACCCGGTCGCCCGCGTGCATCGGGCAGCCGCCGACCTCGACATCCCGGGTGACCGTGCGCGCCATCGACTGCGACGGGGCGAACGCGCGGAGGAACTCCTCGGTCGCGGCTTCCAGCAGATCGGGGGAGTCGATCAGCCTCTGACGCTGGTCGGGGTGGCGAGCCAGGTGGACGAGCGTCGATCCGGTCAGGGAGGTGGTGGTGTCGACGCCGCCGGCGATGAGCAGGCCGATCACCGACACCAGCTCGTCGTCGTCGAACTCGCTGCCGTCGGCGCGCCGGCCGGCCACCAGCACGCTGACCCCGTCGGGCCGCGGCTCGGACCGGCGCTCGGCGATCAGCTCACGGATGCGCCGGTCCATGTAGGCCAGTCCGGCGGCCCCGCGCACGGCGCGTTCGCTGTCTGCCGGCGCGGCGAAGATGTCGTGGATCGGCCCTGCCAGCTTCGCCCAGTCCTCCTCGGGGAAGCCGAGCCAGTCCAAGGTGACCGCGGCCGGCAGCGGGTTGGTGAGGTCGCGGACGAAGTCGCAGGAGCCGAGTTCGATGAAGTCGTCCACGACGCGGGCGGCGTGGCGCTCGATCATGGGCACCAGGTGCTCGACCGCCTCCGGGGTCAGCAGCGGGTTGATCAGTTTCCGGTACTCGGTCGCACGCGGCGGGTCGAGCTCGATCGGATACTGCTCCAGCCCCGGTCCTTTGGGGATGACGATGCCGACCCCCTCGCCGCCGTGGTCGCTGCGAGCGGAGGAGAACGTCTCGTCGTCGCGGGCGATGCGGGCCACGTCGGCGTACCGCGTCGTGTACCGGAAGCCGCCATGGGCGGCGGAGCGGCCTACCGGACAGCTCTCGCGGAAGCGCGCGTAGTAGGCGACCGGGTCGGCGTTGGCCTCGTCGGAGTGGTGGTCGAAGTCGGTGTCACCGGGCATGAAGTCGATGTCGGCGGACATGGTGGGCACGCTCCACGTGCTCGAACCTTGTGCGCGGTGTTGTCCGGCCGCGCCACCGGATGTCTGCTTGCCTCATCGGCGTCGGCCCACCCTAAGGTGTCGCGCCGCGTGCGACAACGTCTCATGGAAGACGCTCAGAAGGTCAGTACGGCCTTACCGACCGTGCCGGACCGGACCGCCGCGACCGCCTCGTTGATCTGCTCGAACGGGAAGTAGGTGATCATTTTCTCGACCGGGAAGCGGCCCTTGGCGTTGAGGTCGAGCAGCCGCGGCAGGAACAACTGCGGCAGGCTGGAACCGGCGATGATGCCGGTGACGGTGCGCCCGTTGAGGATGCTGCGCCACTCGAAGCTCATCGACTCGCTCGGGCCGATGCCGATGACACCCGCGCGACCGAGCGGTCCGAGAGCCTCCACCGCGGTGCGCAGGACGTCCTCGCGCCCGGTCGTGTCGACCACGAAGTCGAACCCCTCAGGGACCAGGGCGGCCAGCTGCTCGGCGGCCTCCCCGGCCGAGGAATCGACGGTGTGCGTGGCTCCGTAGCCGCGGGCCGCCCGGAGCTTGGCCGGGTTCACGTCGACGGCGGCGACGACCTCGCAGCCGCTCAAGCCGGCGGCGATGACAGCGGCCACACCGACAGCCCCCGCCCCGAAGACCGCGATCGACGAGCCGGGGCGCGGCTGCAGCACATTGAGCACGCCGCCGGCCCCGGTCTGGAAACCGCATCCGAAGGGGCCGGCGCGCAGCAGGTCCAGCGACGGGTCGATCCTCACGACCGCCCGTTCCGGTGCGACGACATGGCTGGCGAACGACGACTGTCCGAGGAAGTGGGCGTTGACCTCCCGCCCCTCGTGGGTCACCGCGGTGGAGCCGTCAGGCCGGCGGCCGGAGAAGTTCACCGCGTCGAAGCCGCGGCAGTAGGCGGGCGAGCCGGTACGGCACAGTGCGCACGTGCCGCAGGAGGCGAAGGACATGGCGACGTGGTCGCCCGGTCGTACGGAGGTGACGTGGGCGCCGACCTTCTCGACGACACCCGACCCCTCGTGCCCGAGCAGTGCGGGCGTGGGAAAGAAGGTGGCGAACTCGAGGTCGGTACCGCAGATGCCGACGCCCGCGACGCGGACGAGCACCTCGTCGGGGCGGGGATCGTCCAGGTCCACCTCTGTCAGGACGAATGGCTGTCCGGCTTGCTCCAGCAGAGCGGCGGTGGCACGCACAGGGCCTCCTCGTTGCCTCACATTGCGAGATCGCATATTGACATGCGCGACAAGGTCGGTCAAGGTTCGCCCTATGGCGGCTGTTGACTTTCCTTCTTCCCAGCACTTCATCGACGGCGAGTGGGTTGCGGCCCGCGACGGCGGCACACTGGACGTCCTCGATCCGTCCACCCGGCAGGTGATCACCGAGGTGGCCCGGGCGGGAGGCGCCGATGTCGACGACGCGGTCGCCGCGGCGCGCCGCGCGTTCCCTGCCTGGGCGGCGACCAACCCGAGCGAACGCGGGGCGCTGATCCGGCGCTGGGCCGACCTCGTCATCGCCGAGGTCGAGGCCCTCGCGGCGGTCGAGGCCCAGGACGTGGGCAAGCCCCTGTCGGGGGGGCGGACGAACATCTACATCGCGCACGGCATCATCGACTACTTCGCCGGTGCGGCCGACAAGCTCACCGGCGTCACGCTGCCCACCCGCAGCCCCGACTACCTGGGCTACACGGTGCACGAGCCGTACGGCGTGTGCGCCGTCGTCATCCCGTGGAACGTTCCCGCCGTGCTCACCGCCGCCAATGTCGCGCCGGCGCTCGCCGCGGGCAACACGGTCGTGCTCAAGCCGTCCGAGATCGCGCCACTGGCACCGTTCGCCCTCGTCGAACTCGCCCGCCGCGCGGGCTTCCCGCCGGGCGTGATCAACGTCGTCGCGGGCCTCGGCCCCGAGGCGGGCGTCGCACTCACCACGCACCCGGGCGTCGACCACATCAGCTTCGTCGGCTCCACCGCCACGGGGCGGGCGATCATGGCGGCCGCCGCACAGAACCTCGTCCCGGTGAAGCTGGAACTCGGCGGCAAGTCGCCGAACGTGCTCTTCGCCGACGCCGACCTCGACACGGCGATCCCGGCGATCGTCGCCTCGATCACCGAGAACGCGGGGCAGAACTGCTACGCCGGTTCCCGGCTGCTCGTTCAGGCCTCGGTGCACGACGAGGTCGTGGAACGGGTCGCCGCCGGCATGGCCGACGTCAAGACCGGGCCGTGGGAAGCCGACGTGGACATGGGGCCGCTGGTCAGTGCCGCGCAGTTCGCCCGCGTCAGTGGCTTCCTCGAGGAGGCGCCTCGCGAGGGGGCGCGGCTGGTGACCGGTGGCGGGCCCACCGGCGAGGGGTGGTTCGTCCGGCCGACCGTGTACGACCGTGTGGACGCGGGCATGCGCGTCGCCCGGGAGGAGGTTTTCGGCCCGGTGCTCGCCGTGCAGTCGTTCCGCGACACCGTCGAGGCGACCGAGTTGATGAACGCGACGGACTTCGGCCTGCTGTCCTGCATCTGGACCAACGACATCTCCCGGGCGCTCCGGCTGGCGAAGGACGTCCGCTCCGGGCAGGTGGCGGTCAACCAGTTCCACGACGCCGGAGTGATCGGCTTCCCGTTCAACATGCAGAAGGACAGCGGCTTCAGCCGGGGCGGCGGGTACGCGGCGCTGCGCGAGTACACCCAGGAGAAGGGCGTGGCCATCCGGCTGCTGGCCCGCTGAGAGCGACACCATGGGAAACATCGCGGGGGGGCGGTCGGAACCGGCCCGGGAAGGGCCGGGGCCGGAGGCCTCCACACCTGCCCTGCTGGAGCGGGAACTGACCGAGGCGGTGCTCGCCGGAGCCGCGCGTTCGGACATACTCCACGCGCTGCGCCGGGCGACCGGTCGGCACGTGCGCCTGCTGTCCGCCGAGGGCGCGCCCCTGGCCGCCACCGACGGCGGCACGGGAGTGCCGCAGGCGGTGGCGGACGGCGTGCTCGCCGAAGCGACCGGACCGGTGGTCCACACGCTGGACGGGCTGCGGGCCACGGCCCTGCCCGTGCGTGCGGGGACGACAGTGGCCGGTGTGCTGCTGACCGTCGGCCCCGGTGATCCGCGCGTGCGGGCGCTGGCCGGCGCCGCCGTCACCGCGCTGCTCATCGACGCCGTACGCGCGGGGGACGGCTCCGCCGAGGTCTCGTCACAGCACACACCGGCCGACGTCATCGCCGCGCTGCGGTCAGGGACGGTGAGCCCCTCGGTGTGTACGTCGGCCGCCGGACTGGGCATCGATCTGCGGCGACCGCCGGCCGGTGCCGTACTGCACTACGGCGGCTCCCGCCTGCGTGCCTGGTCCACCGCCCTCACCTGGCTGGAGCACCCGATGCGGCAGGAGGGGCGCACCGCGTGGACGGTGGTGCCCGACGAGGCCGTGCTCGACCGCCTGCGCAACCGCCTGCGTCTCATGACCGACGACGACTCCACCGACCAGGTCGTGGCAGCGAGCGGTTCCCGTCCCGACTCGACCGTAGGCCTGGCCCGGTCCTTCACCGAGGCCGAGAGGCTGCTCGGACTCGCCCGGATCCGGATGGTCCCGCTGCTCACCTTCGACCGCTGCGGGGTCGTCCAGGTACTCCTGCCCCTCCCGCGCCCGCAGCTCGAGGCCTACGCCGAGGCGCATCTCGGGCCGATCCGGCAGCGTCCGGAGCTGATGGCGACCCTGCGTGCCTGGCTGGCCGAGAGAGGCAGCCGGCAGAGCGTCTCCACGCAACTGCATCTGCACCGCAACTCGGTGGGCTACCGGGTGCGCCAGATCAAGAGCCTCCTGGGCACCGACCCCCTGCTTCCCGCCGCCTCGGCGCAGCTGCACCTGGCGCTCGCCGCCCTGGACCTGCTCGCCGCCGACGATGAGCGGCTGCACGGCGACGACGAGCCGGTGCCGGCCGGGCGCTGAGCCGCAGCGTGCCGCGCCGTCGCACGGCGCGGTGACGCCATGAGGTCGAGGACGGTCACGGCGATCAGATCGCCCGGCCGGAGCATGGTCAGGTCGGTGACCCGCAGCCGGTTCGGCCCGTCCGCGGTGAAGTCGCGTTGCACCAGGTCAGGGGCCAGATCGGCGTCCGGACCAGCGTCTGTTGCTAGCCACAGGCCCTCGTCTTCTCAGGCTTTTCCTCGTAAGAGCGTCAACCGTGGCCAGGTGCTGGAATGACCAAGTGAGGTGCCATGCGGTGCAGCGGTGCGCTCGCGTAGCACCATGGAGGTATCGGACGAGGGCAGCACCCCGCACGGCGTTTCCATTGAGACCTGGCGGAAGCGAGACGGCGATGGAACAGCAGCGCACCCCTGGTGTCGAGCAGCCGGACCGGCCCGATGACGTCTTCGAGGAGGCCCGCACGGCTAGAGCGACCGTCGACGAGCACGGCCTCGTGACGGGGTGGAGCGAGGGCGCCCGGCGGTTGCTGGGATATCCGCCTGAGGAGATCATCGGCAAGCCTGCTGCCTGCCTGCTGGGTGATGTCACTGCCGGGACGCTGAGCGCGATCCGGGCACTGCCGCGGTGGAACGGTCGGGTTCGGCTGCGGCATCGGGACGGACACCCGGTGGACGCTGGCCTACTCGCGCACCACCGAGTGGGCGCCAGGAACCCTGACTGGCTCGTGGTCTCCCCCCTGGCCGACACCGCCGCCATCCCCGGGGACGAGCTGCTGGCGGAACGGAGCTTCCAGCAGACGACTCGCTGCGGAATGGCCGTGTATGACACGCGCCTGCGCCTGCGCCTGGCCAATCACTATGCGGAAGATGTTTTCGGCCTCACCGAAGCCGACATGCGGGGACTGCGGCACTCGGAGATTCTGGGCCCCTCTGGCGACAAGGTCGAGCGGGCCATGGTCCAGGTGCTGAAGACCGGTGAGCCGCAGTATCTGGAGAGCTACATGCCGGCCCCCGACGACACCCGCCAGCCTGCCTGGTTGGTCTTCGCCTACCCGCTACGGGACGCGGACGGCGTCGTGCGGGGGGTGTGCGTGTGTGGTCACGACATGACTGAGCAGTTCTGGGCGAGCAAACGGCTGCAGTTGCTCAACGAGGCCGGCACGCGCATCGGCACCACCTTGGATGTGATGCGCACGGCCCAGGAGCTCGCGGAAGTGACCGTCCCGGAGTTTGCCGACTTCACCGCCGTGGACCTGCTCTGCGACCCGGACGCCGTCCGGCAAGGCGCCTCGACGGCTGCCATGGGATCCGTCCGGCTACGCTGCGTCGCCCACCAGTCGGTACTCCCCGGAACGCCGGAGGCGGTAGTCGCCCCCGGTGAGGAGCACAGCTACGCCCCTGCTTCTCCGATGGGCCAGTGCCTGGCCACAGGCCGGGCCGTGCTACGAGCCGAGTACGATTCGCAAGCCGCCGACTTCTCGATGGGAGACCCGCGGCGCGACGCGGCGATCCGCGGGTTCGGAATCCATTCCCTCATAGCCGTGCCGTTGCGGGCTCGGGGCATCACGCTGGGGGTGGCCGTCTTCGCCCGCCATGAGTGGCCTGAGGCCTTCGGCGCGGAGGACCTACTGCTCGCCGAAGAGCTTGCGGACAGGGCTGCGGTGTATGTCGACAACGCCCGCCGTTACACGCGCGAGCGGGAGACAGCGGTGGCGCTGCAGAAAGCCCTGTTGCCGCAGCGGCTGCCGCGACAGGTCGCAGTGGAGGCGGCTTGGCGCTACCTGCCCACAGGCACACTGACCGGAGTGGGCGGCGACTGGTTCGACGTGATCCCGCTGTCGGGCGCCCGCGTGGCCCTGGTGGTGGGCGATGTGGTCGGGCATGGCATCCAGGCGGCCGCCGCCATGGGACGGCTGCGCACCGCAGTGCGCACCCTGGCCGACGTCGACCTGCCACCCGACGAACTGCTCACCCACCTGGACGACTTGGTCATCCGGCTGGCGGCGGACACCGACGACGCCGCACCGCCCGACCACGCCGCAGAGACTGCCGAGGGCCTGGGCGCCACCTGCCTGTACACCGTCTACGACCCGGTCTCCCGGGTATGCACACTGGCCCGCGCCGGCCATCCCGGGCCTGCGTTGATCAGCCCTGAGGGCACTGTGGACTTCCTGGACCTTCCTGCCGGCCCCCCGCTGGGCCTCGGTGGCCTGCCCTTCGAGAACGCCGAGGTCACGCTGCCCGAGGGCAGTGTGCTCGCCCTCTACACCGACGGCCTCATCACCATGCGAGACCAGGACCTGGACCAAAGCCTTGCGCGGCTGCGCCAGGTACTTTCACGGCCCACAGCCTGCTTGGACGACCTGTGTGACGCAGTGCTCGCCACACTGCCGCTTGAGCATCGAACCGACGACATAGCCCTGCTCCTGGCCCGCACCCACGCCCTCGACGCCCGGCAGGTGGCCACCTGGGACCTGCCCGCCGACCCGGCCATTGTGGCGCAGGCCCGTAGGCTCGTCAGAACGCAGCTGAGCACCTGGAACCTGATGGATGCGTGCTTCGTCACAGAGCTGGTCGTCAGCGAACTTGTCACCAACGCCATCCGTTACGCCGACCCGCCCATCCAGCTGAGGCTGATCCACGACCGCCACCTCATCTGCGAGGTCTCCGACGCCAGCAGTACCGCTCCCCACCTGCGCCGTGCCCGCGCCTACGACGAGGGCGGCAGGGGCCTGCTGCTGGTTGCCCAGCTCACCCGCGGTTGGGGCACCCGCCACACGCGCGCCGGAAAGACCATCTGGGCCGAACAGGCTCTGGGATCCGAAGCGGGCTGACCCACGCTTTCTCGCCTCACGGCCGCCCGCGCCCGGCCTTGTCCTTCAAGGCGGGCCGGGCCCGGAGGGCCGGCGGGGCATGCCATGCTGGGATGGAACGTCCTGTGACCGTGCGGGTGTCCTTCAGCGCGCTCAGCACGGCCCTCATATGTCGGCCCCTCTTGCGGGTATCGCTGTAGTGGTCACGCACGCGTTGCCCGCGAGGTAATGCGACACCGCCGCGAACGCGCCGCGCTGCTCAGGATGTTGTGGCGGCCATGGCCGGGATCGGTGCGTCCAGGGCGTCGAGGCCGCGCAGGATGTCCTCGACGCGCTGCTTGGCGTCGCCGAAGAGCATCTGGGTGTTGTCGCGGAAGAACAGCGGGTTCTGTACGCCCGCGTATCCGGCTGCCATGGAGCGCTTGAAGACGATCACGTCGGCGGCGTCCCACACGTGCAGCACGGGCATTCCGGCGATGGGGCTGGACGGGTTGTCGGTGGCGGCCGGGTTGACGGTGTCGTTGGCGCCGATGACCAGGACGACCGAGGTGGCGGCGAAGTCGTCGTTGATCTCGTCCATCTCCAGGACGATGTCGTACGGCACGTTCGCCTCGGCGAGCAGCACGTTCATGTGCCCGGGCAGCCGGCCGGCCACCGGGTGGATGCCGAAGCGCACCTCGACGCCCCGCTCGCGCAGCTTGCGCGCCAGTTCGGCGACCGGGTACTGGGCCTGGGCGACGGCCATGCCGTAGCCGGGGGTGATGATGACCGAGGTGGCGTTGCCGAGGAGTTCGGCGCTCTCCTCGGCGGTGATCTCCCGGTGCTCGCCCTG
>NZ_JBIBEP010000038.1:0-18673 GCF_042955185.1 Streptomyces sp. NPDC012474
GCGTGCCCCGGGTGCTGGGGCGCCGGCGCCGTCCGGCCGAGCATCGCCTTGACGAGGCGCTCGGCCGGTCACGGGGTGGTCTCACGACGAAGATTCATCTGGCGAGTGATGGAAGCTGCCGTCCATTGGCTGTGCTGATCACTCCCGGACAGTGGGGTGACGCGCCACAGTTGATCAACGTTATGGATCGTGTTCGAGTCCCTCGCCCAGCTGGCGGTCACCCGCGAACGCGACCGGACCACGTGTGTGGCGATAAGGCGTACAGCTCTCGCCGAAACCGCCGCTACCTGCGTCGACGCCAGATCAAGCACACCATCCCTGAGCCGAAGAATCAGAAGGTCAACCGCCAACGGCGCGGTAGCCACGGTGGGCGGCCGACCGGCTTCGACAGCACTACCTACAAAAGGAGGAACGAAGTCGAGCGTTGCTTCAACGTGCTCAAGGGCTCCAGAGCCGTGGCGACTCGCTACGACAAGAGGGCCTACGTCTTCCACGGCACGGTCACTCTTGCGGCGATTCGATTGTGGCTCCGCTACTGATGTCATCCACCGCAGCGGATGCCCCGGTGGTTGCCTCAGTCGTCGGCGGCGACGATGAGCGTGATCCGCCCAGCCGAGCGGTCGATGAGCACGAACTCGTGGAAGTAGTCGTGCACGCGTCCCCAGTCATGAATCGCCTCATCACCGAGCTCGCTGAGGTGGTAGATGCCATCGGCTGCGGCCAGGCGGGCGAACACCTCCCTCTGCAGATCTGCCTCCAGCTCGGTGGGCACGCCCCAGAGCGGATCCACCCACTCCCGCAAAATCTGCACGGCCCTCTCCTGGCTGATGGACTCGTACAGGCCGGGAGTGATCAACCGCAGCCAATACGGACCGTGCCGGGGCCCGTCCGGCAGCACTCCACCACCTGCATAGTCGTCCCGGAACTGCTCATGCCCAATCAGTGCGGCAAGCAGCCCTCTATCGGCCACTGACTCCGCAGAGAAGCGGAACTGCTTGATGTCAACCCACCGAAACCCGTGCTCCTTCGGATCCGGGACGTAGCGTCGAAAGTTGATGAAGGCGCTTTCCTCGTGAGCGAGCCCGTTGTCCATGGCGCCAGCCTAGAAGGCAGGCAAGAGGACCCTGCCGACTCACCGGACAGGCCCTAGGCGGCGGGCCCGGATGAGAGCCGGTTGGCGCCCGGGGCGCCCACGACGCCGGTCGCCGTAGAGACCGGTCGCACCCATGGCCGCCGACGCCGCCGACGCCGCCGGTCGCGGCGAAGACCGCGGCGCGCGACCACACCGTGGCGCGGAACCACACCGCCGCGCGGAATCACACCGAGCGCAACCACACCGTGGCGCGGAACCACACCGCCGCGCGCAACCACCACCGCGGCGCGCAACCACCACCGCGGCGCGGAATCACACCGAGCGCAACCACACCGTGGCGCGGGCCCACACCGTGGCGGAGGCCACCACGGCCACACCGACCGACTGCCGACCCCGCCAAGCCCGCGGGAGCGACCCGAACGCCCCACCCGCCCGCCGGTGACGCGGCCCGACGGCCGGACCGCGAAGGCGCCGCGAAGGCAAGGCACCCACCCGGGGCGCTCACGGCGCGGCTCCCCGCGCATGGCGCCGCTCCGCCGATCAGGGCCAAACCGGGATGGCCTACGCGGAAACGAGGTCCTCGCGCCGCTGCTCCCCTCCCGCGGGCACCAGCCCGCCAGCCGAGCCGCGCCACCGTCGCCGAGGCCGGGGCCGAGGCGACAGCGAGATGCCCACGGGCGCCGGCCCGCCGGTCCGGGCCGCGGTCGCGGTGGCCGGAGCGTGGCCCGGGGGCGCTGGGCGGTGTCTGTCCGGGGTCACGAAGCGGCCGCGGGCAGGACCACCTCGAAGCGGCAGCCCCCGGGGATGTTGCGTACGTCGGCCCGGCCCTGGTGGGCCTCCACGATGCCGCGCACGATGGCGAGGCCGAGGCCCGCCCCCGCCGGGGGCGTGCGGGCGTGTGTGCCGCGCCAGCCGGTGTCGAAGACGCGCGGCAGGTCCTCCTCGGGGATGCCGCCGCAGCCGTCCGTCACCGACAGGACGACACCCTCGGGGGAACGCTCGGCGGCGATCGCGACCGTGCCGTCGGCCGGGGTCCGGCGGATCGCGTTGACCAGCAGGTTGCCCAGCACCCGGCTCATCTCCTTGCCGTCCACCTCCACCGGCACCGGCTCGACACGGCCGCCCACCAGCCGCACCCCGTGCGCACGGGCGAGGGGGTCGACGCCGGCGAGGGCGTCGCCGACCAGGTCGTACAGGGAGATCCGGGTGGGGGTCAGGGCCAGGGCCCCGGCGTGGATGCGGGAGAGCTCGAAGAGGTCGCCGACCATGTCGTTGAGGCGTTCGACCTCGGTCCGCATCTGCCGGAGGTAGCGGGAGGGGTCGGCGGCGACGCCGTCCTCCAGGGCTTCCGACATGGCGCGCAGACCGGCCAGCGGGGTCCGCAGGTCGTGCGAGATCCAGGCGACGAGTTCCCGGCGGGAGGCCTCCAGGGCGCGTTCCCGCTCCCGGGACTCGGCGAGTCTGGCGCTGGTGGCCGCCAGCTCGCGGCTCACCGCGGCGAGTTCGGCGGTGGCGGGCCCGTCGGGCGCGGCGAAGTCCCCGCCGTCGCCGAAGGAGCGTGCCGCCACGGCGAGTTCACGGCTGCTGGCGACGACCCAGCGGCCCAGCAGCAGGGCCGTGGCCAGGGAGACGACGGCCGCCATGGCGACGACGGTCGTGACGACGGTCAGGTCGTGGGCCGACAGGAACATCGCCCAGGCGACGGCGAGCGTGCCGGCGAGCATCGCGACGACGCCGACCGCCGCCACCACCGCGAGCGAGACGGTCAGCGAGCGGCGGCGGATCAGGCGCAGTACACCCGCCCCGGTCAGCCCCGTCGCGGCGGCACCGGCAAAGGCGTACAGGGCGATCAGGAGGTTGTCGCTCACGGCCGGTCGTCCCCCTCACCGGGTTCGAAGCGGTAGCCCACGCCCCAGACGGTCTGGATCAGCCGAGGCCGGGCCGGGTCGTCCTCGACCTTGCCGCGCAGGCGGCGGACATGGACCGTGACGGTCGACAGGTCACCGAAGTCCCACCCCCACACCTCACGCATCAGGTCCTCGCGGCCGAAGGCCCGCCCCGGGTGCCGCAGGAAGAAGGAGAGAAGGTCGAACTCGCGGAGGGTGAGGGCGAGTTCGGTGCCGTTCTTGGTGGCCCGGCGGGCCGTCGGCTCGACGGTCAGACCGGCCGCTCCCAGCCGGCCCCCCGTGGCCGCGGGGCGGCTGCGCCGCAGCACCGACTCGACGCGCAGGACGAGTTCGCGAGGGCTGAAGGGCTTGGTGACGTAGTCGTCGGCGCCGACCTCCAGGCCCAGGATGCGGTCGTCCTCGTCACCGCGGGCGGTGAGCATGATGACGGGCACGGGGCCCTGGCCGCGGATCCGCCGGCACACCTCCAGACCGTCCATACCGGGCAGCATCAGGTCGAGCACGACCAGGTCCGGCCGGCGCGCGGCGGCGCTGGTGAGGGCGGTCGGGCCGTCGTCGGCCCGGTCGACGGCGTAACCGGCGCGGGCCAGATATCCGGCGACGACCTCTGCGACGGTCGGATCGTCGTCGACGACGAGGATCCTGGGGGCCCCGCCCGCGGTCCCGGGGGGCTCGTACGGCTGCTGCTGCATGCCCCCAGCCTGGCACCAAAGCGGCCGCCGGTGGGGTCCGGGCACCGCCCTGGCCTCCCGACGTCCGCGTTTCGTAAGGAGCGACTGCCCGGAATGCCCGATTCGCGTTCGTAGGGTGAAGCCGTGACGATGACACCTCCGGACGTCGACGTGGTGCTGCCCTGCCTGAACGAGGCCGAGGCCCTTCCCTGGGTGCTCGAACGGATTCCGCCGGGCTGGCGCGCGCTCGTCGTCGACAACGGTTCCATGGACGGCTCGGCCGACATCGCCCGCGCGTGGGGCGCGACCGTGGTGCACGAGCCGCGTCGGGGCTTCGGCGCGGCCTGCCACGCCGGACTGACGGCCGCCACCGCCGACGTGGTGTGCTTCTGCGACTGCGACGCCTCCCTCGACCCGGGACTCCTGGCCCCCTTCGTGCGCGAAGTGCGCGACGGCGGTGCCGACCTGGTGCTCGGACGGCGGCGCCCGCAGGGGCGGGGCGCGTGGCCGCCGCACGCCCGGGCCGGCAATCTGGCACTCGCCCGGATGCTGCGTCGCCGCACCGGGCTGCGCCTGCACGACCTCGGCCCCCTGCGCGCCGCCCGCAGGGAGGCGCTGCTCGCCCTCGGCCTGAGCGACCGGCGCAGCGGCTATCCGCTCCAGATGGTCGTCCGCGCGGCCGACGCGGGGTGGCGGATCGCCGAGCACGACGTGCCGTACCTGCCGCGTGCCGGGGCCTCGAAGGTGACGGGTACGTGGCGCGGTACCTGGCAGGCCGTGCGGGACATGAGCCGTGTGCTGGCCGAAACCCCCGCGCACGAGGGGGGAAACGTCCGTTGACCACACTCCTCGTCATCGCCAAGGAGCCGCGACCGGGCCGGGTGAAGACGCGGCTCACGCCGCCGTTCACGCCCGAGGAGGCAGCCGAACTCGCCGAAGCGTCCCTCGCGGACACGCTGCACGCCGTGGCCGCGGCGCCCGCTTCCCGGCGCGTCCTGGTGCTCGACGGTGCCCCCGGCCCCTGGCTGCCGCCGGGTTTCGACGTCGTGACGCAGTGCGCGGGCGGTCTCGACGAACGGCTGGCGGAGGCCTTCGCGGGCTGCGTCGGCCCCGCCCTGCTCATCGGCATGGACACCCCGCAGGTGACCCCGGAGCTGCTCACCGTGGACTTCGCCGGCTGCGACGCCTGGTTCGGCCCGGCACAGGACGGCGGCTTCTGGGCCCTCGGTCTGGCGTGTCCGGACCCCGCTCTGCTGCGGGGCGTGCCCATGTCGACGCCGGTGACGGGTGCCGTGCAGCGGGAGCGGCTGGTCGCCGCGGGACTGCGGGTGTGCGACCTGCCGCCGCTGCGCGACGTCGACACCGCGGCCGACGCCCACGCCGTCGCGGCACTCGCCCCACGGGGGCGCTTCGCGGCCCGGCTGGCCCGCTGTTCGGCGTCCGGGGTGCCGGTCGCCGATCAGGTCTCGCGTCCGGCCGGTCCCCGATGAGCGCCCCACCCGCCACCGCCCTGGCCTGGGCCGCCGCCGACCCCTACGACGCCGCCCTGCGCGCCGGCCGCGGCCCCCTGTTCCTGCGGCGTACGGACGGCTGGCTGCTTCCGCTGGAGGTGGAGCGCTGGTGCGCCCGCGCCGACGCGGTCGACCGGGACGTGCTGGACCGGTGTGAGGGGGCCGTGCTGGACGTGGGCTGCGGGCCGGGGCGGCTCGTGGCCGAACTGGCCGCCCGGGGCCGGGTCACCCTCGGCATCGATGTGAGCGAGGCCGCGGTGGAGCACACGGTGCGGCTCGGCGGCCAGGCGCTGCGGCGGTCGGTGTTCGAGCCGCTGCCCGGCGAGGGCCGCTGGGACACCGTGTTGCTCATGGACGGCAACATCGGCATCGGGGGTGACCCGCGCGTCCTGCTGGAGCGGATGGCCGGGCTCCTGCGCCCCGGCGGTCTGCTGATCGCCGAGACCGCCCCCGCGGACGTCGACGAACGCGTGCGGGTCCGCATCACCGACACCCGGGCCACCGCCGGCGACCCCTTCCCCTGGGCACGGCTCGGCACCCGCGCGCTGCTCGGACACGCGCGGGACTGGAAGCGGGCCGGTCAGTGGACGGCCGGCGGACGGCACTTCGCCGCCCTGCGCAGCCGCAGCAGCCGGACCACCAGCAGCAGCGCCGAGCCGGCGAAGAGGGCCGCGGTGATCAGCAGCCAGCGCGCGAGGAACACATCCGCGGGCAGGCCGGTGGCGGACCGGTAACGGTCCGCCACCATGCCGCTGATCAGGGGGAACCACACGAGGAGCAGCAGGCCGGAGAGGGCCGCCGGTACACGCGCGTACAGGACCCACTCCCGGCGGCGGACCGCGCCCAGGCCCCGTACCAGGGCCCGGTCCGCCACCGCGTAGAGCGGCAGCAGCACGAGGTCGTGCAGCAGCGCCGCGCCCACGACCCACAGCGCGACGCCGAACCAGTCGTCGGCGAGCAGCCGTACCCCCGCGTAGGCGGCGAGGGCGAACGAGCAGGCGAGCAGGAGAAGGTGGAAGGGGCTGCCGACAGGGAGCCGGGGTGCGCGCATCACAGGTCTCCGAACGTCATCCGGGCCACCCACTTGGTGTTCAGCACACCGGGCGCCGCGGGCACGATGATCCGCGCCGGGTAGCCGTGGTCGGGGGACAGCTCCTCGCCGTTGACGTACAGGGCGAGCAGGGAGCGCGGGTCGGCCACCTGGTTGGCGCGCAGGGCGGCCTTCCGGAAGGCGCCGCGCCGCTGGAGGGACTCGACGAACACGTCCGGCGGGTCGTCCTCGTACCCGGCGAGGGCCGCCAGGTCGCGCAGGCGCACTCCGCGCCACCACTGGTCCGGCGTCGACCAGCCCTCCACGCAGGCGATGGGCAACGCCGCGCTGTGCAGCGGGAGCCCGGCCAGCTCCGCACGGCTGAGCCGGAGGGTGCCCGCGGGCCCCGTGACGACGAGCCGCCACGCGTCCCCGGCCGTTTCCGCCCTGTCGATACCGGCGTACGCGGCGGTCTTGTTGATCTGGAAGCCGTTGGGGCCGCTGCCGGGTTCGGTGCCGCCGTGCGGGGCGAGGAGGGCGGTGCGCCGCAGCGGGCCACCGAAGTTCTGCCCGACGGTCGTGGCGAACAGCAGCAGGGAACCGCCCCCGACGAACCACAGGGCGCCCCGCCGGGAGACCGTCGGCTCGGCGGGACGCGGGGACACCAGGTCGTCCCTCTCCTCCCGCAGCCGCCGCAGATTGCGCAGTGCCGTGGGCGTCTTCAGCAGCGCGTGGGCCACGAACGCGGCGAAGAACACCCAGGCGCCGTAGAAGTGCAGGGGGTAGAACGAGCCCGGGAAGACGTAGTCGAGCTGGACGTTGAGGACACCGGTCACGAACTCGAACAGCCCGCCGCCGACCAGCAGGAGCAGCGAGATCCGCTCCAGGGCGTGCGCGAGCGAGCGGGCCGGGGGCAGGGCGAACAGCCTCGGCACGACGGACCACAGCTTGGCGAGCAGGACGGGGATCAGGGTGATGCCGAGGGTGACGTGGACGCCCTGGTTCAGCCGGTACAGCCAGTGCGGGTTCGTCGGCCAGGCGAAGAGGTAGAGGCCGAGGATCCCCTTGTCCGGGGTCTTGTCGTTGACCGGCGACAGGTCCGGGTTGTAGGCGGCGTACGAGAGGAGGCCCGTCACGAACAGCACGGTGATGCCGACGAGCAGCACCAGGCCCAGTACCGAGGTGAGCCGGGGGCCGCGCAGGGGGCTGCGCCAGAAGCCGGGGGACGTGGGGAGCCGTGGAGCGCGTGGTTCGTCTCGCATGAGCCGACGGTAGGCCGCGAGCACCCCGCGGGAGGGTGCGCGACCCATGACGAAACGCTGACGTCGGGCGCGGTCGGGGGTCCGCGACCGGCCGCGCGGCCTAGCGTGCCGGTGTGATCCGCACCCCGCCCTCCGCCCCGCCGTCCCGAGGCCTGCGCCGCGACCTGTACGCCGCCGGGGCCGCCGTGCTGCTCGTGACCGTGTCCGTGTCGGTCGGCCGCCACATCGAGGACACCCGCCGGACGCTGTTCGTCGACTGGCCACCGTTGCTGGCGTCCTGGGGGCCGCATCTGGGCCCCGGCACCCCGGCGGCCGTCCTGGTGGCGATCGCCACCGTCGCCCAGGGCCCCGCGCTGGCGGCCCGCCTGCCCTGGCGTGCCCTGCTCCCGGCCGCCTGGGGTGCGGCCATGGCGTGGATCTTCTCCCTGGCGCTGATCGACGGCTGGGAGCGGGGCATCGCACGCAAGCTCACCACCCGCCACGAGTACCTCCAGGTCGTCGACCGCTTCCATGACATCCCGGCGGCGCTGCGGGGCTTCACCGGGCACATCCTGCTGGACTCCCCCGACAACTGGCCCGCCCACGTCGCCGGGCACCCGCCCGCCGCCACTCTCACCTTCGTACTGCTCGCCCGGACCGGGCTGCGGGGCGGGGGATGGGCGGGGGTGTGGTGCATCGCCGTCGGGGCGACCGCCTGCGTGGCCGTGCTGATCACGATCCGCGCGCTCGCCGACGAGACGCTCGCCCGCCGGGCGGCCCCCTTCCTGGTCCTGGCCCCGGCGGCCGTGTGGATGGGCACCTCGGCAGACGCGTACTTCGCAGCGGTGGCGGCCTGGTCGGTGGCACTCCTGGCGCTCGCGGTCACCCGGGCGTCCCTGGGGTGGGCGGGCGCGTCCGGGCTGCTCTTCGGCCTGACCTGCTACCTGTCGTACGGCCTCACGCTCGTCGCGCTGATCGCCGCGGCGGTCCTGGTGCTCGGCCGCCGCGGAATCCGGCGGCGCCCGGCCCTGCCGGGCGCGTGGCTCGCCGGAGCGGCCGTGGTTCCCGCGGTGTTCACGCTCCTGGGTTTCAGCTGGTGGGAGGCCTACCAGCTGCTGGTCACGCGCTACGGCCAAGGCGCGGGCGGCATCCGCCCCTACGGCTACTGGGTGTGGGCCAACCTGGCCTGCACGGTGCTCGTCACGGGACTGGCGACGGCGGCGGGACTGCGGCGGACAGCGGCCGCGGTGGTCCGGCGTCGTACCGGGCCACGAGCCGGTGTCCGCCTCGCGTTCCTGGTCTGCGCCGCGCTCCTCGCCGTGCTGGTCGCCGACCTGTCCGGCATGAGCAAGGCGGAGACGGAACGCATCTGGCTCCCCTTCGCGCTGTGGCTGCTCCCGGCATGCGCGTTCCTCACCCGCCCCCGTGCCTGGCTCACCGCCCAGGCGCTGCTCGCGTTGCTCCTCAACCATCTGCTGCGCACCGGGTGGTGACCGCTTCCGGACGTCAGGCGGCCGGTTCGCCGCCGATCATCGCAACGCACCGACGTCGGGGGCGACGTCCGGCGCCTTGCTCAGGTAGGCGGTGATCTGCTTGCCGATGCCGATGCCGATGCCGATGCCGAGGGACGCGACGGCGACTTGCGTGCTGACCGTGTGCACCACGTGCATGCCGTGGCCGCCGAAGCGCTGCCCGTCGCGCTTGCGGACCACCGGCTGCTCGGCGGAGGTGTCCCACACGGTGATGGCCAGTCCGTCGTCGGAGAGCCGCAGGAACATCCCGCAGGGGCCGGGAGCGTGCCGGATCGCGTTGGTGACCAGTTCACTGACGACCAGTTCGGCGTCGATCGCCAGCAGGGCCGGCACGGGCGTGCGGCCGGTACACGGTGCGTGCGCCAGGAGCGCCCGCAGCGCCCGGCGCGCCTCGACAGCGCAAGCCGCGCCGTCGGCCCAGACCGCGCCGTAGCGCAGGGGGGCGTGCTCGTCCGTGCCCGGCTCATCTGCCGCCTGCTTCATAAGCGGGATGACCATATGGGGTTCTTTCATTGTTGTTCGTGTTGCTCAATGGCCTTTCGGCGTTCGTTTACCCCGGTGCGGACCGTGCATTACTGCCGGTGACCCGCTGATGTGGTGTGCTTTGCGCCGCCCCGTCGCGGCCGCGGTCCCCCGCCGGCGTCGACGCCGGGCCCCCGAGGGGCGTCCCCCTCAGCCGGACACCGGCGCGAGGAGGTCCGCGCACCAGGTGAAGCTCGCCGTCCCCACTTCGTGAGCGACGACGAATCCCGTGGCGCAGGCGGCGATCGAGGAGACGGCGGTGGGCAGGTGGTAGGGCGCGGCCGGCTCCTGCCGGGTCACGAGGACCCAGATCACGACACACCGGTCCTCGCCGCCGCCCACGGCGACGACGCGGCCCCCCGGCAGCCGCGCGGTGGCCAGTGCGGTCACCCGGCGCCGCAGACCGGTGAGCGGTTCGGCCACCCCCGGACGGTCGAGGTCCCACACGCGGACCTCTCCCCCGTCCCCGCCGGACAGGGCAACCGTCCGTTCCCCGGGCAGCTCCGCGGTGGCGACCGCGTCGATCCGTCCACCGGAGCGGGTCAGTGCCGCCACCTCACGGCCGGTCGACACGTCCCACACCAGCAGGGCGCCCCGGCGGTCGCCGCTGATCGCGAGGCCGGGGGTGCGACCGCCGTCGGTCAGGGCCGTCGCCAGCACCCAGCCGCGGTGCCCGGTGAAGGTGCGCAGCGGCGCCCCCGTCGCCAGGTCCCACACCGTCGCGACGGCCATGTCCCCACCGGCGACCAGGACCTGCCGGCCGTCCGCGGCGCGGCCCACCGCCACCGCCCTGATCCGCCCCGTGCGGTTGGGGAACGCGCGGACCAGGCTGCCGCGCGTCAGCTCCCACATCCGCAGGGAACCGTCCCGGCCGCCCGCCACGACGACCGGCCCGACGTCCGGCAGTCCGGCCGTCGCCAGCGCCCGCACCAGCAGCCGTCGCCCCGAGTCCTCCAGCGCGTGCCGGTGCTCGCCCGTCACCAGGTCCCGCACCTCCGCCCCCGGCGACGCACAGGACCGGCCCCTCCTCCGGTACGGCGACGGCCACGGCCTCCATCGCCTCCTCGTGGCCGGTCCCGTGGGCGTCGGGGCGGGCGTCCGTGACGTCCCAGACGACGGCGTGCCCGTCGGCGCCGCCGCTCACCGCCACGAGACGGCCGTCGATCAGCGCGACGTCGACGCCGTGCACCCCACCGGGGTGCACGGCGAAGACGTGGGCCGGCCGGCCGGTGCCGAGCTCCCACACCGCGACTCGTCCGTCGGCGCAGCCCGTCACGAGCCACCCGCGCTTGCCGTCCCCGCCCAGCGCGAGGCAGGTGATCACCCCGTGGCCCGCGGAGGCCGGCTCGTGCAGCCGCCGGCCCTCGGCGAGGTCCCACGCCAGGACGCGCCCCGCACGGTCGCCGCTCACGGCGACGTGCCGGCCGCCGGCGGTACCGGTGGCCACCCGGGTCACCCGGTCCTCGTGCCCCGTCAGCGTGTCCCGGCCGCCGGCTCTGCTGCTCTAGTGCCTGACCAGCTCTGATTCAAGAGCGGCAGGTGGAGATCAGGATCACATTCTCGGCGAGGGAAACGTCACAGCCGTGCCCACTGCTGCTCCTTCGTGTCCGTGACCTAGCATCCGAGCATGACGGTCCTGCCTGACGACGGGCTTGAGCTGGCCGGCGAATTCCCTGACGTGCCCCACGAGCAGTGGCAGCGCCTTGTGGCGGGTGTCCTGCGCAAGTCGGGCAAGGACGTAGAGGGCGCCGAGGCCGAGGAAGCCCTGTCCACCACCCTGGAGGACGGGTTGCGCACCCGCCCTCTCTACACCGCCCGTGACTCCGCGCCGGAGCCGGGCCTGCCCGGGTTCGCGCCCTTTGTGCGCGGCGGCCGGGCCGAGGGGAACACCCTCGGCGGCTGGGACGTACGGCAGCGGCACACGGTGGCCGACGGCGGCCCGGTGCTGACGGATCTCGAGAACGGCGTCACCTCCCTCTGGCTGGGCGTGGGCGGCTCCGGCATCCCGGTGCGGGAGCTCGGCCGGGTGCTCGGCGGAGTCCATCTCGACCTCGCCCCGGTCGTCCTCGACGCCGGGTCCGACGTCGAGCCCGCCGCGCGGGAGTTGCTGCGGCTGTACGAGGAGCGCGGTGTCGCCCCGGAGCAGGCGCGCGGCAACCTGGGCGCGGACCCGCTGGGCCAGGAGGCCCGCAGCGGGCAGCGGAGCGATCTCGCGGCGGCGGCCGGACTCGCGCGGCTGTGCGCCGAAGGGTATCCGGGGCTGCGGGCGCTGACCGTGGACGCGCTGCCCTACCACGAGGCCGGGGGTTCGGCCGCCCAGGAGCTGGGCTGCTCGCTGGCCACCGCGGTGGCGTACCTGCGTGAGCTGACGGGTGCCGGGCTGGGCGTCGAGCAGGCCTGTGCGCAGCTGGAGTTCCGGTACGCGGCGACCGCCGACCAGTTCCTGACGATCGCCAAGCTGCGGGCCGCGCGCCGGCTGTGGGCCCGGGTGGCCGAGGTCTGCGGGGCACCGCGCGCGGGGGCGCAGCTCCAGCACGTGGTGACGTCGCCGGTGATGATGACGCGCCGCGACCCGTGGGTGAACATGCTGCGCTCGACGATCGCCACGCTGGCCGCCGGCGCCGGCGGGGCCGACGCCGTCACCGTGCTGCCCTTCGACCACGCCCTCGGCCTGCCGGACGCGTTCGCGCGCCGGATCGCCCGCAACACCTCCTCGATCCTCATCGAGGAGTCGCACCTGGCCCGGGTGATCGACCCGGCGGGCGGCTCCTGGTACGTGGAGCGGCTCACGGACGAACTCGCCCACGCGGGCTGGGAGTTCTTCCAGCGCATCGAGCGGCTCGGCGGCCAGGCGGCGGCCCTGCGTTCGGGGGACCTCGCGCGGGACCTGGCCGAGACCTGGCAGGCACGCACCGGCCGTCTGGCCAAGCGGCGCGAACCCATCACCGGTGTCAGCGAGTTCCCGTTCCTCGCGGAGAAGCCGGTCGTCCGCGAGAGCGCGTCCGAGCAGCCGTCCGGCGGGTTGCCGCGGGTGCGCCGGGACGAGGCGTACGAGGCGCTGCGTGCCCGCTCCGACGCCCATCTCGCCGCGACCGGCTCCCGGCCCCGGATCTTCCTGGCCGCGCTCGGCCCGGCCGCCGCCCACACCGCGCGGCTCACCTTCGCCTCGAACCTGTTCCAGGCGGGTGGCATCGAGCCGGTCGCGGAGGGCTCCTTCGAGGAGAGCGGTGCGAGCGAGGCCGTGCTGTGCTCCAGCGACGCGCTGTACGAGGAGCAGGCGGAGGCGGTGGCCGGGCAGCTGAAGGCCGCCGGTGCCGCGCACGTCTTCCTCGCGGGGCGGCCCGGGGAGCACCCCGGTGTCGACGGTTACGTCTTCGCGGGCTGTGACGCCGTCGCCGTGCTGTCCGCCACCCTCGACCGCATGGGAGTGTCCTGATGGGAATCCCCGACTTCTCCGGGATCGAACTGGGGATGCCGGCCCCCGACGGCGGCCCCGACGAGTGGCGTACGGCGGTCAAGAACGCCGCCGGCGGTGACGACCTGCTCTGGGAGACCCCGGAGGGCATCGCGGTCAAGCCGCTGTACACCGGCCGTGACCTGGAGGGCCTGGACTTCCTGGACACGCGCCCGGGCGCGGCGCCGTATCTGCGCGGCCCGTACCCGACGATGTACGTCAACCAGCCCTGGACGATCCGCCAGTACGCCGGCTTCTCGACGGCGGAGGAGTCCAACGCCTTCTACCGGCGCAACCTCGCGGCCGGGCAGAAGGGCCTGTCGGTCGCCTTCGACCTGCCCACGCACCGGGGTTACGACAGCGACCACCCGCGGGTGACCGGTGACGTCGGCATGGCGGGCGTGGCCATCGACTCGATCTACGACATGCGGCAGCTGTTCGACGGCATTCCGCTGGACAAGATGACCGTGTCGATGACGATGAACGGTGCCGTGCTTCCGGTGCTGGCGCTGTACATCGTCGCCGCCGAGGAACAGGGCGTACCGCCCGAGAAGCTGGCCGGGACCATCCAGAACGACATCCTCAAGGAGTTCATGGTCCGCAACACCTACATCTATCCGCCGAAGCCGTCGATGCGGATCATCTCCGACATCTTCGCCTTCACCTCGCAGCGGATGCCGCGCTACAACTCGATCTCCATCTCCGGATACCACATCCAGGAGGCGGGAGCGACGGCCGATCTGGAGCTGGCGTACACGCTGGCGGACGGCGTGGAGTACATCCGGGCGGGCCGTGAGGCGGGCCTGGACGTGGACGCGTTCGCGCCCCGGCTGTCGTTCTTCTGGGCGATCGGCATGAACTTCTTCATGGAGGTCGCCAAGCTGCGGGCGGCGCGCCTGCTGTGGGCGAAGCTGGTGCGGCAGTTCGACCCGCAGAACGCCAAGTCGCTGTCCCTGCGCACCCATTCGCAGACCTCGGGCTGGTCGCTGACCGCGCAGGACGTGTTCAACAACGTGACCCGCACCTGTGTCGAGGCCATGGCGGCGACCCAGGGACACACCCAGTCGCTGCACACCAACGCCCTCGACGAGGCGCTCGCCCTGCCCACCGACTTCTCGGCGCGCATCGCCCGCAACACCCAGCTGCTCCTCCAGCAGGAGTCCGGCACGACCCGCGTGATCGACCCGTGGGGCGGCAGCGCGTACGTGGAGAAACTGACGTACGACCTGGCCCGGCGGGCCTGGCAGCACATCGAGGAGGTCGAGGCCGCGGGCGGCATGGCCAAGGCCATCGACGCGGGCATCCCGAAGCTGCGCATCGAGGAGGCCGCGGCCCGCACCCAGGCCCGGATCGACTCGGGCCGCCAGCCGGTCATCGGCGTCAACAAGTACCGCGTCGAGACCGACGAACAGATCGACGTCCTCAAGGTCGACAACTCCTCCGTGCGGGCGCAGCAGATCGAGAAGCTGCGGCGGCTGCGCGCGGAGCGGGACGAGCGGGCCTGCCAGGACGCGCTGGACGCGCTGACCCGGGCCGCCGGCGGCGAGGGCAACCTGCTGGAGCTGGCGGTGCACGCGGCCCGTGCGAAGGCCACCGTCGGGGAGATCTCGGACGCGCTGGAGAAGGTGTACGGGCGGCACGCGAGCCAGATCCGTACCATCACCGGCGTGTACCGCAACGAAGCCGGGGAGTCGCCGTCCGTGGACCGCACCCGCACCCTCGTGTCCGACTTCGAGGACGCCGAGGGCCGCCGCCCGCGCATCCTGGTGGCCAAGATGGGCCAGGACGGGCATGACCGCGGCCAGAAGGTGATCGCCACCGCCTTCGCCGACCTCGGCTTCGACGTGGACGTCGGCCCGCTGTTCCAGACGCCCGCCGAGGTGGCACGGCAGGCCGTCGAGGCGGACGTGCACATCGTCGGCGTCTCGTCGCTGGCGGCCGGTCACCTCACCCTCGTCCCGGCGCTGCGCGAGGCGCTGGCCGAGGAGGGGCGCGAGGACATCATGGTCGTGGTCGGCGGCGTGATCCCACCGCAGGACGTGCCGACGTTGCTCGAGATGGGCGCGGCGGCCGTCTTCCCGCCCGGGACGGTGATCCCGGACGCGGCGTACGACCTGGTGAAGCGGCTGTCGGACGGCCTCGGGCACGACCTGTGATCGATGTCGACGCGTATGTGAAGGGCGTGCTCGACGGGAAGCGGGCGATCATCGCCCGAGCCATCACACTCGTCGAGTCGACCCGGGCGCAACACCGCGCCCTGGCCCAGGAGTTGCTGACCGCGCTGCTGCCGCACAGCGGCCGGGCCCGGCGGATCGGCGTCAGCGGGGTGCCCGGCGTCGGCAAGTCGACGTTCATCGACGCCTTCGGCACGCTGCTGACCTCGCTCGGGCACCGGGTCGCGGTCCTGGCCGTCGATCCGTCCTCCAGCCGCACGGGCGGTTCGATCCTGGGTGACAAGACCCGGATGGAGCGCCTGGCCGTGGACCCGGCGGCGTTCGTGCGCCCCTCCCCCACGGCGGGCACGCTGGGCGGGGTCGCGAAGGCCACCCGCGAGTCGATCGTGGTGATGGAGGCGGCCGGCTACGACGTGATCCTGGTGGAGACGGTCGGCGTGGGCCAGTCCGAGACCGCGGTCGCGAACATGGTCGACTCGTTCCTGCTGCTCACCCTCGCCCGCACGGGCGACCAGCTCCAGGGCATCAAGAAGGGCGTCCTGGAACTGGCCGACGTGATCGCCGTCAACAAGGCGGACGGGCCGCACGAGCGCGACGCCCGGGCGGCCGCGCGGGAACTGGCGGGCGCGCTGCGGCTGATGCACGGCAAGGACGCGTTCTGGACGCCGCCGGTGCTGCACTGCAGCGCCCGCGAGTCGACCGGCCTGGACACGGTCTGGGAGCGCCTGGAACAGCACCGCACCCTGCTGGACTCCACGGGCCGTCTCGCCGCCAAGCGCCGCGACCAGCAGGTCGACTGGACCTGGAGCATGGTCCGCGACGAACTCCTCGGCCGGCTACGGGCCGACCCGGCGGTCCGGGCTCTGGCGCCCGTGCTGGAGCAGCGGGTCCGGGAGGGTGAGCTGACCCCGACGCTGGCCGCCGAGCGGATCCTGGGCGCGCTGGGCGGCGGCTCAGAGGCGGCGCCCTCCTGAACCGGAAGCAACCGGAGTGGCGAATTCGCCTACCCGGCTTGCATGACTATGCAAAGTGATACATACTCTTTCTATGTCCAAGGTCCTCACCTCCCTGCCCGCCGGCGAACGCGTCGGCATCGCCTTCTCGGGCGGTCTCGACACCTCCGTCGCGGTCGCGTGGATGCGCGACAAGGGCGCCGTCCCGTGCACCTACACCGCCGACATCGGCCAGTACGACGAGCCCGACATCGCCTCGGTGCCCGGCCGCGCCAAGGCCTACGGGGCCGAGATCGCGCGCCTGGTCGACTGCCGTGCCGCGCTGGTCGAGGAGGGCCTGGCCGCGCTGACCTGCGGAGCGTTCCACATCCGCTCGGGCGGGCGGGCGTACTTCAACACCACCCCGCTGGGCCGGGCCGTCACCGGCACGCTCCTGGTGCGGGCGATGCTGGAGGACGACGTCCAGATCTGGGGCGACGGGTCGACCTTCAAGGGCAACGACATCGAGCGGTTCTACCGCTACGGCCTGCTCGCCAACCCGCACCTCAGGATCTACAAGCCCTGGCTGGACGCCGCCTTCGTGACGGAGCTCGGCGGCCGCAAGGAAATGTCGGAGTGGCTGCTCGCCCACGGCCTGCCCTACCGGGACAGCACGGAGAAGGCGTACTCCACGGACGCCAACATCTGGGGCGCCACCCACGAGGCCAAGACCCTGGAGCACCTGGACACCGGCGTCGAGACCGTCGAGCCGATCATGGGCGTGAAGTTCTGGGACCCGTCGGTCGAGATCGCCGCGGAGGACGTGACGATCGGCTTCGCCGAGGGCCGCCCGGTGTCGATCAACGGCAAGGAGTTCCCCTCCGCCGTCGACCTGGTCATGGAGGCCAACGCCATCGGCGGCCGGCACGGCCTGGGCATGTCCGACCAGATCGAGAACCGGATCATCGAGGCCAAGAGCCGCGGCATCTACGAGGCGCCGGGCATGGCCCTGCTGCACGCCGCCTACGAGCGGCTGGTCAACGCCATCCACAACGAGGACACCCTCGCCCAGTACCACGCCGAGGGCCGGCGCCTCGGGCGGCTGATGTACGAGGGCCGCTGGCTGGACCCGCAGGCGCTGATGATCCGCGAGTCGCTCCAGCGCTGGGTCGGCGCCGCCGTCACCGGCGAGGTGACGCTGCGGCTGCGGCGCGGCGAGGACTACTCGCTCCTCGACACCACGGGCCCGGCGTTCAGCTACCACCCGGACAAGCTGTCGATGGAGCGCACCGAGGACTCCGCGTTCGGTCCGGTGGACCGCATCGGCCAGCTCACCATGCGCAACCTCGACATCGCCGACTCGCGCGCCAAGCTGGAGCAGTACGCGGGCATGGGCCTGATCGGCACCGGCAGCCCCACCATCGGCGCCTCCCAGGCCGCCGCGACCGGGCTGATCGGCACCATGCCGGAGCTGCCGCAGGGCGGCGCCCAGGTCATCGCCTCCCGGGGCGAGGTCTCGGAGGAGGACGCGTGGCTGGACCGTGCGGCGATGGAGTCCGGCACGGACTGACGCGCAGCACCACCGGGAGGCCGGCCCGACACGCGTCGGGCCGGCCTCCCGGCGTTCGGCCGCTCTAGCCCCGTGGGGCAGTCGTGCCTTCGGCGGACACCTCTTGCGGCAGGCACGCCTCGACCCCCAGCTCCTGCCCCATGGTGAAGGCGTCGACCCGCTCGGAGGCGCTTCCGTGGTCGCCTTCCTTCGTCCAGGGGGTCTTGTCGGCGTCGCGGACCAGGGCCGTATGTATCTCGTCGACGTCCCCTGACTCGAAGACGACCGTTCCGTCCTGCGCGGCACCCTCCAGTTCCGCGCCGGCCAGGCAGTCCGCCTGCAATTCACTGTCTCTCGTCTGGAGTTCCGCGTCGAGACGGTTCTGTATCGCGTGACCCCACTCGTGCGCGACGACCAGGTACACGAACGCGTCTCCGTACCGGTAGCCGAATCGCATGAGGTCGGTGTCCCAGGCGACGTAGTCCTCGGCCGTGCTGCAGTAGTGGGCGTTGTCATCGGCCAGCGATTCCCCGTCGCAGGTAGGGGCGTTCGCGGAAGCGCCGTCGTACTCGCCCAGGACAGTGGGCGGGACGTACGTCTCCGTGAAGAACTCGGACCAGTGGGCGTCCCAGTACGCGTCGACGCCCCGCACCGCCGTTTCGATGTCCTGGGTCATCTCGTCGTTCGGCGCGGCGAAGGCGTAACCACCCGAAACGGTCAGTAGGAAAGTGGCCAGTACCGCGCACACTCGCGTCCGATGCCGATGTGCCATGGCTGACTCCGCAACATGACGATGTCGCAACGCGGCTGCGTCAGTTCGCGCTTGCCGGTCGCTGCCGTGGTGCCGCTACCCCTCAGTCAACTCCGATACCTCGCCGACCGCATCCCCACGCCCCGTGCCCCGCCGGCCCGTACCGGCGGGGGCGCCGTGCTCAGCGCGACGTGCCGGCCATCTCCGGAACCGGTGCGTCCAGGGCGTCGAGGCCGCGCAGGATGTCCTCGACGCGCTGCTTGGCGTCGCCGAAGAGCATCTGGGTGTTGTCGCGGAAGAACAGCG
>NZ_JBIBEP010000039.1:0-18268 GCF_042955185.1 Streptomyces sp. NPDC012474
CAGCCTCGGCTATCGCAGTCCCGCCGAATACGAGACCGCACTCGCAGCCTGACCACCACACCGATGGTGTCCGTCAAAGCGGAACAAGCTCACTCGTCCGAGCTTGTAACCCCGTAGGCCAAGCTTTGCAGCCTCCTTGTACATCCAACTGGTGGACATATTGAGCATTGCGGCGACCTCGGAGGTGTCCATGAGTACAGACTCAGCCGACCGGCGGCTCGATTGAGGAATTCGAGCGAGGTCTGTTTCGTTTGCTGACGTGCGCTGGTTTTCGGTCAGGGTCGCTCCTTGAAGTTGGACAGGTCTTGTCGCGGCATGAATGGCTGGGTTCCTGAATGGCGAGGGCCTCGCCTCAGAGTGGCTGGCGGGGCTAGGCGGTTTCGTTTGGATCAGCGGGCGGACCAGAGGAAGATGCCCGCGATGTGGAGTCCGGCCAGGTAGATGGTTGCGGTCTTCTCGTAGCGGGTGGCGATGCCGCGCCACTGCTTCAGGCGGTTGATGCACCGTTCGACGGTGTTGCGCTGCTTGTAGGTCTCGCGGTCGAAGGCCGGTGGCCTGCCGCCGCGGCTGCCCCGACGTAGCCGGTGTCCGCGCTGGTCGGCGGGGACAGGGATCACTGCCCGGATGCCGCGCTTGCGCAGGTGCTCGCGGATCGCGCGGGAGGAGTACGCCTTGTCGGCCAGGGCGAGGTCAGGCCTGGTGCGGGGCCGTCCTCGCCGACGGGGAACGCGCAGGCGGGCCATGACGTCGGTGAAGGCGGGTGCGTCACCGGCCTGCCCGGCGGTGAGGACGAACGCGAGTGGCCGGCAGCGGTCATCGGCGGCGAGGTGGATCTTCGTGGTCAGTCCGCCGCGGGACCGGCCGATGGCGTGGTCATCCGGTTCGCCGGCCGGGGCCCCTTTTTGCGGGCCCCGGCCGCGTGCTGGTGAGCCCGCACGATCGTGGAGTCCACCGACACGGCCCAGTTGAGGTCCTCGTCCGCGTCGGCCTGGGCCACCAGGGCGGTGAAGACCCGCTCCCACGTGCCGTCTACAGCCCACATCCGCAACCGGTTGTAGATCCCTCTCCAGTTGCCGTACTTCTCCGGCAGGTGAACCCACTGCGTGCCGGTCTGGAACTTGTAGGCGATCGCGTCGATCACCTCACGATGGTCCCGCCAACGGCCACCCCGCTTCGGCGTCCGATCCGGGAGTAACGGCTCAATCCGCGCCCACTGCGCATCAGTCAACGGCACACCCGGACCAACGACCAACTGATCCAAACGAAACTGCCTAGTTCCAATGGTGAGGCAAACCGCCGGTTTGGCCAACCGGCGGTTCGCGGCTATGTTCCGCCTCCCTCGGCCTGAGGAGCCGACCTCGGCAGATGGGTATGTGCTGCAGCCCGCAATCGGCCGCAGGTCAGTTGGTTGGGCCCTGTGGTGCAGCGACGGTCCCTTGACGGTGTCCGCCTGAGCCCGCAGGCGGGTCGCAGGAGCCGTTGCCTTGGTCGGCCGACATCGCTGGGGCGGATGCGTGACACCGCGGGGCGAGGTCGTGCACATCGACCTGATTACCCGTCAGTAAAGTCAGCAAGTGGTCAGCATGAGTCCTGCTGAAGCCTGCGAAGGCTTGCCGAACCTGCGAATCGCCGCGGGGGGTTCCCTGGCGTGTGTAAGTCGTGAAGGTGCAGGTCAGGGTGAGTGGCCAACCGCCCTGTGGTGCCCTGCGATTCATCCTGCCCGCTTCCGATCAACCCCGTTCACCCTCCGCCCGCTTCCCTGCACATTCCTTTGGAAAATGCCAAAGCGTTCACCTGCGCCGAGTACCGTGCGTAGTGTCGTGCTCACGTTCGCGGGAACGGCCGTGCAGGGGGAGGGGATTCGGCGTGCCCGGAATCGACGAGAGTCTGCTGGACGCCATGCGACTGCAAGGTGCTCGGGGGGCGTCGGTGGTCGATTGGATCAGTGGTCTTGCGCTGGGAGCGGTGGGTGACGCACCCGGTGGCGACGTGGAGGCGACGGCTGCGGAAACCGCCGAACTCGCCCGCCTCGCCACCGAGAGCGGCGCCCTCGCCCTGACCGGCAAGGGCCCGGGCGGGCCGCCCGATGACGACACGGGTGGCCCGTCCGGTGCCCCGTCCGGCAAGGAGCCCCCCGTACAGGACCTGATCATCACGAACGCCGACTCGTACCACCTGCTCAGGTTCGTCACCACGGCCTTCGACAGCACGGTGTTCGTGCACCTGTGGCTCGACCGTGACGAAGGGAACCTGGCCCTGGCCCGCATCCGGCTGGCCGAGATGGCGGACCGGCTGGTGCTCGGATGACCGCGCCGACCGGGACCCTGCGCACGGACGAACCCGCCTCGGCCCAGCTCGGCATCCTCGCCGAGCAGGGCGCGACCGGTGCCCTGTCCACGGAGACGGGGATCGTCTACCTCGCCGCGGGACACGTCGTCCACGTCGAATCCGCCGTGACACCCGACCTCGGCGATCTGCTCACCCACAGCGGCGCGCTCGCCGCCGACGGCTGGTGGGAGGCGATCGACCAGGCCGGCCGCCGCTGCCGTGTCGGACGGCAACTGGTCGACAGCGGCCACCTCGCCGCCGGCGCGCTGGAACTGTGCCACCTGGGTGCCCTTTTCGACGCGGCGTACTTCGTGCTCGCCCACGACGGACCGGCGCTCCGCTTCCGGCCCGGAGCCGCTCACTGGCTCGGCGCTGTCCGTTCCGTACCGGTAAACACCGTCCTGCGCGAGTCCAGACGCCGCCGCGAACTGCTGCATCGCATATGGCCCGAGCCCGCCGTCGACCGCGCGCCGCTCGCCCGGGTGCCCGGACCGGACGCCGCCGACCTGCCGGCCCGCCGTGGCCGGACCCTCGCCCAGGTCGACGGTGTCCGTACCGCCGCCCAGATCGCCACCGCCCTCGCCTGCCGCACCTTCCACACCCTCGTCGAGCTCCGCCGCCTCGCCGCCGCCGGGCTGGTCACCCCCGTGGCCCCCCTGGCCCCCGTCCCCACCTCAGCCCCAGCCCCAGCCCCAGCCCCAGCCTCCGCCTCCGTCACCGTGTCCGTCGAGCCGGGCCTCGCACCTCGTCCCGTGGCATCGGACGAGCCCGACACCGCACTGCTGCGACGGCTCCTGCACGCCTTGGAGGCACTGTGATCCGCGCGCGAAGACAGCGTGCCGAAAGGAGACTGCTCATGGCCGTCGAGACCGACGTCCTGGACGAACTGCGGCGGCTCCGCACCCGCATACCCCGGCTGACGGGCTCCCTCGCGGCCACCGTCGACGGACTCGTCCTCGCGCACGACGTGCCGGGCACCGAGCCGGAGGGACTCGCGGCGCTCACCGCCGCCGCCCTCGGCGTCGCCTACCGCATGACCGACGCCGCCGCCCGCGGTGACTTCCGCGAACTGCTGGTGCGGGGCTCCGGGGGCTACGTCGCGACCTACGCCGCCGGAACGACCGCCGTGCTCACCCTCCTCGCCGAGGACCGCGTCAACGTCGGCCGCCTGCACCTCGAAGGCCGGCGCAGCGGCGCCCGGATCGCCGACCTGGTGGACACGAGCGTGGGCCCGGGCACCGGCCGCCACGCCGACCGGCCGGCGCCCGGCCTCGCCACGGTGCCCCCGGCCACCGGCCGCCCCATCGGCACCCTCCCGGTACGGACCCCGCAGCGGCCCCCACACCGGCCGCGCCCGCAGACCGGCATCTGAGCGCCCCGAACCTCCGTCTCACCGAACCTCCGACTCACTGACCTTCCCGACCCACCGAAGTACAAGACCGAAGGAAAGGAACCGAGCGCATGGCCAACACGGAGACCGCGCTGAAGGAATGCCTGAGCTCCATCGACGGAGCGACGGCAGCCGCACTCGTCGACTACACCAGCGGCATGGCCCTCGGCACCCTCGGCGGCGGCAAGGACTTCAACCTGGAAGTCGCCGCCGCGGGCAACACCGATGTCGTGCGGTCCAAGCTGCGCACCATGGAGCACCTGGGGCTGAAGGAGGAGATCGAGGACATCCTGATCACCCTGAACACCCAGTACCACCTCATCCGCCTCCTGAAGGGCCGCGGCGGCAGCGGACTCTTCCTCTACCTCGTGCTCGACGGGAGCCGGGCCAACCTCGCGATGGCCCGCCACCAGTTGCGCCGCATCGAGGCCGACCTGGAGATCTGAACCGGAACCACCGGACGGGAGCCCTCCGCCACGGACACGTCGCGGAGGGCCCCGGCACGCCGCACGCGACGGCCTGCGAGCGGCCGGCCGGCGTCTACGGTGGGTGCCATGACGGCACCCCTGGACGTGCTCGTGGTGGGCGCGGGTCCCACCGGACTCGCACTCGCGACCCGACTGCGCGACTGTGGAACCCCGTTCCGGATCGTCGACCGCTCACTGGACCGCGCGCGGGAGTCACGCGCCCCCGCGATCCAGCCCCGCACCCTGGAGATGCTGTCCGCGTTCGGCGTGGCGGACGACCTGGTCGACCGGGGCAGTCCGGCGGTCCGGCTGCACCTGCATCTGCCCCGACGGGTGCTGCGCGTCCCGCTGTTCGACGTCGGCTGTGACGACACGCCGTACCCGTTCCTGCTCTTCCTCCCGCAGTCGGAGACGGAGGCCACCCTGGCGGCTCATCTGGCCGGGCGGGACGTGACGGTGGAGCGGGGCACCGAACTGCTCGGCGCCGAACCGGAGGGAGAGTACGTCGCCTGCCGCCTGCGACGCCGGGACGGCACCGGGGAGACCGTACGGGCCCGCTACGTCGTCGGCTGCGACGGCGCCCACAGCACCGTCCGCGCCCGGGCGGGCATCGACTTCGAGGGATACGCATATCCGCAGACGTTCCTGCTGGCGGACCTGGAGGCCGACGGACTGGAGCAAGGCGCCGCACACACGTATCTGACCGCGGCCGGGCTGCTGTTCTTCTTCCCGCTCGGCACTCCGGCCACCTGGCGGATGATCGCGATGCACCCGCCGGGCGCCTCCGACGGCGAGGTGACCCTGGACCTCCTCCAGCGGATCGCCGACGACTGGACGCCCGACGCGCCGTCCCTGCACGACCCGGTCTGGATGACGAGCTTCCGCATCCACAACCGCGGCGCCGGCCACTACCGCAAGGGCCCGTTCTTCCTCGCGGGCGACGCGGCGCACATTCACAGCCCGGCCGGGGGACAGGGCATGAACACCGGCATCCAGGACGCGCTCAACCTGGGCTGGAAACTCGCCCACGTCTGCCGCGGGGCCGCACCGGAGGAGTTGCTGGAGACGTACGAGGCGGAACGCGCCCCGGTCGGCCACGGCGTACGCCGACTCACCGACCGCGCGTTCACCGTCGGAACGAGCGGCCACCCGGCTCTACGGCTGGCCCGGACCCGACTCGCCCCGCACCTGGCCCCGCTGCTCCTGCGCTCGACCGGCGCCCGGGCACGCCTGTTCCGCACGGTGTCCGAACTCGGCATCCACTACCGCCGCGGCCCCGCCTCCGCCACCGGACCCCACCGCCCGCGCCAAGGCCCACGCGCGGGAGACCGCCTGCCCGACATCCCGGCCGGACTCCATCGGCGCATCACCGGACCGGGCTACCACCTTCTGCTCACCGGCCCCGCCCATCACTGGCCTCAGGACGTGCCGCTGGGCGAGCGGCACGGCTTGCTGAGCGTGCACCACCTGGGCACGCGGAGCCCGTGGCCCGGCGTCGTCCAGGCACTCGTACGGCCCGACGGACACGTGGGTCACCTGGCACGCGGCACCGACCTCAGGGCCCTGCGCGCCTACCTCGACCGCTGGCTGCCGGCCCTCTAGAACAAGGAGGCCGGTGCCGGTCCGGCGAAGGGCTCAGCCGTGGTAGGTGATGTACCCGTTGCGGTCCGCGTCGGAGCCGCTTCTGGTGTACGAGTGGACGTCGGCACGGCTGCCGGACGGCTTGTACACGTAGATGGTGTCCTTGTCGTTGTTCCACATGAAGTTGCAGTTGTCGCGGTAGACGACGTTCTTGGTGTCGGAGTCGGCCCCGTTGCCGCCGCGCAGCTTCACGTAGTCACCCGGCTGAAGGGTGTGGCTCGCGGTGAAGGTGAACCTGTTCCCCGCGGCGTCCTTCACGACGTACCCCTTGAGGTTCACCGTCGTGGAACGCGAGTAGTTCTTGATGGTCAGGTACTCCTGGGCGGTGTTCCCGCCCGAGCAACGGTTCGAGTCGCTCCCGGGAGCGTCGTACTGGATGCCCCGGATCTTCAGCGCGGAGTTGTACTCGGCGGCCTGGGCCGGAACCGCCGACAGGGCGGTGAGGGCCCCGGCGGCGAGAGCCGTGGTGGCGACAAGGCGTATACGCATGGACGTTCGTCCCCCCTGCATGGCCTTCAGGTGAAGGCGATGTGATGGTTCGGTGAAGCATCCGGATCGTACACGCTTCAAGTACGCAGAAGGGCGGGTCCGGTGACATTGCCACCGAACCCGCCCCGCGGGAGGCAAAACGTCGCGTGTGAGGCGTCAGGCGCCGCTGGCCCGCAGCATGTCCGCACGCTCGACGATCTTCACGCGCTCGCGGCCCTCGGGCTCGCCCAGAGCCTTCTCCGCGGCGTCCAGCTTGTACCAGCCGTCCCAGGTGGTGAAGCGGATGTCGCGCTCGGCGAGGAAAGCGTCCACGGCCTCGGGGGCCGGGGCGGCGGGCGTGTGCAGCCTGCCGCCCGCGTAGTCCTCCAGCAGGTTCTTCACCGTTTCGTTGGCGTCGCCCTTGGTGTGCCCGATGAGGCCGATGGGGCCGCGCCGGATCCAGCCGGTGACGTATGTGGACTGCAGGTGCTCGCCCGACTCCTGCATGACCCGGCCGCCCTCGTCCGGAACGGTGCCCGAGTCGATGTCCCAGGGCAGCTTGGGGAGTTTGTCGGACAGGTAGCCGACCGCGCGGTACACCGCGCCGACATCCCAGGTGTTGAAGGTGCCGGTGCCCTTGACGTTGCCGGTGCCGTCGAGTTCCGTGCGCTCGGTGCGCAGGCCCACGACCTTGCCGTCCTCGCCGAGGACCTCGACCGGCGACTCGAAGAAGTGCAGGAAGAGCTTGTGGGGCCGGTCGCCGACGTCGCGGATCGCCCAGTTCTCCAGGGTCTTGGCCACCATGTCGGCCTGCTTGTTGCCGCGCCGCGTGGTGATCGAGCCCTCGTCGTAGTCGATGTCCTCGGGGTCGACGATGACCTCGATGTTGGGGGAGTGGTCCAGCTCCCGCAGCTCCATCGGGCTGAACTTCGCCTGCGCCGGGCCGCGTCGGCCGAACACGTGGATCTCCTTGGCCCGGTTGGCCTTCAGACCCTCGTAGACGTTCGCCGGGATCTCGGTCGGCAGCAGTTCGTCCGCCGTCTTGGCCAGGACGCGCGCGACGTCGAGCGCAACGTTGCCGACACCGAGCACGGCGACCTTCTCCGCCTCCAGCGGCCAGGTGCGGGGCACGTCCGGGTGGCCGTCGTACCAGGACACGAAGTCCGCGGCACCGTACGAGCCGTCCAGGTCGATGCCCGGCAGCGAGAGCGCCCGGTCGGCCGTCGCCCCCGTGGCGAAGATCACGCCGTCGTAGAACGCGCGCAGGTCGTCCAGGCCGATGTCGGTGCCGTAGTCCACGTTGCCGAAGAGCCGGATCTGCGGTTTGTCGAGCACCTGGTGCAGGGCCGTGATGATGCCCTTGATCCGCGGGTGGTCGGGGGCGACGCCGTAACGGATCAGACCGAACGGCGCCGGCATGCGCTCGAAGATGTCGATGGACACGCCGGGTTCGGCTGCCACCTCGGACTTGAGCAGGGCGTCAGCGGCGTAGATCCCGGCGGGGCCGGATCCGACGATGGCTACCCGCAGGGGGCGGGGCATGGTCAGGTTCCCTTCGAGCGGCGACAAGCGATCTCGACGGGAAGCCTAAACTAAGGCAAGCCTAAGTCGGTACGGGGGTCCGGCCTATGAGCTCATAAGGCTACTTTATGGCGGGTGCATGGCCCCGCTTATGGCAGGGGCTGCTCCGCCCAGATCACCTTGCCCGCCGGCAGATAGCGCGTCCCCCAGCGTTCCGCGAGCTGCGCGACCAGGAACAGGCCGCGCCCGCCCTCGTCCGTCATGGTCGCGTACCGCAGGTGCGGTGAGGTGCTGCTGCTGTCGAACACTTCGCAGATCAGGTTGCGGTCGCGCAGCATCCTGACGTGTATGGGGCCGCCGCCGTACCGCAGCGCGTTGGTGACCAGCTCGCTCAGGATCAGCTCCGTGCTGAACGTCAGCTCGTCCAGGCCCCATGCGGACAGCTGACGGCTGACCGCAGCCCGAACCTCGCCCACGGCAGCCGGATCGGCGGGCACCGGCCATTCGGCGACCTGGTCGGCGGCCAGCGCCCGGGTGCGCGCGACGATCAGCGCGATGTCGTCGCTGGAGCGGGCCGTGAGCTGCGAGTCGAGCACGACCCGGCAGGTGTCCTCCGGCGACTGCCCCGCCCGGCCCAGCGCCTCGCGCAGCATCTCCAGACCCACGTCGATGTCCCGCTCCCGGTCCTCGACCAGCCCGTCGGTGTAGAGGACGAGCCGGCTGCCCTCGGCCAGCTCAAGCTCCGCCGTCTCGAACGGCAGACCACCGAGTCCGAGCGGGGGGCCGGCGGGCACGTCGGGATACTCCACCGTGCCGTCCGGGTGGATCAGCGCCGGCGGAGGATGCCCGGCCCGTGCGACGGTGCAGCGCCGGGACACCGGGTCGTAGACGGCGTACAGACAGGTCGCGCCGATGACCGGGGCGCTGCCCTCGTCCTCCGTCTCGTCCTGGTCGATACGGCCGACCAACTCGTCCAGCAGGGCGATCAGTTCCTCGGGCGGCAGATCGAGGGCGGAGAAGTTGTGCACCGCGGTGCGCAGCCGCCCCATCGTGGCCGCGGCGTGCAGCCCGTGACCGACGACGTCCCCGACCACGAGCGCGACCCTGGCCCCCGACAGCGGCAGCACGTCGAACCAGTCACCGCCCACCCCGGCCTGCGCGGGCAGATAGCGGTAGGCGACCTCCAGGGCTCCCTGCTCCGGCAGGTTGCGGGGGAGCAGGCTGCGCTGGAGCGTCACGGCCATGCTGTGCTCGCGGGTGTAGCGGCGCGCGTTGTCGATGGAGACGGCGGCCCGGGCGACCAGCTCCTCGGCCAGGGCCAGCTCGTCCGCGTCGAAGGGCTCCGGCTTCTCACAGCGCCAGAAGCTGACCACGCCCAGCACCAGGGTGCCGGCCCGCAGTGGCACCGTGATCAGCGAATGGATGCCGTACGCGACGATCTGCGCCGAGCGCTCCAGGTCCTGCGCCTGCCAGCCCGGGGCCTGGCCCAGCCGGGGTTCCAGGACGGGGCCGCCGGTGGCGAGGCTGCGGCCCTGCGGAGAGGTCTCGACGAACCTGATCCGCTCGCCGGCCGGGTAGAGCGGCGCGTCCTTGCGGATCCCGCTCACCGCCGTCCGGCTGAGCGAGGCCGCCGCGTTCGGCTGCCCGCCCCCGAGCACCGCGTCGAACAGGTCCACGGTGACGAAGTCGGCGAACCGCGGCACGGCCAGCTCGGTCAGCTCCTCGGCCGTGCGGGTCACGTCGAGACTGGTCCCGATGCCCACGCCGGCGTCGTACAGCATGTTGAGTCGTTCCCGCGAGGTTTCGGCCCGCCCGGACAGTGCCCGTAGCTCGGTGGAGTCGCGCAGGGTGGCGACGCTGCCGGGCGGCACACCCGCACGGTCCGTGGTCCGCTGGTTGACGGCGAGGAGCCGGTCCCCGACGAGGTGCACCTCGTCCGTGGCGACGCGTCCGGACGCCAGCAGGTCGGCGGTGCCCGGGTCGAGACCGAGACTGAGGACGTGCCGGCCCTCGGCGTCGGCGGGCAGCCCGAGCAACCGGTGCGCCTCGTCGTTGGCGAGGATCAGGGTGCCCCCGTCGTCGACGATGAGCACCCCCTCCCGGACGGCGTGCAGCACGGCGTCGTGATGTTCGTACATCCGGGTCATCTCGTGCGGACCGAGCCCGTGGGTCTGGCGCAGCAGCCGCCGGCTCACCAGTGCGGCACCCGCTGTCGCCAGGGCCAGCGCGGCCGCGGCGGCCGCGAGCACGAGCGGCAGCTGACGGTCGGCGGTGCCGCCGACGTTCTTGGTCGTGATCCCCGCCGAGACCAGGCCCACGACCCGGCCGTCCGGGTCCTTCACCGGCACCACGGCCTGCACGAGCGGGCCGATGGTGCCCTCGATCTCCTCGGTGAACGACTCCCCGGCCAGCGCCGGCGCGACCGTCCCGACGAACTTCTTCCCGATCCGGTCCGTCTTGGGATGGGTGTAGCGGATCCCGTCGGTGCTCATGACGACGATGAAGTCGACCTTCGAACGTTCCCGGGCGGCCTCGGCCCTGGGCTGGAGCACGGCGGTGGGGTCAGGGCCCTGCAGCGCCTCGACGGTGCCCGGCGCGTTGGCGAAGGTCTCCGCGACGGCGAGTGAACGGTTGCGGGCCTCCTGCGTCGTGTCGTGCCGCACTTGCAGCACCAGTGCCACCACGGCCGCCACGACCAGCAGCAGCACGATCACCACGACGAGCAGGAACACCTGTCCGGCGACACTGCGTCCGCCCAGCACCGACCGCAGCCCCGCCCCCGGTTGCCACCGTGGCGAGCCCGCCTCCCGCCGCTGCCGTGTCGACGGCGCAGCGCCGGGCCGCAGGGGCGATCGAGTCCCGGATCGACCCAAGAGTCGGACCATGTGCCATGTCTACACTGCCCGGCCCCGGGAGGCGAGGGGCATCACCCATGGTGACAAGGGGTCCTCACCGTTTCGTCACGTCTGCGGGCTGGGCCGGCGGGCTCGCCACCCACCGGTGAAGGTGCGACCGGCCCACCGGAGCACGTACGGCGGTCTCAGGCGCCCAGCGAGCGGGCCAGCTCGGTCGTGGCCCGGGCGATCTCGCCGTCCTCGTCCGCCATCAGCCGGCCCAGCTCACCGCGCCGGGACCGCACGGCCTGGCGCGCCGCACGCTCCCACACCACCGGGTTCTCCCGGTGGTTCAGCAGCTTCGGATAGACGGCGGCGGTGCTCTCCCACTGCCGGGCGTCGGCGATGTTCTTGAGCAGCTGGATGATCTGGGCGCGGCAGGTCACCTGCGGCAGCTTCGCCAGCTCCCACAGGAACGGAACCGTGGCCGCGGTCGCCTGTTCCACCACGAAACCGAACTGGCAGATCCGTTTCCGTAGGTCGTCGAGTGCGGAGCGGGCGGTGTCGGCGTCACCCCCCGCGATGCCGGTGAGCAGGTGGGGGATGGCCGCCGCCGAGCCCGTGGAGTCCTGGATGTCGGCCCACGGCACGCGGTCCAGTGCCGTGAGCGGCGTGTTCCGGGCCACCCCGGCCGGGGCGTCGGAGCGCTGGGGGCGCTCGCTGCTCGGGTGTTCCGTCGAAGCGCTGCGCATGGCGAGGGGCCTTTCCGCGGCAGTCGTGTCAGATGGGGGGACAGGATGTGGCCGGCCGGGTCGACAACCTGGCCCAGACCGTCTTGCCCGCCGGGGGACTGGGGGCCCAGCCCCACTCCTCGGACAGGGCGTCGACGATGCACAGCCCCCGGCCGTGCTCCTCCAGGTCGATGCCCGCCGACCGGTACACCGGCGGGTGGTCGTCGGGGTCGGAGACGGTGACCAGCAGGTGTCTGGGGTCCAGGAGGAATCCGAGCCGGATCTCCGGCACACCCGGCGCGTCCGGGCCTCTCGGTGCCGCGTGCGTCGCGGCGTTGGCGGTGAGCTCGGTGATGACGAGGGTCGCGTCGTCACAGCGGTGGTCGAGCGACCAGCCGTGCAGGGTGTCGCGGGTGAAGGACCGGGCCCGCGCGAACCCCTCCCGGCTGCACTGGACTCGCAGTGTGGCCGAGGCGGACAGGGCACCCGAGAACTGCGGCATTGTCCTCGGCACCGAGGGCGGGGCCCCGTACGGCGAGGTGGTGTGCGGGCCGGCCGGGACGGCGTGGCTCGCCGCGGGTGCGCCCGCGTGTGCCGCAGCCCCACTCGGCGGCCGGAGCACGTGCTGCGCAGGTGATGACACGGCATCTCCCCGATGCGACGTCAGGACGCGGCGTCAGCCCGGGGGTTGACGCCGCAGCTATTATCCACGCTGAAGGCGCTCGTGTGCAATTGCACGAGAAATTGCGTGAGAAACAAGCCGTTGTGGGTACGCAAGCCGGGGACGAGAGCGGTCGAAGGGACCCGCCCGCACTCGTCCGGACGGCCGGGCACACCGTGCGCGGCGGGGAACGAGAACAGCAAGGAGACTGCGGTGCCACCAGTGCGGAACGGAGTGCGGGCAAGCTCGTTGGAAGCCTGCTGGATGAAGAGTCGGCACAGCAACGCCGAGGGCAACTGCGTCGAAGTCGCCCCCCTCGTCGACGGCGGGATCGCCCTGCGCAACTCCCGCGACCCCGACGGACCCGCCCTCGTCTATACGTCGGCGGAGGTGGCGGCCTTCCTGGCCGGGGCGAAGGACGGCGAGTTCGACCACCTGCTGTGAGGAACGGCCCTGTCCGTGCTGCGGCTTGATGCCCTCGGGGGAGAAGCGGAGCCCAACTCCTCACTTCCGCGGGCGCATTGCGGGCGGGTGCGTGAAGACCTGGTGAAGTGCGATAGTGTAAATCGCCCTTGTGCCGGTCTGCTGGGAGTCAGGATGTCCGCCGCGTCGCATCGCATCTCCCGTCTGGAACCTTACCTGGACAGGCCCGAGCCGGCGCCGACTCTGCTGAAGATGCTGGTCGGTGTACAGCTCGCAGGCTTCCGTGAGGACGCCGGGCTCGCCCAGGACCAGGCGGCGCGGGCTGTCGGGTTCAGTGCCGCGAAGTTGTCCCGCATCGAGTCGGGCAAGGGTCGACGCCCGCCGACGGAGAGCGACGTCCGCGCCCTGCTGGAGCTGTACGGCACCGACGACTACGAAGTCTCCGTGCTCCTCAAGCTGCTGCAGCGGGCCGGTGAGCCCGGCTGGTGGCAGCGGTACGACAAGCGGCTGATGCCCGAGTGGTTCGACCGGCTGGTCGGGCTGCAGGAGGCCGCCGCCACCATTCGTACCTTCGAGATCCAGTACGTGCCCGGTCTGTTGCAGACAGCCGCCTACACCCGGGCCGTGGTGGAGCGAGGCCTGCCGAACGCGCCTGCCAGTGAGGTGGAGCGTCGCGTCGAACTGCGCAGGCGCCGGGCCCGGTTGCTGTCGCGGGCCGACGCGCCGCAGCTGTGGGCGATCATCGACGAGTCCGTGCTGCTGCGCGTCCTGGGCAGCACCGATGTGATGCGGGAGCAGCTCGCGCACCTCGTCGAGATGGCCGAACGCTCCAACGTGACGTTGCAGATCGTGCCGTTGAGCGTCACCAACGCCTCGGCGCCGGCCATCCCGATCACATATCTGCGCTTCGGCGGCCTCGATCTGCCCGACGTGGTCTACCTGGAGCACATCAAGAGCGCGAACTTCCTTGAGGACCGGGACGAGACCGAGGAGTACCGGATCGCGCTCGACCGGCTCGCGGACGAGGCTCTCAAGCCCCGTGACTCGCTGGAGCTGCTGCGGCAGACGATGGAGCAGCGCTACCCGTGACGCACGGATGCCCCGCCCGGGACGATGATCGTCCCGGGCGGGGCATCCGCGTGGTCACTTCTCCAGAGGGATCCGCCCGACGCCACCGAACTCGATCCACTCGTGGGTGAGCTGACGGGGCGCCACCTCGGTGTCCGGACGCCAGGTGGACACCTCCACGATCCCTGGCTCCAGGATCTCCAGGCCCTCGAAGTACGTCTCCACGTCCTTCGGCTCCCGGACGCGGCCCCAGTTTCCCTGCGTGGCCTGGTCCATGAAGTTCGTGACGAAGGCGCGGACCTCGGGGTCCTCACTGACCAGCTGGCACATCACCATGAAACTGCCGGGCGCTAGCCGCTCCCGCACGCGCCGGGCGACCGCGAGCGGCCCGTCTGTGTCGCTGTCCGGGATGCAGTGGAACACCGAGTTGAACAGCACGCACACCGGCTCGTCGAAGTCGATCAGCCGCTTGGTGTCGGCGTGGCCGAAGATCAGGTCGGTCTCGCGCAGGTCCGCGTGGATGACGGTCGTCCGCTCGTCCTGCTCCAGCAGCGCGCGGCCGTGCACCAGCACCATCGGGTCGTTGTCGACGTAGACCACGTGGGTCGTGGGGTCGATGCGCTGGGCGACCTGGTGGACGTTGTTCTGCGTCGGCAGGCCGGATCCGTGGTCCAGGTACTGCCGGATGCCGTAGTCCTCGGAGAGGGTCCGCACGACCCGCTGGAGGAAGCGCCGGTTGTTCAGGGCCAGGCGGCGCGTGCTGGGGACGACCTTGTCGAGTTCCTCGCACGCGGCACGGTCCGCCGCGTAGTTGTCCTTGCCGCCCAGGTAGTGGTCGTACATGCGCGCTGCCGTCGGCACGCTCGCGTCGATCTCGGTGGACAGCTGCTTCTCGGAGTGCATCGTTCCCCCTGCAAGGTGCCGCGCCAACGGACTGGCTGGACAGGAAGTACATCCTAGAGAGCGGGAGTTGGGCGGTGCCAGCCCACCGGCGAAGGTGCCCACGATCGAACGACAAGATGACCGTGGCCCGTGCAGCCTGACGCACCTTGAGTAACCATTCGCGTGCTTTGTGTCACCGACGCCCGACGCCCGACGCCCGACGCCCGACGCCCGGACGCTCCGCGACGAGGGCTGCGTACTCGTCGAGCGGCGGAGAGCAGAGGTCGAGCCGGTGTTCCCGCTCGTAGGGAGGCCGGGATATGGCTCCGAACCGCTAATCTGGAAATACGAGAATTGATCGGAAGTCGAGGGCGTGTCCGCAACCGCTATTCTCACGGCCCCGGCCGCTTTTCCAGGAGAAACTCATGGGCGAGTACTACGACCTCGGCACGTACAGCCGTCCCGTCACCACGTCCTCCGCCGCTGCTCAACTCTGGTTCGATCGCGGTCTGGTGTGGACGTACGCCTTCCACCACGAGGAAGCAGTCGCCTGCTTCGAAAAGGCGGCCGAGGCCGATCCGGAGTGCGCGATGGCGTATTGGGGAATCGCCTACGCGCTCGGCCCGAACTACAACAAGCCCTGGGAATTCTTCGAGGGCGAGGAACTGGTGCGGACCGTCGCACGCACGCACGCCGCCGTGGAACGCGCCCACGAGAAGGCCGCCCGCGCCACCCCGGTCGAGCGGGCCCTCATCGGCGCGCTGCGGGCCCGCTATCCGCAGCCGGAGGCCGTCGAGGACTGCTCGGTGTGGAACGAGCCCTACGCGGACGCGATGCGTGTCGTGTACGAACTGGCACCCGGCGACCCGGACATCGTCACCCTGCACGCCGACGCCGCGATGAACCTCACCCCGTGGCAGCTGTGGGACCTCAGGACCGGTCAGCCGGCCGAGGGCGCCCGGACCGCCGAGGCCGGGGCCGTGCTGGAAGGCGCCCTCGCCACCGAGGCCGGCGTACGGCACCCGGGCATCCTGCACCTCTACATCCACCTGATGGAGATGTCCCCGACCCCGGAGCGGGCCCTCACCGTCGCCGACCGGCTGCGCGGCATCGTGCCCGACGCCGGGCACCTGCTCCATATGCCCTCACACCTGGACGTCCTGTGCGGCGACTACCGTCAGGTCGTCTCGGCCAACAGTGACGCGATCGCCGCCGACGAGAAGTACCACCGGCAGGCCGGGGCGATGAACTTCTACACCCTCTACCGGGCGCACAACTACCACTTCAAGATCTACGGCGCCATGTTCCTCGGCCAGGCGCAGGTCGCCCTGGACACCGCCGCCCAGCTGGAAGCGGCCATCCCCGAAGACCTGCTCCGCGTGCCGAGCCCCCCGATGGCCGACTGGCTGGAAGCCTTCCTGGCCATGCGCGTTCACGTCCTGATCCGCTTCGGCCGCTGGACCGAGATCCTCGAACTGCCCGCCCCGGCCGACCCGGAGCTCTACGTGATGACCGTCGCCATGCGGCACTACGCCCGGGGCGTCGCGCTCTCCGCCACCGGCGAGGTCGACCGGGCGGAGGCCGAACGAGAGCTCTTCCGGGCGGCGGTCAGCCGGGTGCCCGAGACGCGGATGCTGTTCAACAACACCTGCCACGACATCCTGGCGATCGCCGCGGCCATGCTGGACGGCGAACTCGAATACCGCAGGGGCAACCACGACCTGGCCTTCGCCGCCCTGGAGCGCTCCATCGAGCTGGACGACAACCTCCCGTACGACGAGCCCTGGGGCTGGATGCAGCCCACCCGCCACGCCTACGGGGCACTGCTGCTGGAGCAGGGCCGTGTGGCGGAGGCCGAGGCCGTCTACCGTGCCGACCTCGGCCTCGACGACACCCTGCCCCGGCCCCTCCAGCACCCCGGCAACGTCTGGGCCCTGCACGGCTTCCACGAGTGCCTGCTCCGCACCGGCAAGACCGGCGAGGCGGCCCTCGTGGCCCACCAGCTCAAGATGGCGAGCGCGCTGGCCGACGTGCCGATCCAGGCGTCCTGCTTCTGCCGCCTGGAGGCTGCGGAGCCCGCCGACGGGTGCTGCCACTGACCCCGGGGGTCAGTGCCGGTTGAGGCGTGCGAGCTCCAGCGCCCGGGTCATGGCCGACCGGTCCCGCCGCCGCCAGGCAGGGTCGGTGGTGAGGGACATCAGAAGCTCCGGGGTCAGCCGGTAGCCCTCGGCATGCGCCAGCAGAGCCTCCGCCTCGCGGGCCGACGTGGCGCCGTGATCCTCGTCGGCGACCGTGCGCAGCACATCGTCGCGGTCGGTGAAGCGGCTCATGCCGCAGTCGAGTCCGTCGTCGTCCAGGGTGCCGGGGTACGGGGCGCGGGCCCAGGCCCCGTTCTCGTACCAGTAGACACAGCCCAGTTCATTGCCGCTCAGCAGGTCCCCCAGCTCATCGTGGGGGAGCCAGGCGGGAGCGCCGACGAGCATGTCGACCGGCGGCTCGTGCCACTTGCAGCAGCTCGACTCGTCCTCGCCGAAGAGCACGTACCGCCCCGCGCCCCGCGGTGCGAACCCCCACCATGTGCAGCCGGAGTCGTCCAGACGGAGCCCGGTGTCGTCCACCCAGGTCCCCGTGCGGTGGTGCGCCTGCCGCTCGTGCGCCGTGGTCGCCTTCAGTACGGCGATGAGCGCCCAGCGCGCCCACAGCACCTCCGGCGACGGAAGGTCCCCGGGCAGCCCCGGCCGGTTGATGGTCATGCACTGTCCCCGCTCGTCCCACCGATCGTGATCACGCCAGCCTCTCACGGGGGCAAAGGCCCCCGTCAGCGGCCGATCGGCGTCCGATGACGGCACCGGTGCGCGGCAGACCGGCCGGGACCATGACCACGTTCCCGGCGACGATCAGCCGGGGATGGGCGGCGACCACGGTCCGGGACGTGGCGCGCGAGGCGGGGGTGTCCGAGCCGACCGTCTATGCCGCCTACGGCAACAAGCCGGGCCTGACCCGCGCATTGGCCGACGCGGCCGACCTCTCGGCCGATGTGCCGCAGCTCGTCGCGGCGCTGAAGTCGCCCACCACGGACCCCGCGCGCCAGCTCGCCGCCATGGCCGGCTACGACCGGCGCCTGTACGAGCGCGCCGGTGACGTCATCACCCTCGTACGGGAAGCGGGCCGCTCCGAGCCGGATCTCGCCACGCTGTACGACGACAGCCGCCGACGGGGCGACCGGACCCGGGTACGGGTCTTCTCCTCCTGGCCGCCGGGTGTCCTCAGAACCGGCCTCGACGTGCCGTCCGCAGTCGACGTCTACGCGGCACTGTGCAACATCGACGTCTACGCCGTACTGACCGGGAAGCGCGGGTGGTCACCCGACCGGGTGGAGCAGTGGTGGTGCGGCGCGCTGGTGCGGGAGCTGCTCCACTGGCCGCCGGTGACTGACCGGGGCCGAGCCCGGGACACGTTTGGGACGCCGCCCCGGCGGTCACTCGTGTGGTGACCCGTAGTCGAACACGACGTGGAGTGAGCTGGCCGTGGCTGGAGATCAGAAGGGCAAGGCGAAGGCCGAGCAGGCCAAGGGCAAGGCCAAGGAGACGATCGGCCGCGCGGTGGGCAACGAGCGGCTGGAGGCCGAAGGCCGGGCGGAGCAGTCCAAGGGCGACGCCCGGCAGGCCAAGGAGAAGACCAAGGACGTCTTCAAGCACTGAGTCGTCCGCACGAGTACCGAGTTCATGTGGCGGGGGGGCGGGCGCCGGGGGGGGGCCCCCCCCCCCCGGGGGGGGGGGGGCCCCCCCCCCGGGCCCCCGGCCCCCCCCCCCCCCCCCCCGCCCCACACGGGGGCGGGGGGGGGGGGGGCGTGT
>NZ_JBIBEP010000040.1:0-17782 GCF_042955185.1 Streptomyces sp. NPDC012474
GCCCACTCGTCATCAGAAAGATCACCCCGCCCCACACCGGATAGAACGACCGGCCGACAGGCGGGTTACCTGACCCATCGGACAGGCCCTAGGCGGCTCGACCGTCAACACCTACAACGCAGGTAATCAACTCCTCACCACCACGGACCGTGGTGGCAAGACGGTCACCTACACCTACGACGACAACGGCAACCTCGCCTCCGAGACGACGCCGCTGGGCAGCAAGACAACCTACGCCTACGACGACAACGGCCGACTGGCCACCACCATCGAGCCGCGCGGCAACGTCTCAGGAGCCGACCCGGCCCAGTACACGTGGAAAACCGCATACGATGCGGCCGGCCATAGCCTGAGCCAGACCGACCCCTTCGGGGTCAAAACCTTCACTAACGCCTACGACGGCGATGGCCGCCTCGTCGAACGCGCCGACGCTCTAGGCAAGAAGACCGCCTACGAGTACGACACACGGGGGCAACTGACCAAGGTCACCGCCCCAGACGGCGGCATCACCGCCCTCGACTACGACATACTTGGCAACCTGACGTCCCGTAAAGACGCCAACGGGCACACCACCACCTACGCCTACGACAATGCAAGCCACCTCACCAAGATCACCGACCCACTAGGCCGCGCTACCTCGTACGGGTACGACCCCGACGGCAACCGGACGAAACTCACTAACGCCCGTGGGCAGAGCGTCACGCACACCTACGATGCGCGCAACCTGCCGACATCGACCTCGTACTCAGACGGCACGCCCAGCGTCAGCTACACCTACGACGCCACCGCACAGCCCAAGACGATCAAGGATGGCACCGGCACCCGAACGGTCACCTACGACGACGAAGGACGGCCGCTCACCATCACCTCGCCGGGTGTGACCAACCCGTTCAAGTACGCATACAACAGCAACGGGTCGGTCAAGAGCCGCACCTACCCTGACGGCCGGGCCATCACCTACGCCTACGACGACGACGGCCGCATGCTCAGCCAGACCGCCGGCGGGAAAACGACCAGCTACGGGTGGGACGCGGCAGCCAACCTCACCTCCGTCAAACTCCCCACCACTGCCGCAGTCACCGAGGCACGGACCTACGACCGGGCGGGCCGTCTGGCCTCAGTCACACAGGGCACCGGCGCCCGCCACGTTGAACGCGACGACGCCGGCCGCGTAGTCAAGGACTTCTTCAAGGACTCCACGACAACCGGGCTCGCAGACCGCTACGCCTACGACGCCGCCGGCCGAATGAGCCGAGCATGCACGGACACCTCCACCACAGCTTCATGCCTGAGCGGAACAACCGGCAGCACCTACGACTACGACAAGACCGGCAACCTCACTACCTCCTCCACCCCCACCAGCACCCGCACCCGCACCAACAGCTACGACGCGGCCGATCAGCTCACCAAGCGCGTCGAGGGCACCGCCACGGTCGACTTCACCTACGACGCCGACGGCAATCTCACCAAAGACGCGGCAGGCACTTACGCCTACGACCCGCTCGGCCGCCTGAAAACCGCAACGCTGGGGGCAGACAGCTACACCTTCGTCAACGATGCCGACGGCAACCGCACCGTCACCAACAAGAACGGCGCCCTGTCCCGCACCTCCCGCTGGGACGTGATCAACCCCCTGGCCCAGATCGCCACCGACACCGGCAGCGCTGGTGCCCTTATCGCCGACTACCAGTACAACCCCGAAGGCATCGCCGAATCCCAAAACCGCAGCACCGGCACCTTCTACATGCGCCACGACCGGCAGAACTCCGTCAGCGCGGTCTACGACGCGGCCGGCAAGGAACACCACACCTACACCTACAGTGCCTGGGGCGTCTCCACCGGTAAGGCCAGCACCACCGACGGCCAAACGAGCATCTTCGGATACACCGGGCAGTACAAGGACCCTGTGCTGTCCGGCCGACTGGCTCTGCGTGAACGCAGCTACGACCCCGGCAACAGACGCTTCGCCTCACCGGATCCCGAGCATCCTGCCAACGACAGTCCCAACCAGTCCCCGTATGCCTACGCCAACAACGACCCCCTTAACCAGTCGGATCCCTCCGGCCGTTGCCCCCTCTGCATCAGCGCCGGCATCGGAGCCGTCATCGGCGGCGCCATCGAAGGAGGCATCTACGGCTGGCAGCACCGCAACGGTGGCTTCAGCTGGGGCGACTTCGGCAAGGCAGCCGGCAAGGGAGCACTCGTCGGCGGCATCGGCGGCGCTCTGATGCCTGGCGCGGGCAATGCCGCCGCCCGCTCTCTCGGCCTCACCGGCGGGCGCGCCCTGGCCACCTCCACAGCGGTCAATGCTGCGGTGGGCGCCGGCTACGCGCACACCGTCAACGAGGCATTCTGCCGCCCTACCACCGCAGCAGACCTGCTGATCGGCGCGGTCGGCGGCGGCAGCAGCAGCCTGTTTGGCCCGGCATTCAGCTGGCTGAAAGGCAAGTTCTTCCGGACTTCGCCCCAGAAGTACGGTCCTGGAGCGGCACACGCAGATGACCCGGCGTTCCGCGGCGGAGGTGCCTTCTCCCTGGACTCCATCCCGGAGGAAGCTGGCTTCAACTACCTCTACCGAGGTGTATCTGTAGAGAGTCCAGCTTTCGACAACGCTTCGCGAGGTATCGCAGTACCTCGTGGCGGCTCCGCCAGCATGAGGACCCACCATGACGGTAATACCAACAGCATCTACACCTCCTGGACGACCTCAAAGCAGACAGCCCTGCAGTACGCGCGTGGTGCTGCTGAAGGGCGAAGCGATTTGCCTGGGGTGATTCTTCAGGCGAAGCTTCCTCTGGGACAGCCGGTGTACCCCTCATTCATGATCAGTGATGATCTATGGGAAGGCAACGAAAACCTCGTGGAAGGTATAGTGCAAGGGGCGAAGGTCTTCTTCGTGCCAGCGCCGTGACTTCCTGATCTCGAAGGTGGCCGCCCAAACAGGATCCGGCGGCCACCTTCTCTGTCCCTCAACAGAAGGTGAAGGCCTTGCCCTCCGCTGATGAGCTCAACACGATTTCCGCCGACCGCATAGTGGCTCTGTGCTCAGATCTCGCTGAAGCACGGTGGCCGTCAGCCCGGCTTGTGCTCGACCACTTGCAAGAATTTCCCACACAATCCGCTCGGCCAGCACGAACCAAAACGGCATCCCTCGCAGGAATCTACGAGGTCCGCCTGCGTCAAGATCCCGGGCTGACGGAAAGAACACTGGACTTGGCGCGCTTCGTTGAAACCCTGCATACCGCGACACAGGAGTTCGTACGTTTCTTCCCCATCCAGATGAAAGAAGGGCGAGCGCTCGTTGCTGCCACGGAAGACCTGCAGTGGCCATTGGCCTCCACTGTGGTACGAGGGTCCGGTGCGAGCCCTGAAGCGAGCACAGCGAGCGCGATCGGCACTCTTCCGTCAGTGCGGGCTGCCGAACATTGCGAAGCCCTTATTGGGGCGGGATGGCAAGCAGCGCCAGCTGCTATAGAAATGATCGCAAGCTCGCCAGCGACTGAAATCCCTGTCTGGCTTGCAACGCCTCAGACGCTGGCACAGCATTACACCGAACAGGCCAACGAACCCGCACAGCATATCGATGCGGACCGATTCGCTCAGGCCATGTCCAAGCGCAACCCCAGCGAAAGAATTCTCGTCTATCATCTCTTCGACCCGTACGGCTGGCAGATCACCTGCGCCATCACTGAAGATTCCAGTAACCCTATCGCGGCAACAGCTACGAAGAGGCAACTGTTTCGATAGAAGGCGCATTTCGGGTAGCTCTGCATCCCATAGATCGCCGCGTACGCGCAACTGTGGTCGTATGGGGCGGCGGTCACGACAGTTTCCGTCCGTGAGCGGGTCGGCGGATTAGATTGAAGTCGGTTGACACTTTTCGCGTTCGGAGGGAGGCCCGCCATGATCGGCACGGCCCCTCGACCCGTGACGCAACCCACACCCCGATTCGGTGAGAGTTATCCATCTCGGCTCCCCCTCCGTGGGAGTCTGCCCTCAGCTCTCGTCGGGACCGCGCCCGACAGGCGGCTCGTGACCGCCGGAGGGCACGCAACGTGCTGACCCGCCCTAGCCAATCCGAGCGGGTGAACCGCCTGGTGATCGCAAGATCATTGGAGCGGCCGATGCCCGTTGCGGAAAGCCGCCCCGTCAGCGCGGAAGTTCGCACACTGATGGAGCGTCTTCGTGATCGGCCTGTTCTCTCAGGCTCTGCCCGAGTTCCTTGGCAGCCTCTGCGCCACCCTCGTCGTCACCGCCGGCGCCTGGACGGTTCGCAAAGCCCGCAGCCGCGCCGCGATGGCGTCCCGCTTGATGGTGTAGGCGATCAACCGGAGGTGGTGTTTGGGGTGTTGGGGAGCTCGTGGGTGGTGTTCCCGGCGCTTTCGCCGGCGTAGACGGCGGCCATGCTGCCTTCGGAGAGGTAGCGGCGGGGGAACGCGATCCACTCGTCATGCATCTCGCTGAGCACCGCGGTGACCAGCCGCTTGAGGGCGGCTGGGTTGGGGAAGACCTGGACGACGTCGGTGCGGCGCTTGATCTCGCGGTTGATTCGCTCCAGTGGATTCGATGATTGGATCTTCTTCCAGTGGGCGGCGGGGAAGCCCGCGAAGGCGGTGAGGTCCTCCTTTGCGTCGAGAAGCATCTGTTTGACCTTGGGAAACTGCTGGCCGAGCATGTCGGCGACCTGATCGAGCTGGTGATAGACGGCATCGGCGTTCGGCTGGATGAAGATCGTGCGGATGGTCGCCGCAACCATTTCACCGGACCCCTTGGGGATCACCGAGAACACGTTCCGCAGGAAATGGACCCGGCACCTCTGCCAGGTGGCGCCGAGCATGACCTTGCGGATCGCAGCGACCAGGCCGCTGTGACTGTCGGAGATGACCAGGCGGACCCCGTTCAGACCGCGTGCCCGCAACGAGCGCAGGAATTCGCTCCAGGAGACCTCGCTCTCGGTGTCTCCGACCGTGATGCCCAGGACTTCACGGCCGCCGTCCTCGGTGATGCCCGTGGCGATGATGACGGCCTGGGAGACGATCCGGTGGTTCACGCGCACCTTGCAGTAGGTCGCGTCGAGATAGATGTAGGGGAAGCGAGTGTGATCCAGCGGCCGGTCACGGAAGATGCTGAGCTCTTCGTCCAGGTCGCCGCAGATGCGTGAGACTTCGCTCTTGGAGATGCCGCTGTCCGCGCCGAGTGCCTTGACCAGGTCGTCGACGGCGCGGGTGGAGACGTCGTGCACGTATGCTTCCATGATGACCGCGTAGAGAGCCTGGTCGATGCGGCGCCGACGTTCCAGCAGGCTGGGGAAGAAGGTCCCGCTGCGGAGCTTGGGGATGGCCAGGTCCAGGTCGCCGGCCTGGCTGGTCAGGGTCTTGTCGCGGTGACCGTTGCGGAAGTTGGTGCGGTCCTCGGTGTGCTCGTTCCACTGGGCGCCGATCCGGCCGCTGAGCTCGGCCTCGATCAACTCCTGCAGCATCCGCTCCGCGATATGCCGCACGAGCTCCACCCCGTCCGCCGTACGTAGTGACTCCAGCAGGCGTTGTAGGTCAGACTGGGACAAGGCCATCGGGCACCTCCACGGTTGAACGGGCAGTTCACCAGGGAGAGTTGCACGGTGGCCTGCCTTATGAGCAGGTCGCAGAGGCCACCACCGGATGCACGCCCCGGGCATACGCCCGCGCACCCCCACACCTTGATCGCCTACACCATCAAGCGGGACGCCATCCTGGTGTGTCAGTTCTTATTGAGCGCACTGAGCCAGGCATCGCCCGGTGGCGGAACGAAGAAGTAGCCGCCTCCCGTGGTGAGTGTCTACTTGGCCATGGCCTCGCCCTGGAGCCGGTGCTGTACCGCCTCGAAGCCCTTTGCCAGGTCACTTTGGAAGCAGGAAAAGATCAGACCTTGGTCGTCGGGCCCTGTGACCCGACGGATGCGGAGTGGGAACGGCTTCAGCCGTTCCTGCCGGTCAGCGACAACCGGTTGGATGGTGACGGGAGAAACGCCACCGGTTGTGGTCCGCCGACGGCACCTGGGAACGCCTGCTGCAGCAGGTCCAGGCCGAGCCGACGTAACCGGCGAACCCGACTGGGACGCCTTGTCAGGGAACAGCATCCGGCACCCCAGCAATGGCCAAAGACCTGCTGGCACGGCCCGGCTTCACCCGGCTGTGCCAGCAGGCGCTGTGGTGCTTAACCCGGTGTCCCCCCGGACCATGGTGAACAATGCGCATTCGAGCAGGTCCGCAGTCTTACTCGAGTTAGTGGCTGTTGTCGGTGAGGGTTCCGCGATGCACGAGCTCGTCGGCGGTGCAGCCGCGTCGCTGTGCCATCGCGTGGAAGGTTTCCCGCTCGCGTTGCCAGGACAGGGCCCGGTCGGCTGCCGTCTGACGAATGTACTCATCAGCGGACAAGCCCAGAGCAGCAGAGTGGGCGGCGATCGCCTCTCGCTCCGCAGACGTGAATGTCATCGTGTGGCCTCCTTTGGCCCGGTGGGCCTGCTGCTCGGCGGGGAGCCGGGCGTTAGCCCCGCGCAGGTCATGGCGCTACCCGTTGTGCGGGCTTCAGCCCGCGCTTGGTGCGGGGCGGGGTGGGTGTTGATCCATGAGAGGCCGCCGAGGTCGAGGTGGTGGCGGGCGCGGGTGACGGCGACGTAGGCGAGGCGGGCGTCGGTGTCGCTGACGGGTTCCGGGATGGGGCGTCCTTGGGCGTCGTGCTGGTCGGTGTCCTTGGGCGGGGGGAAGTCGTCGGCGATTTTAACGGTGGGCCATTCGCGTCCTTTGGCGGTGTGGGCGGTGGAGACGGTGACGTCGGCGTGCTGTTCGTCGGTGAGCTGGTCGACGGCGGTGAGGATGGCGTCGGGTCCGTGGGTGTCGACGAGGTCCACGAAGGGCTGGAGGTCGCGTCCTGCGGGGTCGTGGGCGGCGTAGTCCTGCAGTTCGCCCCAGGAGGCGAAGAGCACGAGTTCGGGGTGGGAGGTGCGGCGGCCGTCTTTGAGGTCGCGGGCCGCGAGCGCGAGTGCGGCCAGCTGCTGTCCTCCGCGGGTGAGGGCGACGCGGTGGCCGGCGGCGAGCAGGCGCATGACTTCGGCCATGGCGCCGATGTTGGTGCGGCACAGCACCGCGTCCGGCCGCTCGAGGCTGCCGATGTCGGTTGTGATCGTGTCGCTGCCGGTCCGGCGGATGGGGGCGTCGGCGAGGGTGAGCCACCGGTTAGCTTCTTCGGCGATCAGGGGGCCGAAGCGGAAGGAGCGGGTCAGGGTGAGAGGGGTGGCGTCGAAGCCGGTCATGACGTCCCGGGCGCCGCGCCAGCCGTAGATGGCCTGGGCGGAGTCGCCGACCATGACGAGCTGGGCGTGGTCGCGCTGGGTGGCGAAGACCTCCTCGAGGACCGGGTTGGTGTCCTGGGCCTCGTCGAGGAAGAGGAAGTCGGCTTCGATGATGGGTGCGGTGAGGGCCCACATTTTCAGGTAGTGGTCGTGTTCGAAACGGACCATGCCCTGGTCGGGGTTGTGCAGGTCGGCCCAGGCATTGGTTGCGAACGGCAGTACCGCGTCGGCGAGTCGGGCATGGTCGCCGGGTGTGTCCAGGCCGCGCAGGGGTGGCACGTGGTGGCGGGTCAGGGTGCGGTCGGCGGAGTGGCAGTAGCGGGTGACGGTGCGCAGCACGGTGTGGGAGAGCGCGCGGGGGCCGATCTCGTGAGCGCCGATGCGGACCGGACGCGTGATGCCGAGTGCCTGGCCGGTCTTCCATGCGGGTTGGCGGGGGCTGTTGAGCCGGCGGGTGTAGCGGTGACCGACGGAAGCGAAGGCTGTGGCATGGGCGGTCTTGCACAGCACCGTGCGGGGGAAGCGACCGGCGGCATCCTGGGCGATGCTCTTGTTGAAGGCGAGGTAGCGGCCGCGACGGAGGGTTCCGGCCGCGAGGAGGCCGAGCGTGCTGGTCTTCCCCGTCCCGGCGCCAGCCTGCAGGACGAGATGGTGACCGGCCCGGAAGACGTCGGCAGCGTGCGCCTGTTCGTCGGTAGGCGTGTGCAACAAGAACTCCGCGAAAGAGAAGAAAAAATCGAAAGGGGAAAGGCGATGAGAGAGGTCTGCGGTGTTAGCTGCCGTCCCGGCAAGCTTCAGTGCCCGGGATGAGCTCACACCGCTGCTGGGATGCAGTGGTGATGCCGGCTGAGCAGGATTCGGGCCGTGCAGACCAGGACTTCCTCGACAGTGGGGTGGGCGAGCAAGCCCGCAAGCCGGTCCGGGCGCCGAGCGCTTCCTGATCATGCTGGGCAAGGTCCCCGGCAACGCACCCGCTGAGCACATCCTGCGGCCGCCGCCCAGGGCTGCAACGGCTCAAGGGGCCGAGAGCGATGTTGAGCAGGATCAGGCCGCGCCGGTTGGGGTAGTGCGTGGCCAGGCCGGTCGGCGACTGCGTGCCCAGTTGGTGCCGTGGCACGTGCAGGGCACCGCCGGGGCTGTTCGCTCTGCACCGCCATCAGCCGGGTACGGTCCGTGTTCGCGGTCGGCCGGACGCTTGCCCAGGCGTGCCAGGGCTCGGTGCGGGTGGCGGGCCGGGGCAGGGTGAGCTCGACGGCATGGAAGGGCGTCATGGGTGGGCTGCCTCGTGTGCCCCGCCCGCGGGGCCTGGGCGTCGGGTGTGGGTGGGAAGGCGGTTGTGGATGTGCTCGTGGTGGCGCAGAGGGTCGAAGGGTTCCCAGTCGGCCACTGCCAGGTCGGCGGCCGTGGGGCTGGCGGCGTGCTGCGGGCAGCGCTGGGCGCGCCAGCGCAGCTGCTCGGCGTACGGGATGGCGCTGAGGTCGTAGACGGCCATGACCGCGGCGGGCAGGGCCAGCTGCCCGCTCGTCACGGTGGCCGGGACCAGCTTCCAGGTGCCGGCCGGGGCATCGGGGGAGAGCAGGGTGCTGGTGCAGCGGTGGCGGCGCCGGGTCTGGGCGATGCACTGGATCTCGTCGACCGGGCGGGCGGCGAGGTAGCGCACGTACAGCAGCCGCACGACGGGGCGGGCCGGGCGGCAGGCTGCCGAGTTCTTCCGTTGGGGTGCCGGGCTGCCCGGGGAGGCCGGGGGAGGAGTGAAGGCGCCGGCGTCGATGAGACGGCGGGTGTTCACGGCAAGCGACCGGCGCAGCCCGGTCAGCTCGGACGGGGTCGGGGGAGTGTCGCGGGCGGGACAGACGACGGCGTGCGGCAGGCGGCACCAGCTGCTGTCGTCTCCACCGGGGTAGGCGACACCGGAGCTGACGTGCCAGCGGCACGCGGCGGGCACCCGGGCGGCCGGAAGTTCGTGCGGATGGAGGCGGACGGGCCGCTGAGTGCCGCGGTGGTACCACTCGATCCGGTTGCCGCACTCGCGGCACCGGTCGCCCTGGCCGCAGCGCAGCAGCCGGCTGACGCCGTCGGGAGAGACATGCAGGGAACGGCGCACGCGGTGGGTGAGAGGGCTGCCGTCCCAGCGCCGGGCCGGGGGAGGAGGTGTGGAGCGCATGCGGGCGAACCTGTCAGCCAACACGCCGGATCCGCGGCAGCAGCTCTGCCGGATCGCCCGGTCAGCCCCATCCGGTGCGACTGGCGTGCGAATGCTTGACTGCGTGTTCGGGCGGGTCTCGCCGGTTCGGGTGATCTGCGACAGGCACTCGGGCGCGGGGTCAGTCCCGGGCCGGGCCGGGCAGGTCGTGCCCGCGGCACAGGGTGCTGAAGAGCTCGTCGAGCGGGGTGTCCAGGGCGTGGGCGAGGGCGTGCCAGGTCTTCAGCGTGCCGATGGTGCGGCCCTGCTCGATCTCGATGACGGTGCGTCTGGCCAGGCCGCTGCGGGAGGCAAGCTCGTCATAGCTCCACCCGCGCGCGGCCCGCAGGCGCGCGAGTTCGAACCGCAGCGCCGTGAGGTCCGGATCGGGCGGCAAGATCGTCACCCGCCCATCCGACGGTGCAGACCCCTGCACTGCCAGTGCATACCTCTGCCCTATTTAGGTGGCGACGCCCACAACAGGGCAGAGGTCTGCACTACGGTTAGCGGCCGCCCCGCCCAAGTACGGGACCGGCGCGGACGTGACAAGGAGGAACACGCGCCCATGAGGCTGCGCCCAGCATGTCCGACGACACCACGCGCCTGGACCGTGGAACTGCGCTCGCAGGCCGGCGGGCTTGCTCTCGTATGCCGGCAATGCCCGCACGGCAGCGGGCAGATCACCGCAGCCTCCGCCCGCGCGGCTGCCCTCGCCCACCTCGCACGGCACGCACGAGGCGATCTTCGTCCCCAGCATCTACGGATCTGCCAATGTCATGAACGCGGCTGCCACTGGCATCCCCGCCACCGCGGCTGCGCCGGCCCCATCCGCCTCCTTCTTGCACGCGAACACGGCGGACGACTATGGCGGCTCGCCGACGCCTGCAGCGCCTGCGCCGCAGCGACAGCACAGGCCGCCGTAGTGCCCGACACCGTCCTCGCCCACGTACCGCTGCACCCGACAACCGCCCGGCGGCGCAGACGCTGTCCCAAGGGGCCCGGCGAACAGACCCGGGTACGTGAAATCCTCAGCTACCTGGCCGCTGCCCTTCCAGCCAGCACTTCGGCCGCCGCGCGCCTGCTCGCGCTGCAGTGCGCGCTCCGCGTGAACATCAGAATGCACGTCCGGCTGCCCAATGGCGTGCTGCGCAGCCTCCGCCTCAACGCCGTCCAGGACCCATGGCGCGAGCTGGAGCACGCGCGATGGCTGCGCATCATCCCCGGTAACGCGGCCAACGAGGTCGTTGTCGAGCTACTTGACGCCGCGCTGCTAGGCCAAGCCCCGGCCCGCCCCGATCGGATGCGTGCCGCGGACTGGGCGCTGCGCGTCAGCTCCTCCTCGACAGCAAAGGTAATCGGACCGTTGCCGCAACTGGCGAGCGCCTACCTCGCGGCGCACGCGGATCCGCAAGAAGGCAGCGGCCTGGGCGAGTTCGACCAGATGGCGCGGGCCTGTGGCGTTCCGCTCGTGGAACTGCCCACTTTGCTTGACCAACTGGCAGCAACCGGGCTGCTCAGGTCATGGCAGGCCTGCCCAGACTCGGGAGACCTGCACTGGACCCTCGCGTACAGAGGGGGGCCTTCGAGCGAATGACGTACGCGGTATCTACGTGAGCTGTATGCGTTGTTGACGTTGTCGACGTGCTGGCCGCGTCCCGTTCCCCGCTCCCGCCGGCGCAGGAGCGCAAGTGGCGGCGTCATACTCGCGGGCTGCGCTGGACGCGGTGGCCGCCGCGCTGAGGGTGCGCCGGGCGACTGTGTCCGGCTGGGAATTCGGTCACGAAGACGACCGAGCCGCGCGGCCTCGAACGTGAGGCGTACGCACACTTGCTGAACAAGCCCGCGGAGCTCTATCCGGCGCCCGCCGCCTCCCCGGACCCGGCGCCGACCACGTTCACCGGCCAGCCTGCCGCGGTGGAAACGCGGACTCTGTCAAGGCCCGGCCTCCGAGGCTGCGGGCATGACCGAACACGAGATCACCCACACCACCCCAGCTTCCGCCGCTGCCGAGCAGGCTGCGCGCGGAAGGCGGCCCGGCAGGAGTGCCAGCGGGCGGCACGGACCCGCACTTCGAGAACGGGTGATCGGCCTCGACGCCGACGGCCAGGCCCTCGCGTACTGCCCCGGCGGCCTGGTCCTGGACGTGGACACCCGTCCCGACTATGCGGCTGTCTCAGGTTGAATCTGTCGGGGATCTTGGAGCCGTCGAGATCAACTACCCAGGGTTCGCCAGGACTTCAGGCGAGGAGTCTTCCGTTGGTCGAGGTACCTCTGGAAGGAAGTCGGCTGACGGGGCGTGGGGGCTTCCACGGCTGGTGGTAGTCCGCTGAGGCGCTCGATGGTGACGGCGATGGCTGTCGGGACGTGCTGAGCGCGAGCCGGGCAGGGCTGACACTGGCTCTTGGTGTACCTGCCACGATCAGCGGGGCCGCGGTGGGTGAGGAGGTCGGGTAGGGGCCGTGCCAGCCCGCGCTGACCTGCCCCTGGGGACAGGTGACGATCGAAGTCGATATGGAAGTCGTCCCGGGCGAAGCCCTCGCCTCGGCGGTGCTGGCGGGTGGGGTTACTCTTCAGCGGACCGGAGACGGTGACCTGGTGTTCACGGGCGGCCTGTTCCAGGTGGGGCAGAGAGGTGTAGCCAGCGTCGACCAGGTGCTCGGCGGACAGCAGGCCGCGTCGGGCGAGGCGGTTGTGGACGCCGGGCAGGACCTGACTGTCGTGGGTGGTGGCCGCGGTGGTGGCGACATCCGTGATCACGTTGGGGCCGTCGGCAGCACACATCTCGGTCAGATGAGCGGCGAACCCCATCCAGCTGAGGATGTGTCCGTGCCGCGCGTGGCGGGCCGAGGTGTCGTAGGGCGAGACGACCGCCCTCGACGACTGCAGCAGACCCGCCCCGCTGGTCGGCCGGGTTGCGGCGCACGACCTCGACGGTGATGTCCAGCAGAGCGCCGTGGATGATGACTTCGTCCTTGAAGCCCTGGTTCACCAGGGCCTTCTCCAGGCGCATCCCGCACCGCTCGGCCGCCTGGTCGAGCAGGGCGGTGCCGGCGGCATTGTCGTGGGAGGAGGCGGCCAAGACGACGACGCCGATGATCAGCTCCAGCACGTCGACGGCCAGCCCCCCCGCTTGCGCCCCGGCGTCCTCTTGTTCGCGTCCAGTCCCGTCGTGGTCTTCGGGACACCCGCGGCCGCGCGCACGGGCTGGGTGTCGATGACCACGAGGGACGGGTTCGCCGGTCTGCAGACCGCGAGGGCCGGTTCCCAGATGTGGGAATCCGGCCCTCGCGGTGCCAGTGACTGTGCGGTGTAGCGGAATGAACCGGTTGCAGTTGCGAGCGGCCTGCAGGTCAAGAACGGGATGGCGCGGCGTGCAGGGGCGTGGTGCCCAGGCCGTCCCTGTCCTGCTTGCCGAAGCTGGACCAGAGCCCGGCCACCAGGAAGAGCAGGGCTCCAAGAACCAGGTACACAGGCCGTCCTCCGACCTGGTCGAAGAGGAACCCTGTGGCCAGGATGGCAGCGGCGGAGACGACGCGGATAACAGCGTCGAGCAGCCCGTCCCAGGTACCGAGGATGGCTGAGGGCGCACGCAGTTGGACGACGAGGCCGGCGGACCTCAGGTAGACGGTGAAGCCGAGGCCGAAAAGGATCAATCCGGCGGCGAGGAGCCCTTGCGACTGGCCGAGGAACGCTGCGATCAGTGCACCGCTGCCGGCGACTGCTGGTGACCACCGCATGCTGGGGTAGATGCCGTCGGGACCGGCTTTGGCAACGATCAGGCCGCCGATGATGGCTCCGACGGTGGAGCATGCCAGGAACGATCCGGCGCGGGCCGCGGACATGTCCAGGGTGTCCCTCATGAGGGAGAGCAGGGACAGGATCACCGTGGAAAGGGCGAGCACCGACAGGCTGTGAAACACGGCGAACCGCCGCCATGCGCGACTTGCCACGATGGTCTTGGCGACCGTGCGCCGGGAGACGGGCTCGGCTGAAGAGCCGGCATCTGCGCCGGGCTCGCTGCCCGCAACGGTGTCCTCGTTGGGGATAGCCGGGCGTCGGGATACGACGGCGATGAAGGCGATGAAGAGGACCAGGGCGAGGACCTGCAGACCGGCGGCGGCGAGGAGCCCCTTAGAGCCGGGGAGCAGAACGATGATTCCACCGGCCACGACGGGGGAGATGAGCTCGCTGGCTGAACGCACACTGCCGGAAATGCCCTGCACCCGTACCAGGGTCTTGGCGTCGAGGAGCCTGGGGAGAAGCACGAACAGCGCCATCTCACCGATGTGATGCACGAGATCCACTGCAGCTGCGGCGACAACGATCGCCCACAGGTGGGAAGACAGGAACGAAGATCCCAGACCGATGAGGGCGAAGACGCCGATCTTGACCAGGTAGGAGACGACGAGAACGCTCTTGGGGTTGCCGCGGTCCAGCAAAGGGCCAGCCACGATCGAGGCGACGACTTCGACGCCGTACCCCACGCAGTACACCAGGCCGACGGTGCTGACGGCGCCGGTCAGGTCTAAGGCGAGGTTAGCGAAGGCGATGTCGTAGATGCCCTCGCTCAGTGAGCGAGCCAGCACGAGCGCTGCCAGCACCACGAGCAACAGCCCGAGCCAGCGGGGTGCGTTGAAGCGGGTGGTCTGTTCTTGGGGCTGTTGCGTGGTGGAGGTCATCGGTAGGCCAGCTCTCGAACGATGTCGTCGCCAAGCGGGGTGCCTGGAGCGTCATAGGTGGGAAGTAACGCGGCGGAGGAGACCGGTTCGAACAGCCTCGGCATCTTTGTGCCTTGCGAGCCGTGCACTTCGTACTCGACCCGGTAGTGAAGGGTGCCTGTGCCGCGGACTCGCATCAGCACTCCGGGCGCGATAGTGAGCACCACGCGCGGGTCACGGGGGAAGGGGAGGATCTGTTCGTCCCCGAAGGTGGGGGAGTCGGAGCGCCGGTCGATCAGGTGGAGTTCCATCTCGGGATTGTCGTACAGCAGCGCAGACAGCTTCAGGGTGAGGTTGGGGTGGCTGCTGAAAACGTCCGGCCATGCGGTGGGGATGTCCAAGACCATGGTGTCGGCCAGACCGCTGCTGATGTTGGAGCCGATGCCGAACGAGTCGTCGCGGATGTGCTGGTAGGAACCGATCTCAGCTGTCACGGTGGCAAGTTGCGAAGTCGGCAGTTCGGGATGCTGGCTGGTGAGGTCCGCGTCCAGGAAGTAGCGGTGGAGTTGGCCGTTTATCGTGGTCGTGGCAACGATCCCTCGTTCTGTAGCTCCTCCTCGCCAGCTCTGGGACACTGCCCTGGAGATCAGGAATTGGGCCTGGGTGGGCAGTTCGACCGAGTTGGCGATGGTCTTCGGGCGTGAGATCCGCATGGAGTCCACGGAGTAGGTGGCGTTGTCCTCGAGGGGATTCCAGGATGAGGACGGGTCTGCGGGGCCGAGGATGGAGTAGTCGTTCCTGGTCGTCACGCCGCCGAGATCCTCGAACCAGTGCGCGTATCCCGGAGGGATCGCCAGGACGCTCGATCCGTCTGCCGGCACGTCGACTTCCAGCTTGCGGTCGTACTCCAGCGAGTTCTCACGGCAGTCGTACATGTGCACCTTGACGGGCCGGGCGCCGACGTCCCCGTAGAAGGACAGCCTGTCGTACTGGCCGAGGTGAAGGGCGTACTCCTCATACGCGAAGTGCTGGCTGTGCACCATGTAGTGGTAGGGCCGGTCGTTGCGCGAGGACCGGATATGCCGTGCACCCGGAAGGCCGGAGTCGTGCCCCGTGGCCCGGGTCTTGGTCATGATCACATGCGGCTTGGGGAGAGCAGGCACGACTTGGATCCTTCCTGGACGCTTGCGGGGGCGGGCGCACCTCATAGGCGCGCCCGCCCCCGAGTGCAGAGGACTTACTGAAGGGTGCTGACCGTGACGCCCTCCGGAAGAGCAGCCTGGAACTCCTCGACGCTGCCGAAGGCGCGAGAGGTGATCTCCTCCTCGACGCCGGCGTCGATCACCGACTTCGAGATCTTGCCGAGGACGCTGCGGAAGTACTCCGGCGTCTCGAAGTAGGGCTCGAGAGCCGAGCGGAGGCTGTCCAGAGCCGCCCGGGCGGCGGGGTCCGCGACCTCGTCGATCATGGTGTTGAGGTCGTTCTTCCAGGCCGTGGTCTCGGTGATGGTGATGGACATGGTGGTTTCCTTTCAGCGGTGGGTGAGAGAGATCGCCTTAGCCTCCATGCGCGCCAGCGCATGCAGGGTGGCGCCGGGCAGGTAGCGGTCGCTTTCCTGCTCGAGTCTGCTGGGGCCGACTTCGGAGGGAGCCGCTGTTGTGGCGTCTCGTCCGAGCTGGTGCTCCGGCCCGTAGGGAAGGTCCAGGAGCTCCATCTCGGAGCGCAGCCAGATGCGGCCGTTTCCGGTCAGCCGGTACCAGGTGCCGGGGGGGATACGGGCACCGATGGTGGGATCGCCGAGTTGCACTGTGGTGTGGCAGCCGTCAGCGTCGACGATCTCGATCTGGGCGTCCGTGCTGCCACCCAGCCAGGTGAGCCGGCGGCTGGAGTACTCGTGTCGGACGAAGGGGCCGTCGCTGCTGAGCTCCATCTCCAGAACGTCGGACGTGCAGCTGTCCGTCGAGGGGACAACGGTGAAGGATTCCGGTCCGGTCAGCACGAAGTTGTTCCGGCCGGTCATCGCGTGTTCGTTCGGTTCGCTCTCCGCCGCTCGCCAGTTGGGTCTGATCGTCGCGTACGTCTTCTTGCCACCGATGGACACCCGGAAGCGGGCGGCATAAGCGCCACGGACCTGTTGGTTGGTCCGCTGGGACATGCGAGAGAGCAGCATGTGCGCGGAGACCGGCAGTTCATGGCGGTTGGTTTGCACGACTGGTGCGGTCGGGGCTGTGCGCAGGAAGGAGATGAGGTCGTTGTCCGGTTCCCAGTCCGGATTCTGATCTGCGTACCAGACCGGTTCGTCGCGTGTGACCACACCGCCGAGTCCGTCGAGCGTGTGGGCGACGCCCTTGGGGATGATCAGCACTCGGTCAGGAGACACCGTCATGTTGATGGTGATCTCATCGCCGAGCTGAGGGGAGTCCTCACGACAGTCGATCAGGTGCACGCTGATGCGCTGGCCGTCGCCGAAGAAGGTGAGCCGGTCGTCCTGGCCGACGTGGATGCCGAAGGTGGAGTAGGCGAAGTCCTTCTCGTGCGTGACGTAGTCAGTGATGCCAGGGCCGTTGGTTATGCGGATGATGCGGGCCACGCCGTAGGTACGGTCGCCGTCAGTCGTGTTCGTCGTCTCAAGCCGTACCCCGGGAAGGGAGAAGTCCAGGCTCGTGACGGCGTCAGGGACGTGGAAGGTGTCGATGTGGCGGCGCTCGGTAGTCCGTTCCAGCGCTGCGGCCGGCTCGCTCTCGGCCGTTTCGAGCATGGCTGTGTCCTCTCTGCTGATGTTCGTGGGGTGTGGCCGACGCGTTGGCCGGAGCGGAGGGAAGTGGCAGGGGCCACTTATCGCAAGGGCGTCACTCGTCGAGGTCGCCGCAGCCGTCAAATCTCTTGTCGGTGAAGTGCAGGTCATCTGAGAGTCGCCAGCCCCGGAGTTGTGTGCTCGCGAGTGCTCTCAGGCAGGCGGCGCGGGCGGTGAGAAGCGCCTCGGCCTCACACTCCGCTAGGAGGAAGAGAACCAAGTCGATCTGACCTCGGTCGGCTCGGGTCCAGAGGTGCTCGATGTGATCTGCTGGAACGAAGTGGGAGGTGAACAGGTCAGTGAGCTTGTCCGGGACAGGCTTCTCGCGAGGGCTAACCAACCGCACAGTGATCATGTGCATGACATCTCCGCGTGACTGCCGTGGCCCGTGCGCGCTCGATCAGAGGTGTCGCAGGGAGGCGCTGTCATCGCGGGAGCCACCCCAGCCGAATCCATCGCCAGCGGCGTGCTTGCGAGGTTTGTCGCCCCAGCCGAACCCATCGCCGGCCGCCGTGCGCTGAGTGCCCGTCGACAGTGGACCCGCAGCGGCACCAGAGATTCCGGTCGCCGTCAGAAGTGCGGCGGTGACGAGTGCTGCGGCGACGATCCGGGACATGACGGGTTCCTCCGTAGTTTATCTGCTCTGCGACACTTCTCCCGCTCCACCCGTTTTGCGGGGTGTTGCGTTCCGATGGCTTAAGACTGGCCGACGCCAACGGCCATGTCACTAGGGCCTGTCCGGTGAGTCGGCAGGGTCCTCTTGCCTGCCTTCTAGGCTGGCGCCATGGACAACGGGCTCGCTCACGAGGAAAGCGCCTTCAT
>NZ_JBIBEP010000041.1:0-16157 GCF_042955185.1 Streptomyces sp. NPDC012474
GTCGACGACCCGTGGGGCTACGGCCGCTCCCTGGAGTGGGCGACCTCCTGCCCGCCGCCGCGGCACAACTTCATCACCATGCCGCGGATCCGCAGTGAATCCCCGGCGTTCGACCTGCACCACCCTGAAGTGGACGCGGCCCGCACCGGGTCGGCCGTGGTGGAACGAAGCCCGCGATGACGGCGATGCAGGGCCGGCCGGTGGAGGCGCGAACGCTGATCAACGAGGTCGAAGGCCATCTGCTCATCGAGGCCGCCCGTGCGGAGGGGCGGGCGGCCGCCGAGCAGTGCACCGCACACCTGGACTGGCTGACGGATGATCAACGCCACGAGATCGAGCGGGAGTTCGCCGACATGTATGTGGGCCTCTGCCGACTCTCCTGGCAGCGAACCGCCTTGCGGGCCCGCGAGCTGCGGACCGAGTACGAGGAGGTTTATCGCCATCTGAAAAGACGGCTGATCGCCGGTTGCCTGGCGGTGGCGCTCGTCGCGACGACCGCTCTACCGATCCTGGCTGCCGTATGGAGTGCCGACTGACGGCTGTGATTCCGCGCTCTCCGATGTCGGGCGCATCCCCTCGTTCAATTCACCTACAAAACCTCATGATTCTCTTATAAGTCACTTATCTCATCATCATGGCGCATACATATCGTTATGGCATGTTCTTCACCTACCTGAGGCGCGAACTGCGCCGCCGCAGAAAGGCGGCGCTCGTCGTCGCCTCCGGGCTCGCGCTCGGCATCGCACTTGTCATCGTCGTCAGCTCCGTTTCGGCCGGTATGGAGCAGGCCCAGGGCAAGGTCCTCCAGTCGTTGTACGGCCTGGGGACCGACATGACCGTTACCAAGGCGGCCGAGCCGCCGGAAGAGGGTGATGCGGAGGGACGGCCGCGCTTCCAGTTCGACGCCAAGGACAGCGGCTCCGGCGAGGAGCAGAGCACCGACCGCGTCATGGTCCAGGGCTTCCAGACCCTGTCATCCAGCACCGTCACCAAGGTCGGCGAGCAGCAGGGGGTCGCCGAGGCGGTCGGCGGGTTGAGCCTCAACGTCGTCAAGGTCAACGGCCAGTTCGCCCAGGGCGAGATCCAGCCGGGCCAGGGCGGCCCCGGCGGAGGGCAGGGCAGAGTCCAGGGCGGCGGCGCCGATTTCGAGGTCAACAGCTATACCGTCTACGGTACCGACGTCACCAACCTCGCCATCGGCCCGCTGACCTCTTCCAAGATCAGCAAGGGTCGTACGTTCAGGAGCTCCGAGACCGACGCCAAGGTCGCGGTCGTCGACGAGTCGTATGCCAAGGAGAAGGACCTCGCCCTCGGTGACACCGTCACGATCTCCGGTACCAAGTTCGAGATCATCGGCATCGCCACACCAGACAGCGGTGACGCGACCGCCAACCTCTACATCCCTGTTGAGCAGGCCCAGGCCCTGTCCGACTCCAAGGACAAGGTCACCACGGTCTACGTCCAGGTGACCGACTCGCAGCGGATCGACGCCGTCAAGAGCACCATCCAGCAGAACATCTCCGGTACGACCGTGACCACTTCGGCCGATCTGGCGGACACAGTATCCGGCTCCCTGTCCACGGCCTCCAGCCTCGCCTCGAATGTCGGCAAGTGGCTGTCCATCGCGGTGCTCGTGGCCGCGTTCCTCGTCGCCGGCCTGTTGACCATGTCGGCCGTCTCCCGCCGCGTACGGGAGTTCGGCACTCTCAAGGCACTGGGCTGGAAGTCGGGCCGTGTCACCCGGCAGGTCGTCGGCGAGGCGGTCGTGAACGGGCTGGCGGGCGGCGTACTCGGAATCGCCCTGGGCCTCGCGGGAGCGTACACCGTCACCGCGGTCAGCCCGACGCTCCAGGCCCAGATCGGTGCCACCGGCGGGACGGCAGGTCCTGGCGGCATGGGCGGCCCCGTGCGGCAGTCCGCGTCCCAGGCCTTCGAGGTCGCGCTGACCGCGCCCATCAGCCTGACCACCATCGGTACCGCCGTCGGCCTCGCTGTCGCGGGTGGGCTGATCGCGGGTGCCTTCGGCGGCTGGCGCGCCTCCCGGCTGCGGCCGGCGGACGCGCTGCGCCGCGTGGAGTAGGCCAGACGGCCGGGCCGCCCTCCCCGGGCCGGCCCGGCCGTCGATGATCCTTCCGCCCCGCGTCCACATCGCGTCGGTACGCACCCGGGGCGGGGCTCCATCCTGCGTCCACATGAACCGTAGACGTCCGGTGCGCGGCCCGGACCTTCGCCCGCGCCGCGCACCTACAGCCACACCCCGCATCCGTACGCCAGTGCGCGAAACCCCTCGATTCACATTGGAGTTGCACCTTGTATCAGCTCAGAGGCGTCACCAAGCAGTACCGCAAGGGCAGGGAAACGGTCCACGCGCTCGCCGGCGTCGATCTGACGATCGCGGACGGTGACCGGCTCGTCATCCAGGGCCCCACCGGCGGCGGCAAGTCCACGCTCCTTCAGATGCTCGGCGGACTCGACCGGCCCACCTCGGGAAGCGTGGAGCTCGACGGCATCGATCTGGCCAGGCTGTCCGAGGCCAGGCTCACGAAGGTGCGGTCACAGTCGATCGGCTTTGTCTTCCAAAGCTTCAACCTCATTCCCACGCTGAGCGCTCAGGAGAACGTCGAGACGGCGCTCGTGCCACTCGGTGTCAAGGTTTCCGAGCGGCGTGAACGGGCAGCCGAGGCGCTGAAGTCGGTGGGTCTCGGGGAACGCCTCGGCCACCTTCCCTCCGAGATGTCCGGCGGTCAGCAGCAGCGTGTGGCTATCGCGCGGGCCCTGGCGAAGCGGCCGAAGGTGCTGCTCGCGGACGAACCCACTGGCAACCTCGACGAGTCCATGCGTGACGAGATCATGGATGTGCTGGAGTCCATGTGGGAGGAGCACGGACTGACCTTCATCGTGGTCACCCACGACTCCTCCATCGCGAAGAAGGCACCGCGCCTGGCGACGATCCGCAAGGGCGCCCTGACGGTCACCGAGAAGACAGCCTGAGAGAACCGGCCGGCCTGATCGGCGGGCGGCCCGACGGACCCCACGGGGATCGGCGGGCCGTCCCTCTGTCCACGGCCCGGGCGCGCCGGGGTCGCTCCACCGGGATCGTTGTGAGCGAGCATGTCGGCAAGGCGGTGCGGCATGCGAAGGGCACAAGTGCCAGTGGGCCGCGAAGATCTGGAGCCTGCGGGGCAGGAGCAGCAGAGAGGAAGTCGCCATCGCCGTCCGCGGTGACTGCCCGGCGGCCGGGCCGGCCAGGGTGCCCGCCGTGCGGTGGCGGACATCCCGTCGTGGCGCCGGCCCGGCCGCCTGTCGCCGTGGGAGGCAGGGGTAGGGGCCTCCCACGGAGTTCAGAGGCGGGCGTTCCCGCCCGTCACCGCTCCTCGGCCGTGCGGCCGGTGAGCGTGGCCAGCATGCCAGGGCTGCCCTGGAGGGCGGTGCGCTGCATGTGGTGGAGAACGCCGCGGACGCCGCCCATCTCCTCGCCGCCGCCGGCCCGTCCGGGACCGCCGTGGATCAGGGCGGGCAGTGGGGAGCCGTGGCCGGTGGACGCCTTGGCGGACTCGGTGTCGAGGACCAGCAGCCTGCCGTGCCAGGGCGCGACCCCCAGCACCACCTCACGGGCGAAGGCCGCGTCGCCGGTGACGACGGACCCCGCGAGGCTGCCTCGGCCGAGGGAGGCCAGGAAGGCCACGTGCTCCGGTGACGTGTAGGGGATGAGCGTGCTGACCGGGCCGAACGCCTCCACCTCGTGCGGTGCGGAGGCGCCCGGGTCGTCGCAGCGCAGCAGCAACGGGGAGAGGAACGCGCCCCGTTCGCCATCGGCGCCCCGGACGTCCACCCGGTCCGGGTGCCCGAAGACCAGGCGCGCGGAGTCGAGGAGCGTCTTCACGCAGCGGCGTACCTCGTCGCGCTGCGCGAGCCCGGCCAGGGCGCCCATGTGCACGGCCGGGTCGGCCGGGTTACCCACGACGACCTCCGCCAGCCGGGCTGCGGCGGCCTCACCGACGGCGCCCATCAGGTCGGCGGGCACGAAGGCGCGGCGGATGGCGGTGCACTTCTGCCCCGCCTTCACGGTCATCTCGGTGACCAACTGGTCGATGTAGAGGTCGAATTCCGGAGTACCGGGCGTGGCGTCCGGGCCGAGCACCGAGCAGTTGACGGAATCCGCTTCGGCGTTGAAGCGCACTGCCTGCTGGACGACCGCTGGGTGGGTGCGCAGCCGTTCGGCTGTGGCCGCCGAGCCGGTGAACGACACGAGGTCCTGCTCGGTGAGGTGGTCGAGCAGGTCCCCGGCGCTGCCGCAGACGTACTGGAGACTGCCGGGCGGCAGCAGCCCGGACTCCACGATCAGCTCGATCAGCCGACCGGTCAGCACGCAGGTCGGAGTGGCGGGCTTGATCAGACTGGGCACGCCGGCCAGCAGGGCCGGGGCCAGCTTCTCCAGAGGGGCCCATACCGGGAAGTTGTACGCATTGATCTGCACTGCCGCGCCCCGCAGCGGAGTGCAGACGTGCCCGCCGAGGAAGCTGCCGTCCCGGCTCAGGGACTCCAGCGGACCTTCCGCGTAGACCAACCGCTCGTCCCCGCCGGGCAGTTCACGCAGCCCCAGCGCGGCGTAGTGAAGCAGCACCCTGATGCCGCCGTCGATGTCGAACTTCGAGTCGTACAGCGTCGCGCCCGTCCGGGCGGAAATCGCGTACAACTCCTCGCGGTGCCCGCGCAGGTGGGCGGCGAGGTCCGAGAGCAGTGCGGCGCGCTGGTGGAAGGTGAGCGCGCGCAGTCCCGGCCCGCCGACGGTACGCGCGTGGTGAAGCGCCCCCGCCATGTCGATACCCGAGGACGAGGCCCGGGCGATCTCCTCGCCGGTGACCGCGTCGTACACAGGCGTGCCGTCCCCGGTCGGCGTGTACCACCGGTCCTGTACATAGCTCGGCAGCAGTGTCATCAGGCCGTCCCTTCCGTTCCCGCGTATGCGTCGTCGCCTTCGTTGACCGGGTGGTGGCCCCAGATGTCCGAGTGGTAGACGCGGCTCACCCAGGTCTCGTCGTCCACGCGCCGTCCCTCGGAGCCCACTTCGATGCCGAAGCCGGCGGGGGAGCGCATGTAGAAGGAGAACATCAGGTCGTTGGAGTGCCGGCCGAGCGTCGCCATCAGCGGGACCTTGTGGGCGCGGGCCCGGTCATGGGCGCGGCCGACGGCGTCCATGTCCGAGACCTCGCACAGGATGTGGTGCGTGCCCTCGCGCTTGCGTGACTCGACGAAGGCGATGCTGTGGTGGCGGGGATTGCAGCCCATGAAGTAGAACGTCCCGCCCAGCGGCAGGTGCGTCACGTCGCTGAGCCGGAAACCCATGACGTCCCGGTAGAAGTCGACCGCCTCCAGCGCGCGGGGCGACTTCAGCACCACGTGTCCCATCCCCTGGTCCCCGGTCACGAACGTCACGCCGAGCGGCGAGACGAAGGGCGCGGGCGACAGGTGCCGGCCGGTGAACAGTTCGGTGCGCACCGCGCACGGTCCGTCGAACCACACCATGCGGTCGACCTGCCGGTCGGCGCACTCCTCGGGAGTGCCCTCGTGGACCTCCACTGCGTGGGCGCGCAGGCGCAGCGCCATCTGCTCCAGGCCGCCCGGATCGCCGACCTCCCAGCCGATCCGGGTGACGCCTCCGAACTCGGCGCTCTCGACACTGAACCGGTACGGATGCTCGTCCAGCCGCAGCTTCCGCTCCTGCGGGGAGCCCGGTGGGCCGACGGGCATGGTGCCGATGACGTCGTTGGCGTAGGCGACCCAGCCGTCGGGGTCAGGGGTGCCGATGCCGAGGTAACCCAGGCTGCGAATGCTCACCGAGACCTCCCAAGATCGTTGTGTGGCCTGCTCGGGGCGCGGGACGGTCCGGCTGTCCGACCAGGCGATCGTTCGAGTTCTAATCATCAAAATTCATACAGGCGAAACCCAGAAATGTAAACCTGTTGACTATCAGCGTTCTATCTACTTATGGTCTGCGGCGTGAACCAAAGCCGGTCACTCGTGAAGGGCCATGCCATGCCTGCAACTGAGCCGCGTCTGCCTCCGGTCGAGGAGAAGGACATACCGGACAAGGCGCTGGAAGCTCTGCGTCCGTACCGCAACGGCGACGGCGACATCTACGCGATCTGGGCGACCCTGGCCGCCCACCCGGACGCGCTGCGCCGCTTCCTCGTCTTCGGCAACCACGTCCTGGGCAAGAACACGCTGCCCGCGCGGTCCCGTGAACTGGTGATCCTGCGGATCGCCTGGCTCGCCCAGGCCGACTACGAGTGGTTGCAGCACGTCCGCATCGCCCGCCGGGCCGGAGTGTCCGACGACGAGATCCGCGCCCTCGGCCGGCCCGGCGATCCCGGGTTCGGCGGCGTGGAGCGGGCCCTGCTCGCCGCTACCGATCAGCTGTTCAGGGGGGCCGACCTGGACGACGCCGTGTGGAAGGAGCTGCGCGAGCACCTCGCCACCGAGCAGCTCATCGATCTCGTGTACACGGTCGGCCAGTACCAGACCGTGGCCATGGCGATCAATACCTTCCGTATCCAGCCCGAACCGGACATCGCCGCGCTGCGCGAGGAACTCCCGCTGCCGGCGCCGACGGTGTCCTGACCACCCACCCCAACTCCCAGGAGGAAACACGTATGAAGCTCGCCAACCTCGCCGGCCGGGCCACCATCATCGTCGGCGACCGCGCCCTCGACGTGGAGAAGGCCAGCAACGGGGCGCTCGGCCCCGACCCCGCCGTGCTGTACGACCTGTCGAACCACGACGAACTGCGGAGGCTCGCACAGGCGGCCACCGACGCCGACCCGGTCGCCTACGACGAGAAGCACCTGGGCCCGGTCTCTCCGCGCGCCGGAAAGATCCTGGGCGTGGCGCTCAACTATCGCGGTCATGCGGAGGAGTCAGGCATGCCCATCCCGGCAGAGCCCGGCATCTTCGCCAAGTTCTCCAGCTCGCTGGCCGGCCCGTACGAGCCGGTGTCCGTGCCCGTGGGCATCGACAAGGTCGACTTCGAGGCCGAGGTCGTGGTGGTGATCGGCCGCACCCTGCGCGCCGTGGAGCCGGCGGACGTGTGGCAGAACATCGCGGGCGTCACCGCCGGCCAGGACGTCACCGACCGCAAGGAGCAGTGGCGCAAGCCGCTGAACCAGTTCAGCCTCGCCAAGTCCTACGACACCTTCAGCCCGTGCGGGCCGGTGATGGCGACCGTCGACGAGTACGACGACCCGAACGACATCGAGGTCGTGGGCTGGGTCGACGATCTGGAGGTGCAGCGCGGCCGGACCTCGGATCTGATCTTCAGCGTCCCCGAGCTGGTCGCCTGGCTGTCCCGGTACGTGACCCTGGAGCCGGGCGACCTGGTCTTCACCGGCACTCCGGCCGGCTGCGGGGTCCGGCGCACGCCTCGGCTGTACCTGGAGCCCGGGATGACGCTGACGACCCAGGTCTCGGCGGTGGGTACGATGCGCAATCCGATCAGCCGCTGAATCTGCCGGGCGCTCTCACAGCGCCGCCGCCTCTGAAGGGAGCCCTGTCCGTGTCGGATGTCCCCGGTGATGCCGTCGATCATCCGCGCTCCCGCGAGTTCGCCGCCAAGGTACGGGCACACCATGAAGGGTTGGGCCACACGGAGCGCCAGATCCGAGGAGTCGAGGCGGTCACCCACCTCACCCGGCTCGTTGCCCGCCTGGTCCAGGACTTCGAAGGTGCCGTACACCGGCCCCTCGGGATGACCTGGGCCGGCTTCCGGATCATGAACACGCTGTGGATCTTCGGTGATCTGGAGCAGCGGGAGATCGCCCGCATCTCCGGCACTACCCGGGCGAGTGTGTCCAGCGCGCTCAACACCCTTGAGGAGCGCGGGCTCGTCGAACGGCGCCGTGAGCGCGACGACCGCCGGGTCGTCCGTGTCTCGCTGACGCCGGCCGGGCTGGACCTGCTGCACCAGGCGATCGAGGGGCAGACGGCCCGGGAGCACGCCTGGATGGCCGTCCTCGACGACGAGGAGGTCACCCAGCTGGTGGTCCTGCTCGGCAGGCTGGTCAACCAGGAGCGCCCTGCCTAGGGGCTTCGACGGAACCCGTCGTGCCGCGAGGCGTTCGGTGGGACGTCGGCCCGTTTTGTACGACCCTTGACGGTCAGGGTTCTTACGCATAGTTTCCGGTCACGCATCGTCCGGTGGCCGACGAAACACCTCCACCAGCTGCAGGAACGGCGGAGAAGTCACCGCCGCCCCTTCCCTTCCCCTGCCCCGGGTCAGCGAGCCGCCACCGCTGTCGGCAGCCCAGGCAGTCACCCACATCTTCAGCAATTCGAGCCGTCGGCCTCTTCAAGGCCGCCCCTCGCCGTCTGTCCGATTCGGGCACCCGCGATCACGTCACCACGCGCCCCGCCCGATCTGCCGACACACGGCCTCGCACCTCCCCTTCCGAGGAGCCGCACCATGCCACGGAGAATCGTCACCGGCCGGACGGCGGACGGCAAAGCCGCCGTCGTCCAGGACGGGCAGCCACCCCGCACCAACGCGCTCAAGCACACCCCCGGCTTCGTCTCCTCCCTCGTCTGGGCCACCCCCGCCCAGCCCACCGTGCCGTTCGACGGCATCGACCCGACACCCGCCGTCCCCTCCTACGTCCCCGAGCCGGGCGCCACCCGCGTGATCCACCTGGTCATCCCGCCGGACACGGTCTACGCGAGCGGGGACTTCGACCCGGCCGCGGCCGTCGCCGAACGCCTGCGCACCAGCCCCGGCCTGGCCGAACTGTTCGAGCCGGACCACCCCGGCATGCACACCACCGACACCGTCGACTACGGCGTCCTCCTCCAGGGAGAGATCGTCCTCGAACTCGACGACGGCGACGAGGTCACCCTCACTCCGGGCGACGTCGTCGTGCAGAACGGCACCCGGCACGCCTGGCGCAACCGCTCCACCTCACCCGCAACCCTGCTCTTCGTTCTCATCGGTGCCCGGAGGAACTCCTGATGCCCCACCTCAACCCCGTCGACGCCCTCGACCTGGACAGTGAACTCGACGACGACGAACGGCTCATCCGTGACACCGTCGCCGCCTTCGTCAGCGACCGCGTGAGTGACCACGTGGCCGGCTGGTTCGAGTCGGGTACCTTCCCGACACATGAACTCGCCCCTGTAATCGGCAAGTTGGGCCTGTTCGGCATGCACCTGGACGGCTACGGCTGTGCCGGCGCGAGTGCCGCCGCCTACGGTGTCGCCTGCCGCGAACTGGAAGCCGCCGACAGCGGACTGCGCAGTTTCGTGTCCGTGCAGGGATCCCTCGTGATGTTCCCGATCCACCGTTACGGCTCGGAGGAACAGAAGCAGGAGTGGCTGCCCAGGCTCGCCTCCGGCGAGGCGGTCGGCTGCTTCGGGCTCACCGAACCCGACCAGGGATCCGACCCCGGCGGCATGCGCACCGTCGCCAAGCGCGATGGCGACGACTGGATCCTCAACGGCACCAAGATGTGGATCACCAACGGCTCCATCGCCGACATCGCCGTCGTCTGGGCCCGCACCGAGGACGGCATCCGCGGCTTCCTCGTCCCCAAGGACACCCCCGGCTTCACGACGAGCGAGATCCACAGCAAGCTGTCGCTGCGCGCGTCCGTCACCGCGGAACTGCACCTGGAAAACGTGCGGTTGCCGTCCTCGGCGGTGCTCCCGGGGGTGACCGGACTGCGCGGGCCGCTGTCCTGCCTGTCCGAGGCGCGCTTCGGTATCCTGTGCGGTGTCATCGGCGCTGCCCGGACCTGCTACCTGTCGGCCCTGGACTACTCCACGACCCGTGAGCAGTTCGGGCGGCCCCTCGGCGGCTTCCAGCTCACCCAGCGCAAGCTCGCCGGAATGCAGGTCGGCCTCGTGCACTCCCAGCTGCTCGCCCTGCGCCTGAGCAAGCTCAAGGACGCTGGACAGCTGCGCCCCGAGCACGTCAGCCTGGGCAAGCTCGCCAACGTCCGGGCCGCCCTCGACATCGCTCGCGACGCCCGCACCATCCTCGGCGCCAACGGCATCACCACCGAGTACCCGGTGCTGCGGCACGCCAACAACCTGGAGACGGTGCTCACCTACGAAGGCACCGAGGAGATCCACACCCTGGTCGTCGGCGAGTCCGTCACCGGCCTCGCCGCATACCGCTGACCGGGCGGTCGTGAGACCGGGCCTGAGCGGCGCGGCGCGAAACCACTGTCACCGGGATCGGCGGGACGCCCCGGACACGGCGGAAGACGCACCGTCGCCAGGCCCCTCACCAGCCCGAACGCGTAAGAACCCCCGTGGCGGGTTCGCCCACTCTTCACGCGCCTTTGGCACGGCTCCGACGGCCCCTCGCCGTCACCCGCCCCAGGGGCCGCCCGTGGAGCCACCGGAAGACCGCGGCGGCAGCGGCCGACAGCACACCCGAACCCACCCAGTGCTCGGCCCTGCCGTACCCGGAGACAACTTCGCCCCTTGAGGAGAGGCCATGACCTCGACCATGCGCGCAGCGCGAATGCACAACGTCGGCGAGCCGATGAAGATCGAGCGGATTCCCGTACCGGCGCCCGGAATCGGCGATGTCCGGGTGGCCGTGCACGCCGTGAACATCGTACCCAACCTGGCCAACATCCTGAGTAATTGGACCACTTGGTTCCCGCTCAACCCCCTGCCCTCCCTCCCGTCCGTGTTCGGGCTCGATCCCGCCGGTGTCGTCGAGGAGGTCGGCGACGGGGTCGAGGGTGTCGAGGTCGGCGACCGGGTGTACGTCAACCCGGGGCGCACCTGCGGAGCGTGCCGCGCCTGCCGCAGTGGCAGGATCGTGCACTGCGCGAGCTACGCCTTCGCCGGCTACTTCGGTTTCTCGGCCACCTCCGTCCGGCTGCTCGACCGCTACCAGGGCGGCCTCGCGGAGAAGATGATCGCGCCCGCGTCGTCGCTCGTCCGCATCCCGGACTCCCTGTCCTTCGAAGCCGCCGCGCGCTTCGGCTACCTGGGCACCATGTACTCGGCGCTGCGCAAGGCCGGCGTCGGCCCGGGGCGCAGCGTCCTGGTCAACGGCATCACCGGAACGCTCGGCATCGCCGCGGCCCTGCTGGCCCCGGCGATGGGCATCACGACCCTGTACGGCACCGGCCGCGACCGCGAGCTGCTCGCCGAGATCGACAAGCTCACCCCGGGGCTGGTGCGCCTGCACTCCCTGCACGACGGTCCGGTGGACGAGTGGATCGCGGCGGAGACCGGCGGGGCCGGCGTGGACGCCTACATCGACGCCCTCGGGCCGGGCGCGCCCCACGAAACCCTTCAGCAGGGCGTGCGTGCGCTGGGCCGCGGCGGCATCGCCGTCAACATCGGCGCCGTGGCCGGGGAGGTGCCCCTCGACCTGCACCGAATGATGGACATGGACCAGATCGTCCGCGGGTCCGTCTGGTTCACACCCGGCGAGGGGCAGGACATGGCCGACATGGTCGCGTCGGGTCTGCTCGATCTCTCGCCGCTGCGCCACCACGTCTACCCGCTCGACGAGGTGAACGCCGCGATCAACAACGTGGGTTCCCGCCACGGGGGGTTCAGCAACTTCGTCATCTCACCCACCTCCGGGCGCTGACAGCCACCCCTTACCGACAGGCACTGCCACCCCCCTACCGCGACAGGTCACGTCACGCACCACCTCGGAAGGACCTACGTATGGCCAGATCCGACACCGGCGTCGGAAGCGGCGCCGGCTCCCCGACCGCCCCGTCGACAGCGAAGACCGCCTCTTCGACGGTGAAGCAGAAGAACGAGCAGGCACTCGGCATCGACACCCTGGCACGGGGCACGCTCATCGCGGCGGCGCTCTGCGTCTTCATGGCCCAGTTCGCCCTGACCGTGCCCGCCGGCCTGAACGGCCTGTTCCAGCAGGACTTCCACACCTCGGCCTCCGAGCTGACCTGGATCACCGATGCCTTCCTCGTCCCCGTCACGGTCCTGGAGCTGACCTTCGGTCTGCTCGGTGACATGTTCGGACGGCGCCGGCTGCTGGTCGGCGGTTCGGTGCTGGTGGCGGTCGGGTTCGTCGTCTGCGTGCTGACGCCGGGACCCGAGGCCGGCCACGGGACCCGGCTGGCCGTGCTGTGGACCGGCCAGATCATCGCCGGCATCGGTGCGGCCGCCGTGATCCCGACGACGCTGGCGATGATCGCCGCGGGCACGCACACGCCACGCGCCCGAGCGCGTTCCATCTCCGTCTGGGCTGCCGCGCTGTCCATGGGCAGCGTGCTGTCGCCCCTGGCCTGCGGCCTGGTCGCGCAGTCGCAGTTCGGCTCGTGGCCCCACTCCGGCTGGCGGTGGGCGTTCCTCGTCGTCGTCGTGCTCGCCGCCGTGTCGGCCGTGCTCGCCTTCGTCCTGGCCAAGGACTCCAAGTCGCCCGAGGGCCGCTCCCTCGACTGGCCGGGGCAGATCACGATCGCCGTCGCAGCCGTCGCCCTGCTCTTCGCCGTGATCCAGGGCCCGACAAGCGGTTGGGGCAGCTTCGAGGTCATCGGCGGGTTCGCCGTCGCCGCCGTCTTCCTGGTCGCCTTCGTCCTCGCCGAACGCCGCTCGGCGTCCCCGCTGCTCCAGCTCGACCTGTTCGCCAACCGCAACTTCACCGTCGCGGCGATCGTCACGGTCGTCGGTATGTTCTGCTACCTCGGCACCGGCTATGTGACCAGCATCCGCCTCACCGCCATCCAGGGCTTCACCCCTCTGAAGGCATCCCTCGCGTTCATCGTCTTCAACGGCGTCTCGGCCCTGATCCAGGTGCCGATCGCCTCCCGCCTCATCGAGCGGTACGACCCGAAGTGGGTCCTCGGCGGTGGCCTTCTGCTCCTCGGGGCGGGCGACTTCTGGTTGGCCTCGATACCGATCGGCCAGCAGTCGGTCACGCCACTCATCGCTCCGCTCGTCGTGGCCGGCGCCGGCGTGGCGTTCGTACTGTCCGCGGTCACCGCTGTAGTGATCAACACCGTGCCGCACAACCTCGCCGGCATGGCCGCCGGCTGGACCAGCCTGCTGCGCGACTTCGGGTTCACCCTCGGCCCGGCCGTCGTGGGTGCGATCGCCCTCAGCCGGGCGGCGCACGAGATCAGCGACGAGGTCGCGTCCGACCCGGCCCTGGGACAGGCCCTGGACACCTTCAACGCCTCGGCGGCGACCGCCCCGGAGGCTCAGCGGGAGACCGTGGAGGGCGCCATCGCGGCCGTCAACTCCGGCCCCCTCGGCGCGAACGCCGTCCCCGAGACCGTCGCCCTGCCCGACGGTTCGACCGTGCCGTTCAACCCGCTCAAGGACACCGCCTTCGAGGCCCTGGGCAACGCCTACTCGCTCGGTTACCTGATCGTCGGGCTGTGCGCGATTGCGGCGGCGGTGGTCACAGTCGTCCTGATCAAGGGGGACCGGCCGGACGCCCCTGCCACCACGGAGCCGGCCGATGCCTGACAGACCGCACGACCCGACGGTCATCCGCACCGACGAACCCGACCCCCGAAGCAGACCCGGCGCCACCGGCCGCCGCACCTGAAAGGACCGCTGCCATGACCGGCCCTACCCGACCGCGCCCCATGTTCCGCCTGGGCCATCTGCTGGAACGCCGCGCCCAGTTGCACCCCCACCGCACGGCGCTGGTATTCGGCGACCGCGCATGGACCTACGGGCAGCTGCGGGACTGGATCGTGGCCTCCGCGCGGCAGTTGCGCCGGCACGGTGCCGGGCCGGGCAGCGTCGTCGCCTACGCGGGCGCCTCACGCCCTGAGGTCTTCGTCCTGATGTACGCCACGTCCCGCATCGGAGGCGTGTTCGTCCCGGTCAACGGGGCGGCCACGCCTCCCGAGATCGCCTACCTGCTGGCGGACTCGGGGGCGGACGTCCTGATCACGGACGCCGCCTGCGCCGCCAAACTCGCCATAGACGGCACCGTACCGCCGGACGTCACCCGTCTGTGCCTGGACGAGGAGCCACCCGACGGACACGCCCCACTGAACCGGACGCCGGACGAACCCTTCGGCGACGACACCCCGGCACCCGTGACAGAGGACGACCTCGCCCTCATCGCCTACACCTCCGGCACCTCCGGCCGTCCCAAGGGCGTCCTCCTCACCCACGGCAACGTGTTCTGGAGCTGCGTCAACGGACTCCTGGGCCTGGACCTGGCACGGGACGACGTCACGCTCATCACCACGCCCGTCTTCCACATAGCGGTACTGAGCGGCGTGGGCTCCTACACCTGGGCCAAGGGCGGCACCGTCGTCCTGGAGCCCGCCTTCTCCGTCGACAACTTCCTGACGACCGTACGACGGCACCGGGTCAGCGTGACCTTCGCCGTACCGGCGATGCTCGCCCTGATCGCACGGCACCCGGGCTTCCCGTCGGCGGACCTGTCCTCGCTGCGCTGGATCCTCAGCGGGGGAGCGGCGGCACCGGCGCCGGTCGCCGAGGTGTTCCACCGCCGCGGCATCCCGGTCCTCAGCTCCTACGGCCTCACCGAGACCGCCGCTGGTGTCACCTACCGCGACCCGCGCGACGGCCCGGGCTGCTCCGGCGAGGCCGGACTGGCCGCCCCGCTGGCCGAAGTCCGGATCGTCGGGCCCGACAACCGCCCCCTACCGCACGGCACTACAGGGGAGATCGTCGTCCGGAGCCCCAGCGTGGCTGCCGGATACCTGGGCCTGCCGGAGGACTCGGCGGCGGCCCGCGACGCCGGCGGCTGGTTCCACGGGGGCGACCGGGGCTACCTGGACCCCGAGGGCCGTCTGGTGGTGGTCGGCAGGATGAAGGACACGATCATCACCGGCGGGGAGAACGTGGATCCCACGGAGGTGGAGGAAGCGCTGGCGGCGTGCCCCTGCGTGGACGAAGCGGCGGTCGTCGGAACGCCCGACCCCGTCTGGGGAGAGGTCGTCACCGCCATCGTCGTACCCGCCGAGGGCGTGGACTGCTCCCTGGAGGACATCCAGACGTTCCTGTCCGCCTCGCTCACCCGACACAAGATCCCTCGTCTGCTCGAAGTCCGGGACCGTCTGCCGCGCACCGCCACCGGCAAGTTGCAGCGGAGCCTGCTGCGGGGCTGAGCCCGGCCGGACCAGACACCATGGAGAGGTACTCATGTCCACACAGTCGTCAGGCACCCCCTCCGACGCCGTCCCGAACGGAGCGGCTCCCGAGCCCATCCGCCGCGTGGGCGTCGTCGGAGCGGGACTCATGGGCAGCGGAATAGCCGAGGTCTGCGCCCGCGCGGGCCTCGACGTCCTCGTCAGCGAGACCGGCCCCGAGGCGGTCGAGGCGGGCCGGGAAAGAATCGCCAGGTCTCTGGCACGCGCGGTACGCGGCGGCAGACTCGACCCGGCCGACAGCGCCACGTCCCTCCGCCGTATCGGCTTCACCACCGACCTGGCCGACCTCGCCGACCGCGACATCGTGATCGAAGCGGTGGCCGAGGACGAACAGGTGAAGACCGAGATCTTCGCGGCACTCGACAAGGTGCTCGCCCGACCGGACGCGATCCTCGCTTCCAACACGTCTTCCATCCCCATCATGAAGCTCGGCACGGCGACCGGACGCGCACAGCAGGTGATCGGCGTGCACTTCTTCAACCCGGTGCCGGTGCTGGATCTCGTCGAGCTGGTCCCGTCCCTGCTGACCAGTGACCAAACCCGCGACCGGGCAGGGGAGTTCGTCAGCCGGACCTTGGGTAAACAGGTCATCCACGCCAAGGACCGAGCCGGATTCGTCGTCAACTCCCTCCTGGTGCCGTACCTGTTGTCCGCGATCCGCATGCTGGAGTCGGGCCTCGCCTCCGCCGACGACATCGACAACGGCATGGTGCTCGGCTGCGCCCACCCCATGGGCCCCCTGCGTCTGGCCGACCTGATCGGGCTGGACACCCTGAACGCGATCGCGGACTCCATGTACGCCGAGTACAAGGAGCCGCTGCACGCCGCGCCGCCCCTCCTGCTGCGCATGGTGGACGCCGGTCTCCTCGGCAGGAAGACGGGCCGGGGCTTCCACGACTACTCCGGCACTCCGGTTGAAAGGAAAGCCAGATGAGCTTGAGGATCGTTGTCACTGTGAAGTACGTGCCCGACGCCACTGGCGACCGGCACTTCGCCGATGACCTGACCGTCGACCGGGACGACGTG
>NZ_JBIBEP010000042.1:0-16037 GCF_042955185.1 Streptomyces sp. NPDC012474
TTGCCAACTCCCACAATCCGTCCGGAACGATCCATCCCCACCGTCCACTCCCCATGCCCAGCACAACCGTCAACTGACCATGTAGGACACGGTCTTAGACCGTGTCCTACATGGTGAGGGCTCGTTGAGCCATGTATGGGGCGGGGTACGTGGAGTTGGATTGTTCCGGACGGGCTATGGGAGATCGCGAAGCCGCTGATCCCACCGTCGAAGGTGCGGCCGCAGGGCGGAGGAACGCAGGACACCCCTGATGAGACGCTGTTCGCGGCCATCATCTACGTACTGGTCAGCGGCTGCGCTTGGCGCCAACTACCCCCTTGCTTCGGCATATCGAAGTCGACCGCCCACCGCCGGTTCCTGATCTGGTCGAGAGCCGGCGTCTGGGGGCGGCTGCACGAGGCTGTGCTGCACCGACTCGACGACGCCGGCCTCGTCGACGTCACCCGCGTCGTTCTGGACACCGCCCACGTCCGGGCCAAAAAGGGGGCGAACACACAGGTCCGAGCCCCGTGGACCGGGGCAAGCCGGGCTCCAAGATGCACATCTTGTCGGACGCGAACGGACTGCCCCTCCTCGTCGGCGTCTCAGCCGGCAACACCCACGACAGCGAAGGGCTGAAGCCCATGGTCGAGGGTCACCAAACGAGACACGACCCCCACCGCGGCCGCCACTTCAAGCCCCAGCGCCTGCACGCGGACAAAGCCTACGACCGTGCCGACCTGCGGAAATGGTTACGCGGTAAACGCATCGGAGTGCGGATCGCCCGCAAAGGCATCGAGTCCAGCGAACGATTGGGCCGCCGCCGCTGGGTGATCGAGCGGACGATGTCCTGGCTGTCCGGCTATCGACGTCTGAGCCCTCGCTACGAGCGCGATCCCCGCAACTACCTGGCCTTTCTCGGACTAGCAGCCGCCCTGTGTTGCTACAAGCGACTCGTCCGCCTCACCACGTAGGACACGGTCTGAATCACGGCGTCACCTGGCGGGTGCCCTGGGATTTGGCAGCTGCCAGACAATCTCGTCGTTGTCCCGGATGGGGCGCCAGAAGGCCAGCAGGTGTGAGCGGACCAGCCGGTCGAGGAGGTCGTCCAGTTGCGGGGGCGACTGCCCGCACAGGCGGGTGAGGATGTCGAGTTCGGCGCCGCCCGCGCCGTCGGCGGTGTGGGCGGCCAGGGCGAGTGCGGTGAGCTGCAGAGCCGGTGGGGTGGCTGGCGGGAGGACCAGCGGGGCGGGTCGCAGGGCCCACTGAGCGGCACGGGCGCGCGCGGCGCGGCCGGGAGCCTGGGCGAGAACGGCGGCGTCCAGCAGGTGCGCCGTGACGGGGGAGTGCTTCCTGAATGAGCGGTACAGCCAGCCGGCGTGTTCGAGTTCGTGCCACAGTTCCGTGCGGCCGTACAGGCGCATGCCGCGCAGAAAACCACCCGGCAGCCGGACCTGTCCCCGAGTGTCGGCGCGCAGCGCGCACTGCAGGGCCAACAGCCGGGCGGCGGGGGAGGAGGAGCAGGGCAGCGCTGTGGCCAGGTAGGTGAGCATCTCCCGCACCCGCCGTTGTTCTCTGGGCCCGGGCGGCGGTGCGCTGCGCCGGACAGCCGGGCTGTTGCCGGGCGGGGCCGGCAGCGTGGGAGGTACGACGGCGGTATGGCTCATCGCCGCGGCGCAGGCGGCGCAAGCGTCGGCCAGCCGCCACGCACGGCCGCCGCGGTCGCAGGTCAGGGCGAGGAGCACGGGTCCGGCGCAGCCGCGGTGGCGAGGGTGCCAGTGGCAGCCCCGGGCTCGGCACTGGCAGGTGCGCAGATGTCCGGCCAGCGCGTCGGTGCGGGCATGGTGGGCCAGATGGGCCAGCGCGGCCGACCGCGCGGATGCGGCCCTGAGGGGATGACCACGCCCGCAGCGGGGGCAGGCCAGAGCCGGGCCGCCCGGCTGCGGGCGCAGTTCCACGGTCCACAAGCGCTGGACCGCAGGATGCGTACTGGCAAGCCGCATCGGCTCCTTGCCCTCCCCACTGATCCGCGTCGTCGAAATGGCATGTGCTCCCGGTCGGCGGGAGCGGGAGCCGGGCGCACCGTAGTGCAGATCTCTGCACCTGCGCAGCAGCGACGGCCCGCGGTACCACCCGCTCAGATAGTGCAGAAGTCTGCACTGACAGGGCAGGGTTCTGCACCGTCGGATGGTGGGGTGACGATCTTGCCGCCCGACCCGGACCTCACCGCCCTGCGTGTCACACTCGCTCGGCTGAGGAGCGAGCGCGGGTGGACGTTCGACGAACTCGCCAGCCGCAGCGGCCTGGCCCGGCGCACCCTCATCGACCTCGAACACGGTCACACCACTGGCAGTGTCGCCACCTGGCACGCCCTCGCCCACACCTTCGACGTCCCCATCGAGCAGCTGCTGGGACCGCTGTGCGAGGACCACGGCCCGCCCGGCACAGCAGGCGCCTGACACCGCGCGCCGGGCGGCCCGCCAATCACCCGAACCGGCGAACACGTCTCACGCACCTATGCGACCGGTCGTGCAGGTGTTCGCCACAGCTAGGCCACCCGTGGGACACGCCCGGCCGCCGCCCCGCATCGGGGCGCACCGTCTGCCACGGTCCCCGGCATGCGCCCCACCCCCGCCTTCACCACCTGCCACTGGGACGGCAGCCCGCGTGCCGCCCGCCCAGTCCGCCCACTGCGAGTAGCCGCCACCAGCCCCAGCCGCCTGCTGCGCACCGGCCAGAACGGCCGCTGCCGCCTGTGCGGCAACCGCGTCGACGTCCACCAGCGCACCGACCAGCGGTCCATCGCCCTGCACCCCGCCGAACTGGCCGCCGCCCGGATCCCGGCCCCCTGCCGCTGGCATCTGAGCTGCGGCATCGCCCACCCTCAGGGCGACGGCAGCGCCTGGTGCCGCATCCCCCATGCGGTGCTGTGCCCGGGGCGCCCCGCATCCGCCGGGCTGAGCCCGTACATCGAGGTGATGCGCCGTGAGCTTGCCGTCCGCTCCCGCCGCACCTGCCTGCGAGCCGCGCCCGAGCAGCGGCCGCCCCGTCGTGCAACTACTACTCGGCCGCTACCTCGCCGACCAGCCGCTCGAGCACATCCGGTGTGTGGCCCAGACCCGCCAACGCCGCCGCTGTCCCCGGTCCGTGCTCAGCCCCCACGCCCCCGCAGGTCTGTGGAGACTGCTGCCCGCCACTGCGCATCGCGGCCAACTCGCCCTTCCCGCAGCCCCGATGGCCGTCTACGATCTCAGCCGCCTGCCCTATGCCGAACAACTGCGCTGGCGCACCCAGCGCTGCCCCGCGCATGCTGCCGCCGACGGCGCAGCAGATCTGCCCTGACCGGATGGCAGGTCTTCGACCCGCTCCTGCACACCGTGCACATCCACACCCGCCTGCCGCACCCCTCGACCGGCCGCCACGGGCAGAGGTGAGAATGCCGTACCACGCCCTGGAAATCATCCTGACCCGGCCCGCCACCCCGGCCGAACTGCACCAGGCCGCCGACACATTGCCGCTCGCGGCCAACCGCGACGCCACCCGTGTCCTTGCCCTGGTGCGCGCCAAAGCCCCGGGCCGGGCCGCGCACCGTCTGCGCCGCCGCCTCGGCACTCAGCTGCCCATCGACGTAATCACCACGCACTATCCGGACGCCGGCGGCCAGATCCTGCTCAACGTCGCCTTCCCGCCCGACGTGCACGCCACCCTCCGCCGTACCGCCGACCAGGCGGGGCAGCCCCCGGAACACTTCGTGGCGCTGGCCCTTCACCGCGCCCTTGCCCAGCACGCCGATGAGGAGACCGACCGCCTCGACCGGGCGGTGCACGGCTTGCTCGCCGGCACGACCGCCGCGCACCTTCTGGCGGCCGTCGGACGTGCCCTGACCCATCCCATCGGAGACCCGTCGTGCTGAACCCGACCGACGAACAGAGTGCCGCGGCCGACGCCTTCCACGCCGGCCAGCACCTGGCCCTGCAGGCCGGCGCAGGCACCGGCAAGACCACCACCCTGGCCCTGCTCGCCCGCACCACCCAGCGCCGCGGCCGCTACCTCGCCTATAACCGGGCCATCGCCCAGGACGCGACTGCCCGCTTCCCCAAAAACGTGCGGTGCAAGACCGCGCACGCCCTCGCCTACGCCGCCGTCGGCCACCGCTACACCCAGCGTCTCAACGCACCCCGCCGCCCGGCCTGGCAGACCGGCCAAGCCCTGGGCCTCACCCAAGCCATCCGCATCGGCGAGCGCGAGGTGTCCCAAAGAGCCCTCTCCAACGCGGTCCTGCGCACTGTCACACAGTTCTGCCACACGGCCGATCCCGAGATCTCCCGCCACCACGTCCCGCGCCTGCGCGGCCTGGAAGACCAGGATCTGCACAACCAACTCGCCGCCCACATCGTGCCGTTCGCCCACAAGGTCTGGACCGACCTGCAAAACCCTGACGACGGCTGTGTCCGCTTCGACCACGACCACTACCTGAAGATCTGGGCGCTGACCCAGCCGAGGATCGACGCCGACTTCCTGCTGCTGGACGAGGCCCAGGACACCAACCCAGTCGTCGAACAGATCTTCCTCAACCAGCGCGACCACGCCCAACTGGTGATGGTGGGCGACTCCGCCCAGGCCATCTACCACTGGCGCGGCGCCAAGGACATCATGACCGGCTTCGACGGCACCCAGCTCGCCCTGTCGCAGTCCTTCCGCTTCGGACCCCACCTCGCCCGGGAGGCCAACCGCTGGCTGCACCTGGCCAACGCCCCCATCCGCCTGACCGGCACCCCCGCCGTGCCCACCGAACTCGGATATGTCGACCGGCCTGACGCGGTGCTGTGCCGCACCAACGTCGGAGCCATGACCCAGGTCATGGATCTACTGGCCGCCGGATGCCGCACCGCCTTGGGCGGGGGAGGAGACAGCCTGCGCACCCTCGCCCAAGCCGCCCGCGACCTCAAGGAAGGCCGCCGCACCAACCACCCAGAACTGGTCCTGTTCCCCTCCTGGGGCGCCCTGCAGGACTACGCCGCCCACGACCCGGCCGGGCGCGACCTGCAACCGCTGGTCGACTTGGTCGACACCCACGGCACCGACGCCATCCTCGCCGCCCTCGCCCGCCTCAGCCCGGAAAACCATGCCGAGGTGACCGTCTCTACCGCCCACAAGGCCAAGGGCCGCGAATGGGCCCGTGTGAAAATCGCCGACGACTTCACCCCGCCCAAAGACAGCGAGAGCACAGACGGCACCGGACGCTCTGTGCCCGGGCCGATCGACGACGGCGAGGCCCGCCTCGCGTATGTAGCCGTCACCCGCACCCGCCAACGACTCGACCTGGGCGGCCTGTCCTGGGTCAATGACCATCCTGACGGCTCTGAATAGTGGCTGGGGCTTGTGCCTCCACACATCAGCGCTCAAGGACACAACCGAGCCGCAGGGCGTGGCCTTGAGAACGCGGTGCACCTCCGTGACCTCAGTGACCGGGTGTTCGTCAAAGCCGGTTCTCGTTCCTGGCCGGTGGGTCGCTGCAGGCTGGGCGCTGGCCGGACGCGAGCGCGGTGCGGTTTGCAACGGAGGCCGCAGCATGCGGAGGCCGCATCACCAGGCGAAGCTGTCACCGCCGCCGTAGACGCTGGTGAGCCCCTGCGGGGAAAGAAGCCATGCCTTGGTCAGCACACCGGGCCAGTCCTGGGCGATCTCGGTGAGCAGAGCGCCCAGAGCCAGCGCAGGAAGGTCGAACACCGGCTCCGGCTTTCCCTTCCCGCCCTGCATGGGCCTGCTGTCGAGGAGGAGCCCGATCGGCTTGTCGGGCTCGACCGCCCGGACGCGAGCCAGCTGCTTCTTCAACTTCCCCTCCACCGCGCGGCCGATGCTGGGCCGCAACTCGCCGACGGTGCACGTCCACCGTCCGTGGGCCGTCATCCGGCCCGACCACCCGACGACCTGGTCGTTGAAGCCGATCGTGACACGATGGTTCGCATCGGGTGGGACGCAGAAGCCGATCGTCGACAGAGGAAACGCTCCTCGAGGCAGGTCTCGCAGATCCACGAACGGCTTGCCCCGCGCAACCGCCTTGCAGGCCATCGCGACGACACGGCCGTAGAGGCGCTCGCGTTCCTTCTTCCGGGCGCCGAGCCAGGGCTCCGCGCTGATCGACAGCCACAGGCCGCCGCCCGGCGCCTGGGCAGCCAACTCCTGAAGTCGGCCGATGAGTTCATGAGCGACCGTGTCCTGCGTGGCGACACGCCGGGGATCTTCCTGTGGCGCTGGCACCACCGTGTGATCAACGAATCCGGCGACACCTTCGATCTCGATCTCCGCATCCACCGGAATCGGCGGCGTGTACGGGTACAACCTCTCCTGCCGTTCAGGGCTTCCCCGCAGCTCAACCTGGAGTTCCTGGGCCCGCAAGCCAGCGACCAAGGACATAAAAGCCGTCTGCTCGCGCGGTTTGTCGCTCATGAGGCCCAGGACGGACTCCGTCGTGCCGCTCTCCGTCATCCCCACCCCCCACCGTGGTCCCTCCGCTTCCAGGACAACCCTGGTCTCGCCGACACGTGTACGGCAAGTGCCTCCGTGGTGCCTTCCGGCATCTGTGCGCCCGCAGACAAATGGGTGGCGGCCTTGGCCCGGGCTCTTGCCCGAGGACATCCGTTGACGATGCGGGAAAACGCCGTCCCTCCCCTGCCCGTAGCAGTTCGCTCCGTCCCGGGGTCGGCGTGAGGGCCGGTTGTCAGTGGCGGGTGGTACATCTGGACGCCACGGTGAAGTCGTGTGCTTTACCGGATCGTTGATCACAATGGCGTGAAGAGGTAGGACATGGTCGAGACGGAACTGCCCGAGCGGGGCGTGGTGTTCTGGCCGGTCGGCACCGGAGACTCCACCACCGTCGTGCTGGGCGACGGCCTGGTCATGCAGGTCGACCTGCGCGACATGAAGGCCGCGGACGAAGACGACGCGATCGTGGCCGCGGTCATCGACCGCCTGGTGGACACCCTGCCGCAGCTCGACGACGGGACGCCCTACCTGGCCCTGTTCGCGCTCACCCACGCGGACCTGGACCACTGTTGCGGCTTCGGAGACCTGTTGGAGAGCTCCATCAAGATCGGCGAGATCTGGGCGACTCCCCGGCTGTGGCGGGAGCTCGACGAGGACACCCCGATGTGCGAGGACGCCCAGCTCTTCCATGACGAAGTCGAACGCCGCGTGAAGGCCACCATCAAGGCCATCAAGGCCGGCAAGGACCCTGACAGCGGTGACCGGGTCCGCATCATCGGGTACGACGACGACCGCGACCAGCACTCCTACGCCGAACTCCCCGACGCCTACTTCACCACCCCCGGCAAGGCGATCAGCACCATCGACGGCACCGACGTCTCCGACCGGTTCGAGGCCTTCGTCCACGCCCCGTTCCGCGACGACTGTGCCGGCGAGCGCAACGAGACCTCGCTCGCCCTGCAGCTGAAACTGATCGCCGAGGATGGCACGGCGGGCCGCATCCTGCTCCTGGGTGACCTCGCCTACCCGACCATCAAGAAGATCCTCGACTACAGCGAATCCCACGACCGCACCGAGCGCGTCGAGTGGGACGTCCTGCTCTCCCCGCACCACTGCTCCAAGAAGGTCATGTACGCGCCCAGCGAGGACGGAACCGAGGAACTCAAGCAGGACATCCTCGACCAACTGCAAGCCCATGCCGGCCCCGACGCCCGCGTGATAGCCAGCTCCCGGCCCTTCCGTACCAGCGACAAGAGCGGCGACAACCCGCCCCACCGGCTCGCCCGCGACGCCTACGAGACGATCACAGAACTGCCCGTTCTGTGCACCGGTGAACACCCCACCCCAAAGGACCCCCGCCCGGTGGTCTTCGTCCTCGAGCCCGGCCTGGGCCTGGACCTGGTCACCACCGGCGAACTCGAAGAGAAGTCCGCCGCCCTGGCAGGCCGCTCGGGCAGGCTGCTCACCGTACTGGGCCTGACCCACAGCGTCCCCCTCACGGAGACCGCGCCAGTTCCGCAGCCGCGCGGTATCGAGGCGGGTCGGGAAGCGGTGCGCCAGGCCCGCGGCGACGAGGCCGTCCCGGCCACCTCCGTCGGATTCGGTGACGCGTGAGCGACCTCCTCCTGCAGGAAGCAACCCCCGGACAGCAGCTGGCCATCACCCAGCTTGAGCGGATCGCCGCCGCCAACAACGCCCTCGAGCTGGGTCGCATCACCCCCGCCGATCCCGCCGACGGATTCCCCGGCTGGATCGAGGCCCGCCTCGGCGTGGACTGCTCCACCCTGCCCCGCACACCCGCCGGCCTGCACTTCAAGCGGCGCGAAGTGATCACCCTGTTGATCCCGGCCACGTTCCCCTTCGCCGTCCCCCAGGTACGCACCGCTCACACCCGCTTCGCGGGCGCCCCGCACGTCAACTGGGCCCGCCACCTGTGCATGTATCGTTCACCGGCCACGGAATGGGACCCGGCCGACGGCATGTACGGCTTCATCACCCGTGTCTGGGACTGGTTCCAGGCCGCCGCCGCGGGGGAGCTCGACACGCCCGGCGAGCCCCTCCACCCGCCCAACGCCCTGACCCACCAGTCCGCGGGCCTGCTGGTCGTCCGCCACGACGCCCCCACCGCACAGGGCGCGCCCTGGATCGGCGCGGCCCTTATGCACCGGGTCCGCGACGACCGCCAGGACGTGGTCGGCTGGCTGCCCCTGGGCTCCTGGCCCACCAGCGCTGAACAGGCCCGCCAGACAGCCGGGCTGCCACCAGGGTCGGAGGTCTTCCTCGCCCCGGCAGTGATCGCCACCCGGCACCTGACCTTCGAATACCCCAACACCGCCCGCGAGCTGATCGGGACCCTGGCTGGCGAAGGGATCACCCCGGCCGTCATCCTCGGCCTGATCGGCGTGGCCGCCGACCGCAACCGCACCGTCCTGCTGCCCGTCGCCGACCCGGACGACGACACCCCCGTCGCCCCGCTCTACCTCCTGCTCGGCACCCCCTCCCGCGGCATCGCCGGCAGCGACCACCTGCTGCCCCACCTGGTCGCCTGGAACCTTCCCGACCTGGCCGACCTGATGGGGCGCCTGTCCGCAGCCGCCTTCGACGACTACCCGCCGCTGGCCGAACTCGGCCAGAACTTCCTCAAGCAGACCAGCGAGAAATGGCTGGGCAGCCTGCCCACCCGGTGGGCCCGCATCCAGGAAGCCCGCCCACAAGTCACCGTGCGCCGGGACGCCGCCACCCCGGCCGCATGGCTCAACGGCAAGCAGATCCTCGTCCTGGGCTCCGGCGCCCTGGGCGCCCCCGTGGCAGAGATGTGCGTGCGCGCCGGAGCCGCCCGCGTCACCGTCGCCGACCAGTCCCTCATCCACCCCGGCATCCTGACCCGCCAGCCCTACACGGACGCCGACATCGGCCTCTCCAAGTGCCACACGCTCGCCGACCGGCTGTCCGCCATCACCCCGCACACCACCCGCGTCGAACCGCTGCCCGGCAACATCATCACCACCCTCGCCGACGCCGACGTGCACTCCTTCGACCTGATCGTCGACGCCACCGCCAACCGCATCGTGCGCGCCCACCTCGAAGCCGTCCGCGCCACCGACCCCACCACCTGGCCACCCCTGGCCACCGTGATGATCGGCCATCAGGCGACCCGCGGCATCGCCGCATTCTCGCCTACCCGTGCCACCGGCGGCGGCAGCGACATCCTGCGCCGCACCGGGCTCGCCGCCCGCGCCAATACCACCGGCGTCCACGCCGACATCCTCGACGACTTCTTCCCCACCCGACCGCGCACCGACCTCTTCCAGCCCGAACCCGGCTGCTCGGACGCCACCTTCACCGGCTCCGCCGCCGACGTCACCGGCCTGGCAGGCCAACTCATGACCGGCATCCTCCACGCCCTGACCACCCCCGAGCCCCAGCAGACCATGGCCGCCCTCACCGTCCCCTCACCCACCGGCCCCAACGACCCCGCCCCGCCCGGGGCCCGCTGGTGGACCTGGCCCAACGACACGGTCCTGACCGAGGAAGGCGGCTACCAGGTCCGCATCAGCACGGCCGCCCTCGCCGAAATGCGCGCCGAAGCCCGCCGCGGCGCCCGCGTCCGCGGCCCCCGAGTGGAAACCGGCGGCATGCTCCTGGGCGCCATCGACGACGCCACCCGCATCCTGTGGATCGACGAAGCCACTGGTCCGCCTCCCGATTCCCTGCTCAGCGAGCACCACTTCGAGCACGGCACCACCGGCATCCGAGAACACCTCGCAGCCCGCCGCACGGCCACGCAGGCCACCACCCGCTTTCTCGGCATGTGGCACACCCACCCCCACGGCCCGGCCCGCCCCAGTCCCACCGACCTCGCCGCCATGGGCACCCTCACGCTGCCCCTCGACGACACCCCGCCCCGCGCCCTGGTCCTCATCGTCGGCGGCCCCACCCACGTGTGGAAGGCCTGGCTTGAGGACGACAAGCCACCCCACTTCTACGCCCGCCTTGCCGACCGCACCGACACCCCAGCGCCCACCCCGGCGCTGCCCCGCGTAACCGCGGGGCAGCCGGACATCACCTGGTGGCCCGGCGGCTACGCCACCCAGCCCCACCGACTGCCCACCCCGCACCGATCGGACGATGCCCGACCATGACCCGCACCATCGGCCTCGCCCTGTCCGGCGGAGGCTCCCGCGCAGCCGCCTTCCACCTCGGCTGCCTGCGCGCTCTGCACGACCGGGACCTCCTCGGCCAGATCCGCGTCGTCTCCGGCATCTCCGGCGGCTCCCTCCTGGCCGCCCTGTGGGCCTACGGCCCCGCCGACTTCGCGGACTTCGACGCCCACACCACCGAACTGCTGCGCGCCGGCCTGCAAAGAGACATCATCCGCAAGGCCTTCACCCCTGCCGCCGCCACCCGCAACCTCACCGCCGCAAGCCAGGCCGCAGCCCGGGGCCTGTTCTCCCGCACCGTCACCGTCGCCCGCCCCGTCAACCGCACCGACGCCCTGGCCGCTCTCCTCACCGAGCGGGCCTTCGGCATCAAGACCATGGACCACGTCACCCATCCCGGCCTCGACACCGTCCTCACCGCCACCGACCTGGCCACCACCAACGCCGTCCGCTTCGGCAGCACCCTCAGCAGCTGCTCCCGCTACGGCACCATCACCGAACCCGTCCAGGTCGCCACCGCAGTCGCCGCCTCCGCAGCCTTCCCCGTCCTGCTGCCGGCTCTGGAACGCACCTTCACCTTCGAGCGCTCCGGCCAGCGCCAGCGCCAGACCGTTCTGCTGACCGACGGTGGCGTGTTCGACAACCTCGGCCTGTCCGTCCTCGAACCCGGCCGGAACCCCGCATTCACCCCCCAGGTCTTCGATGTCTCCTACATCATCGCCTGTGACGCCGGGCCGGGAGAACTGCCCTCCAGAGCGCCGCATTTCTTTGCCGGACGCCTGCGCCGCTCCTTTGAAGTCGTACACCGCAAGAACCAGGACGCAGGCCGTGCCCGACTCCACGAGTGGGGGGCCGCCGGGCGCATCGACGGCTTCACGCTCGCCTATCTCGGCATGCAGGACCACCGACTGCCCGCCCCGCCCGCCGACCTCGTACCGCGGGAACGAGTCGCGTCCTACCCGACCAACTTCGCGGCAATGAACCGAGCCGACTTCACCGCTGTAACCACCCGGGGTGAGCAACTCACGCGCGCCTTGCTCCCGCTTTACCTGAACTAGCCAGCCGGCGAACAGCCGCACAGCCCACGACGAGCCCGAACTAGGCAGCAGCGGCCCAGCCGATGGAGTGCCAGACCCCGGACCATGCTCGGTGTGCACAGCCGTACAGCCCGCTGGGACCAGCGGCCAGCACCTTCCGGCGCATGCCGACAGCTGAGAGTCCTCCATCCGCTCAAGGCAATATCGGCTTTGCGGGCGGAAGTTGGCGATGACACACCGAGCGCCAGCTCGGCCTCGTCCACGTACTCGATCTGCGATCGAGGTACGTTCAGGCGCCCCCCGTGCGCGGTACTGGAGGGCCGCCACCAGGCTCGTCTCTCATTTCTGCGCCCGGCCGCTCTACGGAACACGGACTCGAGTCCAGCACCTTGCCGAGCAGCCACTGCTGCACGATGCTCAGTGCTTCCCATTCCTCCTGCTGGACCTGCACCCAGCGCCCGATGTCTTCACCCTGCAGGATCAGTACGCCCTCCTCGTCCGGAAGCCCGCCCCGGCTCGGAGATCCATGCGGGGCGAGCCTGCAGGCGCTTCTCCGGGATCCCGTGCCAGGCCATCGGCAGACCAAGCGCGCCCCTGATGCAGTCGACCAGCGTGGTCCTCCCGGTGTCGATCGGGCCCGAAGACGCACACCACCGCGTGGGCGAGATCGAGCTCCCGCCTCCCGCCGTCCGATGTGAGTACGAGCCGCTCACAGAAGAAGTCCCTTGCCCAGCATCGCCGCACAGGACAGGGGGGAAGAATTCAGCAGCCAATGGGAAACCAGCACCGCTATCACGGACACGGAACGACCCGAGACGCCCGAATTCATTACTATCCATACACATAGTGGCGAACCACCGAAAAACCGCGAAACAAAAACCGTCCGACACCATCCTGGAAGCATGACCGCACAGCTGGGCACCCCCCGGGAAGCGCCGCTCCCCGCCCTGAACTTCAGCGTCCCCCATATCGGCCTGCAGACCTCGCAAATCGACAGCGTGCGCCAAGAAGGCCGGCAGGTAGAGACCAGCTTCGCCGCCACACGCACCGTCCTCCTCGCCCTGAACGCAGTCGGCGGCATGCCGGAAGCCCGGCAGATGAAGGACTTCTTCGCCTGGCCGGCCTGGCAGGCTCCAGGCATCCCCCGGCCAAGCCACGAGTGGACGGCCATCTTCGGCACCCAGAGCAGAGCCTTCGAAGGCATGCACGGCGCCGCGCCCGCAGGGGGACAGCCGACGATCATCCGCAACAGCGACCACATCCGGGTCACCGACGCGATGTGGCAGATGCTGCAGGAACAGGAGTGCGTCGTGCTGTGCACGGGCCTGGCCGGTGACCCCACCGCAGCCGAGATCGGATCCGCAGCCGCCGACGGAAAACTCCAGGCCGTCCTGGCACGCGCACTCTTCCACTGACCTCCGCCCGCCCCAGGACCAAACGACTCACCGGCCCCGCCCGACCGGCCCTGCCCGGTCACCCCACCCAACAACTCCCTCACGAAGAGCCGCGCACTACGCCCACCGCATCCCCAGCTCGGACAACTCCTCGACCCGCTCGGGCGCGAGCCGCGCGCGGCGGGCGCGGCTGTTGGCGATGAACACCCCCAGTGCGCACGAATCACCCCCCACCTCCTCGACGTGCCGGTGAGGCACCTCCAGATGCCCCTCACGCCGCTGGTACTGGCGGGCAGCGGCCACGTTCGCCGCCCAGACCTGCGCCCGCGTACGACGAGGCGCCGCGATGACCTTCTCACTGACCTGCAGCGGCCCGAGCCCGAGCTCTTCCCGCAACAGCCACTGCCGCGCCACCCCCAGCGTGTCCCACTGACGCCGCTGCGACACCGCCCACTGCCCCAGATCCTCCCCCTGAACCACCAGACACCCCGCCTCCTCAGGCAGCACCTCCCCACTGCGCACGTGCAGCCGGGCGAGATGAAAGCACCGCTGCCAGGACACCGACCAGGAAGGACACCAGGACGGGTCGATGTTCTCCAAGGCCCGCCGCCGCTGCGCACTCAGCCCAACCGCTCCCTGCCCGCCCTTGTCCTGCCGCACGGCAGCCCGCTGGTTCTTCAGCCACAGTCCCACCGGATAGCCCTCCCACATGGCATCAGCCGGCGCCAGCAGGTGCCCGTGCTCAGCCGCCCATCCCCGCGCCGCCGACAGCCCCTCGGCGAACGCGACCTCGGCATGCGCCCAGATCATGCCGAGCTCGTCCAGCTGCCCCGCCCGCTCCTCGCTCAGCTCCCCGCGGTTGCGACAGGAGCGCTGCCGGGCGATCCACACGCCCAGGGCAAACCCGTCCGGAGTCCGGTATTCATACGGCACCGCCAGATCACCACGGTCGCTGCGGTAGGCGAGCGCGGCAGCCAGGCCCCGCCGCCAGAACTGCGTCTCGGGCTGCAGCACCCGCAGACTGATGAACGCGGCCAACTGCGCCGGATCCCGCGGCCGGGAGAACGACAGAAGCTCCCCGGCAGCCTGGCTCACCTCGCCCGCCGCCTGTACCGCCTCCCCGGCGGCAGCGCCGCCGGCCACCTGGGGAACGGCCAACTGCTCCACGGCCTGGGTGTCATGGGCCCGCAACGCCGTGAGAACCTTCACCAGCTCCCCATAGGCCCGAGAGAGCAGCATCTCGTCAGGCTGCTCACCCGGTCCGAGGAAGACCGGCACCACCAGGGAAGCGACCTTACCCTCCCCAGGCTGCATCCGCAGCGCCCGTCCTACCGCCTGGACGATGTCGACAGCCGACCCCCGCACGTCCGCGAATACAACCGCATCGCACTCCTTGGTATCCACCCCCTCACCCAGCACCCGCACAGACGACAGCACCCGCACCCACGCCGCCCCCAGATCACCCTCCGGCTCCGACGCGAACTTCTCCAGCACACGCCCCCGGTGCGCAGGCTTGTGCTCCCCACACAACCAGTCAGCCCACACCGCATCAGGCTCCGCATACAGCTCCGGGTCGCTCTCCCACAACTCCTTCGCCACCGCGCCAAGACCACTGGAGAACGCCTCAGCCTCACTGGTGCGGTAATGAAACGTCAGCAGCCGCTTCAGCTTCCGCTCCGCGGCCGCCTTCATCACCGCCGTCTGCAAGGCCGCCAGCCGCACACCTCGAACCTGCGCCGTCCTCCCCGCACCCCCGGCCAACTCGACAACGGACAGCCCAGGATCCGCGATGTCGACACACACCACCTGGTACCGAGCGATCAGCCCCCGCTCAATCGCCTCCGACAACGACAGCCGATACACCACCGGACCGAACACGGCCTCGTCATCCATCGACGCAACCAGCTCACCACCCCCCGGCTCCCCTCGATCCGTCACCTCCCACAGCCGCGGCGTAGCCGTCATGTACAACCGCCGCAACGCCGGCACCCGCGCATTGTCATGAACCCCCGCCCACGCCTTGCCCAACGCCCCCGACGTCCGATGCGCCTCATCCACCACCACCAGATCCCAGGCGTCCAGCCCCGAGCGATGACTCCGCTCCAGGACCCCCAACCCCAACGAGGCGTAGGTGGCAAAGACCGTCACCAACTCCAGACCGGAAACCCACCCCACCAACTCCGCCTCATCGGTGGTGCACTGAAGGACCTGCGCATCCTCGCCCGACAGAGAACAGGCACCGAACATCGGACCCCGGCGCCCCGCCTCACGCCACACAGACACTGTCTGCGCCAGCAGCCCGAGCGTGGGAACCAGCACGAGCACCCGCCGTGCACGCAGAGCCCGCGCCGCGTGCACGGCGATCAGGCTCTTGCCCGTTCCGGTAGCGGCGACAACCTGGGCCCGCACACCACCTGATGACCCCCCGTCAGGAGCGTGCTCCAAGGCCCGCACCACCGCGTCAACAGCCTCGATCTGATGGGGACGGAGCGTCCACCGAGTCGACACAGCACATCACCTCTCACCCAGGGCCACCCGCCAGAGGCACTACCCGTTGAGCGTAGACTTTATCCGCATCCATTTTTGATTGCATTGCCTCGAAGACCGAGCTTTCACCCCACTATGACAGGGCCATCACCGACGCCGTGCGAGCTTGGACAAGAGGACCCCGTCTGAGCCCAGGCGGAGGATAATGGCCCAACCCCCGCCCCCTGTAGCCAGCCGCCCGCGTAGCGGGCCAGGCTTGGAGGCGAAGCCGGAAAGCCAGAGGCAGGGGAGCGCAGCGGATCTGCCGAACCGGACTGCGCAGCAGTCCGGTTGATTGGGGGGCCGAGCGAAGCCGGCCCCCCAATCAACACTTCGTCAGGCAACCCCCGCGAAGCGGGGGTTGCTCCTGGGGGAGCGAAGCGGACCCAGGCCGCCCCGCGAAGCGGGGCGGTTTCCCTTGGATGTGCGCAGCGCATCCAAACCCGCTCCGCGGG
>NZ_JBIBEP010000043.1:0-15868 GCF_042955185.1 Streptomyces sp. NPDC012474
GACCCCAGTGTCACCGCGGTCAGCGCGATCCTCATCGCCTTCGCCATCCTCGCCCTGGGCCTGGTCGCCCTGGTGCGCTGGCTCGGCTCCGGACGGCAGGACTCCCTGCTCTCGGTCGAGAACACCGTCGGTGTCGCCAACCCGGGAGGCGAGGCCGTATGACCACCCACCGATCGTGCTCTCTCAACACACCATCCTGCGATCAGCGAAAGAGTCACGCGCATGACTGACACCCTCACCGCTCCCTCAGTGGAGTCGGCAGTCCTGGAGACCGTCCCCCGTGGCTTCCTCGCCCACGACTGGCAACCCGCCACCGGCGGTCGCACCTTCGAGGTGCGCAACCCCGCGACCGAGGAAGTCATAGCCACCGTCGCCGACTGCGGCGCACAAGACGCCCTGCAAGCACTGGACGCGGCGGCCGCGGCCGCCGACCAGTGGGCCCTCAGCAGCCCACGGGACCGGGCGACCGTCCTGCACCGGATCACCGACGCCATGACCGAACACCGTGAGCGTCTGGCCCGCATCATCACGCTGGAGATCGGCAAGACGATCACCGAAGCCCGGGGCGAGGTCGACTACGCCGCGGCCTATTTCCGGTGGTACGCCGAGGAGGCGGTTCGCCCCCACGCACGCAGCACGCCCTCCCCGGACGGCAAGAGCCACATCGTCACCGTCGCCGAACCGGTCGGGCCCTGCCTGCTGATCACCCCGTGGAACGTGCCGCTGGCCATGGCCGCCCGCAAGGCCGCCGCCGCCCTGGCCGCAGGCTGCACCGCCGTGCTCAAACCGGCAGCGCTCACCCCGCTGTCCTCCTTGGTGCTGGGGGAGCTGGCGCGTGAGGCCGGTGCGCCCGCAGGTGTCCTGACCGTGATCACCAGCAGCGACGCGGCAGCGGTCACCAAGGCGCTGCTGGCCGACCCCCGGCTGCGCAAGCTGTCCTTCACCGGGTCCACTCCGGTCGGCAGGCTGCTGCTTCAGCAGAGCGGTGCCCGGGTGCTGCGCACCTCGATGGAGCTGGGCGGCAACGCGCCGTTCCTGGTCTTCGACGACGCCGACCTCGACCTCGCGGTCCGCGAAGCGATGATCGCGAAGATGCGGCTGGGCGGCCAGTCCTGTGTCGGCGCCAACCGGTTCCTGGTGCAGGAGGGGATCGCCGACGAGTTCGCCGCGGCGCTGGGCGAACGGATTGCCGCCATTCGGGTCGGCTCCCCGGACCGGGAGGACACCGAGCTCGGGCCGCTGGCCGACCACCGTGCGGTGGACAAGGTCCGCCACCTCGTCGAGGACGCCGTGGCCCGGGGCGCCGTCGTCATCGGCAAGGCGGACATCCCTGACGGGCCGGGCCACTGGGCCGCCCCGACCGTGCTGGACCACGTCCCCGCCGACGCCGCGATCATGCACGAGGAGGTCTTCGGACCCGTTGCCGCCATCCACCGGTTCTCCACCGAGGCCGAGGCCATCACGGTGGCCAACAACACTGAGCACGGCCTCGCGTCGTACGTGATGACGTCCCACATCGACCGCGCCCGCCGGGTCGCCGCCCGGCTGGAGGCCGGAATGGTCGGCATCAACCGCGGCCTGGTCTCCGAGGTCGCGGCGCCCTTCGGCGGGGTCAAGCAGTCGGGCCTGGGCCGCGAAGGCGGACCTGAGGGCCTCCACGAGTACCAGCAGCTCAAGTACCTGTCATTGCCCGGCTTCCACAGCTGAGCAAGCCGACACCAGCGGAGCCCTCTCCCCCCCCGTCGTGCAGGGCAAGGCAGTGACCGGGGTGAGGGTCCATTCCACTACGTCCACCAGCGGCCCGGTCAAGGATGGCCGCCAGTCTCCGGCGGCCTCAGTGTCGCCGGCCTGGCCGCCCGGGCGGATCTTCGACAGGGCGGCGGTGTGAAGGAGTTCCTGCCGTCGGCGCCTGCCTCTCAGTTCCTGGTCACCGACAGCAAAGGACATCCAGCAGTTGGCGGGGCAGGGCTTCTGGGACGTCAAGCAGCCACGGCAGCCCGGTGGGGAGTCTCGGTTCTTCCTCACCGGCACCCCACCATGCTCCGCAGCCCCCCATGGCACCCGTGATCCGAGTGCCGGGGGACGGCCATCTCCACCGACTTGACGAAGGAGACGGTTGGCCGTGGACGCCATCGACGAGAAGATCATCGCCGAGCTGACCCGCAACGCCCGCCTCTCGCACTCGGAGCTGGCCAGCAGGGTGCTGCTCTCCCGTCATGCGGTGCGCCAGCGCATCGAACGGCTGGAGCGGCACGGCCACATCGCCGGCTACACCATCGTCCGTCCGGGCGAGGACACCGGCAATGTCGTCTCGCGCTCGTCCTCGTCCACCGCCAGGACCGCATGCGCGGAGGCGACGTCCTGGCCGCACTCAAGAGCATTCCGGAGGTCGTCATCTGTGAGATCCTCAGCGGCGACTACGACATCATGGTGCGCTGGGACAGCCTCGCTGGAACGCGTACGAGTCGTCCGGGAGAACATCGCCCAGATGCCCGGCGTACGAGACACGGTCACCGCCCTCACCCTGTCCAGCATCGTCAACCGTCCGCTAAGAAAACGGCGTACCACGCCATCGGGGTGAGCAGCGCCGCCATCGCTACTTCCCCGTCCAGTCCACCGCGACCATGAAGACCACCACCTCCATCCCGGTGGCCAGGGTCTCTTCGACACCCAGGCGGTCGCCATAGCGATGTGGGGAGAAGGACAGGCACCGAGCACACCGTCCGGGCGGCTTGGCGGGCCAAGTACTCCACTTTGGTGGTGATCTCCGTCGACGTGCAGCACGGCGCTCTTGGCGTCGACCATTCCGCTGTGGAAGCGGTCGGAGCCGATCTCGGAGCGGATCCCGCTCCGGGGGATCAGCCGGGTCTCGATCCCGAGCCGGCCGGCCATGATCTCGTGGGTCTTGCGCAGGCCTTCGACGTGGGCCGGTTTGGTCGCCATGAGTTGCTCGCCCGTGCGTGACGTGCACGTCGGCGTCCTAGCGGGCCAGATGCAGTGCCGCCGAGAGGCCGGTCAGGCCGGCACCGATGATCGCCACGTCGACATTCCCCCCGATCTCGGTCCGGGACCGGTCCGGACCCTGGGGAACGGTGTTGAGCTAGTAGGGGGGTGAACTGCATGTCGCTGCTCTCTCCTGCCAGTGCCGTCCACTGTGAACGCGCGGTGCGTGGTTCAGGCCCTTCGAGGGTTCCGCAGAGTGGGCCTGAGGGAAGGTCGGGCCTGTTGACAATACCTTTATCGTCGACAATCGACAAAGATTCATGCAGGGCGTGCCGCGCCCGGTAGGTCTCGGGCATGCCGGTGACCGCGGTCCGCTCCCGCCCGAACCGCTTGATGATCGTGTCGTACACCTCCAGCAGGCGCTCGGACTCCACATCGAGGTCGATGCAGCCCCGCCGCGACCGCCGCGACCGCCGTCCGGCAACGACGTAGGCCGTTCGCTGAGGAAGCGCTCGAACAGCAGCCGGTGTTCGAGCGGGTTGGCCGTGGCGATGAACAGCGCGTGATTCACCATCGAGCCGGCGCCGGATCCGCACGCTATAACGCGGATTCCCCGCGCCGGGTATCCGCCACTACATGGGCCACGGCCAGGAAGTACCCCGTAAAGCCCAACCGGCCGATGACCTCCAGCTCGCAGTGCACAGGCCCTGAGCTCCTGGCCACGGCCACCGTGGTCGTCGCAGCAGCGTGTAGCCCGAGCCCAGGACCTGCGAGCCGAGCGACCTGTCGGTGGACCAGATCGCCGGCCGGGTTCGGCTTCCCCAGGAGCACCTCCCTGCGCCATCGCCTGCACGCGGCGATCGGCATCTCACCCAGGCGTACCGGCGTACGTTCCAGGCGGCCCGCTAGTGCCCACCGGGAGCCCCCTAGCCACTACTTCGGTGAACCGACTCGGTGCGGGACGGGGCGAGTGCGCTCGAAGGGTGTAGGGCCGGCGCCTCACACCGGTTGCCAGATCTGGGCGAGCGTTGTGGCGGTGAGAACGTGCTCGGGGTGTCCCTTCCCAGCCAGTTGACCGTTGCGGAGCAGGAGGCAGGCGTCCGCCGAGCGTGCGGCTTCCAGGTCGTGGGTGGCTTGCACGACGGTGACTCCGTCGGCGACCAGCTCCGTCAGCAGCGCGGCGATCCGGTCCCTTGCTTCCGGGTCCAGGCCCGTGGTCGGTTCGTCCAGGAGGAGCAGGTCCGATTCCTGGGCGAGTCCTTGGGCGATCAGGGCGCGTTGCCGCTGTCCGCCGGACGGTTCTCCGAGTTGGCGGGTGGCGAGCTCGGTGATGCCGAGCCTCTCCATGGCCTGGTCCACGGTGGCCTGGTCCCGCCGGGTCAGTCGGCGCCACGGCCCGCGGTCGCCCCAGCGCCCCATCTCCACTGTCTGCCTGACCGTGAGCGGCAGTGCGTCAGCGACGGCCCCCCGCTGCGGGACGAACGCCGGCGGCCGGTCGCCGGCGTAGTGGAGCCGGCCTGATGTGGGTTTGATCACTCCGGCCAGGACTCCTAGCAGGGTGGACTTCCCGCTTCCGTTGGGGCCGACGAGTGCGGTGATCGTCAACGCCGGTATTTCCGCGTCAAGTTGACACAGAACGGGGCGGCCGGGATATCCGGCGGAGAGGTCCGTGAAGCGGACTCGGGGCGTCAGGATCTCGGCGAACCGCGTACGTCTCGGAACCGGGCAAGTGCCAACTGCACGCCATCGACATCGAATCGGGCAAGAAGGTCACGTCCGTGACCCTGCCCAAGAGCACGAACGAACTGTCCGGCACCGTCACCGGCCACTGATCCTCCGACTCGGCGAAGCCGCTCCGCACCCGGGGCCGACGGCCTACGACGACCCCGGGTGGCAGAGAGCCACGGTCTTGGGTGAGGTCTGCGTCGGCTGCTTGAGAGCCTCTGACGTGCGGCACTTTGCTGAAGGAGTACATCTCTCTGAAACGTCTGACTTTGCCGTTTCTCCGATGTGAGGCCTTCCGAATCGGTGGTGGCTGTCGGGGTGCGGCATTTGGCCGTGGCCGCGCATGAGGAGAGGGCCCCCACCGTCGATTTGCTGGTAGAGGTACAGCAGGAAGGCGATGAGGGTGGAGACCGGGATCTCCCCGGACGCCACGCGCGCCCCGCCGACGGGAACTATTTCGCTGATTCTGCGGCTCCTGTCGCTGAAGCTACTTGGCATCAGTGCAGGTCGTGAACGTGGCCTGGTGCCAACTGGCGAGCCCGGTCACACGGGGTGTGACGAGGATGAGCAGGTGGCCCTGAGTGCCGTGGCCGGCATCGTGCGCGGGGTGCGACAGGCCCTTCGGTGACAGCGCCGAACGGCCCCTGACTCATCCCGCGCCGCCGCGACCCCTCACAGGTGTGCGGCGTGATCGGGAACGTAGGTCTGCAGGTCGCGCGGGGGGCGCTGGTAGCCGGTCGAGAGCGGTCGTTCGGGCAGTTCCAGCACCGGCGGGGGCGCCTCGTGGTACGGAACGGATTCCAGCAGGTGGGCGATCATGTTCAACCGGGCCCGGCGCTTGTCGTCGCTCTCGACGACGTACCACGGTGCCTCGGCGATGTCGGTGTGCACCAGCATCGCGTCCTTGGCGCGCGAGTACGCCTCCCAGCGGGTGATCGACTCCAGGTCCATCGGTGACAGCTTCCAGCGGCGCAGCGGATCCTCCAGACGCCTGCGGAAACGCTCCTGCTGTTCGGTGTCGCTGACCGAGAACCAGTACTTGCGCAGCAGGATGCCGTCCTCCACCAGCATCCGCTCGAAGATCGGGCACTGACGCAGGAAGAGCTGGTACTCCTCCTTCGTGCAGAAGCCCATCACGTGTTCGACGCCGGCCCGGTTGTACCAGGACCGGTCGAACAGCACGATCTCTCCCGCGGCCGGCAGGTGCTCGACGTACCGCTGGAAGTACCACTGGGTGCGCTCGCGCTCCGTGGGCTTCGGCAGCGCGGCGATCCGTGCGACCCGCGGGTTGAGGTGCTCGGTGACCCGTTTGACGGTGCCGCCCTTGCCGGCCGCGTCGCGCCCCTCGAACACGATGACCAGCCGGGCTCCCTCCGTCCGCACCCACTCCTGGAGCTTGACCAACTCCGTCTGCAGAAGCAGCAGTTCCTTCTCGTACACCTTGCGCGGCAGCTTTGCCGCCTTGCTGTCCGTCATGCCGTCTCCCGCTCCGGGGTTCCATCAGGACGTCGTGCAGGCACCGTACTGTCGGGCAGGAAGGCCCGCACGACGGACGGCATGAGCGGTTCAGTTCTCCGGGAGGCTCGCCGATGCGGCCGGCAGTGGCACCAGGTGAGGTCGAGGGAGCCCGCCGGTCGGCGTCCGCCGAGTGGCAACCGTCGCGGGAACCGGGGGAGGCTGGAGAGAGCGATCCACACGCCCCGGCAGCGGTCACGGTCGCCATGAGGGCCCCGGCCGGGCGGGGTGTGCAGCGGATGGGAGAAGGCTCATGAAGGTCGCAGTGCTGACCGGGGGCGGTGACTGTCCCGGCCTCAACGCGGTGATCCGCAGTGTCGTACGCAAGGGCGTGCAGGAGTATTCGTTCGACTTCGTCGGGGTGCGGGACGGTTGGCTCGGTCTGCTCAAGAACCACGTCGTGCCGCTCGACATCTCCAGCGTCCGGGGAATCCTCCCCCGGGGCGGGACCATCCTGGGTTCCTCCCGAACCAACCCGTTCAAGCACGAGAACGGGCTGCAACGGGTGCGGGAGACCCTGGCCGCGCATGATGTGGACGCGCTCGTCGTGATCGGCGGAGAGGACACCCTCGGGACGGCGGCAGAGCTCACCCGGCACGGGATCAAGATCGTCGGCGTGCCGAAGACCATCGACAACGACGTCTCGGGCACCGACTACACCTTCGGCTTCGACACCGCCGTCGGCATCGCGACCGAGGCCATCGACCGCCTCCACACCACCGCCGAATCCCACATGCGGGCCCTCGTGGTGGAGGTGATGGGACGGCACTCCGGATGGATCGCCCTGCACGCCGGCATCGCGGGCGGCGCCAACGTCATCCTCATCCCCGAGCGGCCGTTCGACATCGATCAGGTCTGTGAGCTGGTGAGGCGACGGTTCGAGATCAACTACGCGCCGATCGTCGTCGTGGCCGAAGGGGCCCTCCCCAAGGAAGGACAGATGATCCTCAAGGACCAGTCCCTGGACGAGTTCGGCCATGTACGGCTGTCCGGCATCGGCGAATGGCTGGCCCAGGAGATCTCGGCACGGACCCAGAAGGACGCCCGTACCACGGTCCTGGGCCACATCCAGCGCGGCGGCACCCCGAGCCCCTTCGACCGGTGGCTGGCCACCCGATTCGGGCTGCACGCCATAGGCGCGGTCGAGGAAGGGGACTTCGGCTGCATGGTCGCCCTGAGGGGCACCGACATCGTCCGAGTGCCCCTCGCGGACGCCACCGCGCGGAACAAGGTGGTGGAGCCGTCTTTGTACGACGAGTTCGAGGTGTTCTTCGGCTGAGCCGTCATCCTCCGTGCGGCACGACGGCGACCGGGCAGCGGGCATGGTGCAGTACGGCGTGGGTGACCGGGCCCAGCCGGCCCTCGGCCGCCGTCGGCTCGGTGCGACGCCCCACGACGAGCAGGTCCGCGTTCCTGGAGGCGTTCAGGAGCGCTTCCGCGGGATGGAGCAGCATGAGATCGGTGGCGGCCGATACCCGGGGAGCACTTCTCCTGCCACGGACGCAGGGCGTCGAAGATCAAAGCCCGGCAGGCCGGGTGTCCGGCAGGGCCGATCGGCCCCGGCGGCCGGGGCCGCAAGGACCCATGCGGTGCGGAACCCCGGCCGGACCCGCCCGCGAGGACCCGACGGGCCGGTGGCCGGGGCCGACCGCGAGGACCCGACGGGCCGGTGGCCGGGGCCGACCGGCCCAAGCGCGTCCGGCCGATCCGCGCCAAGCTGGAACTGCGGTGTGAAATTGGCACATCGTCCGCGCCAGTGAGGAGGTACCGCCATGAAGGCCTGCGTCTTCCACGGCCCCGGAGAGTCCGCCTGGGAGGACGTCCCGGACCCGGGCGTTCAGGAGCCGACCGATGCCATCGTGCGCGTCGACGCCGTCACCCTCTGCGGAACGGACCTGCACATCCTCAAAGGCGACGTCCCCGAGGTGCGCCCGGGCACGGTGCTGGGGCACGAGGCGGTCGGCGAGATCGTCGACGTCGGCGGCGACGTACGCACGGTGCGGCCGGGCGACCGCGTGCTGGTCTCCTGCATCACCGCCTGCGGCCGCTGCCGGTACTGCCGTGAGGGCACGTACGGGCAGTGCCGGGGCGGCGGCGGCTGGATCCTGGGCCATCTGATCGACGGCACCCAGGCCGAGTACGTCCGCGTGCCGTACGCGGACCTCTCGGCGCACCCCCTGCCCAGCGCCCTGGACAGCAAGGACGCCGTGCTGCTGGCCGACATCTTCCCGACCTCCTACGAGGTCGGCGTGCTCAACGGCCGTGTGCGACCCGGAGACACCGTCGCCGTCGTCGGCGCCGGGCCCGTCGGGCTCGCGGCCGTCGCGACGGCCCGGTTGTTCGCTCCGGAGCGGATCATCGCGGTGGACCTCGCCGCCGCACGGCTGGAAGCGGCCAGACACCTCGGCGCGGACGCCGTCGCGGACGCCCGGGAGGCCCCCGAACAGCTGGTCGCGGACCTCACCGGCGGACTGGGCGCGGATGTGGTCGTCGAAGCGGTCGGCGTCCCGGAGACGTTCGAACTCTGCACGCGCATCGTGCGGCCCGGGGGCCACGTCGCCAACGTCGGCGTGCACGGCAAGCCCGTGACCCTCCATCTGGAAGACCTGTGGATCAAGAACGTCACCATCACCACGGGGCTGGTGGACACGTACTCCACGCCCACACTGCTCCGGATGGCGGCCGCGGGCAGCCTGCCCACCGGGCAGCTGGTCACGCACACCTTCCCGCTGAACCACATGGAGGAGGCGTACGACGTCTTCGCCCGGGCCGCCGACACCGGCGCGCTCAAGGTCGTGCTGGGCGAGGAGCCGCACGAGGAAGTCGTCCCCTACCGGGCGGCCTGACGAACGAGAGAGGTGACGCGTCATGAGCGAACGGCCTTCGTCGCACGCCGTGGAAGGCCGCCCGATGGGCGACCTCGGCCGGCGGATCACCCAGCGGCGTACGGAACTCGGCCTGAGCCGGCAGGAGACGGCCGCAAAGGCGGGCATGTCGCCGGCCTACCTCCAGTACCTGGAGGAGCGGCCGCCGGCCGACCCGGGCGCGGGCACCCTCCTGAGGCTGGCGGGAGCACTGAAGACCACGGTGTGGCACCTGACCGGTGGCGACACCGAGCTGCCGCCGGGCCTCGGCCGGGCCGCCCGCACACCCCGGTTCACGGAGCTGACCGAGGCGGAGTGCCGCTCCCTGCTCTCCACGCACGGGGTGGGACGCCTCGCCGTGCCCGCGGACTCCGGGCCGGTCGTCGTCCCGGTCAACTACAGCGTCGTCGAGGGCGGGATCGTGTTCCGCACCGCACCCGGCACGACTCCGGCACAGGCGGACGGCCACCAGGTCGCCTTCGAGGCCGACCGCATCGACGAAGCCTTCAGCGAGGGCTGGAGCGTACTGGTGCGGGGACCCGCGACGACCGTGACGGATCCGGACGAGGTCGCCCGTCTCGAAGAGCAGGCCTACAGCACACCCTGGGCGGGAGGCCGACGCGACCTGTGGCTGCGTATCGAGCCCGTCGCCGTCACCGGGCGCCGGATCACGGTGGTCTGAACGGCTTCACACCCGGCCGCTCACAGCGCGCTGCCGCTGCCGCAGGGGGCGTACAGGTCGAGCAGCCGGACCCGCGACGCGTGCAGCCGGTGGGTGACCCCGGCCGACCCAGTCCGCGACCGCGCCCACTACTGCCAGGCCTCGGCGCGTCGGCGGCGGGCCAGGACCCAGCCTGGACAGGGCCGCTGAGAGCTCGCACGGCTTCTCCATCCGCCGGGCAGGGAGCGGGCGGCTGCAGATCGCCGTAGCGCCGTCCGGACTCCCGCCGGTCGACGTCTGGCTGCCGGGCCGGGCGACCGGCGTGGAACCGGGGGAGACCTGCCGGCTGGTTCTCACGGACCACTGAGACGTGCGGTGCGCGGCAGGTCCCGCGCGACGGCCCGCACGTTCGTCATGTGCCGGGCGCAGCCGTCCCCCGGGCGTCCAGGACGAGCACCGCGACATGCAGGGACGTGCACTGGAGGCCCGACTCCAGATCGCAGCCGAGGAGCCGTTCGATGGTGTGGAGGCGCTGGTAGTACGCCTGCCGGGACATGCCGGCCTGTTTTGCCGCGACCGACTTGTTCCCGGCCGCCGTCAGATAGGCGCGCAGCGCCGGGAGCAGGTCGCCGCCGTTGCGGTCGTCGTGCTCGATGAGACGCGTGAGCTGCCGTTCCGCGTACCGCTGGAGGCGGATGTCCTCCCGCAGCACGCCCAGGAGCTCCGGCAGCCGGACGTCTGCGGGGACGTAGAACCAGCGGTCGGGTGAGGCGGGTGTGATGGCCTCGGCCGTCTGCTCGGCCTCCTGCCACGACCGGGCGATCCCGGAGAGGTCGGTCACGCCGGGGCCGACGGCGACGACGGCCTCCGGGCCGAGCTCCTCGCGGCAGAGACGGCCGATCCGCTCGGCGACCGGCTGCCAGGCGCTGGCCTGTGCCAGGGCCAGGCATACGCCGATCCGGCCAGGGGCCGTCTCGCCGACGAGGGCGCGGATGCCGGTCTGCGCCATCGCCTTCGCGATCCGCTCGTCGAGGTGCTCCCCGGTACCGGTGTGCGTATGGCGGATGACCACGGCGAAGAGGCGGTGCCCCAGGGTCGGCAGTCCCAGTGCCTCGGCACGTGCGCGGGCGTCCGCGGGGGAGCGGAAACGCCGTTCGTACAGGTCCCGCAGCACCGAGCGGTGGGCCCGGCGCTCCCACCAGGCCGGCCCGGCCAGCCGAGCCATGCTCAGGGCGACCGCCGCACGCTCCAGGACCAGCACGTGTTCCGGGTCGGGCTCCGGACTCAGGCGGCCCTCCAGCAGGACCAGCCGCCCCCACGGCCCCTGGTGGTCCTGCACGGGCGCGATCAGCCACCCCTCCGGGCCGCTCGGTGTGATCTTCTCCGGGGTCGGGGTGGCCCGGGAACGCCGGGACCAGGCCGACACCACCGGCTCGTACGGCCGGCCGAGCAGTTCACACATCAGGACCCGGTGGGTGAGGTCCTCCAGCACCACGGGGGCCCCGGTGAGCTCGGCCGTGGTGTGCACCAGTTCCTCGGGGGTCGCGCCGCGCAGCGTCAGGGCGGTGAAGATGTCCTGGATGTCCCTGCCGCGGCGCAGCAGCGCCCCATGGGCGTCGAGGATGAGCGCGTGCACCGCCTGCGTGACATCGATGAACCGGACGCCGCGGGCCAGCTCGACCAGCGGCACCTCACGGGCACGGCAGGCCGCCACCAGTTCGTCGGGCACCTTCCGGTACCGGTAGCCGAGCTCCACGATCAGGCCGGCCGCGCCGACGTCGGCGAGCTGGTCGACGTAGCCGCACAGTTCGGAGGCGTCCTCGGGATAGGGCATGCCGGTCGTCAGGACCAGCTCGCCGCCCTCGAGGAAATCCGCGGGGTTGAGCAGTTCGGTGACGTGCACCCAGCGCACTCCACGGTCCAGCTGTGACTCACCGGCCAGCACGCGCGGCATCCCCTCGGCCAGCACCGGGAGGCTCAGAACCTCCGTGATGGTCGGGAACTGTCCGGTTGCGGGACGTCTGGGCGGCATAGGGAGTGCTTTCGTCCGGGGATGGGGGTCACCTTCGCACCGGCACATCACCGTGACAAGAGGTGCAGGGTTACTTTCCGTGGCGGGCCCGCTCGCCGTGACACTTCGTCTCGATAACGTCCCGAGGCGGAACAGAGTGTGGGTTGACCTGCGTATTCGCCGGGGTCGAGAGTGAACGCCATCCCCAAAGGGCCCGAATCGGAAGGGTCCGCGCGGTGTCCCCACCGTGCCGGGGCACCACTGAGACACCCAGGCCGCACCCGGCGAAAGGAGCGACCTCATGAGCATCCCGAAGCGCGTCGCCGTGATCGGTGCCGGCAGTATGGGCAGCCAGGTCATGTGGCGACTGGCCGCTCGCGGAGCCGAGGTCATCGGTTACGACCGGTACGCCCCGGGGCACGACCGCGGCGCGGCCGGCGGCGAGAGCCGCATCTTCCGCGCAGTGCACCTCGGGGACCCCGGGTACATCCCGCTGCTGCGGCTCGCCGACCGGATGTGGGACCGGCTCCAGCGCGAAACCGGCTCCTCACTGCGACGCCGCAGCGGATGCCTGGTGATGGGCGAGACCGCATCGCCGTCGATGCGTCTCCTCCTCTCCGCCAGCGCCACCCACCGGCTGGACCACGAGGTACTGGACCGGGAGGAACTCGCCCGCCGCTACCCCCAGCACCGCCTCCCGGACGGGCACACCGCCGTCCTCGACCGGATGGGCTCCATCATCAGGCCCGAGGCGTCGGTCCAGGCAGCCGCCGCCCGCGCCGAACAACTCGGCGCCCGGCTGCACCGCTACACCCCGGTGCGGGAGATCGCCCCCGCGGCGGGCGGCGGCGTGCACATCGTCACTGACAACGGCACGGACCACGTCGACACCGCCGTGGTGACCGCGGGCCCCTGGATCAACACCCTGCTCCCGGACCTGCCGCAGACCGTCGACATCCGCCGGCTGATCAGCTCCTGGCACATCCCCACCCGCCACGACTGGTTCGCGGGCGGCGCCCCCGCCTTCGTACGCAGCGCACCCCATGACTGCTACGGGCTCCCGTCACCCGACGGCATCTCCGTCAAGCTCGGTCTCTCCTTCGCCCGCTATCTGCCGGTACCCGACCCCGAACGGCTCGACCGCACGGTCCGCCCGGAGGAACTCGCCACCTTCCGAGAGCTCATCGGCGAGCTGATGCCCGATCTGAACCCCGACCCCATCAGGCTGTCGGTCTACATGGAGGGCTACACGGAGTCCGGGAACCCGCTCGTGGGTCATCTCCCCGGCGAGGACGACATCGTCGTGATGGCCGGATTCTCCGGCAGCGGCTTCAAGCTCTCGCCCGCCATGGGCGAGATCGCCGCCGACCTGGCACTCGACGGCACGACGGACCACCCCATCGGCTTCCTCGCACCGGCCGGAGCCGACGCCGCCTGATCCCCGGCGGTGCCTACGGGCATCGCCCCCCACCCCTGACATCTCTGTCATGGGAATGCCCGGAAGGGCATGCGCCGGCCGTAACCAGCTCCCCCAAGCCAAGACAGGAGACCCTCATGCCCATACCCTCGCTTCAATTCCGCCCGAAGTACGTCTCGTTCGACTGTTACGGCACGTTGATCGAGTACCCGATCACCCCCATCACGCGAGAGCTCGTCGGTGACCAGATTCCCGCCGGGCAGTGGGACCAGTTCGTACGGGAGTTCCGCGGCTACCGCTACGACCAGGTCCGCGGCGCGTACTACTCCTACGAGCAGGTGCTGCATGACTCCTTCGAGCGGGTCTGCCGCAAGTGGGGTGTGAAGGCCGCCCCGGACGCGGGCAAGCGCTTCGCCGACGGCGTCCGCAGCTGGGGCCCGCACGCCGATGTGCCGGAGCCGCTGAAGAAGATGAGCGAGAACTACAAGCTGGTGATCTTCTCCAACGCCGACGACGCCTTCCTGGAGGAGAGCGTGCCCCGGCTCGGGGCGGACTTCCACGCGGTCTACACCGCGGAACAGGCCGGCTTCTACAAGCCCCGCTACGCGGCGTTCGAGTACATGCTGGACCAGCTCGACGCCTCCCCCGAGGACTTCGTGCACGTCTCCTCGCACACCCGCTACGACCTGATGCCGATGCACGACATGGGCTTCCGCAACCTCGTCCTCCTGGACCGCGGCTATGACCCGGTGACCCACGGCTACGACTACGTGCCGGTGAAGTCCCTGGACGACCTCAACACCATGCTCGGCATCTGACACGTCGCTCACGCCCCGCACGGACAGCCCCGAAGAACCCCGCTGAGCTTGTCGGCAACGCCCGCGGAGAACCCGAAGTACCGGGCCGTGGGGGCGATGTCCGGCGCCGCATCATCGACCCGGTCGGCGGCGGGCGGCACACGGTCCACGCCCCGCCCCCACGGTCGGATCTTCTACGGCATGCAAGGCCTCACCAGCGTCCCCGGCGCGGGCCTCGGATCCGACGAGGCGGACCCTCACTCGTAGCCCCATCCCCAGCCGTCCCTGTTTCCCCTCAGCACCACCCCCAGGAGGCAAACCATGAGAGACGCCCGTATAGACCGCAGACTCTTCCTGCGCGGCGTCGGCGGAGCCACGGCGGGTCTCGCCGCCGCGACCGCCCTCAGCGCCTGCGGCACCGGCACCAGCCGCAGCGCTTCCACCGGCACTGGCGGGAAGGGCGGCAAGACGGTGGTCGTCCGTGACAGTGGCGGTTCCTACGGCGCGGCCCTGCAGAAGGCGATCTACACGCCGTTCACGCAGGAGACCGGCATCAGCGTCAAGGTGCTGAACCTGGACGACGCCCCGCTGCTCGCCCAGATCAAGCAAGGGCGCCCGCAGTGCGACCTCATCAACAACTCGATGATGTCCCACCTGAAGTATGGGAAGCAGGACGCCCTGGAGACGCTGGACCCCGGCCGGATCAAGAGCGTGAAGAGCGCGAAGATCCCCGAGAACCAGATCACGGACCACGCCGTCGGCCACAGCTTCTACGGTCAGTGCATCGCGTACCGCACGGACGCCTTCGACGGCCGCAAGCCGGAGTCGTGGGCGGACTTCTGGGACACCAAGGCGTTCAAGGGTGCCCGTGCGATGGTCAGCCCGGACGGTGACCTGCCGGAGCTGGAGTTCGCGCTGCTGGCCGACGGTGTGCCGATGGACAAGCTGTACCCGCTGGATGTGGACCGTGCCTTCAAGGTGCTGACCCGGCTGCGGGGCGACATCAAGAAGTTCTGGGACAGCGGCCCGCTCCCCGGCGTGCTCCTGAGCCGCCAGGAGGTGACGATGTCCACCGTCTGGGACGGCCGGATCGCTGATCTTCAGAAGCAGGGCGTCCCGGTGGAGCGGCAGCTCAACGGCATGCGCCGCCAGTTCTCGGGCTATGCCATCGCCAAGGGCGCGGCCAACGCGGACAACGCCTACCAGCTCATGGACTTCGCCTTGCGTGCCGAGATCCAGGCTGCCCTGGCCAAGGCGTTCCCGTCGAACCCGTCCTCTCCGGTGGCTTACGCCAAGCTCACCGAGGAGGAGCGCAACGCGCTCGCGGGTGCGCCGAAGTACTACGACAAGGGTTTCGACGCGGACATCGACTGGTGGCTGAAGAACGAATCGGCCGTCACCAAGCGCTGGCTGGAGTGGGCTCGTGGCTGAATTCGATGTGGTCACACCGTGCGTGACGGTGGCCGACGGCACCCTGCCCACCGCGACGGGCAAAGCGCTGTCGGTGGTGGCCCTGCGCAAGACGTACGGGGACGTCGTCGCGGTCGACGAGGCGTCCATGGAGATCGCCGCCGGGGAGTTCGTCACCTTCCTCGGGGCCTCCGGGTCGGGCAAGACCACGACCCTGATGATGATCGCCGGCTTCTGCGAACCCGACTCCGGCACCATCACCGTCGGAGGCCGGGATGTCACGAAGCTCGCCCCGCAGAAGCGCAATCTCGGCTTCGTGTTCCAGCAGTACCTGCTGTTCCCGCACATGACCGTGAGCGAGAATGTCGCCTTCCCTCTCACCCTGCGCGGCGTGCCGAAGGACGAGATCCGCAGGCGCGTCGGGGAGACCCTGGAGATCGCGGGCCTGTCCGGGTTCGGCGGCCGTAAGCCGCGTGAGCTGTCCGGTGGTCAGCAGCAGCGTGTCGCCCTGTGCCGGGCGCTGGT
>NZ_JBIBEP010000044.1:0-14745 GCF_042955185.1 Streptomyces sp. NPDC012474
CGGACAGCGTGATCTCCACGGCGGAAGGGCCCGGATGCGGCATACCAACAGGCTACTTACTAACCCTCAGGATTTCTGGCGCATCACACTAGCGGCGGGTGAGGCGCGTGAGGGTGACGCCGTTGGGGAAGGCGGTGCGCTCGGCGACATCGAAGACGGTGGGGTCGAAGGTCCCGTCGAAGGCCGGGGTTCCGGCGCCGGCGACCACCGGGTAGTTCTTGACGACCAGCTCGTCGATCTCGGGCAGGAGGGCTCCGGCGAGCTTGCCGCCGCCGCAGAGCCAGATGTTCAGGGCGGCGTCCTCCTCCCGCTTCAGTTCGCGGACGAGGGTGAGCGGGTCGCCCGGAACGACGGTGACGGCCGGGTCGGCGTCGTGCTGCCCGAGCGTGTTGGAGACCACGTACTGGCGCAGGTGTGCGTAGGGGCTGGTGACCCCGTGGTCGACGGGGGCGCGATAGGTGCCGGCGCCCATGACGACGGTGTCGAAGTGCCGGTTGGGTACGTCGGCGAGGCCTGCGGCGGCACGGTAGGCGGTCGGGACGGTCTCGGGGTACAGGGTGTTGGCCCAGGCGCTGTAGGCGGCGCTCTGCTGTTCGGTGCCGGCGGGGAAGAAGTCGTACTCGCCCTCGGGGCCGGCGATGCGGCCGTCGAGCGTTACCGCGATGTAGTACACGAGCTTGCGCATAAGGCACTCCGAACGTAGTACTGTCTCTGAAGTGGTTTGAAGCTAGTACTACAGCTGGAGTGGTGTCAATGGTGAGACGGAACGATCAGCGGCGCGCCGCCCTCGTCGATGCGGCGATCGAGGTACTGGCCAGGGAGGGCGCACGGGGTCTGACGTTCCGGGCGGTGGACGCCGAGGCCGCGGTACCGGTCGGGACCGCCTCGAACTACTTCGCCAGCCGGGACGACCTGCTCACCCAGGCCGGCGCCCGGGTCTACGAACGGCTCCAGCCCGACGAGGCGACGATCGCGCGCCAGCGGGCAGCGGGCCGGGACCGGGAAACCTACGCGGTGCTGATGCGGGAGCTCGTCGGCCGCGTCGCCGCTTTCCGCACCGGCTACCTCGCCCTGCTCGAACTGCGCCTGGAGGCCACCCGCCGCCCCGAACTGCGCAAGGTCCTCACCGAGCGGGTCCGCGCCGATGTCGAGGCCAACGTCGCCTACCACGAAGCTTCCGGGCTCCCCGGCGACGCCATGGCCGTCAAGCTGCTGATGCTGGCCCTGAACTGGCTGATCGTCGAGCAGCTCACCCTGCCGGACGTCTTCACCGAGGCGGAGCGCGAACAGCTGGTGACGGCGGCGGTCGAGCGCATCGTGGCCGCGGAGTAGGCGACCGAGCGGGCGGCCGGGCTACGCGCGGCGGCGGTTCCTCGGGTTGCCCGAGCGGCGGGTCGTGCGCTTCTCGTACTGCTTGCGGGCCTCTTCGTACTCCTCGCGGTGGAGCTTCTCGCCGGGGGCCTCGGTGAGGGAGCGGAAGAAGTAGGCGAGCAGGGAGCCGACGAAGCCCACGGTCAGGAGGCCGCGCAGGGACGCCTGGCGGTCCGGGTCGGGGCGGTGGGTGTAGCCGTCCCAGGTGTGGCGGAAGGCCATCGCGCTGCAGATCGCGAACATCGCGACCATGAGGACCGTGACGAAGCCGCCGATCGCGGCGATCTGGAGGCCTTGGTAGGCGAGGCGGAGCACGAGGCAGGAGGCGACGGCGGCGGCCAGGGAACCGACGGCCACGGCGATGCGGCGCCCGGTGTAGCCGTTGTCGTGCTCCAGCCAGGTCGTGCCGAAGAAGCGCAGGGCCTCGGGGCGTGGACCAGGGGCCTCGGCCTTGGAGCCCGCGGGGGCGGCAGGGGTGCTGTCGTCTGCACTCACGGGTCGATTATGACCCTTGCCGAGCCGCGGGCTCCGGGCGGTTAACCGCAGCGCGGGCGGACGTAGCCGTCGCTGCCCGTCTTCACGTAGGCGTCCGAGACGTACTCGCCGTCGTCGATGTTGTCCCAGATGTTCGAGCTGCCGTACGGGCCCGACACCGTGGTGCCGGGCCGCTGGCAGAAGATGGTGACCCTGGCTCCCTCGGGCAGGACGCGGACGACGGCGTAACCGGTGCCGGGGCCGCTGCGGACGTTCAGGCGAACGCCCGGGGCGACTGCGTACGAGCGCAGGGCCGACGCCGCCATGGTGACGGCCTCTCCCTCGCCTCTGCCTTCGAGTTCCTCGACATGGTCGACTGACATCAAGTTCTCCCCCGTTGATCCCCATGACTGCCATAGGGTCCCGTTGATTCCCCCGAATCACACCATGAAACACATGTGCGTGACTCGAACGGGGAGGCTGGCAAGCCGCCTCCGTCCCGTACGGGTCTTCGACTAGGCTCCGTGCGTCGCGCGCGCGGACGAACAGCACGGGGGTGGTCCCATGGCGCCACAGCGGAACGCCGGAGCGGGCGCGGAAGCGGAACTTCCCGAATACGCCGGTCACTACCGTCTGGAGTCCTGTCTGGGCTCGGGCGGCATGGGAGTCGTGCATCTGGCCCGGAGCACCTCCGGGATGAAGCTCGCGGTGAAGGTCGTACACGCCCAGTTCGCCAAGGACCCCGACTTCAGGGACCGTTTCCGGCAGGAGGTGGCGGCGGCGCGGAGAGTGAGCGGCGCCTTCACGGCACCCGTCGTCGACGCCGACCCGGACAGCGAACGGCCCTGGATGGCCACGCTGTTCATTCCGGGGCCGACCTTGTCCGAACAGGTCAAGCGGAACGGCCCCATGGATCCGGCCCAGTTGCGGCGCCTGATGGCGGGCTTGGCCGAGGCGCTGCGTGACATCCATCGAGCCGGGGTCGTCCACCGGGATCTGAAACCGAGCAACGTCCTGCTCGCCGACGACGGGCCGAAGGTCATCGACTTCGGTATCTCCCGGCCGCTGGACAGCGAACTGCGCACCGAGACCGGGAGGTTGATCGGCACCCCGCCCTTCATGGCGCCCGAGCAGTTCCGGCGCCCGCGCGAGGTGGGTCCGGCCGCCGACATCTTCGCGCTCGGGTCGGTGATGGTGCACGCCGCCACGGGACAAGGGCCGTTCGACTCCGACAGCCCGTACATCGTCGCCTACCAGGTGGTGCACGACGAGCCCGACCTGACCGGTGTGCCGGACGAGGTCGCGCCGCTGGTGCTGCGGTGTCTCGCGAAGGAGCCCGAGGAGCGGCCGACGCCCGACGAGTTGATGCGGGAGCTGCGATCCGTCGCGGCTTCGTACGACACACAGACGTTCATACCGGCTCAGCGGACCGGGGACACCGAACGTTCGTGGCCGCCGGCCGGGAGACCCGCCAGTGCGGTGGAAGCCGCCCGTGCGGTGGAAGCCGGTCGCGCGGTGAAGGCCGTTCGTGGCGGGGGACGGCGGCTCGGCAGGCGGGCGGTCCTCGGAGCCGGGGCGTTCGGCCTGGCCGTCGTCGGGGCTCTGATCTCGCTCCCGTTGCTCGACGGCGACGGCGGCTCACCGCAGTCCGCCTCCCCGCGGACCACGTCCGCCGCGTTCAGCGGGTGGCGGACGACACCGGCGGGCGAGGACAGCGCACCCCTGTGCTCCCACGGGGCCGGACGGCTGCTCTGTGCCACGCCCGGGCTGGTCTTCGCCCTGGATCCGTCCGACGGGCACCTGCTGTGGCGGCACCCCGTCGGCAAGGGGACCCGGAAGGAACCGCCGTTGCTGGCGGGTGGACTCGTGCAGCCCTCGGCGGACCGGGGGCGTCACCTGGAGGCTCTCGACCCGGCCTCGGGCGGAGTGCGCTGGCAGCGGGACATGTCCGGGGCCGGCAGCGCCGTGCCCGCCGGGGGCATGCTCCTGGTCACGGGTGCCGACGGGAAGGTCACCGGCGTGGACGGCGCCTCCGGTGACCCGCGGTGGAGCCACCGGATCACCGGCCACGAGGTGCCGTACATCGCCGCGTTCACCGGTGACCCGCTGGCGTACGCCACCAGCGGGTCGGGTGACGGCAAGAGCACCCGGCTCACCGTGGTGGATCCGCAGACGGGTGACGTACGGTCGGACGCCCGGCTCGACGGGACGCTGAAGCCCTTCGGCGCGGCGGACGGATCGGTGTTCCTCCTCTCCCAGGACGCGGTGCACGGCGATGCGCGGGCCGTCGTCCGCTACACCCCGGGGACCGGTGAGACCCGGCGGGTGCCCCTGGCCTTCCCACTCCAGCAGGCCCATGGGGCCGTGCGGGGGAACACGGCCTATCTCATGGGGACGGGGGGATCGTTGGTGGCCGTCGATCTTCAGGCACGTGAGCGGCTCTGGCAGCTGGAGACGGGCGTGATGCGGGGGTCCACGCCGGTCGCCGGTGACCGGCACGTGTACGTGACCGCGTCGGACGGGCGGCTGCTCGCCGTCGACGCACGGCGCGGGAAGCCGGCCGGGCAGACGTCTGTTCGGCTGGGCGAGCGGTCGGACCGGATTCCGGCCGTGCTGCCCGAGCCCGTGATCGTCGGCGGCCGGGTCTACGCCAGCGCGCCGGACGGGACCGTCTTCGCCGTGAACGGGCGCGACCCGGCGGCCTGGTAGCCGGCAGGCATGCGCAAGGGCCGCCCCACGCGCGACCCGGCGGCCTGATAGCCCGCACCCATGCGCAAGCCCCCGCGCGACCCGGCGGCCCGCACGCATGCGCAAGGGCCGCCCCCCGGCGGCGGGAGACGGCCCTCGGTGCGAGAAGGTTCAGCCCAGCTTCGACACGTCCCGCACCGCGCCCTTGTCCGCGCTGGTCGCCATCGCCGCATAGGCCCGCAGCGCCGCCGAGACCTTGCGGTCGCGGTTCTTCGGGGCGTACACGCCGTTCAGCGCCTGGTCGCGGCGGGCCAGCTCGGCGTCGTCCACCAGCAGCTCGATGGAGCGGTTCGGGATGTCGATGCGGATCCGGTCGCCGTCCTCGACCAGGGCGATGGTGCCGCCCGCGGCCGCCTCGGGCGAAGCGTGGCCGATGGAGAGGCCGGAGGTGCCGCCGGAGAAGCGGCCGTCCGTGACGAGCGCGCAGGTCTTCCCGAGGCCGCGGCCCTTCAGGTACGAGGTCGGGTAGAGCATCTCCTGCATGCCGGGGCCGCCCTTGGGGCCCTCGTAGCGGATGACGACGACGTCGCCGTCCTTGACCTGCTGGGTGAGGATCTTCTGGACGGCCTCCTCCTGCGACTCGCAGACGACCGCCGGGCCCTCGAAGGTCCAGATGGACTCGTCGACACCGGCCGTCTTCACGACGCAGCCGTCCACGGCCAGGTTGCCCTTGAGGACGGCGAGGCCGCCGTCCTTGGAGTAGGCGTGCTCGGCGGAGCGGATGCAGCCGCCCTCGGCGTCCTCGTCCAGGGCCTCCCAGCGCTCGGACTGGGAGAAGGCCTCGGCGGAGCGGACGCAGCCGGGGGCCGCGTGCCACAGGTCGACCGCCTTCGCGGACGGGGAGCCACCGCGCACGTCCCAGGTCTTCAGCCAGTCGGCGAGGGACGGGCTGTGCACCGAGTACACGTCCTCGTTGAGCAGGCCGGCCCGGTGCAGCTCGCCGAGCAGGGCGGGGATGCCGCCGGCGCGGTGCACGTCCTCCATGTAGTACGTGCGGTCCTTGGCGACGTTCGGGGCGACCTTGGCGAGGCAGGGCACGCGGCGCGAGACGGCGTTGATCTCGTCGAGGCCGAAGGGGACGCCCGCCTCCTGGGCGGCGGCCAGCAGGTGCAGGATCGTGTTGGTCGAGCCGCCCATGGCGATGTCGAGCGCCATGGCGTTCTCGAAGGCGGCGACGGAGGCGACGCTGCGGGGCAGGACCGTCTCGTCGTCCTGCTCGTAGTAGCGGCGGGTGATGTCCATGACCGTACGGGCGGCGTCCTCGTACAGCGCCTTGCGGGCCGTGTGCGTGGCCAGGACCGAGCCGTTGCCCGGGAGGGAGAGGCCGATGGCCTCGGTCAGGCAGTTCATCGAGTTGGCGGTGAACATGCCGGAGCAGGAGCCGCAGGTCGGACAGGCGTTCTCCTCGATGCGGAGGATGTCCTCGTCCGAGATCTTGTCGTTCACGGCGTCGGAGATCGCGTCGACCAGGTCGAGGGTGCGGACCGTGCCGTCGACCAGGGTGGCGCGGCCGGACTCCATGGGGCCGCCGGAGACGAAGACCGTCGGGATGTTCAGCCGCAGGGCGGCGTTCAGCATGCCCGGGGTGATCTTGTCGCAGTTGGAGATGCAGATGAGGGCGTCGGCGCAGTGCGCCTCGACCATGTACTCCACGCTGTCCGCGATCAGGTCGCGGGAGGGCAGGGAGTAGAGCATGCCACCGTGGCCCATGGCGATGCCGTCGTCGACGGCGATGGTGTTGAACTCGCGCGGGATGCCGCCGGCCGCGACGACCGCCTCGCTGACGATCCGGCCGACGGGCGCCAGGTGGGTGTGGCCGGGCACGAACTCGGTGAAACTGTTGGCGACCGCGATGATCGGCTTGCGGCCGATGTCCGCACCCGGTACACCGGAGGCGCGCATCAGGGCGCGTGCGCCCGCCATGTTGCGGCCGTGGGTGACTGTGCGGGACCTCAGCTCGGGCATCGTCGCTCGCTCCTTCTACTGGCGGCGTCAGAGGATTCGGGATTTCTGACTGCTACCGAGCGTACGCCGGTCATCCAGTGGGCGGGACAGGGAGTCCGGAATGCGGGATGCCTGTCTCGGGCGACGGCCGGCGTACGCCTCACGGATCGGTCAGATGTCCCTGGACGACCGGGGCCAGCCGCGCGATGACCTGCTCGGGGTCCGCCGAGGCCAGGGGCTCGACCTTGATGACGTACCGCAGGATCGCGGTGCCGACGAGCTGGGCGGCGGCGAGCTCGGCGCGCAGCTCGGCGTCCGGCAGCTCCAGCCGTACGGCGATGCGGCGCAGCACCTGGGTGGCGATGATCCGCCGGAAGACGGCGGCCGCGGTCTCGTTGGTGACGGCGGACCGGACGACGGCGAGCAGGGGCGCGCGGGTCGCCGGGTTCTCCCAGACTCCGAAGAAGAAGCGCGCCAGGCGCTCCCCCACCCCGTCGAGCGGGCCTTCCTCGACGGCCTTCGGGGCCTGCAGGGCCGGCCCGAAGGACTGGGTGATCGCCGCCTCGAAGACCTGCTCCTTCGTGCCGAAGTAGTGGTGCACGAGAGCCGGGTCCACGCCGGCGGACTTGGCGATGCCGCGCACGGAGGTCTTCTCGTAGCCGTGCTCGGAGAACTCGCCGCGGGCGGCGGTCAGGATGCGGTCGCGGGTGTCCGCCGACTCCGTGCGCGGGGGGCGGCCGCGGCGGCGGGCGGTGGCGCCGGACCCGCCGGCCGGGGGCCCGCCGACTGGGGGCCCGTCGGCCGGGGGCCCGCCGACCGAGGACCCGCCGTTCATCGCCGCGGCACCTTCACCGCCGAGGCCAGATGCAGGCGGGTGAAGGCCAGGGCCTCCGCCAGATCGGCCTCGCGCTCCGCGCTCGACATGGCGCGGCGGGTGTTGACCTCGATGACGACGTGCCCGTCGAAGCCGGTCAGGGCGAGCCGCTCCAGCACCTCGGCGCAGGGCTGCGTGCCGCGGCCGGGCACCAGGTGCTCGTCCTTGGCGGAGCCCCGGCCGTCGGCGAGGTGCACGTGGCCGAGACGGTCCCCCATGCGGTCGACCATGTCCAGCGCGTCGGAGCGGGCCGTCGCGGTGTGGCTGAGATCGATCGTGAAGTGCCGGTAGTCGTCCTTCGTGACGTCCCAGTCGGGGGCGTACGCGAGCATCTCGCGGTCGCGGTAGCGCCAGGGGTACATGTTCTCGACGGCGAACCGTACGTCCGTCTCGTTCGCCATGCGCCAGATGCCGGTGACGAAGTCCCGGGCGTACTGGCGCTGCCAGCGGAACGGGGGGTGGACGACGACGGTGCTCGCGTCGAGCTTCTCGGCCGCCGCGCGGGCCCGCTGGAGTTTGGTCCACGGGTCCGTGGACCAGACGCGCTGCGTGATGAGCAGGCAGGGGGCGTGCACGGCGAGGATAGGGATCCGGTGGTAGTCGCTGAGTCTGCGCAGGGCCTCGATGTCCTGGCTGACCGGGTCGGTCCAGACCATGACCTCGACTCCGTCGTAGCCGAGGCGCGCGGCGATCTCGAAGGCCGTGGCCGTCGACTCCGGGTAGACCGAGGCCGTCGACAGCGCGACCTTCGCGTCCGGGATCTTCACGGCTGGCTCTGCCATGCAGGACAGATTACGGGGTGTGGTCGGGGTGGAGTGGGGGGCCTCTTCGCCGTTGTGGTGTTTGCCATAGGTGGGCGGGCCGTCATGCGGACTCCATGTGATCCAGGCGACGCAGGATGACGCCCTCCCGCAGCGCCCAGGGGCATATGTCGACGCGCTCCACTCCGAAGAGGTCCATCGCGGCCTCGGCCACCAGGGCGCCCGCCAGGAGCTGCCCGGCCCTGCCCTCCGAGACGCCCGGCAGCTCCGCGCGCTCCCGCTCCGTCATCCCGGCCAGGCGCGGAACCCAGCCCTCCACGGACTCCCGCTTGAGCTCGCGCTGGACGTAGAGGCCCTCGGCGGAGCGGGCGGCACCGGCGATGCGGGCCAGCTGCTTGAAGGTCTTCGAGGTGGCGACGACGTGGTCGGGGGTGCCGAAGCGGCTGAACTCGCCGACCGTGCGGGCGATCTCGGTCCGCACGTGGCGGCGCAGGGCGCGGACGTCGTCCGGGTCGGGCGGATCGCCGGGCAGCCAGCCGGCGGTGAGACGGCCGGCGCCCAGCGGCAGCGAGGCGGCAGCGTCGGGCTCCTCGTCGATGCCGTAGGCGACCTCGAGGGAGCCGCCGCCGATGTCCAGGACCAGCAGCTTCCCGGCCGACCAGCCGAACCAGCGGCGGGCGGCGAGGAAGGTCAGCCTGGCCTCCTCGGAACCGGTGAGGACCTGGAGCTCGACGCCGGTCTCGGCGCGCACGCGTTCGAGGACGTCATCGGCGTTGCGGGCCTCCCGTACGGCGGAGGTCGCGAACGGGAGGACCTCCTCGGCGCCCTTGTCCTCGGCGGCCTGGAGCGCCTCCTTGATCACCGAGATCAGCCGGTCGACGCCGTGGGGGCCGATCGCGCCGTCGTCGTCGAGGAGCTGAGCCAGGCGCAGTTCCGCCTTGTGCGAGTGCGCGGGCAGCGGGCACGCGCCGGGGTGCGCGTCCACCACGAGCAGATGCACCGTGTTCGATCCCACGTCGAGGACACCGAGTCTCATGTACGGAACGCTACTGCCCACCGGACCGTCCGCAGTCCTCGGTGGGGGTACGAGGCCCGTACCCTGGAGGCGTGCCAAAGACGAAAAAGGCGAAGCGCGACAAATCACCGGCCGTCGTGGAACCCGACGAGAAGGGCCTCGACTTCGCTCGCGCGTGGGTGGAGTTTCCCGATCCGGCGGACGACGAGCAGGTGTTCCGCTGCGATCTGACATGGCTGACCTCTCGCTGGAACTGCATCTTCGGCAGCGGCTGCCAGGGCATCCAGGCGGGCCGCGCGGATGACGGCTGCTGCACGTTGGGTGCCCACTTCTCCGACGAGGACGACGAGAAGCGCGTCGCCGGGCATGTGGCCAGGCTCACGCCGGACATCTGGCAGCAGCACGCCGAGGGCACGCGGGGCGGCTGGGTCTCCGAGGACGAGGACGGCGAGCGGCAGACGCGGCCGTTCCAGGGCTCGTGCATCTTCCAGAACCGGCCCGGCTTCCCGGGCGGCGCGGGCTGCTCGCTGCACATCCTCGCCCTGAAGGAGGGCCGCGAGCCGCTGGAGACCAAGCCGGACGTCTGCTGGCAGCTGCCGGTGCGGCGGACGTACGAGTGGATCGACCGGCCCGACGACACGCGTGTCCTCCAGGTGTCGATCGGTGAGTACGACCGCCGGGGCTGGGGCCCGGGCGGCCACGACCTGCACTGGTGGTGCACCTCGGCGACCTCGGCGCACGGCGCGGGCGATCCGGTGTACGTCTCCTACCGGCCGGAGCTGATCGAGCTGATGGGCAAGGCAGGCTACGACCGGCTGGTCGAGCTGTGCGAGGAGCGGCTGGCCTCGCAGCTGCCACTGCTGGCACCGCATCCCGCGGATCCGGTGGGCTGAGGACCCGGCTACGACGTGACCGGGCTCGGATCGCCGCTGTCCGACGGCGGTGACGTCGAGCCCGCCGGGTCGGTCGGGGCCGGGTCCGTCGGCGTGGGCGTGGGGTCCGGGTCGGCCGAGGGGGGCGGGGTGGTCGGCGTGGGGTCAGGGTCCGGGGCGGAGGTCGTGGGCGTCGGGTCGGGCTGGGTCGGAGTCGGGTCGCCCGGGGGGCCCGGGCGGGGGTCCGGGCCGGGGCCGGAGGGGCTGGGCGCGGCGCCGTAGCCCTCGATGTGGACGACGGCGCCCCCCGGTGCGACCGCCACCTGCGCGCGCCAGGGGCCGGCGGGCTCCCGCAGGTGGTCGACGTACACCTTGATCGTCAACGACTCGCCGGGACGGAGCGTTCCCGAGGACTGGCTGAGGTAGAGCCAGTGGGCTCCTGTGGACGCGGACCAGCGGACCGGGGCCGGGCCGGTGGCGGTCAGGGTGACGAGGGTGGTGTCGCCGCTGTTGCCGGCCGTGACCTCCAGGGTGCTCTTGCGGCCGGCGCCGGCGACGCCGATGACCTCGACGGAGACGTCGGCCTTGCCGTCCTCGCCGAAGCGGGGGCCGGGCCGGGTGCTCGCGTTGCCGGTGTTCTCGTAGCCGCCGCCCGCGATCTCGCCGTCCAGGCCGAACGGGTCGTCCGCCTCGCGCGCGGAGGCCGAGCGGCCGTCCTGTCCCTCGCCGATCGGGGTGCCGCGGTAGGCGGCCCACAGAGCCAGCACGGGGGCGGCCACGACGGTGGCGACGACGGTCGTGGTGACGGCACGCGCGCGGAGGCGGTCCCTGCGGGCCGCGTGGTCCTTGGGGTCCATCGGGAAGCCGCGCCGGTCGAAGCGGGGTGCGGCGCCCCGCGCGCGCGGGTGGTGGGTCATGGCGACGTACAGGGCCGCGCGGGGGGCCGGCAGGACGGGCAGTTCGGCGGGCGTGACGCTGGTGCCGGGCCAGCGGCCGGGGATGGCACGCTCGGCGGTGCGACGGCAGCGCGGGCAGTCGTCGACGTGCCGGACGAGTTCGGCTCGCAGGGCCGTGCCGAGCACGAGCCGGTCGTCGCCGGCGAGGTGCGCGACGCTCGGACACGCCCCGGTCTCCACCACGGCGAGGGCCGCACGCGTGCGTTCCACCTCACAGGCGGCGGAGGCGAGCAGATCACGGGCGGCGGCCGGGTCCATACCGAGGACGGCGGCGACCTCGCGGGCGGCGAGGTGGTGGCGCACGGCCAGTTCGAGCGCCTCCCGCTGCTCCGGGGTGGTGCCGGCGGCCTCCGGCCAGGCCAGCAGGGCCAGTTCGCGACGGTGCCGCTCCTGGACCTCCTCGGAGGGGGCCGGAGTGGCTTGACGGTCGGCGCGCCGCCGGTCGGCGCGGCCCGCGCCATGGCTGCTCTGACGTTTCTGCTTGGCCTCGGCCAGCTTGCGCAGGCACGCCCAGCGGGCCAGCGCGTACATCCAGGCCCTGCGGTCCGCGGGCTCCTGGGGGACGTGCCGGCCGCGGCGTTCGGCGAGGGCGAGGACGTCGCCCAGGGCGGCGGTCGCGGCCTCGTGGTCGCACAGCACGGACAGGCAGTAGGTGAACAGGCCGTCCAGGTAGGGCTCGTAGCGCGCGGGCGGCCGCTGCGCCAGCGTGCGCGCCGCCCCGCGGTCACGCTCTTCCCGGTGCGCCCGGTGTGCGCCGGCCGTGCGGGCCGAGCGGGTCGAGATCTCCGGAGTACTGCTCATCATTCGGCGACCGTAGGGGGCCGGGAGTGACACCTTCAGGCGGCTTGAGCACATTTAATCCGTACGGGTGAAACGATCCCTCAATCGGGGACATGAACCCGGCGTTCCGCCGCTGGCGCGGGGTGGCGGACCCCTGGCGCGCAGGTGGCCGCCGTCGGCCGGCGCCCGCGATGTCAGTACCTGCGGCTACGGTTTCGTCCATGGCTGCCCGTACGAAGACCACCAAGGACCGCCCGTCCTACCGCTGCACGGAGTGCGGCTGGCAGACGGCGAAGTGGCTCGGCCGCTGCCCCGAGTGCCAGGCCTGGGGGACGGTCGAGGAGTACGGCGCGCCCGCGGTGCGTACGACGGCGCCGGGCCGGGTCACCACCTCCGCCCTGCCCATCGGCCAGGTCGACGGCCGCCAGGCCACCGCCCGCCCCACCGGCGTGCCCGAGCTGGACCGTGTGCTCGGCGGCGGCCTGGTCCCCGGCGCGGTGGTGCTGGTCGCGGGCGAACCGGGCGTCGGCAAGTCGACGCTCCTGCTCGACGTGGCGGCCAAGTCCGCGAGCGACGAGCACCGCACCCTGTACGTCACGGGCGAGGAGTCGGCGAGCCAGGTCCGGCTGCGCGCCGACCGCATCGGTGCCATCGACGACCACCTGTACCTCGCGGCCGAGACGGATCTGGCGGCGGTGCTGGGCCACTTGGACGCGGTGAAGCCGTCTCTGCTGATCATGGACTCGGTGCAGACGGTCGCCTCCCCGGAGATCGACGGCGCACCCGGCGGCATGGCCCAGGTGCGGGAGGTCGCGGGGGCGCTCATCCGGGTCTCCAAGGAACGCGGCATGTCCACGCTGCTGGTGGGCCACGTCACCAAGGACGGCGCGATCGCGGGCCCACGCCTGCTGGAGCACCTCGTGGACGTCGTCCTGTCCTTCGAGGGCGACCGGCACGCCCGTCTGCGCCTGGTGCGGGGCGTCAAGAACCGCTACGGCACCACCGACGAGGTCGGCTGCTTCGAGCTGCACGACGAGGGCATCACCGGCCTCGCCGACCCGAGCGGCCTCTTCCTGACCCGCCGGGCCGAACCGGTCCCGGGCACCTGCCTGACCGTCACCCTCGAAGGCCGCCGCCCGCTGGTCGCCGAGGTCCAGGCGCTCACGGTCGACTCGCAGATCCCCTCCCCGCGCCGCACCACCTCGGGCCTGGAGACCTCCCGCGTCTCGATGATGCTCGCGGTGCTGGAACAGCGCGGGCGGATCAGCGCCTTGAGCAAAAGGGACATCTACTCCGCGACGGTCGGCGGTGTGAAGCTCTCGGAGCCCGCCGCCGACCTGGCCGTCGCCCTCGCCCTGGCGAGCGCGGCGAGTGACACACCTCTCCCCAAGAACCTCGTCGCGATCGGCGAAGTGGGCCTCGCCGGCGAGGTGAGACGGGTCACGGGAGTACAGCGCAGACTGGCCGAAGCCCACCGCCTGGGATTCACACACGCGCTGGTCCCGGGCGATCCGGGCAAGGTCCCGGCGGGCATGAAGGTCCTGGAAGTCGCGGACATAGGGGACGCCCTGCGGGTCCTTCCCCGCTCCCGTCGCAGAGAGGCCCCACGGGACGAGGAGGGTCGCCGGTAGACTTTGCCCTGGTCTCGCCCGTCCGTGCGAACCGAGCGCGCGACACGGGGGCGCCCAGGACCTGCGACCGGAGGAGTGCAGTGGCAGCCAACGACCGGGCATCGGCTCCCGGAAAGTCCGGCGGGAGTGCCGGTACCGATGGCCTGATGCGCGCCTCCCTGAGCGCCGTGGCACCCGGCACCGCCCTGCGTGACGGCCTGGAACGCGTGCTCCGCGGCAACACCGGCGGGCTCATCGTGCTCGGCTTCGACAAGACGGTCGAGACGCTGTGCAGCGGCGGCTTCGTGCTGGACGTCGAGTTCACCGCGACCCGGCTGCGCGAGCTGTGCAAGCTGGACGGCGGCATCGTGCTGTCCTCGGACCTGTCGAAGATCCTGCGCGCGGGCGTGCAGCTGGTCCCGGACCCGACGATCCCGACGGAGGAGACGGGCACCCGGCACCGCACCGCTGACCGTGTCAGCAAGCAGGTCGGCTTCCCGGTGGTCTCCGTCTCCCAGTCGATGCGGCTGATCGCCCTCTACGTCGACGGCCAGCGCCGCGTCCTGGAGGACTCGGCGGCGATCCTGTCCCGCGCCAACCAGGCGCTCGCCACCCTGGAGCGCTACAAGCTCCGTCTCGACGAGGTCGCGGGCACGCTGTCGGCGCTGGAGATCGAGGACCTGGTGACCGTCCGGGACGTCTCGGCGGTCGCCCAGCGCCTGGAGATGGTGCGCCGCATCGCCACGGAGATCGCCGAGTACGTGGTGGAGCTGGGCACGGACGGCCGGCTGCTGGCCCTCCAGCTCGACGAGCTGATCGCGGGCGTTGAGCCCGAGCGCGAGCTGGTCGTACGGGACTACGTCCCCGAGCCCACGGCCAAACGCTCTCGCACGGTCGACGAGGCCCTCGCCGAACTCGACGCCCTCACCCACGCCGAACTTCTCGAAATGTCCACGGTCGCACGGGCGTTGGGTTACACCGGCGCGCCCGAGACACTGGACTCCGCCGTCTCCCCGCGCGGCTTCCGCCTGCTGGCCAAGGTGCCCCGGCTCCCCGGCGCCATCATCGACCGCCTGGTCGAGCACTTCGGCGGGCTGCAGAAGCTGCTCGCCGCGAGCGTCGACGACCTGCAGACGGTGGACGGCGTGGGCGAGGCCCGGGCCCGCAGCGTCCGCGAGGGTCTGTCGCGGCTGGCAGAGTCGTCGATTCTGGAGCGGTACGTCTAGCGCTGCGACTGGAAAGGTCCACCGGCTTGCGACGCCCGGCACGGCACCTCGCCGCGTTGTCGCATCACCCGAGTACATCCAGTACGCGGGCGATGCTCCGCCTTGCGATGCACC
>NZ_JBIBEP010000045.1:0-11666 GCF_042955185.1 Streptomyces sp. NPDC012474
AAGGCGCTTTCCTCGTGAGCGAGCCCGTTGTCCATGGCGCCAGCCTAGAAGGCAGGCAAGAGGACCCTGCCGACTCACCGGACAGGCCCTAGGCGTGGGGGCTGGGACGGGGTCGGCCATCACTCGGGGCATGTTCTCGAAGTAGGGCGGCTTGCGCACGTAGGTCGAGGCGGGATCCCAGGCGTACAAGTCGCTCTCGGGGGCGGGCAGGGCCTGCCACTGCTCGTCGCCGGTGAACAGGTCCGCGTAGCCGTCGGTGAACATGCTCGGCCGCAGGCTGGTGGAGATCGCCTGCTGGATTTCGTCCTGGGTGGGCCAGATGTCGCGCAGGTGGACGGGCCGGCCGTCGTCGGTGCCGAGCGGGTCGCGGGTGAGGTCGACGGCCATGGAGCCGGCCAGGGCGTAGGCGACGACGAGCGGTGGTGAGGCCTGGACACCGCCGGCGCGGTGGTCGGCCCGGTCAGCGAGTACGACCTGCTCGCCCGCGAGGGACCCACCGCCCGTGAGCGGCATGCCGCAGTCGCGCGCAGTCGCTCCTTGTTCGTCAGGAGGAGGCGCCGCGGGAGTCGGCAGGCACGACGACGACGGGCACGCGAGCGTGGTGTACGACCTCGGTGCTGGTCGATCCGAGTGTGAGGCGCCCCCAGGCGCCTGAACCGCGGGTTCCGACCACCAGCAGAGAGGCGTCCTCGCTCGCGTCCAGCAGAACCTGCGCCGGCCGGCCGGCCTCGGCGATGATCTCCACCTCCACGTGAGGTCCGCCGAGCTGCTCCCGTAGTTCGTGGACCGTCTCGGTCACCGCCTGCCGGGCGACGTCGTGGAGCTGTTCATAAAGGGTGGAGGCACCTTCGGGTCCGGCCATCCATCCGTAGCCCGTGAAACGAGCAGGGGTGTAGTCATAGGCACAGACCGCCCGCAGACCGGTGCCGCGCAGCTGTGCCTCGTGCAGAGCGAAGAGGACGGCGTGCCGGGCCTGTGGGGAGCCGTCCGTGCCGACCACGATCGGACCAGCCGGGACAGGCGCGGGAGTGTCGGTCATCGTGAATCCTTCCAAAGCGGTTCGCGTCGGCCGGCCGGCAGCAATCCGATCAGCATTCGGGAAGCGGTCGTCGCATCTGTCACACCGCTACCGGTGCAGCCACTGCCCGTACCACTGTCCTCGCCGCACCGGCCTTGGCGCTATCACCGGTTGCTCAACCGCTCACCGGTGCTCGACGTCGGGGAGGAGAGACTCGAGGGCCACCTGTGGGTCGGTGAGCGTGCGTGTGTCGACTGGCTGGGCGGTGCGGACGAGGGTTTGGAGCTGGTCGTTGACGTCCCAGACGTTGACGTTCATGCCTGCGAGCACCCGGTTGTCGGCGAGCCAGAAGGCGATGAACTCGCGTCCGGCGACGTCACCGCGGAAGACGACCTGGTCGTAGCCGCCGGGCTCGACGTACCCGGCGTACTCCATGCCCAGGTCGTACTGGTCGGTGAAGAAGTACGGCACCCTGTCGTACACCGGGTCTTGCTGGCCGAGCATCGCCTTGGCCGCGGTCTGCGGCTGGTTCAGCGCGTTGGCCCAGTGCTCGACGCGAATGTGCTTGCCCAGCAGCGGGTGGAATGCATTGGCCACGTCACCGGCGGCGTAGATGTCCGGGTAGGAGGTATGCAGCCGTTCATCGACGCGGATGCCGTTGTCGACCTCCAGGCCCGCCTCCTGCGCCAGCCCGATGTTCGGCATGATGCCGACCCCGACGATCACCACGTCGGCTTCGATGCGGGTACCGTCGGCCAGCCGCACTCCGTCCGCCGCGCCGCCGCTGCCGGTGATCTCGGCGACCTGAACGCCGAACCGCAGATCCACACCGTGATCGCGGTGCAGGTCCGCGAAGACCTGAGCGACCTCGCGGCCGAGGACCCGCAGCAGCGGCAGCTCTGCCATCTCCAGCACGGTGACCTCCACACCGGCCGTGCGGGCGGCGGCAGTGGTCTCCAGGCCGATCCAGCCCGCGCCGATGACCACGGCCCGTGAGGCGGACTGGAACGCTTCCTTGATGTGGTCGCTGTCCTCGACCCGCCGCAGGTACAGCACCTGCTCCAGGTCCGCGCCCGGGACGGGCAGGCGGCGCGGGGAGGATCCGGTGGTCAGCAGCAGCTTGCCGTAGCCGACGCGGCTGCCGTCGGCGAGGGTCACCTCGCGCGCGGCCGGGTCGACGGCCGTGACCTGGATACCGAGCCGCAGGTCCACGTTGTGTTCGGAGTACCACTGCGGCGGATGGACGTAGATCTGCTCGCGCGCGTCCTTGCCCGTCAGGTAGCCCTTGGACAGCGGTGGCCGTTCGTAAGGCTGTTCACTTTCGTCCCCGATCAGAACCAGCGGGCCGTCGAAGCCCTCCTCGCGCAGGGCCTGCGCGGCCTTGGCCCCGGCCAGGCTGGCACCGACGATCACACACGCGTCGTTCGTGGACATCGTCAGTTCCCTTCCTGGGCTGCGGGACGGCTCCGCAACGTTTCGGCGAGCTGCTCCGAAAGCTGCTCCCAACTGGCGTCGAACTTCGACACGCCCTCGTCCTCAAGGGTCTGCACGACGTCGCCGTAGTCCACCCCGACTGTCCGTAGCCCGGCGAGAACCTGCTCAGCGTCGTCGTAGTGGGTGCGGATCGAGTCGGCCGGTACGCGGCCGTGGTCGGCAACCGCGCGCAAGGTGGTCTCAGGCATGGTGTTGACCACGCCGGGTGCGACCAGTTCGGTCACGTAACGGGTGTCGGGGTAGGCGGGATCCTTGACGGAGGTCGAAGCCCACAGCGGCCGTTGCGGATGGGCTCCCGCCCCTCGCAGGGCTTGCCAGCGGGGCGAGGAGAGAACCCGCTCGTAGTGCTGGTAGGCCAGGCGCGCGTTGGCGATCGCCAGACGGCCGCGCAGCTCGGCCGCCTGCGCGGTGCCGATCTTGTCCAGGCGTGCGTCTGCCTCCGCGTCGACCCGGGAGACGAAGAACGAAGCCACCGACCCGATGCCAGAAAGTTCCCCTCCGGCATCGCGGGCGCGTTCCATCCCGTCGAGGAAGGCGTCCATGACCTCGTCATAGCGGGTGAGGGAGAAGATTAACGTGACATTGATGCTGATTCCCTCCCCGAGACACGCGGTGATCGCCGGCAGGCCCTGGCGGGCGGCGGGGATCTTCACGAACAGGTTGGGCCGGTCGACCAGCCACCACAGCGCCCGCGCCTCGGCGATCGTCGCCTCCGTGTCGTGCGCGATCCGGGGGTCGACCTCGATGGAGACGCGTCCGTCGACGCCGTCCGTCGCGTCGTAGGCGGGGCGCAGCACGTCACACGCCCGCCGGACGTCGGTGGTGGTCAGCGCCCGCAGCGCTTCATCGACCCCGACTCCGCGGGCGGCCAGGTCACGGATCTGTCCGTCGTACGCGTCGCCGCTCGTGATGGCCTTGGCGAAGATCGTGGGATTGGTGGTCACCCCCACCACCCGGTCCCGTGCGACCAGGTCCGCCAGGCTCCCGGACCTCAGCCGCTCCCGGCTGAGGTCGTCCAGCCATATCGACACTCCAGCATCGCTCAACGTGTGCAACGGATTCATGACGCTGCCGCTCCTCCCGCGTGCCAAGCGGACGGGCTTGCTGCTCTCATCCGCGGCCCGCACCAGAGCCTGCCTGTCGCTCCATCGTCTCTGGAAGGCCAGTGGCCCGCATCCGCACACCAGGCCGGGCCGACCGTGTGTCGGCCTGCCCGCACGGCTCACCAACGCCGTATGACTCCATCTTCGTGGCCAAGTCGTCTCGCCACGTCAGGGCACCTCGCCGGCGCCGTGGGGCGCGTACAGATCGAGCAGTCGCAACCGGGCGGACCTGAGCCGGCTTCCGATCACCGCGGCGACATAGGCCCACAGGTCGTGCCGCAGCTCCGGGTCCTTTCCCGCACAGCTCACGGACCACAGTCGCGTCGAACTCGTAGGCACGCACCGGGCTGGTGGCCTGGGCTCCCAGGTACCAGTGATGGGGAGGGACCAGCCCAGCAGTTCCCCGACGCCGAGTCTCTCGATGACCGCTGCGGCGGGGTGGCCGCCCTGGCGGGCTATCCCCTCCGGTGGGACGAAGGCAGCGCACGGACGCGTCCCTCCCACCTGACCATCTGGTGCTGAAAAGCTCTGAACGGGACACACCTCAGAGAGGGACAGACGGAAAGCAGCGGCGCGCGGACTTGAGGCGCCGACGGACGAGTGGGACGAGGTTGGCGATGCGTGCATTGACGGTGCGGCCCGGGGCGAGGGGATCCCTTGAGGTACGGGATGTACCGGAGGCCGTCCCGGCAGCCGGGGAACTGTTGGTGCAGGGCCTGGCGGTGGGGGTGTGCGGAACGGACAAGGAGATCGCCCGAGGTGAGTACGGCTGGGCCCCTCCGGGCCGTGAGCGGCTGGTGCTCGGGCATGAGTCTCTCGGACGGGTGCGGCAGGCACCTCCCGGCAGCGGGTTCTCGCCCGGTGACCTGGTCGCCGGGGTGGTGCGCCGGCCGGACCCCGAGCCGTGCGGGGCCTGCGCCGGGGGAGAGTTCGACATGTGCCGCAACGGCCGCTATACCGAACGCGGCATCAAAGAGATCGACGGTTATGGCGCGCAGGTGTGGTGCGTGGAAGCCGACTATGCGGTGAAGCTGGAGCCGTATCTGGAGCGCGTCGGTGTGCTCATGGAGCCGACCACGGTGGTGGCGAAGGCGTGGGAACAGGTGGAGCGTGTAGGTGCCCGTTCGTGGTTCGAGCCGCGTCGCGTTCTGGTGACCGGTGCCGGGCCCATTGGTTTGCTGGCCGCCCTCCTGGGCACGCAGCGCGGGCTGGAGGTGCATGTGCTCGACCGGGTGACCGAGGGGCCCAAGCCCGCTCTCGTACGGGACTTGGGTGCCTCGTACCACGTGGAGGACATCGGGCAGGTGATCTCCGCCGTGTGCCCGGATGTCGTCGTCGAAGCCACGGGTGCGAGCGAGCTCGTCTTTGCCTCTTTGACGGGCACCGCGCCCTACGGAGTGGTGTGCCTGACCGGTGTGTCGCCCGCCGGTCGCAGGGTGACCGTGGACGCGGGCGCCATCAACAGGGAGATGGTGCTGCAGAACGACGCGGTAGTGGGATCGGTCAACGCCAACCTGCGGCACTACCGCCAGGCTGCCGACGCGCTGGCCAAGGCCGACCTGTCATGGCTTGAGCGCCTGATCACCCGGCGTGTGCCGCTGGAGCGCGCGGCAGAGGCGTTCACTCCGCAACCGGACGACGTGAAGGTGGTCATCGAGTTGTAGCGGGCACGATGTGAAGGCAGGCCTTAACCTGGACGGATGCCGCACAACACCGCTCCGTTGGTCGTCGTCATGGGCGTGTCGGCCTCGGGAAAGACCACGGTGGGCCGGCTGCTGGCGCAGCGCCTGGGGGTTCCTTACGCCGAGGCGGACGACTTCCACCCCGCAGCCAATGTGGCGAAGATGCGGGCCGGCCACCCGCTCGATGACGAAGACCGCCGCCCCTGGCTGGACGAGATCGCACAATGGCTGGGTGATCACGCGGACAGCGGGGGAGTGGTGTCATGTTCAGCACTGAAGCGGCGCTACCGTGACCGGCTGGTTTCCTCCGCGGCGCAGGTCTTCTTTCTGCACCTCGATGGCTCGCCCGAGCTGATTGCCGCACGGATCACTGCGCGAAAGGGCCACTTCATGCCGCCCGGCCTGCTCGATACGCAGTTTGCCGACCTCGAACCACTGGGCGACGACGAAGCCGGCGCGGCCATCCCGATCGACGGTACCCCGCACGAGACCGTTGCCCTCGCTCATGCCGCCGTCACTGCCTCCTGAACCGTTCACATCGCGCAGCCGCCTCCGCCCGGCGAACTGCCTGCCAGCCAAGTAGAGGCATTGCCGCCCTTGTTGTGTTGGGGCATCGATGTGCCGCTCGTCGTTGCCGACGGCGGGTACGGCGACGGGGCATGGTGCGGTGTGCAGCACTGCGGCGCTGACCGACCCGAGCAGGAGTCGGCGAACCCCGGTGCGTCGGCTGGAGCCAACGACCAGCAGGCACGCACCGGTGGAAGCTTCCACGACCGCAGGCGAACAGCGGGACGACATCACGGCCCTCGTGGTCCGCAGAACCTCCTGAACAGGTGCTTGGCCAGCAACGGCACACTCGTTGCCTTCTGCGCCGCACCTCCGGTGGGTACCTGCGAGCCAAGGAGGCTGAGCCCGGTGACGGCACAAGGCGCAGAGGTCGGCCGCGGGGACTGCGGACCTAGTGACCGGGCCCGCGCCAAGGCCTTCGGCTACGGCGCGCACTTCGTCAACGGCTTGATCTTCGCCCTGCTCTACTACGCGGTGTTCGTCGCCATCGGCTACAGCAGCGGGTGGCTGGGATGCACCCCTGGGGCCTGCCAGACGCTTCCAGCAGGCACGACACCGTCCGGGTAGCGTGGAAACCGGACCGGGAATTCCTTTCGAAAAGCCCTCGTATCGCGGTCGAAGGTGGAAGGGGGCCTCATGGCCTACCCACATGAAGCGGCGGCCTCAGGACGGGAGCCTGCCCATCCGTCACCGGATGCGGAGCCGAACGGTGGAGGACCGGAGACGCGCGGACCCCGGCTGGCCTCGGTCGTGGTGTTCGTCCACGACCATGACGCATCGGCGGACTTCTACGGGGAGCTGCTGAACATGAAGGTCACGGTACGTACCGCGACTGCCGCGCTGCTCGTGAGCCGCAACGGCTTCCAGGTGTACCTGCGCACCGTGGGCCCGAATGCTATGCATCCCGTGGGCCACGTCGGCGCTCAGTACGTGATCTGGACAGCGGACGGCCCCGACGACTTCCAGCGGTGCGAGCGCGTGCTCAGAGCCCGCTCCGACCGCGTCGACACGAGGGAGGCTGAGGGCTTCACTCTCATCGAGGGCCGGGATCCCAGCGGCTTGCCGGTACTGGTGGCATATCCGGGACCGGACGAAGCGGCGCGGCTCGAGATCATCTCTCGTTACTACGTGTGACGCCGGAAGAAGCCGAGACTTGGCAGGAGGCCCTCCATGGCGCACAAGCGACCGGTGCAGGTCCGCCGGGTCTACGACACGCCGGCGCAGACCGACGGCACCAGGGTGCTGGTTGACCGCCTCTGGCCCCGGGGCATGACCAAGGAGAATGCCCACCTCGACGAGTGGTGCAAGCAGGTCGCGCCCTCCGTGGAGCTGCGCAAGTGGTACCTCCGCAACCCCGATCATTTCGCGGAATTCAGCCACCGCTACCAGGCCGAGCTCCAAGATCCCGAACGTGCAGATGCCCTGGCGCACCTGCGTCACCTCGCAGAAGAAAGCACCCTGACGCTACTCACCGCCACAAAACATCCCGAGACCAGCAAAGCCGAAGTGCTTGCCGCGCTTATCCGGAGGTGACAGCACAGGAAGCTGAGCTCCCGTTGCGACCGGCCCCTATGAAACCAAACGGCTCAGGCACAGCCGTGCCGGTGACCTGTACCTCCATCTGCACCGCGCCGCGGACGCCAGGACTCATGGTGAGAACGGTAGGCAGGCAGGTTCCAGCGGGTCCGGGGCGCGCTCCGCAGGAGGAAATGCCGCGTAGACAGTGACTCTGAGACGGGAGGGCCCGCATGGCCACCACGACGAATTTGCTGAGACTGCTCGCGCCCGAAGACCGCGACCGCTTGCTGAAGTTCGCGGTCGAAGTGAATTTCCCTTCAGGCGCACGCATCTTCGAAGAGGGCAGCAAGGCCGACCGGTTCTGGACCATCATCACCGGACTGGTTGCTCTCGACGTGCACGTTCCTGGCCGCCGGGCAGCCGCGGTCGACGCCATCGGCCATGGCGAACTGCTCGGCTGGTCCTGGCTGGTCCCGCCGCACACCTGGCAGCTCGGCGCAGAGGCACATGGCCCGGTACACGCACTGGAATTTGATGCGGCGGCGGTGCGCGCACTGATCGAGGAAGATCCGGTACTGGGGCTGGCGATCACACGCTGTGTAGCCATCGTGGTCGGGAACCGACTGCAATCCACCCGGACCCGCCTGCTGGATCTGTACGGGCCAGCCGGCAGTGGGCCGAGGCCCTGACCGGCCATTCGGTGTGCCGCCGCAGGGCGCCCAGGTGAACTCGCTCAGCACTCCCGCACATACAGAGGGTAAAGGAACAAGCCGCCCAGCTCGCGGATCTGGACCGTGATCACCGCGGCGACGTCAGTGCCGGGCTCCAGGCGGATGGCGTCCAGTCCCGCAGTCCACGACGTGCGGCCCGTCCCCGGCACGGCCACGATCGAGTATGGCCGGCCCGGGGCCATCTGACGGTCGGAGGTTCAATGATCAAGGACCACTCCGGCGGATCTTCGCGACTTGGGGTCGCAGCATGATTCTGCAATCTCATGTTGCTCCGTACACCGTGTCCAGGAGGCCGTTGACGAAGCTGTCGAGGTCGTCGAGTCCGGCTGCCGTCAGTGTGGCGGGGCCCTCGGTCACCAGCTGGGGCAGGGCGGCGTGCAGGGCCAGCGTGACGGTGGCGGCGCGCTGCTGGGTCACGGGTAGGCCCGCGCTGCGCTGGGCGTGCTCGAAGTATGCGAAGTCGGCTGCGGCGAAGGCGTCGAGCGAGGCCGCCAGCCACGGAGTCCGCGTTGCCTCGCGCTGCAGCTCCAGGAGAGCGAGCACCCGCATCCGGCCGGGGCCCTGGGCGTGCTTCAGGAGTGCGTGCAGCAGGGTGGTGAGGCCCGGCCGGTCGGCGGGCGTGGTTCTGGGGATCGCCTCGTACAGCTCGATGATGCGCTCCGTGCTCGCCCGCAACAGAGCGTCTCTGGTGGGGAAGTAGTTCTTGGTGGTGCCCAGCGGCACATCGGCTGCGGCGTCGACGGCCCGGTGCGTCAGGCCCCGGCTGCCGGATTGCGCCAGTAGGTCGATGGCCGCATCGCGCAAACGATCCCGTCTTTCCTGATTCACGTATCCAAAGTACCCCATCCGTGGTACCACAGGTGGGGTACTTCCGGCATTGGACGAACGGGGTGGGTTCTGGTGGCTGTGGGATATCTGGTGACTGTTGTGCTGGCCGCGCTGATCGCGGTGTTCTGTCTCATCCGCATCCGCAGGCCGAAGCCGCTCTTCTACTTCAGTTACCGGCTCGCTCTCGTCTTCAACGAGATGCCCTTCCTTGCCATATACGCGCTGGTGGCATCGACGGCGTTGGCCTTCGCGGAGGGCGACATCGCTACGGCCGCCGACCGGCTGGTCGTCGCTCTGGCCGCAGTCTCGGCTGCCGGGCTCGTGGTGGTCGCCCGACGGGGCATCCGGGCGGCGTCCGTGGTCAGGCTCGCCCTGGACGAGGCGCTCGGCGCCGGTACCGGTACGCGCCGTCGGCCGCCACTGGCGCGCATACTGCTCAGGCCCTTCTTTCGCCGTCGCGGCGATGTCAGGCGACTGAGCAACCTCAGCTACGGGGAAGCAGGCCGCCGCAACCTCCTCGACGTCTACCACCACCGCTCGCGCCCCGTGGGCGGCCCGGTACTGATCCATTTCCATGGCGGTCACTACGACCAAGGCCGCAAAAGCACCCAGTCGCTGCCCCTGCTCTATCGGCTCGCGAGTAAGGGCTGGGTCTGCATCAGCGCCAACTACCGCCTACGGCCTGCCTTTTCCCATCCCGACCATTTGATCGACGCGAAGAAGGTCATCGCTTGGGCCCGCCAACACGCCAACGAGTACGGTGCGGACCCGACGACGGAAGTGTTCGTATCGGGGAGTTCCGCGGGCGGACACATGGCGGCGCTCGCTGCCCTCACTCCCAACGACCCCTCCTACCAGCCAGGCTTCGAGGAGGCGGACACCTCGGTGACCGCCGCCATCGCACTCAACGGCTACCTCGGTACGTACTTCGACGGGGACCCCGCGACCTCGCCGGTGAATCTCGTAAGGGCAGACGCACCACCCTTCCTCATCGCACACGGCAACCTGGACGAACTGGTGGACAGCGAGAACCCCAAGGCCCTCGTAACCGCCCTGCGCTCCGTCTCCACCTCCCCGGTCGTCTACGCCGAACTCCCCGGCGGTCACCATGCCTTCGACCTCTTCCACTCCTTCCGCTTCGAGGCGCTCATCGACGGCATAGAGGATTTCGCCGCGTGGGTCAGGTCGCGGAAGCGGGCGGTCTAGTGCGGTGCGCCAGATGACTTCGGCTCGTCAGGGTGATGCTGGTTCGTCGAGTTTGCCGCTGGGGTGGCGGGCGAGTTGACTGACTGGTTTTGAACCTGGCACAGGCGGCCGAGCGGCTCGGGTTCGGGGCAGTTGCTGGATGCCCCGCTGCTGCTCAATGAGCCCCCGCCAACTTGAAATCGCAGGTCAAAGGGCTGGTGTTACCGACTCTCGGATGCTCGCACTGGTCGTGGGCCGCTGTCTGAGGAGTAGATCGTCCGGCAGTCCCTGTCATCGGCGGGCGGCTAGGGTTGCCCCGTGGGGCTTGAGCTGCGGGAACGATGGGGCCGGACAGCCGTTGCGGGGTGGGTGGTGGGCCTTCGGACCGCGGTCGCGAGGGTGGATGAAAGGGTTTTGATGCCGGAGAAATCCTCTCTGCTGTGGTGGCTGTTCGCCGTGATCAGTGTGGCTGTGTATCTCGCCGCGATGTTCCCCGGGATGGTGAACCGGCGGCAAAAGATCTGGGTGTCATGCGGTCCGGTGGCAGGGTTCCTGGCAATCATGGCCTTCAGCGCCAACCATGACTGGTCTCTGAACGAGATGCTTCCCACCTACTGCGGGGTAATCCTGGGTGTCGCCCTGGGTGTCGTGGGCCACTGGAAGGCGATGCGCGACTTCATGACGTGGCGCGCGGAGAACCCGGGCAAGCCTGATGACGAGGGGCCAGGTGTCCCCTGGATGCTGCAGATAGCGTTCACTCTTCCGATTTTCCTCGGTGGCGCGATCTGGTACATGAACAACTACTGACCTCAGCGGTTGACTTCGAGGTTCGTCAGGACGAGTAGAGCACGCAGGAGCTGGGTGGCGCGGGCGGGGTCGGTGCGGAGCTCGGTGAGGATCCGCCAGTTCTTCAAGTGGGCGAAGGCGTGCTCGCAGACCGCTCGGACGGACGCGATCAGCTTGTTGACCTGTTTCTTCGCCGACGTGAGCGGTTGGGTGCGGGCGGCCTTGTAGCCGGTGATGACCACAGGGTTGTCCGGGTCGTCGTCCAGGCCGACGAAGCCGAGGTCGCCGATGGCTCCCAACTCGTGGGCGCGCAGGAGCTCGACGAGCTTGTTGTAGCGGGCGGTGGTGATCTCCGAGGAGCGTCATCGGGATCACCTCCGACGCCGTCCAGATCCATGGCGGCGCCGGCTACCCCAGCGGGAGGCGACATGGCGGGTGAGCGCGTTGATCCCGGCCTTGCTGGTCTGGTACGCCGCGCGCTGGTGGTCGCCCACGTGCGCGGACAGCGAGGAGGTGTTGACGATCGCTCCGCGGCCCTGTTCGAGCAGCAGAGGAAGGGCCGTGGGACTCGATTGGGTAAAGGGCCCGGGGCAGGAGTCGTGTCGTGGGAGCGACCTTTGCATAGTCTAAAGGTGGGGGAGGGGCGCCTGCGGGGAAGGCCGGCGGCTCTCGACAGCCGCGACATCGCAGGAGTGCCGTATGACCGACCGGAAGCCGCCGACGAGTTGGACGCTGCTGTCCTGCATGCCGGTCG
>NZ_JBIBEP010000046.1:0-8062 GCF_042955185.1 Streptomyces sp. NPDC012474
GGATTACGGCTGGTGGCAAGGGCTACGACCTGGTCCACGCGGGCACGGACAACTCCGAGCGCACGAAGCTGGGTTCGACGTGGTTCCACCACACCACGCTCGGCCTGGCGTCCACGACGACGAACGGGGTCGACACCGGATTCATCCGCGAACCGGCGGGCACCTTGAACTCCATGACGACTGGGGGGAAGTCCTACTACTACCTCACCGACGCCACGGGCAACGTCCTCGGCCTGGCCGACGACACGGGCAAGCGCACCCACACCTACGCCTACGGCCCCACAGGCCTACCCCGCGGCACCACCACCGAGACAGTCCCCCAGCCCCACCGCTACGCGGGCACGTACCTGGATCCGACCGGCCTCTACAAGATGGGCCACCGCTACTACGACCCGTCCCTCGGCCGCTTCACCCAGCCGGACCCGTCGGGGCAGGAGACCAACCCCTACCTCTATGCCGGTGGCGACTTCATCAACAACAGCGACCCCACGGGCCTGTTCTCAGTCGCTGATGCGGTGGGTGTTGTCGCTGGCACAGTGGCCGGCGGTCTCGGTGCAGCAGCTGTGGGTGCTGCGTGTATCGGTACTGCTGGCGCCGCGTGTGTCGGCGCTGCCGTAGTCACCGGGGCGCTCTGGGGCGCAGGGGGCGGCGCCGCTGGCGCCACCATTGCGGGCGGAACGCAGGCGGAGCGAGAGAACGGCATGTGGGGTGGCCTGATCGGTGGAGCAGTCGGAAGCTTCTTCTGAGGAGAAACGTGTGAAACAGAGGAGCCCTAACACTCTTGCAGTCATTGGCAGTTGTGCTGCTCTCACCTGCCTTGTGGGAGTGGTTGCCACTGCGGCTGGTCTTTTCGACTGGCCGATCTGGCAGTCCGCCGTTCTGTTCGCTGCGGTCGGCCTTGTTGCGGGAGGACTCGCCGTAGCACGGAGAAAGTCAGTGTCCGGAAGCGTCGAGGATACGCGTTGACATCAGCGGACAGTGACAAGTTGTACGGGCTCTACGACGTGAACTGAAGCAACAGCAGTCACCGCAAAGCGTGAGGGCTGGACGCCAGGCGATTACCCGGCATCCAGCCCTCACGGGGTGCACGAAGGCAGCCCCCCAGCCCCACCGCTACACCGGCGCCTACCTCGACCCCACGGGCCTCTACAAGTGCATGGGCCACCGCTACTACGACCCCACCCTCGGCCGCTTCACCCAACCCGACCCGTCGGGGCAGGAGACCAACGCATACCTGTATGCGGCTGGCGACCCCGTCAACAACACCGACCCGGCGGGCCTGTGGACGGGTTGGGACACAGTGGCCACAGCCTTCGCGACTGTTGCCCTGATCACGGCGATCCCGACAGGAGGTGCTTCGCTGACGGTCGCAGGCGGCATCGGACTGGCCGTCTCTCAGGCAGGCTTCGTTGGTGCCGTCGCGTGTGGCGTATCTGACGAGAACGCCTGGCCCGGCAACGGCAGGAAGTAGACCACGAAGAGGCGCCACACGTGAGGCCAGGGGACGATCGTGCCGGGGAGCCTGGCCTCACGTTGTGGAGAAGACTGGGATTCCATGCTGCATTGGTGAGTTGTCGAGTTCCGGACATAAAGGAAGGCCTCTTGGCAGCCCATGGTTGTCGCGTCTGGGGGGCGAATGAGGTAAATACAGAGTGACCACATCGAGCCTTTTGCGGCTCGCGGCTGACCCATGGCGGAAGGGGACGCGTTCGCTACCAGAGCCACGTGCTTATGGGCGCTGGACTATTTGCCACTCTCGGCGGGCTGGCGCTGACCATCATGGCTATGGCCCGCCGGAGGCGGAAGAAGTGAAGTCACGTCTCGCACGCCTGCGTTCGCTGTCGCGGCCCTGTGTGCTGTCGCATGGGAGTCCTGCGCCTGCTCACTCCGGGATCGGCCGGCGGCCCATTTCCCCTCGTCGCGTTGCTCTCCGGCTTGATGGCCGTCATATGCCTGGAGCGGGGGCCTCACACGCCGGTGACAAGTGAGCACCCCTCGACGTCGGTGGAGCCCAGGGGCCATCCACAGTGCTCGTGCTCCCGTTCGCGCCTCACCGGCAGGAACGCCGCCGACGGCCCCATCGACTTCACCGATCCGGAAGGGCTCGGGCGGCAGCTCACATGGCGTGAAGGCCCCCGGCCGCCCTGTCCTGTGAGGCGGCGGGCAGCGCTGTGTGGTTCCTCTCACTTACTGGACGTTCTCAAGACTCCCCTGTGAAGATTCGCTGTCAACAATCGTCTGAACCAGCGTCTCGACACCTACGTCAATAGCCAGAGGGGCACGTGGGCGAACATCCACCGAGTCATCCCGGAGTGGTACTGATGCCCCGGACTGCGAAGGCGCGGTGGCTCATCGCCGTGGTCGTCGCTCTCTGCGTGGTGGTGGGTGCTCTGGTCTGGTGGTCGAAGCGCGATGCGGCACCGTACGCCTTGCGGGACACCCCCGAGGTGCACCTGACGGTCCGGGCCGCGACGTCGGCCTATCCCGAGGCCGAGGAGGTCGCGCGCGAGGCCGAGCTGGTGCTCAAGGTCTATGTCCAGCGCCTACGCGACGGTGACGCCGAGGACCTGGCTGACCTCGGTGCTCCGTGGTACACGGGCCGGGAGGCAGCCGCGCGGGGGCTGATCTCCAAGTTCGGCGCCGAGGCCGACCGTCCGGTTCAGGCGCTGGTCGCGGACCCCGTCACACCGGGCCTGGCCAGTGTCGAACTTCGCTTCGAGAACGACAGCAGCCAGACTCTCGACCTCACCCGCGACGACGGAGTGTGGTGGCTGGCCATCGGGGACGGCGACCCGGTGAGGCCGTAGACACGACAGGCGCTCGGCTGGGGTGTCCCAGCCGAGCGTCACTGTGCCACGTGACAGTCAGGCGACATGTACCGATTTGAGGGACGTGACGAAGGACGTCCAAGCCGGGGCCGTGATGGTGAGGACCGGGCCGTGGGGGACCTTGGAGTCACGGACGGGGACGACGGCGGTGTGGGCGTCGCACACTTCGACGCAGTTGCCGCCGGTCCCGTTGCTGTAGGTGCTCTTGCGCCAGTGAGCGGCGCCGGGGAAGGCTTCGGCCACCTCCAGGCAGTCGCCGCCACTTCCGTTGCTGTAGGTGCTCTTGCGCCAGATGGCTGTGCTCAAGTCAAGTCCGTTGCTTGCCATTTCCGCCATCCTCAGCCACTTGCTCGATCAGGGCGAGGGACGCCTCCCGGGGTAGCGCGGCGGCCCTGAGCAGATCGTACGACCTTCGGTAATCCTTAACGAGGCCCGGATCGTCGATGGTGTCCCCGCTGTGCAGCGCCTCCGTGTAGACCAGCGGTGGCGCATCGGGGAACGTCATGATCTTGGCCGTGCCCAGCATGAAAGGGTGCGCTCCGCAGTTCCACGGAAGGATCTGGGGAACAATCCGGTGCCGCCGGGCCAACCCGGCGATGTGCTGCCACTGTTCGGCTGCCTGGTCAGGCGGAACAATCGGCTGACGGAGCAGGGTCTCGGACAGGATGGCCCAGTACACCGGCGTCTTGTGGTTCTCCTCGAAGAGGCGGGCTCGTGCCAGTCGGGCGGTGACCTTCTCCTCTACCTCCTCGTCCGGAGCGAGTGGGTGCGTTGCCCGCACCACCGCCCGCGCATACGCCTCCGTCTGCAACAACCCCGGCACCAGCGTCGGACACCATTCCTCGATGGTCTCCGCGTGCCGCTCCGCCTCCAGCACCCGCTCGAAGTAGCTCGCGTGCCCCCGTCGTTTCGCCCGCCGCACGTCCTCGCACCGGCGCCTGAAGAAACCGTCCGTGCCCAGCACCCTGTCCACGTGCTCGGCGAGTTCCGCCGGCATCCGGCGCGTGCCCCGCTCGATCTCGCTCAGGTGGCTCGGGCCGTAGAAGCTGCCCTCGACGAGTTGCTGGAGGGTGAGGCCCGCCTCCTCCCGCTTCCAGCGCAACTCACTGCCGTAAAACGTCGGGACGCCCGTCGAACCGTCGATGTCCTTGCGCTGACCCATCGTTCACCGTCCTTGGTGTGCCGTTATCGCCCGCTACCAGGCTCTTCACCGCGCAGCCGCAGTTCAGGAGCGGGAGATCGAAGGGCTGTCACGGTACGGCGGTCGGCGTCACAGTGTGAGGAGGTCGTCACTCAGCGCACTGGAAGGTGTGACCCCCATGCACAGCCCCGCCGAAGCCGACGCCTGCGTCGAGGAGTTGCGAGTCGCCCTCGCCGCACACGGCATCACCCTGCCGTCTCTCGGACTCGATCTCCCGGCCCTCACCTCCCGGCCCGCGCGGCCGCTGATCACGCTCGGCGCCTGCAATCTCCTCACTGCGCAGGCCCTGGCCGCAGCTCTCCGGCAGCGTGCCGCGTGATGCCGCCGGTGACGACGCTGGAGTTGCTCGCGACCCCGGCCGGGGTGTCCGGCGTGCGGCGGGCGCTGCGCCCGTACGGGACCGACGTGCAGCTGTGCGCGAGCGAGCTCGTCACGAACGTGGTCCGGCACGTCGGGGAGGCCGTCCCCGTCACGGTGCGGGTGTGGCGCGAGGTAGGCGGTCGGATCCGGTTGGGGGTCAGCGATCCCGACCCCCGGGTGTTGCCCGTTCTGGTCGCGGGCGTCGGCACCGAAGCCGAGTCGGGCCGCGGACTGGCCCTGCTCGACGCGCTGGCCGTGCGGTGGGGCGTGGAGCAGGAGCCGAGTCGCAAGACGGTGTGGTGCGAGCTGTTCACCGAAACCGACGCCGGCATCGATACCCGCACCCCGAAAACGCCCGAGCGCCCCGGTCGACGTAGGCCGTCGGCCGGAGCGCTCGGTCAGTCATCGGCACGTTCGTGAGCCCACCTGGGGGCCGTGCCGAAGCGGGCGGGAGGGGGCCGGTCGCCGCCGGTTTCCGTCGGGGCGGACGGAGGACGCGGCGGCCGGCCCGGAATCCCGCACGCCGTTGTGCGGGCCCCGCCAGTCGGTTCCGCGGCCGGCCGTGACGATGTTGCTGGTCAGGGCTCTCTCGGTTCCAGCCGGCCGCGGAGTACAGGGGTGGGACTCAGCCCAGGCGCTGCACCAGCGCGCGGTACTGGTCCCACAGCTCCTTCGGCGTGTGCTCGCCGAAGGTGTTGAGGTGCTCGGGGACCAGGGCGGCCTCCTCGCGCCAGACCTCCTTGTCGACCGTGAGCAGGAACTCCAGGTCGGAGTCGGCCAGCTCCAGGCCGTCGGTGTCGAGGGCGTCCTTGGTCGGCAGGACGCCGATCGGGGTCTCGACGCCCTCGGCCTTGCCCTCCAGGCGCTCCACGATCCACTTCAGGACGCGGCTGTTCTCGCCGAAGCCGGGCCAGACGAACTTGCCCTCGTCGTCCTTGCGGAACCAGTTGACGTAGTAGATCTTCGGCAGCTTGGACTGGTCCTTGTCCTTGGCCACGTCGACCCAGTGGGCCATGTAGTCGCCCATGTTGTAGCCGCAGAACGGCAGCATCGCGAAGGGGTCGCGGCGCAGCTCGCCGACCTTGCCCTCGGCGGCGGCGGTCTTCTCGGAGGCCACGTTGGCGCCGAGGAAGACGCCGTGGTTCCAGTCGAAGGACTCCGTCACCAGCGGTACGGCGGTGGCGCGGCGGCCACCGAAGAGGATCGCCGAGATCGGCACGCCCTTGGGGTCCTCCCACTCCGGCGCGATGATCGGGCACTGCGAGGCCGGGACGGTGAAGCGGGCGTTGGGGTGCGCGGCCGGGACGCCGGACTCGGGCGTCCAGTCGTTGCCCTTCCAGTCCGTCAGGTGGGCCGGAGTCTCCTCCGTCATGCCCTCCCACCAGATGTCGCCGTCGTCGGTGAGGGCGACGTTGGTGAAGACGGAGTTGCCCCACAGCGTCTTCATCGCATTCGCGTTGGTGTGCTCGCCGGTGCCGGGCGCGACACCGAAGAAGCCCGCCTCGGGGTTGATGGCGTAGAGCCGGCCGTCCTCGCCGAAGCGCATCCAGGCGATGTCGTCGCCGATGGTCTCGACCGTCCAGCCCGGGATGGTCGGCTCCAGCATGGCGAGGTTCGTCTTGCCGCAGGCGCTCGGGAAGGCCGCGGCGACGTACTTGGACTCGCCGCGCGGCGGGGTCAGCTTGAGGACGAGCATGTGCTCGGCGAGCCAGCCCTCGTCGCGGGCCATGACGGAGGCGATGCGCAGGGCGTAGCACTTCTTGCCGAGCAGGGCGTTGCCGCCGTAGCCCGAGCCGTAGGACCAGATCTCGCGGTCCTCGGGGAAGTGCGAGATGTACTTGGTCTTGTTGCAGGGCCAGGGGACGTCCGCCTGGCCGGGCTCCAGCGGGGCGCCCAGGGTGTGCACGGCCTTGACGAAGAAGCCGTCGGGGCCGAGCTCGTCCAGGACCGCCTGGCCCATGCGCGTCATCGTGCGCATCGAGACGGCGACGTACGCCGAGTCGGTGATCTCGACACCGAGCGCGGACAGCGGCGAGCCGAGCGGGCCCATGCAGAAGGGCACGACGTACATGGTCCGCCCGCGCATCGAGCCGCGGAACAGGCCGCCCTGGCCTCCGGAGCCCTGGAAGATCTCCCGCATCTCGGCGGGGGCCTTCCAGTGGTTGGTCGGGCCCGCGTCCGCCTCCTTCTCGGAGCAGATGAACGTCCGGTCCTCGACGCGTGCGACGTCGGTGGGGTCGGAGGCGGCGTAGTAGGAGTGGGGGCGCTTGATCGGGTCGAGTTTGCGGAAGGTGCCCTTCGCCACGAGCTCCTCGCACAGTCGCTCGTACTCGGCCTCGGATCCGTCACACCAGACCACGTTGTCCGGCTGCGTCAGTTCAGCGATCTCGTTGACCCACGAGATCAGTCCCTGATGGGTGGTGGGGACGGTGGGAGCCGCGATATCGCGCGCCACGATTGCTCCTAAATGAGGGATTTTTTGTGATGTGGAGGCCCCGTGGGGGCTGCGACCCGGATGCTTGACGGTGGATCTTGGCGCTCATCCGGTGCCGACTGCACTCATTTGATCATCCGACGTACGCGCCCATCTGTCCAGAGGAGCGCACAGGTGAGCAACGTGAGGCTCGCCACGGTTTCCCGCGGCCGCTTTGCGCGCACGTTGCGTTCACCTGACAGTCCGTTTGCGTGACCATCGCCGGACCGTGGTGAGAGGATGGCCACTCTTCGCCGGTCAATCGGTGGTACGGACCCGTTACTTACGGTTCCGTAGCTACCATTCGGCCATGACTGCGTTCGTCCCCGACGCGCCCACGGACTCGGCGGCCGACGGCCACGGTCCGAAGGCGCTCTCCCTGCCGCATCCGGTCAAACCGAAGCTGCGGGGCTGGCTACACCTCGGCATGTTCCCGGCCGTTCTGGTCGCGGGACTGGTGCTGACCGCCCTCGCCGACACCACCAGAGGGCGCATCGCCTGCGGCATCTTCGCCCTGACGGCCTGCCTGCTGTTCGGCGTGAGCGCGCTGTACCACAGGGGCGACTGGAGCCCGCGCATGGACGGCATCCTGCGCCGGCTGGACCACGCCAACATCTTCCTGATCATCGCGGGCACCTACACGCCGCTGACCATGCTGCTCCTGCCCGGCGCCCAGGGCCAGTGGCTGCTGTGGGGCGTCTGGGGCGCGGCCGTGGCCGGCATCCTCTTCCGGGTCTTCTGGGTCGGCGCCCCGCGCTGGCTCTACACGCCCTGCTACATCGCCATGGGCTGGGCGGCCGTCTTCTACCTGCCGGACTTCATGCGGACCGGCGGCATCGCCGTTCTCGTACTGGTCGTCGTCGGCGGCCTGCTCTACAGCGCGGGCGGCGTGGTCTACGGCATCAAGCGGCCGAACCCGTCACCGCGCTGGTTCGGCTTCCACGAGGTGTTCCACTCCCTCACCCTGGCGGCCTTCATCGCGCACTACGTGGGGATCTCGCTGGTGGCGTACCGGCACGGGTAGCCCCCTCCCGGGGGGGGGGGGGGGGGGGGCGGGGGGGGGGGGGGGGGGGGGGGGGGGGGCGGGGGGGCGGGGGGGGGGGGGGGGGGGGGGGGGGGGGGGGGGGGCCCCGGGGGGGGGCCGGCCCCCGCGCTGGGAGCGGAGCGAGCCGCCTTGAACCAGTAGAGAAAGTTGTAACT
>NZ_JBIBEP010000047.1:0-7386 GCF_042955185.1 Streptomyces sp. NPDC012474
GTCCGCGGCGTCGCCCCCGGCCAGGCGATCGTGCTGTACGACGGCACGCGCGTGGTGGGCTCGGCGACGATCACGGCGACGACCCGGGAGACGGCGAGTGCCACAGCCTGATGATCATTGAGAGCCCGCAGGAGCTGGCACGGCCCGACCACCCGGCATAGGCTGGCTGTCGCGGAACGCCCGCACAGTGTGAGCCGGCGGCGGGACCTCCCCGCCCCTTCGGGAGGTGGACGGTGCTTCTGCGCTTTCGAGTGGCGAATCACCGCTCGATCCGGGGCGAGGCCGAGCTGACACTTGTCGCCGCAGCAGACGGTGCTGACAGTTCCGACAGCGTCGCGCGGGACAGCGGGATCGCTCAGGACGGTGGCGGGCACGTGCCCGTGCTGCCCGTTGCCGGGATCTTTGGCGCGAACGCTTCCGGTAAGAGCAACCTGCTCAGCGCGTTCCACACCATGCGGGAGGCGGTACGCACCTCCTTCGCGGACTGGGCCAAGTATCCCGGGGTACCTCACCGGCAGCCCTTCAAACTGGACGCCGCCAGCGCCGAGGAGACCACCCTCTTCGAGGTCGACCTGGTCCTCGGCGCCCGCACCCCTGTCCGTTACACGTACGGCTTCGAACTCTCCGACGACCGGGTGGAGGCCGAATGGCTGCACGCCTACCCGGACGGCATCCGGCAGGTCTGGTTCGACAGGGAGGCGGACCGCCCGGCGGAGGACGGCGACGAGTACCTCTTCGAGAGCCCGGCCTTCACCGGCCGCCGCGCCGACCTGGTCGCGCTCACCCGGCCGAACGCCCTCTTCCTCTCCACTGCGGCCACCCTCAACGACCCTCAGCTGTCCGCCCTGCACCGCTGGTTCCTTAACAACCTGTGGCTGATGACCCCGGGCGCGGACATCAGCCACCGTGCCGACTGGACCAAGCGCCGCCTCACCGAACTCCATGCAGACACCGGCTACCGCGAACGACTCGCCCAGCTCCTGGCCGCCGCCGACCTGGGCGTCAGCGGCTTCGATCTCGATCCGGACACCGGCGCGGTCTCTCTTAGGCACCGGACGGAGGGTGCGGAAGCGGTTCCCCTCGACTTCCTCACCGAGGAAAGCTTCGGCACGCACGCGTGGTTCGCCTTCCTCGGCCCGATGCTCGCGGTCCTCGACAGCGGGACGACGCTGCTGGTCGACGAGCTCGACTCCAGTCTGCATCCCACGCTGGCCGCCGAGGTCGTCCGCCTCTTCCAGGACCGCAAGGCCAACACCAAGGGCGCCCAGCTGATCTTCACCACCCATGACGCCACGCTGCTCGGCAACGCCGTACTCGACCGTCCGCTCCGCCGCGACCAGGTGTGGCTCACCGCCAAGACGAAGTCCGGCGCGAGCGAGCTGTATCCGCTGGTTGCCGCCCATCCGGAGGAGGGCGAGGACCTGGAGCGCGGCTATCTGCGCGGCCGGTACGGAGGGGTGCCCCGGGTGACCCCGGGCGAGATCGCCCGCGAGGTGTCCTGGCTGGAGGAGAAGGCGGCAGCGACGGCGTGAGCGAACGGGGTGGGCACGCAGCATGAGCAGCAGGCGCAGGTCGAAGAAGGACGCGGCGAGCCTGGTGATGCCGCCGCAGGCGCCTCCCTCGCCGTTTTCGCGTCGCGAGCGGGTGCTCTACGTGGGGTGCGAGGGCGAGGCGACCGAGTACGACTACCTGCGGTACCTCAACAAGGAGTTCGGGAGCGGGGACAGCAAGACGGGCCGACCGCCCTTCACCATCAAGCCGGTCCGCAAGGCCGACGGGCTGATCCCGTCCCGCGCCGTCAAGGCGGTGGTCGAGGCCGCTCAGGGCGAGGACGAGACCTGGGTGCTCTTCGACCGGGACAGCCACCACGACATCCCCGAGGCCTTCGAGGCCGCAGCGGCCTCGAACACCGAGGTCTGCTTCTCCCACCCCTCCTTCGAACTGTGGCTGCTGCTGCACTTCCAGCCGTTCGGCGGCGCCCAGGGCGCGGCGAAGAACACGCACGTCCTGGAGAAGCTGCGCAAGGCCGACCCCGCGTACAAGCGGTTCGACAAGCCGGACAAGGGTCTCAACGATGCCCGTACCAAGGTGCTGAAGGGCAAGGAGAAGGCGGCGGTGCAGCACGCGCGAGCCCTGGTCGGTCAGTGCGAGCACGGTTCGTGCAAGCCCGCCAACGCCACGTTGGAGGCGCCGAAGTACGACCGCTCGGCGAAGGAGCGGGCCGCCCGCTCGGGGCACGCCAAGGACTGCGACGTCCTGAACCGGGACCCGTCCACCGACGTGTGGCGACTCCTGGTCAGCCTGGGCATTGTGAAGGTCTGAGCGGCGGCGCGGCATACCCGGCCATGGCGGCCCAAATGTCCTGTTGGGCCCTTGGGTCGCGAGCCGTCTAGTCTTCCGTAGCACCTCCATTTCCATACGAAGGATCAGCGCGTGGCCAGAATCACCCTGCCCGAGCTCGAACGCCATCTCTTCTCGGCCGCCGACATCCTGCGCGGCCGGATGGACGCCTCCGAGTACCGCGACTTCATCTTCGGGATGCTCTTCCTGAAGCGGGCCTCGGACGAGTTCGAGCCGGAGTGGAAGCGGGTGTACGAGGAGCGGCTCGCGCAGACCGGCGGCGACGAGGCGAAGGCGCTGGCCAAGGCGAACAACCCGGCCGCCTATCCGCGCGTCTTCTATGTGCCGCCGCGAGCTCGCTGGTGGCGTGGACCGCACCACGACCCGGAGAAGCCGCAGAGCCCGGCGCCCGGCATCATGGCCTTGACCGAGAAGGTCGGCCAGGGCCTCGACGAGGCTTTGGTGGCGCTCCAAGAGGGCAACGACCTGCTCGCGGGCATCGCCTCGCACATCAGCTTCAACGAGGTGGTCGGTACCAAGCCACGCTTCACCGATCCCGAACTCCGTTCACTGATCCGGCACTTCAGCCTCTACCGGCTGCGCAACGAGGACTTCGAGTTCCCCGACATGCTGGGTGCGGCCTACGAGTACCTTCTCGGCCGGTTCGCGGACTCGGCCGGCCAGCGCGGCGGCGAGTTCTACACGCCGCGTTCGGTGGTGCGGATGATGGTGCGCCTGGTCGACCCGCAGCCCGGGGAGTCGGTGTACGACCCGTGCGCGGGCTCCGGCGGCATGTTGATTGCGGCCCGCGAGCACGTCGAGGAGCACGGCGGCGACCCTGAGGAACTGTCGGTCAACGGGCAGGACAAGAACGGCCCGTCCTGGTCCATGGCCAGCATGAACATGGTCCTGCACGGCATCCACAGCTTCGATCTCCAGCACGGTGACACGCTCGCCGAGCCGCTCCACCTCGACGAGAACGGGCGGCTGCGCAAGTTCTCGGCGATCTTGTCGAACCCTCCGTTCTCGCTCCCGTACGACGAGGACGCCGTTGCCAAGGCCGACGAGGACCATGGCAAGCGGATGCACTGGGGCTGGACGCCCGGTAGCGGCAAGAAGGCCGACCTGATGTTCGTCCAGCACATGGTGTCCGTCCTGGAGGAGGACTGCGGGCGAGCGGCCGTCGTCATGCCGTACGGGGTGCTCTTCCGGGGCGGCAAGGAACGCGAGATCCGCATCGGGATGCTCCGCGCGGACTGCGTCGAAGCCGTCATCGGCCTCGGCCCGAACCTGTTCTACGGCGCGGGCGTCCCGGCCTGCATCCTGATCCTGCGACCCCCGCACGGGAAGACCGAACCGAAGCGCCTGCAGAAGGTCCTCTTCATCAACGCCGACCGGGACTTCACTTCCGGCCGCAACCAGAACGAACTCGGCCCCGAACACATCGAGAAGATCGTGACGGTCTTCCGCGAATGGCGTCTCATCGACGGCTACTCGCGCGAGGTCCACCACGACGAACTTCTCACCCCTGACGCGAAGGGCGTTCCAGAGGCGAACTTCAACATCCGCCGGTGGGTGGACAACTCACCGCCCGCTGAGCCGCAGGACGTACGAGCGCATCTCTACGGCGGTGTGCCCGTCGCCGAGGTCGCGGCCAAGGAGAAGCTGTTCAAGGCGTACGGAGTCGACGCTGCTTCGCTGTTCGCGCGCCGGGACGGTGACGCGGATACGGGCTCGGGCTTGGGTGACTACTACGACTACCTGCCGGAGGGCGCGGAGGCGACGGCCGCCCGTATTCCGCGACTGACATACGCGCGGGAGTCGGAGCTGCGCGAGACGTACGACGAGTGGTGGTTGAAGAGCTCCGGTCTCTTCGCGCAGCTCGCGGCGGACCGGAAGCTGATGGACCTGCGCAGCGGGCTTCTCGATGGGTTCACGGCCGCGGTCGGCGGAGCCGGGGTCCTCGACGAGTTCACGACCGCCGGCATCATCGCCGCGTGGTGGACGGAGAACCGCTACGACATGAAGGCCCTCGCGGCGGGCGGCTTCGAGCGGGTCCTGGAAGGCTGGGTCGACTCCGTCGAGGCGATCGTCGACCCGGCGGTCCCGGGTGGCGGCGCGGATGATGCGAAGCGCTCGTCGGTCTCGCCGGCGGAGCGGCGCCGGGCCCTCGACCAGCCGGTCGTACGGGAGTTGATCCCGGAGTTCCTGGAGGCTGTCAAGGCGGCGGACGTGGCGGTCGCGGAGGCGGAGGCCGCGGCGAAGACGGCGGCTGAGGCGAGGTCGGCGGTGGCGGATGCGGGTACGGCAACGGACGACGAGTCCGACTCCGCGTCCGGGGAAGCGGTGGAGTCGGTCGCCCCGGAGGAACTCGCCGCCCTGGACAAGGCGTTGGCGGTAGCGAAGAAGGCCCTGACGGCGGTGCGCAAGAAGCGCAAGGCGCTGGACGACAGCTTCCTGCCGGAGTTGAAGCAGGCGGCCGAGTGGAAGCTGTCCGAGGCGGGCGGCCCGGAGGAGATCGTCCTCGCGGTTCTTCGACGCGACCTGTCCGACCGCTTGAACGTGGCGCTTGCGACGGGCCGCCGCGAGATCGTCGCTTCCTTCCGACGCTGGGCCGAGAAGTACGAGGTGTCACTGACGGACCTGGAAGGCGCCAGCGGCGACGCGGCGAAGGGGCTTGCGGAGTGGCTGGGGGCACTGGGTTATGGGCGTTGAGGTTCGATCCATGGTGGCTCTCAAGGGTGTGCTGCGAAAGGTCGAGACCGGATGGAGTCCGGTCTGCGACTCGGCGCGACCGGCCATGGACGAGTGGGGTGTTCTGAAGCTCAGCGCGGTCACGTCGGGGAAGTTTCTTGCCTCGGAGGCGAAGCGACTTCCCAGCGAGGTCCTGCCAAGGACCGCCTTTGAAGTACGGCCCGGCGATGTCCTCATGTCCCGGGCCAACGGGGTCAAGGCGCTGGTGGGCGTCGCCTGCACGGTGAATCAGGTCCGCTCGAGACTGCTTCTGCCGGACTTGGTGTTCCGGCTGATTGCTGATTCTGACGTGCTGGATCCGGGCTTCCTGGGAATTGTGCTTACCTCAGCTGCTGTGCGGCGGCAGATTGAGGCGGCCATGCGCGGGACCAGCGGCCAGTACAAGGTGTCGCAGGCCGACGTACGAGCGCTGGAGATTCCGCGACTGCCGCTGTCCGAACAACGCGACATCGTCGCCGCGCACGAGGCGTTCGAGCGGCGGATCGGGAACCTCGAACGAGTCGCGCAAAAGCGGAGCACCTTGCTCTCGGCCGCAGTGTCCGCACTGCTTCGGAGTCAGGACAGCTCAGGTGCGACACTGGAGACGATGATGATCTCCTGTGATCCGGGCATCACGCTGGGGGCGCATCGCGCCCCACAGAAGCGGGCCACTGGTTACCTGCGTGTGGCCAACGTGCGGATGGGATGGATCGACACCTCGGACGTCGCTTCCCTGGAGTCGACCAGTAACGACCGTCCCAGGTACGAGCTGGAGGCCGGTGACGTTCTGGTGGTCGAAGGGCATGCAAATCCGGAGCAAATCGGTCGTGCTGCGCTTGTTGGTCCTGTCGAAGAGGGGCTGCTCTACCAGAACCACCTCTTCCGGCTCAGGTTCGACCGCGACGAGGTCGTACCGGAGTTCGCGATGTTGTGGCTGAACTCGGAGGCTGTTCGCTCTTACTGGATCAGCCGGTGCGCTACGAGTTCTGGCCTCTACACGATCAACTCAAAACTGCTGGCGGATGCCCCGTTCCCGGTGGTGCCCATCGAGGAGCAGCGGAAGATCGTGGAGACCTGGCGTACAGGAATTCGCGCAGTCGATTCTCTGCATGGGCAGATCGCCAAGCTCCGCACGATCCAGCACGGCGTGATCGAAGACCTGCTCAGCGGCCGGTCCCGAGTGAACCGGACCTGAGGCCTTCTATCAGCGCACCGAATGACGCCCGGCCCGTGATGAACGCGTTCGCCGGGCGTTTGCTGTCCCGCACGGCGATCCCGTCCCGTGACGTGGCGACCTCGACGCACGCGTTTCCGGCCGCCTCGGAGTAGGAGGACTTGGTCCATCTCAGTTCGGGCAGCACGGCACCTTCTAGAGTTCTCCGACGATTTCGAGGATCCGGTCCCTCGACTCCTTCGGATTCAACGCCACCTGTTCGACCAAGTCCAGCCGTCGCCGGAAGTTGGCCAGTTGGGTTGGGCTGTCGAAGAACACCGCGCCGGTGGGGGAGTCGACCTCGACGGTATCGAGGTGGGAATCGGAGGCCGACACGTACATCATGGTGTCCCCGGCCATCGGAAAACCTTCCGTGGCCAGCGGGATCACGAGCAGCGTTACGTTGGTGCGTTCGCTTTCGGTCAGAAGCCAGTTGAGCTGGCCTTTGGTTGTCTGGCGTCCGCCGACCTGGAACCGGAGCGCGGCTTCATGGACCAGCCCCGTGTAGGGGACAGCCCCTTCCTCGACCACTCGGTGGCGTGACAGGCGGTGTGCTACGCGTAGCTCAACCTCCAGACGTGGCAACGCGGGAAAGTACAAGTCGAACAGCGCACGCGCGTGCTCTTCGGTCTGAAACACGCCGGGGATGTGTGCCATCTGAAGTGTGCGCAGGCTGGAGGCATGGTGTTCCAGTTCGGACACGTCGAGAAAGTCTGGCGGGATCTTGCCGCGGTACTCGTCCCACCAGCCGCGCGTCCGCCCGCCAGTCATGGCGGCGAGTGCGTCGACGAGACTGGTGTTGTCGCATTCGTAGATGCTGGCCAGGCGGCGGAGTCGAGGCTCACTGATGCCGAAACGCCCTGACTCCACGTTGGAGATGGTGGTTCGGTCTGTGCCAAGCAGTTCGGCCGCCCGCGGGGCGGACATTCCAGCGGCCTCGCGTAGCCGGCGCAGTTCTCGACCGAACCGGCGCTGCCGGACGGACGGCGTCGGTCGTGGTGCCATCTAGGGCCTGTCCGGTGAGTCGGCAGGGTCCTCTTGCCTGCCTTCTAGGCTGGCGCCATGGACAACGGGCTCGCTCACGAGGAAAGCGCCTTCAT
>NZ_JBIBEP010000048.1:0-5686 GCF_042955185.1 Streptomyces sp. NPDC012474
CGAGCCCACTCGTCATCAGAAAGATCACCCCGCCCCACACCGGATAGAACGACCGGCCGACAGGCGGGTTACCTGACCCATCGGACAGGCCCTAGCCTCCCTGAGTTCGCGGTCAGTGTGCCCATGGAGGTCCAGTCCGTCTACCAATGTCAGCAATTCAACTCGTTGGAGTGGTAACGGTCTCACCCGTTGTACTTTCGGCGCCACTCTTGGTGAACTGTCGTCAGTTGAACCGCCGCCCGGCCGGAAGCGCACCGGCCCCCTGCCCTCCGGAAGGCAGGGTCCCGGCACTGCCACCGTCGTCCGGCAGTTCGTGACAGGCGCCGCAAAGGACCCGTTCCGCACCACGGAGGTACACCCTCGTGAGCAGCAACGAACAGAGCACTGAACCGAGCAGCGAATTGACCCACCCCGTCAGTTACGACGTCAGCTACGGCGACCATCCGGCATCGATCCCGTTCGCCGACCCATGGACGTACGAGATCCACTTCCCCTGCGATCCGCGCGGCCCCCGGATCGTCCGGGGCGCCGTCCGCGCCGTACTTCACGCGCACGAGATCGGTGAACTCGCCGACCGTGCCGAGCTGTTGACCTGCGAACTCGCCACCAACTCGGTGCGGCACACCAAGGGCCCGGTCATCGTCCGGATGCACTGGCTGTGCCCCGCGCTGCGCGTGAGCGTATGGGACGCGAGTCCGGATTGGCCTCCGTTCGCGCCGGGAGTGGCGATGCCCGACCCCGCCGCCCCTTGCGGTCGAGGGCTGCCGATCATCGAGAGTCTCGCCGACCGGTGGGGCGGCTGCGGGTTCGTCGACGGGCCGAACGGCGGGCCGGGCGGCAAGACCATCTGGTTCGAGCTCGCACTCGGGGATCATTTCCGGCCACCCTCCCCGGTGCTCGCCGCCTGATCCGCGCGCACCCCGCGCCGTGCTCTCCGGCCGCCGATAGAGTTTCGATCACCTGTCCTGTACGGGGGGCGGGGGTCGAGGCCGGTGGCCGGGGAGGACAGGCGTGGCGGAGCAGCCGGAGTACGTCAGGACCGAGCGGCCGCTGATCGAGCAGCTGACGGCGATGGGCTGGACCCATCTCCGGGGCGGCCCGACCGCCGGACCCGCCACCGCGCCGCGCGCCTCGGACCGTACGAGCTTCGAGACCGTCGTGTACGCGGACCGGTTCAAGGCCGCCGTGGCTCGCATCAACCCGAGGCCGTCGGACGGGAAACCCTGGCTGAGCGACGCACAGCTCGACCACCTCCTCGCACTGGTCCAGGGCACCGCGCCGGGGCAGGGCCCGAAGGAACGCGGAGTCGCCGGGAACCTGGAGGTGACCGACCTCCTGCGCAAGGGCCGCAACGCCCGCACCCTGCCGGGCTGGACGAAGGGCGACCCCGAACACGTACGACTCGTCGACTGGGACGGCGAGTTCGGGGAACGTCTGGACACGCCCGGCGGTGGCAATGACCTGCTCGTCGTCTCCCAGTTCCGGGTCGAGCGGAAGGACGCCGCTCCCGTCACGCCCGACCTCGTGCTGTTCGTGAACGGGCTGCCCTGGGTGGTGATCGAGTGCAAGGCGCCCGTGGTGTCCGGCCCTCAGGGAGACGTGCGGGCCGCCCTGGACGACGCCGTCGACCAGGTTCTCCGGTACGCGGGCGTCAACTCCCCGGCCGCCGTACCCGAATTCGTCCGCTTCGCGCAGGTCCTGGTCGCCACCGACCGCGACCACGCCGAGACCGGCACGGTCACCGCCGAACCCCGGCACTTCGCCCCCTGGCGCACGGTCGCGCCCGTGAGTGAGGACCGCGTACGCGAGGAGGTGCGCAAGCCCGCGTCGGCAGCCCTCACCGACCAAGAGATCCTCGTCGCCGGGATGCTGCGCCCTTCCCATCTCCTCGACCTGGTACGGGACTTCACCACCCGGCTCGGCAGCGGTCACCGTACGGTCAAACTGGTCGGCCGTCACCAGCAGTTCAAGGCGGTGAAGGCGCTCACGCGGAAGCTGGAGGAGCGGGACCGGAAGGCGGCGGCCGGCGTGGCCGTCAGCCACCGGGGCGGTGTCGTCTGGCACACCCAGGGCTCCGGCAAGAGCCTGACCATGGCGTTCCTGGTCCGGCACCTGCGCAGCCGTCCCGCTCTGAAGTCGCACAAGGTGGTCGTGGTCACCGACCGCATCGACCTGGAGAAGCAGATCCGGGCAAGCCTCGCTGCCACCGAGGAGAAGGTGCATCGCGCGCCGAGCGTCAAGCGGGCCAGGAAGTACCTGGAGGTGGACGTCGGGGACGTCGTCCTTGTCACCCTGCAGAAGGCGCAGCGCGACGACACCGCGTACGACGGCCGCGAGGAGTCACTGCCCGACGCCGCCCCCGCCGACGATGACGAGGACGGTGCCGAGGACGAGGGATACGTACAGAACCGGGTGGCCAATCCCCACCACCACGTCGTCGTCCTCATCGACGAGGCCCACCGGGGCCAGGACAAGTGGCAGCACGCCCGCTGGCGGGCCATGCTCCCGCGCGCCGCCTTCGTCGGCTTCACCGGCACTCCGGTGATCGACCGCAACCGCAAACGCAGCGAGGAGATCTTCGGCCCGTACGCCGACACGTACACCCTGCGCGACGCCGAACTCGACCGGTCCGTCGTGCCCGTTCGCTACGAGGCGTACGCCGTACCGCTCGATGTCATCGAACAGGCCGCCCTCGACGCCCGGTTCGATGAGAAGGTGCCGTCCGATCCGGCGCTGCGGGCCAAGGTGCTGCGCAAGTTCGGCCGCCGCAAGGAGATCCTGGAAGCCCCATCGGTGATCGAGGCCAAGGCCGAGCACATGCTCGGACACTGGGCCAGTACCGCGCTGCCCGACCGCTTCGGGGCGCAGATCGCCACCGTCTCGCGGCTCGCCGCCGTCCGCTACCGCACCGCGCTGCTCGCCGCCCGCGACCGGCTCGTCGCCCGCCTCGACGCGCTCGACCCGGCCTTGATCGCCGACCCCATGGCCGCGCTCGAAGCCGACGACGAGGAGCGGGCGCTCCTCATGCTCCTGCCGGATCGCGAGGTACTGAGAACGCTCGACGCGGCCGTCGTCGTCTCTCCGGCGGGCCAGGGCGGCAGCGATCCGGAGGCGTGGCGGCCGTGGATCACCAAGAGCCACCAGGACGCGCACATCGAGCGTTTCAAGAAAGGGCTGCCTCCCCGCGACATCACGGCCGATCCGGCATGGAACGTCAGGACGCACGGGTTGCAGCCGTCCGGCGTCGGCACCCCGGCGAGCGGCGGCCAGGTGTGGAACGTCGATCTCGACCTGCCCGCGGACAGCGGACCGCCCGCGCCGCCGGACACGGAGGGCAGCGCGCCGCCGGAGACCATGGCCTTCCTGGTGGTCCAGTCGATGCTGCTCACCGGCTTCGACGCGCCCGTCGAGCAGGTCCTCTACCTGGACTGCAAGCTGTCCGGCGCGGGACTGCTGCAGGCCGTGGCCCGCACCAACCGGCCCTACCCGGCCAAGAAGTGGGGCCAGGTCGTCGACTACGTCGGCATCGGCCCCGAACTGGCCCGCTCGCTCGCCTCCTACGACCAGGAGCACCTGCGGCACGTCCTCGGCTACCGAAACGTATCCCTGGACCACCTCCAGCCGGACTACGAGGGACCGCAGCCGGACGGCCGCAGCCCGGACCGGGACGGACTGCTGCTGCGGTCCGACGCCGCCGCCAAGGCCCTCCTGGAAGACCTCGGGGCGAAGGTCACCCGTTTCCTGGCCGGGCAGAACGTCACCGACCCCGGCGACAAGTCCCAGTGGGAGGAGTTTCTCGGCGAACGCCTCGACGACCCGTTGCGGCGCGGCGAGTTCGACGAACGCGTCCGTGACTTCCTGACGGCGCTCAACGCGGTCCTGCCGGATCCGGAGGCACTGAAGTACCGTGCCCTGGCAGGACAGTTGGGCACGCTGCAGTACATGGCCAGACGCCGCTACCTCGACGGCCGTGAACAGTTCAGCCCGCGCCGCTACGGGGCCAAGGTGCGCCAGCTCATCTCGCAGCACATCGAGACCACTGGGATCCGGCAGCGGATCCCACCCGTCGAACTCACCGACCCGGAGTTCATGGAACGGGTCGACGCGAATGCCGACCCCCGGGCGCGGTGCTCGTACATGACGGGCTCGCTGAAGCTGCGCATCACCGCGAAGATCGGCGGCGACCGGGCGGGCTACCAGCGATTCAGTCTCCGGCTCGAAGAGATCATCGCGCGGATGCGGGACGACTTCGAGCAGGCTGCCGCCGACCTGAAGCGTCTGGTTGGGGATGTGGCCGCGGCGGAGCAGGAGCCGGAGAGCGACGACGGTCTCGACTCCCGGACTGAACGGCTGGTCCTCGGACTGCTCCAGCAGCACGCCGAAGAAGCCGGGCGGGAGCCTTGGTCGCCGGGCACCGATCTGATCCGGGCGGCCCGCGGCCTGACCATGGAGATGTCGGTGCTCGTCCGGCGGCCGCAGATACACACGCAGGTCGCTGCCCGCATCCGCATGCGCAGCGAACTCTGTGAGCACCTGGAGACCTGGCTCGCCATGGACTGGGACGACATCGGCGACCTTGCGAGCCACCTGACAGAGCTTGCCGTGGAGAGGCATGAGTACTTCCTCGGATACCGGCCGCGCGACGAGGCAGACGGCGGGGACACCTGAATCGGTGACCACGGGTGACTGCCAGGCAGGGTGATGTCGTTGCCGGATGGTAAGGAGAGCGGGTGCGTACCGTCGTCGAACAGGCCATCGCTGATCTCCCCGTGCCCACAGGGTGGCGGTGGGATGTCGCCGTGCGGCCACGGCGCCGCACCCTCGGCATCGAGATCGCCGAGGACGGCCGGGTGCTCTTCGCGATTCCCGCAGGCGCAGATCCGAAAGAGATCGCCGACGCGGTGCGCGGCCGGATACCGCGTCTCGCCGCCGAGGTCCGCCGCCGTCAGGACCTGCGGGCTGCCGAACCGGTCAAGGACCTGATCGGCGGCGAGGGCTTCGCCTACCTGGGCCGCCGGTACCGGCTCAAGCTCACTCCCGACGACGGCAGCAGTCACGTACGACTGCGACAGGGATGGCTGGAGCTGCCCCGATCGCGGTCGGCCGCCGCTGATGCGGGGCCCCTTGTTGAGTGGTACAGCAGCCGCGGGGAGCGCTGGCTCGCTGCCCGGCTGCAGCCGCTGGCGTCACTGGCCGGAGTGCGTGATCCGGCAAGCATCGAGGTTCGGGACCTCGGCCGTCGCTGGGGTGCCTGTTCTCCTGAGGGCGCGATCACCGTGCATTGGGCGGTGATACAGCTGCCGGTCGTCCTGGTGGACCTCGTCCTGATCCATGAGCTCTGCCACCTCAAGTACCCCGGACACGGAGCGGCTTTCCGACGGGCCGTCCGGCTCGCGCTACCCGACGCAGACGTGCGCGAACGGCAGTTCGCGCAGGAGGAGCCGCGACTGTGGCGCGGAGCTGTCTCCTCGCCAAGGCACTAGCTAGCGCTCGGCTTCGATGAGGTCTGCACGGGAAGCTGCGCGCAAGTGATCGTCAATGAGGATGACACCCGCGAACTCGACCAGGCCTCCGAAATGGTAATGGACCAGAGAAGCCCGACTCGCACGACATCTGCTTCATCGCCGACGGCGACACCCAGGGCTTCCTGGCCTCCCGCCTCGGCAAGGCGGAGGGCGACATCGTC
>NZ_JBIBEP010000049.1:0-5424 GCF_042955185.1 Streptomyces sp. NPDC012474
CGGTGCTTTCCAGGTTCCCGCTTCCGCGTTTCCCTTTCCGGCGGTTCCGACTCTATCAGATCCTTTCGGGCCTGATCCCCGGTCAGCGGGGTTTGCCTTTGCGGCTGTTGGGCCGTTCAGACGAGTGAGACTTTAGCGGATTCCCCGGCTCCCGAGCCAATCGGGGGCCGCGTCCTTTCGAACAGGGATTCCTCATTCCGTAAATACACATGCCAATGAAGCGACGACAGGCGTGCTGCGCGTCGAATAGTGGTTGGTACCTGCGGATTGGCTGCCCGGGGACCGACCGGAGTCGGCGCTCACGTCGGGCAACTCGGAGAACACTACGGATGGGGGTAGGGCGTGTCAACCCGGGGGCGGGGGGCATCCCGGCGGCGTACTGTGGGCCGCATGACGACGCGTACGTGCACCGGACTGTGGTGGGCCGCCTGACGGCGGCCGTTCTCACGTATGCACTCGACGGCCGCCGCTTCGGCGGCCGTCTTTGTTTCTCCCTCCCGGCACCACGGAGGGGCGGCCGCCCGGAGCGGCGGTCCCGACCAGGAGGTGGAGGAGAGATGACACGGGTCTTCAGCGGGGTCAAGCCGACGGGGCATCTGACGCTGGGGAACTACCTGGGGGCCATGCGGCGGTGGGCCGCGGTCGACCAGCACGAGGCCGACGCGTTGTTCTGCGTCGTCGATCTGCATGCCCTGACCGTCGACCACGATCCCGCGCGGGTGCGCAGGCTGAGCCGGCAGGCGGCGACGCTGTTGCTGGCGGCCGGGCTGGATCCGGAGCTCTGCACGGTGTTCGTGCAGAGCCATGTGGACGAACACGCCCGGCTGTCGTACGTGCTGGAGTGCGTGGCCACCGACGGTGAGATGCGGCGGATGATCCAGTACAAGGAGAAGGCGGCGCGGGAGCAGCGACGGGGCGGGAGCGTGCGGCTGTCGCTGTTGACGTATCCGGTGCTGATGGCGGCGGACATCCTGGCGTACCGGGCCGGCGAGGTGCCGGTCGGGGACGATCAGCGGCAGCACGTGGAGCTGGCGCGGGATCTCGCCGTGCGGTTCAACCAGCGCTACGGGCACACGTTCGTGGTGCCGCGGGCGACGCGGCCGGGGGTGGCGGCTCGGGTGATGAATCTGCAGGATCCGGCGTCGAAGATGGGCAAGAGCGACGACGTGGGGCCGGGGATCGTCTATCTGCTGGACGAGCCGGACGTGGTGCGCAAGAAGGTCATGCGGGCCGTGACCGACAGTGGGCGGGAAGTCGTTTACGACCGGGAGGCCCGGCCGGGGCTCGCCAATCTGCTGGAGATCCTCGCGGCGTGCACGGGTGGGGAGCCCGAGCTGTTGAGTGGCTCGTACACGTCGTACGGGGACTTGAAGAAGGACACCGCGGAGGCTGTGGTCGAGGTGCTCCGGCCCTTGCAGGAGAGGCACAAGGAGTTGTGTGCCGATCCCGGTCATGTGGAGGGGGTGCTGCGGGACGGGGCGGCGCGGGCCCGGGGGATGGCCCGGCCGACGGTGGACGCGGCGTATCGGGCGATCGGGCTGCTGCCCGCGGTGGCGCGGGAGGAGACGGCCGGGGCCGTGGCGGCGGTGTGAGGTGACGCGGCCGCGGGGGCGGGCGGGGACGGGCCCGCCCCCCGGTGGTCAGCCGTTGTTGCCGGAGGCCAGGGCGCGGCTGCGGTCGCGGGCGGCTTCGAGCGCGGCGATGAGGGCGGCCCGTACGCCGTGGTTCTCGAGTTCGCGGATGGCGTTGATCGTCGTGCCGGCGGGGGACGTGACGTTCTCGCGGAGCTTGACCGGGTGTTCGCCGCTGTCGCGGAGCATCGTCGCGGCGCCGATGGCGGACTGGACGATGAGGTCGTGGGCCTTGTCGCGAGGCAGGCCGAGGAGGATGCCGGCGTCGGTCATGGCTTCGACCAGGTAGAAGAAGTAGGCAGGGCCGGAGCCGGAGAGGGCGGTGCAGGCGTCCTGCTGGGACTCGGGGACGCGGAGCGTCTTGCCGACGGCGCCGAAGATCTCCTCGGTGTGGGCGAGGTGGTCGGCGGTGGCGTGGGTGCCGGCGGAGATGACGGACATCGCCTCGTCGACCAAAGCGGGCGTGTTGGTCATGACGCGGACGACCGGGGTGCCCGCGGCGAGACGTTCCTCGAAATAGGCCGTGGGCATGCCGGCGGCGCCGCTGATGACCAGGCGGTCGGCGGGGACGTGGGGGGCGAGCTCATCGAGGAGGGTGCCCATGTCCTGCGGTTTCACCGTGAGGATCAGGGTGTCGGCGGTCTTGGCGGCTTCGGCGTTCGTGACCGGGGTGACGCCGTAGCGGGTGCGGAGCTCTTCGGCTCGTTCCTGGCGGCGGGTGGTGACCAGGAGGTCGGACGGGGTCCAGCCGGCGCGGATCACTCCGCTGAGCAGGGCTTCGCCGATCTTGCCGGTGCCGAGGACTGCGACTTTCTGGGTCATGGCGCGGGGTGCCTCCGAAGGGTGCGTCGTCCGGGGTCCATCCTCGCACCGGGGAGTGGGGGACGGCTCGGGTGTCCGCTGGGCGGGATGTCGCGCCGGGGTGGCTACGCCGTCCGGCGCCTCAGGGTCGCCGCGCCCAGGGTCAGGACGAGGAGTGCGCAGCCCGCGACGACGATGACGTCCCGGACGAACGTGGCCGTCATGTCCGTGTGGTGCAGGACTTCGTTCATGCCGTCGACGGCGTAGGACATGGGGAGGACGTCGGAGATGGCCTCCAGGGCGGGGTGCATGCTGTCGCGCGGGGTGAACAGCCCGCACAGGAGGAGCTGGGGGAAGATCACCGCCGGCATGAACTGGACCGCCTGGAACTCCGAGGCGGCGAAGGCGGAGACGAAGAGGCCGAGGGCGGTGCCGAGGAGGGCGTCGAGGAGGGCCACCAGGAGGAGGAGCCAGGGGCTGCCGGTGACGTCGAGGCCGAGGAACCACACGGCGAGGCCCGTGGCCAGGGCGGACTGGATGATCGCGAGGGTGCCGAAGGCGAGGGCGTAGCCGGCGATGAGGTCGCCCTTGCCGAGGGGCATGGCGAGCAGGCGTTCGAGGGTGCCGGAGGTGCGTTCGCGCAGGGTGGCGATGGACGTCACCAGGAACATGGTGATCAGGGGGAAGATCCCGAGGAGGGACGCGCCGATGCTGTCGAAGGTGCGGGGGCTGCCGTCGAAGACGTAGCGCAGCAGGAACAGCATCACGCAGGGGATGAGGACCAGCAGTGCGATGGTGCGGGGGTCGTGGGTGAGCTGGCGGAGGACCCGGGCGGCGGTGGCGGTGGTGCGGGAGGCGTTCAGGGCCCTCGGTGGGGTGGCCGTCCTGGTCGGGGTGGTGGTCATCGGGTCGTCTCCTTCGTGCGGGCTGCTGCGTTCGCCTCGTCCACCAGGTGCAGGAAGGCCTGCTCGACCGTGTCGGCGCCGGTGCGGGTGCGGAGGGCGTCGGGGGTGTCTCCCCCGGCCTCCGGCCCTCCGGCCAGGAGCCGGCCCTCGCGCATGAGGAGGAGGCGGTGGCAGCGCTCGGCCTCGTCCATGACGTGGGAGGAGACGAGGAGGGTCGCGCCGCGGCCGGTCGCGATGTCATGGAAGAGGTTCCACAGGTCGCGGCGCAGCACGGGATCGAGTCCGACGGTCGGTTCGTCGAGGACGAGGAGTTCGGGGGTGCCGAGGAGGGCGACGGCCAGGGAGACGCGATTGCGCTGGCCGCCGGAGAGGTTGCCGGCGAGGGCGTCGGCGTGGGTGGTGAGGTCGACGTCGGCTATCGCGCGGATGACGTTGTCGTCGCGGCGGTCGGCCGCCCGGCGGCCGGGGTCGAGGATCGCGGCGAAGTAGTCGAGGTTCTGGCGGACGGTCAGGTCGTCGTAGACGGACGGGGCCTGGGTGACGTAGCCGATGCGGGTGCGCAGGGTGGGGTGGCCTGCGGGGTGGCCGAGGACGTCGAGGGTGCCGGTGACCTTGGCCTGGGTGCCGACGACGGCGCGCATGAGGGTCGATTTTCCGCAGCCGGAGGGGCCGAGGAGGCCGGTGATCTGGCCTCGGGGGACGGTGAAGCCGAGGTCGCGCAGGACGGTGCGGGGGCCGCGGGTGACGGTGAGGTGCTCGGCGTGGACAGCTGTTGTGTCCGGGTCCGGTGGCTGAGCGGGGGCGGGTGCCGGGCCTGGGCGTGGTGAGCCGGGAGCATTATTCATCATGCGATGAATAATGCTCCCGGCTCACGGGACGCGTCAAGCGGGCGGGTTGAGCGGGGTGCGCGTCAGGCCGGGGTCTCGGCGAGGAGGAGGACGACCTCGTAGACCTCCTCCACGACGCCGTCCGGGAAGGCCCGCAGGAGGTGCTCGCGCTCCTCGGCGAGGAACGACGCGGTGTGTTCCGCGTCGTGCACGAGGAAGACCGAGTGGCTGCCGATGTTGGCGAGGTGGGTGTCGACCGGGACGCGGCGGCTCCAGCGGACCGTGCGGCGGGTGAAGTCGAGGCGGCCGCTGGGGTCGGCGGCGCGGTGGTCGACGTTGCGCTTCTCTGCGGAGACGTCGATGCCGAAGTGGCGGCGGGTGCGCTCGGCGGCCTCGGCGATCCAGGGGACGTCGAGGGCGTCGGTGTTCCACCAGAGGGCCAGGGCGCCACCGGGGCGCAGGACGCGCAGGACTTCCGGGACGGCGCGGGCGGGGTCGGTCCAGTGCCAGGCCTGGGCGTAGGTGACGAGGTCGACGGAGGCGTCGGTGAGGGGGAGGTCGTCGCCGGTGCCGCGGATGACCGGGATGCCGGGCAGGGTGCGGCGGAACTGGGCCGCCATGCCGTCACCGGGTTCCACGGCGACGACGTTCGCTCCCCGTGCGTGCAGGAGGGCGGTGGCGATACCGGTACCGGCGCCGACGTCCGCGACGCGGGTGCCGGTGAGGGCGCGGCCGGTCAGGTCTTCTATCGCGTCGAAGAGGGCCGGGGGGTAGGTGGGGCGGTTGGCGGCGTACTGGGCCGCGGCGGCGTTGAAGGAGTGGGCTCGTGCGGCTCGGGCGGGCTCGGCGGTGGGGTGCGTGGCTGCGGGGTCGGGGGCGAGGTCGGCTCCGGCGGGGTGGTGGGCGGCGGGAGGTGTGGTCATACCGCCATGGTGGCGGGGGGCGGGGTGGGGTGCGGTGAGAGTTCGGTGAGATCAAGCCGGGCGGTGGCGGTGCGACGCGGGCTCTGGTGCTGTGACCGGAAGGGTTTGCCGGAAGGCTTGCGGCGTCCGGTGCGGTGCATCGCAAGGCGGAGGATCGCTCGCGTACTGGATGTACTCGGGTGATGCGACAACGCGGCGAGGTGCCGTGCCGGGCGTCGCAAGCCGGTGAGCCTTTCCGGTCGCAGCACTAGTGTGATGCGCCAGAAATCCTGAGGGTTAGTTTTCCTCTGTTTTCTGGTTGTCGGTTCCGACCTTGGTGAGGTAGTCGGCGAGGGAG
>NZ_JBIBEP010000050.1:0-2862 GCF_042955185.1 Streptomyces sp. NPDC012474
CATAAGGTCAAACACGTGTGCGGGCCGGCACCAGCGGCCCGCATCAGCCGTGCACGAACAAGATGAGAGGATCCATGTGAAACCCACCCGACACCCCGCGCCACGGGCAAGACGCCGATTAACCCGGCCGCTCGGCGCCCTGATCGCCTTCGGTGCATCCCTGATGCTGGTGTTCACCACCGCCACCGCCGCCCAGGCGCACTACGTGTACCAGTCCGACGAGGTCTGGGCCAACACCGACTCCTCCAAGTGCCTGTACACCTACGCGGAGGTCTCCCACGGCGGCAGAGGCGGCTACGCCAAGTCCTATGCGCTGGCCGCCTCCGGCATCCCCATCGCACAGTCATGCATCCTGGTCTGGAACCGGAACCCGGGCGATCTCAAGACCGGATGGCAGTACTTCAAGTGGGACGGCACCAAGTGGGGCGTGTGCAGGCAGCTCATGGGCACCCAGAATCCCGACGGCACCTGGAGCGGCTACGCCAACACCACCGAGACCTCCAAGATGGAACTCGCCTACGATTTCGGGATCGTGCCGCCCTGCGGCGGCGGCTATTACGCCACCAAGGGCGGGGGCAACGTCTACTACGGCGGCTCCTGGTACGGGGGCAACGTTCCGATCTGGTCCGGACAGCACTTCATCGAGCCGTAACCTGCAAGGGCTGGAGACACCACGCATGAAGAAGACCCGTGTATCCCTCGCTGTGGGAGCGGTGGCCGGGGTGCTGCTGCTGGGCGCCCTGGCGGTGAACGCCTCCGCTGATGAGGCGCCCCGCTCCGCCGACAGCAGGCAGGCCGAGAAGGCCGCGGTGCCACCGGCGCCGCCCACCCCGGAGTGGGTGAACCCCGACGGCACGGTGGACGTGTCCAAGATGCCCGAAGAGATGCCGCTGATCGGGGCGGACGGCAAGGTGGTCAAGGACGCAAACGGCAAGACCCTCATGGTCAAGACGCGCGTCAATCTCGCGGAGTCCGGTGCGCCCCAGGGGCCCCTGGCTGGTCCTCGCGCCGGGGAGAAGCGGTCCACCAGCACGGACGCAGAAGGCCGCAAGACGGAGACCGTCGAGGTCAAGCCGTCCGTTCCGCCCGCGCACTGACCTGACGAAGGCGCCGGAGAAGAAGGGCACCGTGTGAGCAGGCTGCTGGAAGCGGTGTGCGCTCTGACCGTGGGCGTCCTCGTCGCGCTGCTTGTATGGGGTGCTGACCCTGGCACCGTGCGGGTGGCGTGGCGGGAGGACGAGCTGAGCGGTGTGACGGTCGTGTTCGTGGCGGCGTGCGCGCTGTGGCTGGTGCTGTGGCGCAGGCGTACCGGGCGCGACCGGCTGGCATGGCCGCTTGTGGTGCTGCTGTGCGGTGCGGCTGTTGCGCTGGTCGTGGCCGCCATGGCCGGTTGACCAGCGCAGGCTGGCAGGTGGAGCTTCCCGTTCTTGTGGGCGGGGAGCCCCGCTGGCGTTTTCGGGCTGGGGCTGCTGTTAAGAATCTTGGCGGGCCTGGGTGACCGCCTTGGTCAGGGCCTTGCTGGTCCTCACGAACCGCGAAGTCGCCCGATGACCGACGATCTTTACCAAATGTCACCTGCCGGCGACCAGGACGAGCATCCCGATGCCCACTCACGCCAGCCCTGTGACCAGCAACTTCAGCTTGCACACCTCCCAGTGGGCCGGAGGGCTGCCAGGTGAGAAACGCGAGTCCGCGCCCGAGGGGTGTTGGTCCACCAGGCATTGAGACGGTGGAAGTTCATCGCGGTGGCGGTTAGTTGGTGTTGCAGTCGGGCTTTGGCCAGACCATGATAGCGGCATCGTCGCAGGCCGAAAGCTCGAACACCCTGGGAGATCGTGCCTTCGACACCAGCCCGGTGTGCGTACTGTTCCTTCCACTCCTGGGTCTCTTCCTGGGCCCGCGCCTGCTGAATCACCTCATACTCAGCTTGCGGCCGGAGGGTGATCCGACGGCCCATGTCCCACTTGCTGTTCGAACGGGTGCACTGCTCTTGGGTCTTGCATGGACGGCAGGCAGCCGGCGGAAACCGTGCTCGGATCACGGCTGCCCCCTCCTGGGAGCGGTCTTCGGCCCAGCGGCTGCTGGTCGCGCCGTTGGGACAGGTCACCTGCCGGTTCTCCCAGTCGATGGCGAAGTCTGTCTGGGAGAAGCCGCCGTCCTTGGTCTGCCAGCTGGTGGAGGCGAGGATCGGGCCCACCAGGTTCACTTTGTGCTTTTGGCGGGCAGTGACCACTTCCCTGGCCGTTGCGTAGCCCGCGTCGACCAGGTGGCGGTCGGGCAGGAGGTCGCGCTCGGCGAGGTGGGCGTGGATCGGGGCGACCAGCCGCACGTCCTGGACGGTGGAGTCGGTCGTGGCGACGTGTGTGATCAGGTTCGGGCTGTCCGGCTCGCAGGTCTCGGTGAGGTGGACCTTGTAGCCGTCCCAAAAGACGCCGCGTTTCACGCTGCCGCGAGCGTCGGTGTCGTAGGGCGTGACCAGTCGCTCCGCGCCCGGCGGCCGGTCTTTGAGGTCCCGGCGACGGACTTGCCCGTTGTCGACGAAGTACTGCTGGATCCACATCTGCCGCAGGGACTGAACCCGCGGAAGCAGCCGTAGGGACGGAGGAGCGTCCGGTCCGTACAGGGCCGCAAGGAGGCTGAACCCGTCAGCACCGATCTGCTCGATCAGCTCGATCTGCTTGGTCTTCCCCTTGGGTAGCCGGGTGTCCTCAAACCGGATCGCGTACCGGTCGAACCACTCAGGCGGAGCCCAGTCGGCCAGCCACTCGGGATCGTAGGCGGCCACGGTGTTCAACGCGGCTCGCAGAGTCTCACCGAGCCGCACCAGCCCGTTGATCTGCCGGGCGGCGGACAGCACGACCG
>NZ_JBIBEP010000052.1:0-1667 GCF_042955185.1 Streptomyces sp. NPDC012474
CTAGCCTCGATCTTTCTTGACGGTCCGCCGACGGAGTCGGTGGGCCGTTTCGCTTTCGGTGGCTGATGCCGGGCAGGCCGTGGGCCCGAGTGTCGCGTCGGGTGGGCGCCGGGTTCCACTGCTCCGGGTGGGGTGGTGCTACTCGCAGGGGTAGGGAAGCTGCTGGTCAGCCGGGGTTCGGCAGGAGTGCGAGCCGTGCGAGGGCGTCTGTGATCTCCCGGGTCCAGGGCCAGTGGGCCGCGAGGCGGAGGATGCGGCGCCGGCCGGTGGTGACGAGCTGGGCGGCTGCGGAGAACAGGCGGAAGCGGAGGCGGCGGGGTTCCCAGAGCCGGGTCTGGCCGGTCAGGGCGAGCATGGGCATCCAGGCCAGCAGGTCGAGAGCGATCTGGACGATCTCCAGCCAGACCTTGTTCTGTGCGGTGTCGTGCAGGGGCAGGTTCCGCAGGCCCGTCGCGCGGGCAGCTCGGATGCGGTCCTCGGCCCGGGCCCGCAGCCGGTGACGGAGCTCGAGTTCGGCGCTGGGACGGCCGGCGGTGTTGGTAGCAAAGCAGGTGATCCGCATGCCGTCCGCATCCGTGATCCTCAACTGGGCCCCGGGATGCGGCCGTTCCTTGCGGACGATCAGCCGCATGCCCTTCGGCCAGCCCTCAAGCAGGTCGCCGGTGAGTTCGGCGACCCAGGCCCCGTCGCGGACCTCGCCGCCGGCCTCGACGGCCGGTGTCCATGCCGATGCCGGGATCTTCAGGACGTGCTGGTGAATGGCCTCGGTGATCACCATGCCGACCGAGTAGGACAGCCAGCGCCCGCGCTGGGCGAGCCAGGCGACGAACTCGTGGGTGCCGCCCGCGGAATCGCAGCGGATCAAGGTCTGCCGCCCGCGCCGGTACTTCGTGGGCAGCTGAGCGAGGGCGAGGCGGGCGGCCTCGATGTGGTCGGCGGCCGTGTTCGAGCCCGCGTTGCCCGCCCTCAGAAGGGAGGCGACAGGTTCACCGGTGCCACCGGGGCCGTGGTCGACGAAGCCCATCAGCGGGTGGTGACCGTAGGTCTTCTTCCAGGTCGGGGCGGCGTCCTGCTTGTCCGAGTGGGCGATGACCAGCACTCCGTCCAGATCCACGGTGACCTGCCCACCGGCGTCCGGAGCCCGGTCGCGGGCCAACGTCCAGACCCGGCAGCGGACTTCGGACCGGGCTGTGCGGATGGCGGTCAGTGCCTTCTCGCCCGAGGCGGCAAGGGTGTCGATCAGGCGGGAGACCGTCGGGTCGGAGGCGACCGGCCCGAACACGGCCGGCTCGGCCCGAAGCATGCCCACATCCGCCAGGCAGTCCCCGCCCAGCGCGACCGCCAGCACCACATCCAGCAGGACCTTGCCCGGATCATGCACCGCCCGCGACTTGCGCCACGGCGCCAACGCCACCGATATCGCCCTGTCCAGGCCGGTCTTGTGGATCGTCTCCACCAGCAGCACACCGCCGGCCTGGGAGACCACCCCGCGACCACCACCTTCGGTACGGACACACGGGTAGGACCCGATACGCTTCTTCACCTGGAGAGTGCTTCTTTCACGCGACGACCTGGACCCTAGACAAGTCACATCGTTGCAGGTCAGGAGCACTCTCCGCGTTTCTGATCACCTACCGGACGCCCTGCCACGTGAAAGCGCGAGGCTA
>NZ_JBIBEP010000053.1:0-1440 GCF_042955185.1 Streptomyces sp. NPDC012474
TCCAGGTAAATCCGGATCACATAAGGCTGAGACCTGATGCCGAGCCGATTGTGGTGAAGTGGATGATCCTATGCTGTCGAGAAAAGCCTCTAGCGAGTTTCATGGCGGCCCGTACCCTAAACCGACTCAGGTGGTCAGGTAGAGAATACCGAGGCGTTCGGGTGAACTATGGTTAAGGAACTCGGCAAAATGCCCCCGTAACTTCGGGAGAAGGGGGGCCATCACTGGTGATCCGTTTTACACGGTGAGCTGGGGGTGGCCGCAGAGACCAGCGAGAAGCGACTGTTTACTAAAAACACAGGTCCGTGCGAAGCCGTAAGGCGATGTATACGGACTGACGCCTGCCCGGTGCTGGAACGTTAAGGGGACCGGTTAGCTCCATTTCGGTGGGGCGAAGCTGAGAACTTAAGCGCCAGTAAACGGCGGTGGTAACTATAACCATCCTAAGGTAGCGAAATTCCTTGTCGGGTAAGTTCCGACCTGCACGAATGGCGTAACGACTTCTCGACTGTCTCAACCATAGGCCCGGTGAAATTGCACTACGAGTAAAGATGCTCGTTTCGCGCAGCAGGACGGAAAGACCCCGGGACCTTTACTACAGTTTGATATTGGTGTTCGGTTCGGCTTGTGTAGGATAGCTGGGAGACTGTGAACTCTGGACGCCAGTTCAGGGGGAGTCGTCGTTGAAATACCAGTCTGGTCGTGCTGGATGTCTAACCTGGGTCCGTGATCCGGATCAGGGACAGTGTCTGATGGGTAGTTTAACTGGGGCGGTTGCCTCCTAAAGAGTAACGGAGGCGCCCAAAGGTTCCCTCAGCCTGGTTGGCAATCAGGTGTTGAGTGTAAGTGCACAAGGGAGCTTGACTGTGAGACCGACGGGTCGAGCAGGGACGAAAGTCGGGACTAGTGATCCGGCGGTGGCTTGTGGAAGCGCCGTCGCTCAACGGATAAAAGGTACCCCGGGGATAACAGGCTGATCTTCCCCAAGAGTCCATATCGACGGGATGGTTTGGCACCTCGATGTCGGCTCGTCGCATCCTGGGGCTGGAGTCGGTCCCAAGGGTTGGGCTGTTCGCCCATTAAAGCGGTACGCGAGCTGGGTTTAGAACGTCGTGAGACAGTTCGGTCCCTATCCGCTGTGCGCGTAGGAATATTGAGAAGGGCTGTCCCTAGTACGAGAGGACCGGGACGGACGAACCTCTGGTGTGCCAGTTGTCCTGCCAAGGGCATGGCTGGTTGGCTACGTTCGGGAGGGATAACCGCTGAAAGCATCTAAGCGGGAAGCCTGCTTCGAGATGAGTATTCCCACCTCCTTGAGAGGGTAAGGCTCCCAGTAGACGACTGGGTTGATAGGCCGGATATGGAAGCACGGTAACGTGTGGAGTTGACCGGTACTAATAGGCCGAGGGCTTGTCCTCAGTTGCTCGCGTCCACTGTGTT
>NZ_JBIBEP010000054.1:0-1167 GCF_042955185.1 Streptomyces sp. NPDC012474
TGTTGGGTGTGTGGATGCACATGAAGTGAACCGTGCTCGGGCGAAGTTGGCCGTATTCGTGGCTGACGTGTTCGCGTCGGTGCCACGCAAGGATCAGCGGGCGAAGGGCGACTGCTACCTGCGGGGGCTGTTGCTGGACGGGCGGCGCAAGTCGATCCAGCCGATGGCGGAGCGGCTGCCGGACGGCAACGAGCAGAACCTGCAGCAGTTCGTGAACCAGTCGACGTGGGATCCGGTGCCGGTGCAGCGGCGGATCGCGGAGCGGATGGTGCCGCAGATCGGCCCGGACGCCTGGGCGGTCGATGACGTGTCGTTCCCCAAGGACGGGAAGATGTCGGTGGCGGTCGCCCGTCAGTATTGCGGGGCGCTGGGCAAGCAGGCCAACTGCCAGGTCGCGGTGAGCGTGCACGCGGTCTCCGACACTGCGTCCTGTCCGCTGCAGTGGCGGTTGTTCGTGCCCCAGGAGTGGGCGCACGACGTTGGACGGCGGCACAAGACCGGGATGCCGCCAGAGGTCGGGCACCGGGAGAAGTGGCGCCTGGCTCTGGACACTATCGATGAGCTGGCCGGGTGGGGTCTGGTGCCGCCGGTGGTGGTGGCCGATGCCGGCTACGGGCAGAACGCCGACTTCCGCGACGGCCTGGCCAGCCGGGGCATCGGCTATGTCGTGGCCATCCGTTCGGACGTGACCGTCCACCCGCACGACGCGCAGCCCACTGCCCCGGCCTGGTCGGGAAACGGCCGCAAGCCGCAGCCCCGCTACCGCGACAAGCCGTCCCCGGTCGCCGTACTCGCGGCCGGCCATGGACGGCAGGCGTTCACCGAGGTCACCTGGCGGGAAGGCTCCCGCGGGCCGATGCGCTCGCGCTTTCTGGCCGTGCGGGTGCGGCCGGCCGGCGTCCGAGCCCGCCGCCTGGCCCAGGCCGCCGCCACCACCGAAGACGGCCACTGGGACGGTGTCCTGCCCGAGGTCACCCTGCTGGCCGAGTGGCCCGAAGACGCCGAAGCACCCACCGACTACTGGCTGTCCAACCTGCCCGCCGGCACCCCGCTTGCTGAACTGGTCCGACTGGCCAAGATCCGCTGGCGCATCGAGCACGACTACCGCGAACTCAAACACGGCCTCGGCCTGGACCACTTCGAGGGCCGCTCCTGGACCGGCTGGCA
>NZ_JBIBEP010000055.1:0-1131 GCF_042955185.1 Streptomyces sp. NPDC012474
TCGAAGGTGGGACTGGCGATTGGGACGAAGTCGTAACAAGGTAGCCGTACCGGAAGGTGCGGCTGGATCACCTCCTTTCTAAGGAGCACTTCTTACCGAGTCCTTCGGGACGAGGTCAGAGGCCAGTACATCGGCGAATGTCTGATGCTGGTTGCTCATGGGTGGAACGTTGACTATTCGGCCAGGGTTTCGGGTCGGAGGCTGCTAGTACTGCTCGCAAGAGTGTGGAACGCATGATCTTCGGACGGGGCTTGGCCGGGCACGCTGTTGGGTGTCTGAGGGAATGAACTTTTCCTCGGGTGCCGGCCCCAGTGAACTCGCCTGTAAGGGTGGGGTGATGGGTGGCTGGTCGTTGTTTGAGAACTGCACAGTGGACGCGAGCATCTGTGGCCAAGTTTTTAAGGGCGCACGGTGGATGCCTTGGTACCAGGAACCGATGAAGGACGTGGGAGGCCACGATAGTCCCCGGGGAGCCGTCAACCAGGCTTTGATCCGGGGGTTTCCGAATGGGGAAACCCGGCAGTCGTCATGGGCTGTCACCCTTGCCTGAACACATAGGGCAAGTGGAGGGAACGCGGGGAAGTGAAACATCTCAGTACCCGCAGGAAGAGAAAACAACCGTGATTCCGGGAGTAGTGGCGAGCGAAACCGGATGAGGCTAAACCGTATACGTGTGAGACCCGGCAGGGGTTGCGTATGCGGGGTTGTGGGATCTCTCTTTCACGGTCTGCCGGCCGTGAGACGAGTCAGAAACCGTTGATGTAGGCGAAGGACATGCGAAAGGTCCGGCGTAGAGGGTAAGACCCCCGTAGTCGAAACATCAACGGCTCGTTTGAGAGACACCCAAGTAGCACGGGGCCCGAGAAATCCCGTGTGAATCTGGCGGGACCACCCGCTAAGCCTAAATATTCCCTGGTGACCGATAGCGGATAGTACCGTGAGGGAATGGTGAAAAGTACCCCGGGAGGGGAGTGAAATAGTACCTGAAACCGTGTGCCTACAAGCCGTGGGAGCGTCGGATGGAAGCTTGCTTCCATCTCGTGACTGCGTGCCTTTTGAAGAATGAGCCTGCGAGTTTGCGGTGTGTTGCGAGGTTAACCCGTGTGGGGAAGCCGTAGCGAAAGCGAGTCC
>NZ_JBIBEP010000056.1:0-1078 GCF_042955185.1 Streptomyces sp. NPDC012474
GGGAACGCGGAGAAGGCGTTGCTGCTGAAGGAGGTGACCAGGATGACGACGATCGGCAGCGCCAGGAACAGCAGGATCACGGTGGCGACCGCGGTCAGGGCGATGCGGCCGGCGAGGGTCTTGCGCAGTTCCATCATCACGCGCTCCTCTTCTTACGGCTGGCGCCCAGGGAGCTGACGAGCTTGACCAGCAGCAGTCCGGCCAGGGTGAGGACCAGCAGGATGACGCCCTGGGCGGCCGCTCCGTTCCACTGGTTCTCCTTGGTGACCTGCTGGTTGATGAGAGTGGCGATCATCGTCTGGTTCGGTCCGCCCATCAGGGCCGGGGTGATGTAGTAACCCAGCGACAGGATGAAGCTGAGCAGCCCGGCACTGGCCAGCCCGGGAGCGACCAGCGGCAGATAGATCCGCCGGAAGATCGTCACCTTGCCCGCGCCCATGCTGGACGCGGCGGCGAGCAGCCTGCGGTCCACCCCGCGCATCACCCCGTACAGCAGCAGCACCGTGTAGGGAAGCATCATGGAGGTGGTGCCGATGACCACACCGAGCTCGTTGTAGAGCAGCTGGTACGGCGTTCCGGGGACCGACATGGCGGTCAGGGTCTCGTTCACCAGGCCCTTGTCACCGAGCATGATGATCCAGCCGTACGTGCGTACCAGCGCGGAGACGAAGTGCGGGACGACCACGACCAGCATCGCCAGGCCCGCCAGGATGGGCTTGAGCCGGGTGATCGCCTGGGCCAGGACGAACCCGAAGACCAGGCTCAGCACCGCCGTCTCTGCGGAGATCCGCAGCGTGGTGAACAGCACCGACAGGTTCACGCCGGTCAGCGCGTCGGCGTACCAGTGCAGCGTGAACGAGCCGTCGGCGTCCTTCAGGCTCAGCAGCAGCGTGGAGAAGATCGGGTAGACGAACAGCACCAGGAGATAGACGACGACGGGCAGCGCGTAGAGGATCCCGACCCGGGTCCGCCGCGAAGCCAGCAGCTTGCGCGGACGGGCGGGGGCCCCCGCGGTGAGGGTGGCTGCCATGGCTCACCCTCCCTGTTCGGTGGGGAAGAGGTTGACGTCCTCGGGATC
>NZ_JBIBEP010000057.1:0-1053 GCF_042955185.1 Streptomyces sp. NPDC012474
TCTCGTGACTGCGTGCCTTTTGAAGAATGAGCCTGCGAGTTTGCGGTGTGTTGCGAGGTTAACCCGTGTGGGGAAGCCGTAGCGAAAGCGAGTCCGAATAGGGCGATATAGTAGCGCGCTCAAGACCCGAAGCGGAGTGATCTAGCCATGGGCAGGTTGAAGCGGAGGTAAGACTTCGTGGAGGACCGAACCCACCAGGGTTGAAAACCTGGGGGATGACCTGTGGTTAGGGGTGAAAGGCCAATCAAACTCCGTGATAGCTGGTTCTCCCCGAAATGCATTTAGGTGCAGCGTCGTGTGTTTCTTGCCGGAGGTAGAGCACTGGATAGGCGATGGGCCCTACCGGGTTACTGACCTTAGCCAAACTCCGAATGCCGGTAAGTGAGAGCGCGGCAGTGAGACTGTGGGGGATAAGCTCCATGGTCGAGAGGGAAACAGCCCAGAGCATCGACTAAGGCCCCTAAGCGTACGCTAAGTGGGAAAGGATGTGGAGTCGCAGAGACAACCAGGAGGTTGGCTTAGAAGCAGCCACCCTTGAAAGAGTGCGTAATAGCTCACTGGTCTAGTGATTCCGCGCCGACAATGTAGCGGGGCTCAAGCGTACCGCCGAAGTCGTGTCATTCACACAATAGGGCCAACGCCTGTGTGGATGGGTAGGGGAGCGTCGTGTGCCGGGTGAAGCAGCCGCGGAAGCGAGTTGTGGACGGTTCACGAGTGAGAATGCAGGCATGAGTAGCGATACACACGTGAGAAACGTGTGCGCCGATTGACTAAGGGTTCCTGGGTCAAGCTGATCTGCCCAGGGTAAGTCGGGACCTAAGGCGAGGCCGACAGGCGTAGTCGATGGATAACCGGTTGATATTCCGGTACCCGCTGTGAAGCGTCAAACATCGAGCATCGTGATGCTAAGGCCGTGAAGCCGTTCCGGACCCTTCGGGGAAAGGAAAGTGGTGGAGCCGCCGAACCAAGCGGTTAGTAGGTGAGTGATGGGGTGACGCAGGAAGGTAGTCCATCCCGGGCGGTGGTTGTCCCGGGGTAAGGGTGTAGGCCGTG
>NZ_JBIBEP010000058.1:0-1039 GCF_042955185.1 Streptomyces sp. NPDC012474
TGTTCTCACACAGCTCGTAGCCGGAGTAGATGCCCCAGGTGGGAGAGAGGGTCGCCGCGAGCACGGCCCGGACCTCGAAGGCGGGCCGGCCGCCGTGCTGGAGGTAGGCGGGCAGGATGTCGGGGGTGTTGGCGAAGAAGTTCGGCCGCATGTAGGACGCGGCCTCACCGGAGAGCTCCGTCAGGTACTCGGTCAGCTCCTGCTTGGTGTCGCGCCAGGTGAAGTACGTGTACGACTGCTGGAAGCCGATCTGGGCCAGGGTGTGCATCATCGCCGGCCGGGTGAAGGCCTCCGCCAGGAAGATCACATCCGGGTCGGTGCGGTTGACCTCCCCGATGACCCGCTCCCAGAACACCACCGGCTTGGTGTGCGGATTGTCCACCCGGAAGATCCGCACCCCGCAGTCCATCCAGTGCCGCAGCACCCGCACCGTCTCGGCGACCAGGCCGTCCATGTCGGCGTCGAAGGCGATGGGGTAGATGTCCTGGTACTTCTTCGGCGGGTTCTCCGCATAGGCGATGGTGCCGTCCGGGCGGTGGTGGAACCACTCCGGATGCTTCTGCACCCAGGGATGGTCCGGGGAGCACTGCAAAGCGAAGTCCAGCGCCACCTCCATGCCCAGCTCCCGCGCCCGCCGCACGAACCGGACGAAGTCCTCCAGCGTGCCCAGGTCCGGGTGCACGGCGTCGTGACCGCCCTCGGGCGAGCCGATCGCCCAGGGCACGCCGACATCGTCCGGGCCGGGGGAGAGGGTGTTGTTCCTCCCCTTGCGGAACGTGCTGCCGATCGGGTGGATCGGCGGCAGGTAGACCACGTCGAAGCCCATCGCCGCGATCGCCGGGAGTCTGCGGGACGCCGTGGCGAACGTGCCGTGCGGCTGCTCGCGCGTGCCCTCCGAACGCGGGAAGAACTCGTACCAGGACCCGTACAGCGCCCGCTCCCGTTCCACCAGCAGCGGCAGCGGCTCGCTGCTGGTGACCAGATCCCGCAGCGGATGCCGCGCCAGGACCTCCTCCACCTCCGGCGTCAACGCCCCCGC
>NZ_JBIBEP010000059.1:0-1023 GCF_042955185.1 Streptomyces sp. NPDC012474
AAGATCGTGCTGCGCTGCGCGGAGGGCGGGACGAACCGGCAGGCCGCGGCCGACCTCGGTGTTGATGAGTCGACCGTGGAACGCTGGCGTGCGAGGTTCATCGTCAAACGCCTCGACGGCCTGTCCGACGAGCCCCGGGTGGGCCGGCCGCCCTCGATCCTGCTCGATCAGGTCGAGGACGTCATCGTGGCGACATTGGAGTCCACTCCGGGCCAGGACACGCACTGGTCGCGGGCCTCGATGGCCCAGCGCACCGGCCTGTCGAAATCGACCATCGGGCGGATCTGGAAGCGGTTCGACCTCAAGCCGCACCTGCAGGACTCCTTCAAACTCTCCACCGACCCGCAGTTCGTCGCCAAGGTCGTCGACGTGGTCGGCCTGTACCACCACCCGCCCGAGAAGGCGGTGGTGCTGTGTGTGGACGAGAAGTCCCAGATCCAGGCGCTGGACCGCTCGCAGCCGGTGCTGCCGATGATGCCGGGCATGCCCGAGCGGCGTACCCACGACTATCTGCGGCACGGCATCACCAGCCTGTTCGCCGCCTTCAACATCGCCGACGGCACCGTCATATCCGAGCTGCACCGCCGCCACCGGGCGATCGAGTTCAAGAAGTTCCTGGTCACGATCGACAAGGCGGTGCCCGCCGGCCTCGACGTCCACCTTGTGTGCGACAACTACGCCACTCACAACACCGCCGAGATCAAGACGTGGCTCGGCAGACACCCCCGCTTCCACGTCCACTTCACCCCGACCGGCTCCTCCTGGATGAACCAGGTCGAGCGGTGGTTCGGCCTGCTGACCGACAAACTCATCCGCCGCGGCGTCCACACCTCCGTGAAAGCTCTGGAGGACGACATCAAGGCATGGATCGACGGATGGAACGAGAACCCCAGGCCCTTCACCTGGACCAAGACCGCCGACGAGATCCTCAACTCCCTCGCCGACTACCTCACCAAGGTCGGAACCGACAACCAGAAAACAGAGGAAAACTAACCCTCAGGATTTCTGGCGCATCACACTAGT
>NZ_JBIBEP010000060.1:0-1002 GCF_042955185.1 Streptomyces sp. NPDC012474
CCCGTGCCGTTGACGGCGGGTCCGCTGCACGCCGCGGTGTCCTACACCTCGGCGGTGGCCGAGGCCCGGATCGGTGGGGACCTGTACGAGGTGGTGGCCTCCCCGCACGGTGTGCGGGTCATCGTCGGAGACGTCCAGGGCAAGGGCCTGGCCGCGGTGGAGACAGCGGCCGTGGTGCTGGGTGCCTTCCGTGAGGCGGCGTACGACGAGGCCGACCTGTCGGGGCTGGGCGACCGCCTGGAGCGGAGTGTGGCCCGGGAACTGGAAGGGGAGAAGTTCGTCACCGCGATTCTCGCCGAGATCGGCACGGCTCACGAGGTGGTCTTCCTCAACTACGGGCATCCGGCCCCGATGATCGTGCGCAGTAACGGCACGGTCGACTTCCCGCAACCGCACTCCTTCGCGCTGCCGTTGGGCCTCGGGGCACACGGAAGCGAGGGCCCGGGACCCTATCGGGTGGGCTTCGCCCCGGGCGAGCAGCTTCTGCTGTACACCGACGGCGTCACCGAGGCCCGCGACGAGGACGGCCGCTTCTATCCCGTCGGTGAGCGCGCGCACCTGCTGAAGAACCCGGACGCGCACCGCGCCCTGGAGGCCCTGCGGGAGGATCTGGCCCAGCACTCCGTCGGACCGCCCCACGACGACGCCGCGATGCTCCTGCTGCGCTACCACGGTCATGGGGAAGGAAAATCTGCTCCCACCGCGTGAGTGAGCGGGTACTTCCGCACGGTAGAAAGGACGCATGCCGGAGCGTGAGACCCCCGCGGGGACGATGGACGACGTGGACGTGGTGACCCGGTCGGTGCTGACCGCGTCCCGCCTGCTGGTGGGGGTCTCCGCGCGCTCCCTCGCCGCTGTCGAGGAACGGGTGACGCTGCCGCAGTTCAGAATGCTCGTGGTGCTGTCCACACGCGGCGCCACCAAACTCGTCACCCTCGCCGACCTGCTCCGGGTCGCCCCGTCCACCGCCATGCGGATGGTCGACCGGCTGATCGCCGCCGG